>JBJEGU010000012.1:0-15698 GCA_051875415.1 Marinilabiliaceae bacterium
GCGAGCGGGCGTGGGCGTTCCTCGACCCGAGGCTCATTGACAACATAGTCTACATACGGACGGGGATAGCCAAGCCCGTCGTGGCGAACACGTGGAACGCGGGCGGCGTGTACTCCCAGAGGGGCTTCCGCTGCAACCTCTGCCCCCTGCCCACCATACTGCCGCTGCAGATGCAACCATATTTCGGGTGCGGAGAACGAGGCGACCGCCCTGCGTGGCGACTCCGTGAGCCTCATATCGATGCGCACCGACGAGCGGCGGGGCGTGGAGTAGACAAAGAGCCTGTAGAGGCACGAAAAAAGCGGGTGCAGTTGTTCTGCATCCGCCTTTTGGGCTAAATAAGGGGCTTAAAAACCTCTAATACGCTGATATTCAGCGAGGGCAGCGGAGAGACAGGGATTCGAACCCTGGATACAGTCACCTGTATGCCGCATTTCGAGTGCGGTACAATCGACCACTCTGCCATCTCTCCAATAAAAAAAACAATCAGAGAATGATGTGGGAGGTGAAGGATTCGAACCTACGAAGCCGAAGCAGCAGATTTACAGTCTGTCCCATTTGACCGCTCTGGAAACCTCCCTACTTATCAACTCACTTCCCTGATTGCGAGTGCAAATTTCGCACTTATATTCGAATTATGCAATAGGATTATCGCAATAACCAGAATTTCGTCGCAATATTCCCTCTTTATTTTGCATCGCCTTGCTTTGGTCGGACAATCTTCATCGGCATAAAATGAGACGTGCGAACAGGGGAGACTCAACTTTATAGATACACGAAGCGGCTGACGGTCAAACCGCCAACCGCTTCGGAATTTCTGAAGAAAGGTACGCCCCCTACTCTACTGGCCAAGACAGTTGTCCAGATCCTGAGAGATCTTCTCTTTGTCGAGGTTTTGGCCTATTATGCAGAGCTTTATCATCCTATCGCCATAGAGGTCGTCCCAGTCGGCTTCGATATTGGGATTCTCCTCAAGGAGCTTCTCCATTTCGCGCTTAGGAGCGGAGGCGATCCATTTGCCGGTGGCCTGAAGCTGAACCTGTTGACCGCTGGTCTCGAAGAGAAGAGCCATGTCGCGGTCATCCTCAAACCAAATGATACCCTTGCAGCGAATTATGTTGCGCGGCCACTTACGGACGAAGAAGTCGAGCTTGTTGCGGTCGAACGGGGCGCGGCGATGGTAAATCATCGTGCCTATGCCGTACTCATCCTCGTCCTCATCGGCGTGCCTGTGTTCGTGGTGATGATGCTCATGCTCGTCACTGTCGTGGTGATGCTCATCGTCATCATCATCATCGTCATGGTCAGCGTGGTCGTCCTCTTCGAGAGCGCGGCACCAGCCAGCGGACGAGTAGACCTCGGCGAAGTTGAAACTACCCGTCGCAAGGATATCGGCAACGTCAACCTTTCCGTGGTCGGTCTCGATAACTTTGACACCAGGGTGGATGGCATTGATAACAGCCCTCACCTTTTTGAACTGCCCGTCGGTGACGAGATCTTTCTTGTTGATGACAAGAGTAGAGCAGAACTCAATTTGCTGGACGAGAAGGCTCTCGATGTCCTCCTCGTCTTTGTCTTTGAGAAGGGCGTCGCCGCCAGCGAACTCGTCGACAAGCCTCTTGGCGTCGACGACGCCCACGACATTATCGAGATGGCCGTTCTGAATTGTCTCAAGTTCCTGGGCGATAGGCATCGGCTCACAGACGCCGCTGGCCTCGATCATTATGTAATCGTACTTGCCCGACTTGATGAGATCCTCAATATCTTGCGCCATCTGGGTCTTGAGGGTACAGCAGATGCAGCCATTGGTCAGCGGGACGATGCTGCTCGTGTCGGTGATGTTGGCACCTTTAGCGATGAGCTTCTCATCGACATTTACCTCACCGATGTCATTGACAATGACAGCGACCTTGAAGCCCTTCTGGTTGTTGAGGACTTGATTGAGCAAAGTGGTCTTTCCTGCGCCAAGGTAGCCGCAGAGAAGAGTTATAGGGGTAGTTTTTTTCGGCATATCACAAAATTTTAAAATTTCGCACTACCGTGTTTTATCAAGTTATTTGCGAAGAGAAGCGAGACTCTCTTCGAGGGCCGCTATCTTCTGAAGCGCGTCAGCCTCCTTCTTACGTTCCATCTCGACGACCTGAGCGGGGGCGCCTGCGACGAACTTCTCGTTCGACAGCTTTTTGCGAACGCCAGCGAGGAAGCCTTGGAGACGTTTGATTTCGGCCTCATCTTTCGCAATCTCGGCATCCTTGTCGATGAGATCGGCAATAGGGACAGCGAACTCCGTCGTGCCGACCATAAAGCTTGCTGAGCTTGCTGGCTTAGCGTCGACCGACTTGATGCCAGAGACAAAGCCGAGCCACTTTACGAGCCCCTCGAGTTCTGGGATTGGGCAAGAGCCAAGGGCAACAAGGTCGAGAACTTTCTTGGGCGGGAAGTTACGCTGGTTCCTGACCATACGCACACCAGCCACGACGTTCTTCATCGTCTCGAACTTCTCTATGATCTCGTCGTCGCCAGCCTTGCGCTCGGCGACTGGAATCTGGGCTACCATAATGCTCTCGCCGGCCTTGCGCTCGAATATGTTCTGCCAGAGCTCCTCCGTAATGAACGGCATGAACGGGTGGAGGAGCAAGAGGAGCTGCTCGAAGAACGCGAGTGTCGCGTCGAGAGTCTTACGGTCGATAGGCTTGCCATACTCAGGCTTGACCATCTCGAGATACCAGGCGGAGAACTCATCCCAGAAGAGCTTATAGATGGCCATGATAGCCTCGCTGAGCCTGTATTTGGAGAAGAGGTCGGCCACCTCGACTTGCGTCCTGCGGAGAACCGCCCCGAACCACTCGATGGCCTGCGCAGACTCCCTGGGCTGCGCAATGTCCGCGATTTGCCAACCCTTGACGAGTCGGAAGGCGTTCCAAATCTTATTATTGAAGTTTCTGCCCTGCTCGCAAAGAGCCTCGTCGAAGAGGATGTCGTTGCCCGCGGGCGCACTGAGCATCATACCCATCCTGACGCCATCGGCGCCGAAACGGGCTATGAGGTCGAGAGGGTCGGGCGAGTTGCCGAGCTGCTTGCTCATCTTGCGGCCGAGCTTGTCGCGAACAATGCCAGTGAAATATACGTTCTTGAACGGCATCTTGCCCTCGTACTCGTAACCCGCCATAATCATCCTGGCGACCCAGAAGAAAATGATATCAGGGCCAGTAACGAGGTCGGATGTCGGGTAGTAGTACTTAATCTCCTCATTACCGGGGTTATTAATACCATCGAAGAGGGAGATAGGCCAGAGCCACGAAGAGAACCAGGTGTCGAGGCAATCCTCGTCTTGCCTGAGGTCGGCCTCAGTGACGGGATAGTCGACCTTAGCCTTGGCGAGTTCGAGAGCCTGCTGCGCATTCTCGGCCACGACATAACCGCCTTTCGGCAGATAATAGGCCGGGATGCGATGCCCCCACCACAGCTGACGGCTAATGCACCAGTCCTTTATGTTCTCCATCCAGTAGCGGTAGGTGTTCTTGTACTTCGCTGGATAGAACTTGATATCGTCGTCCATGACGGCTTTGAGGGCGGGCTTAGCGAGATGCTCCATTTTGAGGAACCACTGCATGGAGAGCTTAGGCTCGATGGGCACGCCTGTGCGCTCAGAGCAACCTACCTTATTGGTGTACGCCTCAACTTTCTCAAGGAGTCCGGCGTTCTGGAGGTCGACTTCAATCTGCTTGCGGACGTCGAACCGGTCTTGGCCGACGTAAAGGCCTGCGGCCTCGCTTATAGTGCCGTTGTCATTGAAAATATCAATTGTCTCGAGACCATATTTCTCACCGAGCATATAGTCGTTGACATCGTGAGCCGGAGTGACTTTGAGGCAGCCAGTACCGAACTCGATGTCGACATAATCGTCCTCAATGACTGGGATGACCCTGCCTACGAGCGGCACGATGACCTTCTTGCCCTTGAGCCAAGTATTCTTGGGATCCTTGGGGTTGATACACATCGCGGTATCGCCCATAATGGTCTCTGGACGCGTGGTCGCGACTACGGCATATTTGCCAGGCTCGCCTTCAACCATATAGCGGAGGTAATAGAGCTTGCCCTGATGCTCCTGATATACCACCTCCTCATCGGAGAGCGCGGTGAGAGCCTTAGGATCCCAGTTGACCATTCGCACGCCGCGGTAGATGAGACCCTTGTTGTAGAGGTCGCAAAAGACTTTGATGACGCTCTTGGAACGCGTCTCATCCATCGTGAACGCCGTGCGATCCCAGTCGCAAGACGCGCCGAGCTTGCGCAGCTGCTTGAGGATGATGCCGCCATGCTCCTTAGTCCAGTCCCAGACATGGCCGAGGAACTCGTCGCGGGTGAGGTCGGTCTTCTTTATGCCCTGCTGGGCGAGCTTATTGACCACCTTGGCCTCTGTCGCGATGGAGGCGTGGTCGGTACCTGGAACCCATAGCGCGTTATAGCCCGTCATCCTTGCCCTGCGGACGAGGATGTCCTGAATGGTGTTGTTGAGCATATGCCCCATATGGAGCACGCCAGTCACATTAGGGGGAGGGATGACCACGGTGAAAGGCTTGCGGCCGTCGGGCTTGGACTTGAAGAGCCCGTTGTCAAGCCAATATTGATACCACCGCGCCTCGATCTCATCGGGGCTATACTTTGCCGATAATTCCATATTGTAGATTAGTCAGTTTGCAAATTGAACTCGCAAAAATAGGCAATTTTCCGTGAGTGTCTTTTGTTCCAGCAGATTAAAACGATTGAGGCTGTTGCCGCTATTTCTTTCTTTCGAGAAGGTTAGCGGCCAAAGTGTCGGCAGCCTGGACGAGGGAGCATAGCGGGCATATGTCTCTCGCCGCATTGATATTGCTCTTGGCCTCTGTCGAATTGAAGGCGAGGTCCCAAGCCGCCATGTGCCACCTTATTGCCAGCATCTCGTCGTTGGTCAGGGCGATGCCAGAGAGTAGCAGCACGACGACCGACTTTTCGCCATGCCCCATTGGGAAAGCGGAGAAATCTACATCATAGCCAGGCTCGTCGGCCCAAGAGCCGTCAGGCTGCTTAACTCTTTTCACCGCGGGCTTGTAGATGTCGGCTTTGCAGACATCGTGGAGGAGGGACGCGATGATGACGCTATCTTCGGGCAGGAAAGGCTTGAGGCTCTCGTCCATACCAATCATCTGCTCGCGCAGGCGTAGCGCGGTCTTTGCCACATTGAGGGAATGCTCCATGAGCCCGCCCTCATAGTTGAGGTGGAAACGAGTCGAGGCTGGCGCGTCGAAGAAGCCGAGCTGCTGAATCTCGGCCAGGCAATCGTCCACGCCGTCACGCCCCGTCGACTTGAGCATTGTCTCGAACTCCTCGCGCATGGCGCGCATTTTCGCCTTGTTCTCGTTATACTGCATAAGCAGGTGTTTTAAGGTTATTGGGAAGCCGATTTGAAGACCTTTTAAAAGGCTTTTGAATGGCATTTAATAGTAAAAAGGAGGTGGACGACCATACATCATCCACCTCCACCGTGCCCAAGACAGGACTCGAACCTGCACCTCATTGCTGAGACCAGTCCCTGAAACTGGCGCGTCTACCGATTCCGCCACTTGGGCTTACGCTTGCTTAGCGCAAACCCTCCGCAAAAGTATGACATTATTTTATTAGTGTCAAGGTTCGGCGCGCAAAACCGAGTAATTTTTTAGAATTTGATATAGGCATCAGGGCTGCCGTTTGAGTACATTCGCGTCTATGGCAAACAGACTGAGGCATTTTAAGGACAAGGGGATCTGGCGCGACATAATGAGGCTGAGCCTGCCATGCGTCGTGGCTAACGTGACTGTGCCGCTCATAAGCATGGCAGACGTGGCGATAGCAGGGCATTGCGGTGGCGACGCGACCATAGGCGCAGTTGCCATAGGCACGACAATATTCAACATGATATACCGCAACTGCTCGTTCATAAGGATGGGTGGCAGCGGCATCACCGCCCAAGCCTACGGAGCCGGGAGGATGGATGAATGCGCACTGACCGGCCTGAGGCTGCTGCTGACAGCCTTGACAATAAGCGCACTTCTGCTTGCCTTGGGCGGGCCGGCGCGGAGACTCGCAATGAGCCTCGTTTGCGGAGCGAATGGGCCAATAGCAGAAGCGACGGCATATGTTGACTGCCGCTGGTACGCCATCCCGGCGTCGGTATGCCTCTTCGCCACGGCCGGATGGTTTGCGGGGATGCAGGACACGAGGGCGCCGATGCTGGTATCGGTGGTCGGCAATGTCCTGAACATCGTCGCCTCGGTCTTTCTGGCCATCTTTTGCGAGATGGGCGTAACGGGCATCGCAGCCGGCACAGTCATTGCGCAATGGGCCAGCCTGGCAATGTCATACGTCATATACCGGCGGCGGTATGCGGCGCGAATGCCAGACGTGGCGACTTCGCTCATATTTGAGAGGGGGCCGTTCGCAAGACTGATGAAAGTCAATGGAGATATTTTTCTCAGGACGCTGTGTCTTGTGGCCGTTTTCACGGCATTCACAGCCTTCTCTTCGCGCTATGGGGAGACCGCGTTGGCGGCGAACGCCCTGATGATGCAAATGTTCACATTGTTCAGCTACCTGACAGACGGACTGGCCTTTGCTGGCGAGAGCATAACGGGGAGGCTTATCGGCTCGGGGGACAAGCCCCGCCTGCGCAGGAGCATTGACTATCTGATGGTAGGGAGCGGTGTGGCAGCGATAGCGTTCACGGTGGTCTTTGCGGCTTGTTGGCACATGATTTTCGGCCTTTTCGGGGCTTCGGAGGCGGTGATAGCCTATGCGGGTGAGCATATTGGCTGGGCGGTGGCGGTGCCAGGCGTGTGCTTCTTCGCTTTTGTGGCAGACGGAGTCATGGTGGGTGCGACACGCAGCGGGGTCATGCGGAACTCGATGGCCATAGCGTCGGTTTTGTTCTTCGTGACGTATTTCGCCATGCGCGAGACGCTCGGGGTCAACGGGCTGTGGCTGGCGTTTTTGGGGTTTATGGCGGCGCGGGGAGTGCTGCTGGCGAGGGAGGTGTGGAGAGTGAGGGGGGGGGGGCTATGATCTTCCTGTCTACGTCAGCAAAGCCCCGTAGTTGAATATCAAATCTACCACATTCACCCCATATCCGGGTAAAAAAGTCTCAGACACTTATGAGGCTGCGTTCTCGCGGCAAGTAACAAAATGGTTTTGACAAGGGGGACGAAGAATCCGTCATCCGGCGCAGAAGCCAAGACTCCCCATGTAGCGACGGAAAGGAAGATGGCCCAGACTCATCTATATAGAGGCGGCGGCGTCACGCAGCTTTTCAATGGCCTAATATTTTTCATATTTTTGGCGTGAAAAGGCATTCCATAAGTATCGCATGACAGCGATAGAAGCAATTGATGAAAAACATTGAAATCCTCTCAGCCGAGACCGACAGCGAGCTGAACCTCGACTTTGCCGACGCTGGCATACACGCGGGATTCCCGAGCCCGGCTCAAGACTACATGGAGACCGGCCTCGACCTCAACAAGGCTCTCATCCGCCATAAGGCCAGCACATTCTATGGCAGGGTTGTCGGCGACTCTATGCACGACGCCGGCATCGACGAAGGCGACATAATAGTCATTGACAAGTCGCTGGACGCGCGAAACGGCGACCTTGTCGTCTGCTACATCGACGGAGAGTTCGCCATCAAATATTTGAAGATGGAGGACGGCAGACTGAGGCTCTACCCCGCTAACAAGAAATACGCCCCCATTGAAGTCACAAATGCCGAAGGATTCAGGGTATGGGGCGTGGTGACCTATACCATCAAGAAGCGAAACAGTCGAATATGAGAGCGGGGACAAGAACGCCGCGGCACATATCGCAATGAGCCGCGGCGTATGTCGTAACGTGACGTCAAGTCACTCTCAGTCAACCACCTTGCCGAGGTTTAGGAGCTTAGGAGTCACGCTAAGGCCGGACCTCTTAATATTCCGCTCTGAGATTTCGAATCCCATCTTACTGTCATGATTCTTAACAAAGGAGATGGACGCCCCATTGGCGCACTCTCCGCTGCCACCGCTCACAAGCAACATCTTACGCCGCGGGGCGGATGACGCGGCGGAAGCCAGAAGCCCCCTGCGCGACGAAGCGACATAGAGTATGTTGGCATCCCTTGTGTTCTGGAGGGACGCCACCTCGCGAATCTCAACCTTCCTGTTGCCCACTTTCTTGTTCTCGGCAATACTTTTGAGTTCCGCAGCGACCTCACCATCATCGAGTACCGCGATGACAAAATCCTTATCCGCGTCGACAGCAGGCCAGCCTATGTTCTTCGCGAACTGGAAAAGGTAGAGAGCCTCGACTTTTGCGACCTGCGCACCGGCATCCGGAGCGAACATAAAGAGCGGCAGAACGACGGAGAAAAACTTTAACCAACTCGTATTCATATCAGCCTCCTTGCTTTTTACTGTTTGTAAGTAGTGAACAATCAAAAATATGCATTTTGGGAAACAATGCGTTCGGCTTGCGAATGATTTAAACATTTATATGAAACAGGCTCAAAAAGTAACAGAAAGGAAGCACACCATCAGACAATAGCCACGCACGGCTTTTGCGCGATTAGAACGACGACGGGGACATATGGAGCGAAGCGTCGCAGCGCACCCACCGTCGCCGCAGCGGCATTTATTTATATCCTCTACAAATAGCAATTTTAGGTCAAAATTGCTATTTCGAGATTGCATATAATCGTTTGCATTGTTATTTTTGCGCATCACAGTTGATGATAGCTCACAAAGTTGCATTCTAAACAAAGAGGCGCGAATACGTGACAATTTGAGACTGGAGTAGTGATAAAGTTGCCCGATGCGGGCGAAAGTATGCAGACACTGTTCAAAATACAGAGTGACCTCGTTTCAGAACTAAAGCCATGGGTCAAGCGCGGCTTGATGGATCAGATTGACTGGGACTCTCGCCTCATTGGCATCAAAGGCTCGCGGGGAATCGGCAAGACGACGTTCTTGCTGAACTACGCCAAGACGCTCGGCTCTCGGCAGAAGTGCCTGTATGCGGACATGAACGATTTCTATTTCTCGACGCACAGCATTGTCTCGCTAGCCGACGAGTTTGTCAAAACGGGTGGCGACACCCTTCTTCTTGACCAGGTGTACAAGTACCCGGCATGGTCGGACGAGCTGCGCTACTGTTATGACAACTTCCGCGACCTGAAGATTGTATTTACAGGTTCGCCGGTCATGCGCCTGAAGGAAGAGAACCCGCAACTGCACGGTCTTGTGAACGTATACAGCCTTGACGGCTTTTCGTTCAGGGAGTACCTTAACTACACGTCGAACAACGCGTTCCCGGCGCTCTCATTGGCCGACATAATTGAGCGGCATGAAGAGATATGCCGTGAGATTTCGCAGAAGGTGAAGCCACTCGCGTTCTTCAGCGACTACCTCCGTCATGGATTCTACCCCTACTTTCTCGGGCAGAAGAACGTGTACGTCGACCTCGTGAAGACGATCAACTTCGTGCTTGAGGTCGAGATAAGCTACATCCAGCAGATTGACATAAAGTTGATCCCCAAGCTTCGCAAGCTACTCTATCTCATCGCCCAGCAGACGCCGTTCCAGCCCAACGTGTCTAAGCTGGCCTCGGCCATAGACACGAGCAGGGCAACCGTGATGAACTACATGGTCTACTTGAAGCATGCGAGACTCATCCATCTGCTTTATCAGGTTGGCGACAGTGGGAACAAGAAGCCGGCGCACATTTACATGCAGAACCCTAACCTCATGTACCTCTGCAACTACGGTGGAGTAGAGCAAAATTCGCTTTACAAGACATTCTTCTTCAACCAGTTGGGATATAGTAACACGGTTGAGAGGGCGGAGCTTGGAGACTTTTGCGTGAATGGCGAGCGGTGTTTTGCGATAGGCGACCGCTCAAAGGCTCACACCGATGCGCAGACGATAAGGGCGCGCGAGATGATTGAGGTTGGGCATGGCAATGAGATTCCACTCTGGCTGTTTGGCTTCCTATATTAACAAGGATATAATTAACGCCCGCGTAAAGTGGGAGCTACAGGATATCAGTTCGATACATTAACTTTTATTGTTAGTCATAAAATGGCAAAAGAAAAGAAATTCATCACTTGTGATGGAAATGAGGCCGCCGCACACATCGCGTACATGTTTACCGAGGTTGCGGCCATCTACCCCATCACCCCGTCTTCGCCTATGGCGGAGCACGTTGACGAGTGGGCCGCTCAGGGTCGTAAGAACCTCTTCGGTGACACCGTCTCCGTCCAGGAGATGCAGTCGGAGGGTGGCGCAGCAGGCGCAGTCCACGGCTCACTCCAGGCAGGTGCCCTGACCACGACTTTCACGGCTTCTCAGGGTCTTCTCCTTATGATCCCGAACATGTACAAGATTGGTGGTGAGCTTCTTCCGTCAGTCTTCCATGTTTCCGCACGTACTCTTGCGACCCACTCGCTCTGCATCTTCGGCGACCACTCTGACGTTATGGCATGCCGTCAGACAGGCTTCGCCATGTTCTGCGAAGGCTCTGTCCAGGAGGTTATGGATCTTGCCGCCGTAGCCCACCTTGCCTCAATAGAGACACGAGTTCCGTTCATCAACTTCTTTGACGGCTTCCGCACCTCTCACGAGTACCACAAGATTGAGGTAATGGATATGGAGGATCTCCGTCCGCTCGTTGACTGGCAGAAGATTAAGGAGTTCCGCGAGCGCGCGCTCTCACCTGAGCATCCTCAGGCGAAGGGTATGGCAGAGAACCCGGAGACCTTCTTCGCACACCGTGAGAGCTGCAATGCATATTACGACGCAGTTCCCGCTGTTGTTGAGAAGTACATGGCAGAGATCAGCAAGATCACCGGCCGCGAGTACAAGCCCTTCACGTACTACGGTGCAGCCGATGCTGACAGGGTCATCATCCTTATGGGTTCGGCTACTGAGGCTGCCCGCGAGGCCATTGACTACCTCACCAAGAAAGGCGAGAAAGTCGGTATGGTTTCAGTACACCTCTACCGTCCGTTCTCCGTGGAGCGTCTGCTCGCTGCCGTTCCTAAGACCGTCAAGGCCATCGCGGTACTCGACCGCACGAAGGAGCCCGGCGCTCACGGCGAGCCTCTGTACCTCGATGTCAAGGATGCGTTCTATGGTCAGCCCAACGCACCGGTCATTGTAGGTGGTCGCTACGGTCTCGGGTCATGCGACACGACGCCAACCATGATCACCTCCGTCTACGACAACCTCAAGCTGCCGCAGCCTAAGGATCACTTCACCATTGGCATCAACGACGATGTCACCTACACCAGCCTGCCCGCCAAGGAGGAAATTCCAATGGGCGGCGAGGGCATGTTCGAGGCCAAGTTCTTCGGTCTTGGCGCAGACGGCACTGTAGGTGCTAACAAGAACTCCGTCAAGATTATCGGCGACAACACGAACAAGCACTGCCAGGCTTACTTCAGCTATGACTCTAAGAAGTCGGGTGGCTTCACTTGCTCGCACCTTCGCTTTGGCGACAGCCCTATCCGTTCGACTTACCAGATTAAGACCCCGAACTTTGTCGCATGCCATGTACAGGCTTACCTGCATATGTACGACGTCACGCGCGGTCTCCAGAAGAACGGCACTTTCCTCCTGAACACCATCTGGGAGGGCGAGGAGCTCGTAAAGAACATGCCTAACAAGGTCAAGAAGTACTTTGCGAAGAACAACATTACCGTCTACTACATCAATGCGACGAAGATTGCCCAGGAGATTGGTCTCGGCAACCGCACGAACACCATCCTCCAGTCGGCATTCTTCCGCATCACCGAGGTCATACCTGTCGACCTCGCTGTGGAGCAGATGAAGAAATTCATCGTCAAGAGCTACGGCAAGAAGGGTCAGGATGTCGTCGACAAGAACTACGCAGCCGTCGACCGTGGCAACGAGTACAAGACGCTGGCGGTCGACCCGGCATGGGCAAACCTCCCCGATGATGCCGAACCCGTAAGGAACGAGCCCGAGTACATCTCCAAGCTCGTACGCCCGATCAACGCACAGAACGGCGACCTCCTTCCCGTATCGGCCTACAAGGGCATCGAGGATGGCACTTGGGAGCAGGGTACTGCCGCATACGAGAAGCGCGGCGTATCGGCTCTTGTCCCGAAGTGGGACGCTTCGAAGTGTATCCAGTGTAACAAGTGCGCATTCGTCTGCCCTCACAGCTGTATCCGCCCGTTTGTCCTTGACAATGAGGAGAAAGCAGGCTTCACCGCCGAGACCATCGAGATGAAGGCTCCCGCGGCGATGAAGGGTATGCATTTCCGCATTCAGGTTGGCGTTATGGACTGCCTTGGCTGCGGCAACTGCGTAGACGTATGTATGGCAAAGGAGAAGGCACTCACAATGGTACCCCTGGAGGCAGAGCTTCCGGAGGCAGCCAACTGGGACTACTGCGTCAAGAACGTCAAGAGCAAGCAGAACCTCGTCGACATCAAGGCAAACCCGAAGAACTCTCAGTTCGCGACTCCGCTCTTCGAGTTCAGCGGCGCATGCTCTGGCTGTGGTGAGACCCCGTACGTCAAGCTCATAGCCCAGCTCTTCGGCGACCGCCAGATGGTAGCAAACGCAACGGGCTGCTCCTCAATTTACTCCGGCTCAATTCCTTCTACCCCGTATACCAAGAACGAGAAGGGCCAGGGTCCGGCTTGGGCAAACAGCCTCTTCGAGGACTTCGGTGAGTTCGGTATGGGTATGGTGCTCGCCAACAAGAAGATGAAGGCTCGCATCCAGCGCCTCCTTGAGGAGATGATAGCCTCCGACAAGTCTTCTGCCGAATATAAGGCAGCGGCTCAGGAGTGGATTGAGAATCAGAACGATGCCGAGGGCAGCAAGAAGGCCGCCGAGAAGCTCATCCCCGAGATCAAGAAGGGTGCGGCAGCGGGTTGCCCGGTCTGCAAGCAGCTTGACGAGCTCTCACACTACCTCGTAAAGAGGAGCCAGTGGATTATTGGCGGTGATGGAGCCTCGTACGATATCGGTTACGGTGGACTTGACCACGTTCTCGCATCGGGCGAGGATGTCAATGTCTTCGTCATCGATACCGAGGTCTACTCTAATACTGGTGGACAGTCATCCAAGGCTACTCCTATTGCGGCCGTTGCCCAATTCGCAGCAGCAGGAAAGCGCATCAAGAAAAAGGATCTCGGCCTTATGCAGGCTACCTATGGCTACGTATATGTAGCCCAGATCGCAATGGGAGCAGACAACGCTCAGTGCCTTAAGGCAATCCGCGAGGCTGAGGCTTACCCTGGACCTTCTCTCGTGATCGCCTATGCACCATGTATCAACCACGGCCTCAAGGCTAAGGGCGGCATGGGTAAGAGTCAGGCCGAGGAGGCCAAGGCTGTCGAGTGTGGTTACTGGCACCTGTGGCGCTTCGACCCGCGCCTTGCGGAGCAGGGTAAGAACCCGTTCCAGCTTGACTCTAAGAAGCCGAACTGGGACAAGTTCCAGGAGTACCTCGATGGTGAGGTACGCTTCCTCTCGCTCCGTAAAGCTCTGCCTGAGAAGGCCGACGAGCTTTACGATGCGACCAAGAAGGCGGCTCAGGAGCGTTACGCTAACTACGTACGCCTCAGCCGCATCGACTACAGCCAGGAGATTTAATCCGGCGGAATAGTCTACACTGAATAGAAATGAGCGTCCCCCTTTGGAGTATATGCCAAAGGGGGACGCTTATTTATTTACAAATCCTTTCACGTGACACCCCACGCACCTATGCACTTTGCGCCATTTCATTACAGGGACAAGTTGAGTCTGATGCCGTTTGGAAATTCTTTGATGGGCGATAAATAACAAAGGACAGTCCGCCCCGCTGACGGTCACGTGCCATTTGCCACCTTTTTGGCGGTGGGGGGGCTTGTGGCGCATAGTGGCCACATCCACAGACGACGATATGGGATACAAGTTCAGGCAATAATCCCCGCCCTCGGAAGAGAGGACGGGGATTCGGCTTTTAGAAGTACACGTCGTACTCGTCCGTCCCGAGGTTGTCCGCCCGGCTCACCCTGTCGCCGTAGGAGTTCCGCTTGGGGACGCGGAGGCGGCCGCCACGGGAGTAGGAGCGGGTCAGCATGGCTGGGGTTCCCTCATTCGGCCCCGCTCCAGCCGCCTTCTTGCGATTCATATTCTCCAGCCTGTAATCGATGTACTGGGTCGGGGAGCGCTTGTAGAGCTCGCCTGTCACCGGGTTGATGCCCTCGACCCCGTCGAACTTTATGCCCTTATCTTTCAGAAGAGGCATGTCAGTCTGACCTGTCGACGCATAATCTATTATCGAGGGCAGCGAGCTCCCGTCTGGCAATATGATTCGTCCGTTCTCGTCTGTTTTAAGTTTTTGCCAACGTTTTCTGGCTCTTATTTTCCCTAACTCGCCAAGTTCGTATGGGCTGAACTTGCGAGCCGCTTTATCGGCCGCATCCCAACTTGACCTCGTCTCTCTATCATATAGCGCCTGTCCTTTATATGGGTATAAATCCTGATTAGCGAAATCACCAGCACTGTCTGGAATTTGGTCAAGGTTGACAAGGTAGAAGCCCGCTTGTTCCTTATTAGGTCCCTCATTGCGTACAACGACGTAATGCTGCCCTCCGTCGTATCTCGGGGTCTGTATTCCCTTCGCTATTGAGCCTCTGCGTCTGTAATTGAACTCCACATCATCATAGTTACGAGGACCAGTAAATTCGCCTACTACATAGTTTTGATTCTCCCTTGTAGTCTTAGGCATTTCCTTTTGGTCAAGGGACCAGTGGCTTCTCGCCACCGTATTGGTGCTTCTGCCCGAGAACTCGCCTTGCGCATCGGGTTTACTTGATAGCATGTTGTCTATGTACTTTCCGAGCTCGACTCCGCCATATTGCCTGCCATCATTGCCCACGATAACGTGGGGCTTGACATCGATTGTTCCCAGACTTCTAATCCCGGTTCCGAACAGCCTCCCGTCGTCTTGTATCGCACCAGTACGGATGTCGTCCAGCTCCTGCCTTCGGTAATCTTCATCCATAGCGTCGAGCTCATCACGTGTGTAGTAGACGCTCTGGTCATCACCAAGAGTCAAGTCGCTCAGCTCATCGGGTGAGATGTACCCTCGCTCCCCCTCTTTGAGGTCTGCTCTTTTTGAGTACTGTCGCAGCCTCGACAATGCCGCTGCGGCCGCCGCCTTGACGTTGGGGTCTGGGCTTTGCAGTCTCTCTTCAAGATAACGTTGCAGTCTGCTTATTTGTTCATTTTGTATCATAACGGTATTATATATATTTATTTCAAAACTACTTGTCTGTAAAATTCGAATCTTGAACGCCAAGACTCATCATACACGTCTTGCAATCGTTCGAAGAACTCGTTGGCGTCTGGCCTGTAGTAGGCAGAGGATACAGGAGAACAGAGGTAACACTCAATGACGGAAACGTTGCGAACTTGTTTTTTTCGAACATAAATATCCGTTATCCATGAACCATCGTGCCATGTCAGGCGTCTATACTCGTCACTCATATTCTTAGCAACATTTACCGCCGAGTCACACGCTATTTTGTCCGATTCATAAGCCTCACTCTTTTCGTAGGAAGGAAAAAACGACAAGTATTTTACAAACACAGAAGCCACGACCGTCTCATGTTTCCCTTTAGCCTCACACGGCGT
>JBJEGU010000013.1:0-66323 GCA_051875415.1 Marinilabiliaceae bacterium
TTATACGGATCATGCTTAACAAGATTATCTAATCATTTCAAAACAGCTTCTTAATTGGCAAAATATACCGTCGTCAGCCCCAGTCGTGACGATGCCTCACATTAAATTCGCGCTATGCTCTACGGCTTAATGGATTGCAATAACTTCTTCGTCTCGTGCGAGAGGGTGTTCCGCCCCGACCTTGAAGGGAAGCCTGTTGTTGTTCTTTCGAATAATGACGGGTGCGTGGTCTCTCGCAGCAATGAGGCTAAAGAGATGGGCATACCGATGGGCTTACCTTATTTTCGGATAGGCGAATATGACCCATTTGGCAAGGTAACTGCATTCTCGTCGAACTACGTCCTCTATGCCGACCTTTCGCGTCGCGTTATGAGCATCTTGGCGGACAATGTGGGGGAGACTATGCCCTACTCCATTGACGAGTGCTTTTTCACCATTGCCAAAGACGCCAATGAGGCCGAGGCGGCATGCCGTGGCATCCCTGCCCAGATTCGCCAGTGGACCGGAATCCCCGTGAGCATGGGACTTGCGCCGACGAAGACGTTGGCTAAAGTGGCGTGCAGGTTTGCCAAAAAGTTCAAAGGGTATGGCGGTTTTTGCAGCATTACAGACGAGCTGAAGCGAGACAAGGCCGCATCGCTAATCAGCATAGACAGCGTCTGGGGAATAGGACGGCGCTCCGTTAAAAAGCTGAATAGCGCCGGGATTTACACGGCCGCAGATTTTTGCAAAGCGACGGAGGCTCAGATTCAGAGACTTATGGGGATAAATGGAGTGAGAGTGCGAAACGAACTCCTGGGGGTGGACAGCGTCATGAACGAGGACACGGACACGGGCAAGAAGAGCATCTGCACATCGCGCTCATTCGCCTCAATGGTGACGTCGATTGAAGAGATGCGCCCCATAATCGCAAATTTCGCATCGATGGCGGCGGCGCGCCTACGGGCTCAGAACTCGGTCGCCAACATAGTAAGCGTATTCGTCGCCTCCAACGTCTTCCGTGACGACCTCAAGCAGTATTCCAATATCACCAACATGGTGCTGCCAGAAGCCGTCGACAACCAAATCGAGATTGTCCGCGCAGCAGATGCGGGATTAGTCTCAATTTTCAGAAAGGGCGTGGCATATAAGAGGGCGGGCGTCATCCTGAGCGGCATATCATCTGCCAAAGCCGTCCAAATGTCGATCTTCTACCAACGGCCCGCAAACGCGGAAAAGATGTCCAAAATATCGAAAGTAGTGGATGCGCTAAACACCTCAGGCGGCGCAAACCTCGTCCACCTCGCCTCACAGATGAGTGAACGGCCAACGAATCTGAGTCAAGGTGCCGCCAATGGACAGAAATCTAAAGATAACCCATTCCTGAGCAACCTCCGCCGCGACCACATAAGCAACAGGTACACGACAGACTGGAACGAGATTATCAAACTGCACTAAGCTTCATAACAGCTTAATAGCGATGGCGGCGCACGCCTCGGCATCAGCCAGGGCATGATGATGCGCAGCCAGGTCGAAGCCACAGTAGGCAGCCACAGTGTCAAGCTGGTTGTTCGGCAAAAGCCCCCTTAGCTTCGCCTGCGCCGCCTTGCATGTGCAAAAAAATTCATAGTCTGGATAGTCCATCGCATAGACTGAGAAAACAGCCCGTAGACAGCTCTCGTCGAATGGGCTATTATGCGCCACAAGTGGCAAGCCCGCAATCTTCGGCTCTAACGATTTCCATACATCGGGGAACAACGGGGCGTGAGCTACATCTTTCGCCGTCAGACCATGGACGCGAGTGTTCCAATAGCGGAAATAATCTGGCTCGGGACGCACAAGACTATAAAACTTGTCAACCACGACCCCATTCCTTACTATAACGACACCCACACTGCATACACTGCTGCGCTGCTCATTAGCCGTCTCAAAGTCTATCGCCGCAAAATCGAGCATACTTTCTTTCTTACCGCCTTAAAGCCAAACTCACCACATAAGAGAGGGGGCAGCGTTAGATGGCGTCCCTAACACTGCCCCGCTCAGATGAAGTATAGAGCCTTCCTAATCTATCTTGATGTCCTTATTGACATTCTTGCATCCAACAAGCGCATAGTAGAGGATGTAAGCCAACATGGCGATGACGAGCCAGTAACTTGCTATGGGGCCGACGCTATCAGCAATGCTCTGCTGGATGAGAGGCATAACGCCTCCGCCTACCACCATCATCATGAAGAGGCCCGAAGCCTGGGCAGTGTACTTGCCAAGCCCCTCAACCGCCAGATTGAAGATACCGCCCCACATGACAGAGGTGCAAAGGCCGCACACGACAATGAAGAAACACTTGACCGGGACCTCTACACCCTGAAACACCGTAGTGACATCACTTGGCATAACAATAGAGATGAATAGGAGAAGTATCGCCACAGAAGAGACGACGGTTATCTGAGTCTTAGTAGAGACCGCGCCACTGATGAAGCTGCTGAGGAAGCGTCCGCAGAGCATAAGGAACCAATAAGCCGCTGCGAAGAATCCGCCGACTGCAGCAGCCCCCTCCACAGGATTACCCGCGACATCTTTCAAATCGGAGATGAAGAAATTCAACTGAGCCGGAATCCCAATCTCAATGCCGACATAGAAGAAGATCGCAATGATGCCAAGGAGGCAATGCCTGAAAGACAGCGCGCTACGCTCGTATACAACTTCCTCTCCGTCCTTTTTAAGGTTTGGCTCGGGTATCGTCACGAACTTTATGATGACGAACGACAGGGCGAAGACGAGGATGCCAACCCAAAGCAGGGGGGCGACATCGCCCATATGCGTCTTCTCTGTGACAGTGCCGACGAGCACGCCTGTGAGCATCGGGGTCAGAGTGCCGGCAAGGGAGTTCATCGTGCCGCCTATCTGGATGAACTGGTTGCCCCTGTTACCGCCACCACCGAGGATGTTCAGCATCGGGTTGACGACGGTGTTGAGCATGCACACGCAGAAGCCGCAGATGAAAGCGCCAAGAAGGTAGATGAAGAGGTTGAGGGCTACAGGCTGCCCGCCATAACTCATCACCCAAATATCCTCACCGAACTTGCTCGACAACAGCTGGATAAGCAAACCGACGACACCCACGGCCAACGCGGCGAGCGCAGTCTTCTTATAGCCGATCTTCGTGAGCATCTTACCAGCCGGTATGCCCATGAACAGATAGGCGGCGAAGTTCATCATGTTGCCAAGCATCTTGGCCCACTCATACTTGACGCCCCAGATGTTACCGAAGGGCGCGCCCATATTCGTCACGAACGAAATCATCGCGAAGATGAAGCACATCGTGACTATCGCGACGATATTGCTATTCTGCTTGGGGTCTTTTATCTCAATGTTCGACATAAGAGTCTTTTAAATATCATTTAAACCCTCTTTAAAACTCCACCTTGATGGAACCCTGAGGACGGATAAACAGTTTATGGCACTTGCCCTTGCCAAACACGTGCTCGAGTGTGGCGACATACTTGTCAAGGAGATTTGCGGGCACGAACGCCTGGATGGTCCCCGCAAATCCGCCACCATGCACGCGCCATGCGCCCTCGTCGCCCAGCACGATATCAGACAGCGCGAGAGCGACGGAAAGCCCCTGCTCAGCCACATTGTTAATCGGATACACGTTCTGGTTGTACATGAACGAGCTCTGGCCCGACGCGCACACCTTGGCAAGGAACGCCTTGAAGTCGCCTCGCTCAAGATCCTCGACCTGCTTCGCCACACGCTCGTTGTCGCGCTCGAAGTGGATGGCGCGCAGCAGGGCGCGGTCCGATACGCCCTCCTTACGAAGCTCGGGCAGCGCGTCAATAACCTGGCCGAGCGAAACCTCACGGAGCACGGTCTTGCCCATCTTAGCGGCAACGCCTTTCATATCGGCAGGGAGCGACGCATACTCGTCATTCAGGTCGGCATGGTTACCGCCCGTGTCCGTTATCACGAGCGCGAAGCCGGTCTTCGTGAAGTCGAAGTTGACCTTCTTTACAATGGGCTTCGAAGGGTCAGCGAAGTCGATGGTCACGAGACCGCCGACGGAGCACGCCGTCTGGTCCATAAGGCCGCACGGCTTGCCAAAGAACACGTTCTCGGCGTACTGGCCAATCTGGGCGTTCAGCACCGCGTCAAGCTTGCCGTCGTTGAAAAGATGGCTGACGACAGAGCCAATCAGCACCTCGAACGACGCTGACGAGCTCAGCCCGGAGCCCTTGGGCACGCCACTGTTGATGACGGCGTCGAACCCGCCAATCTTGAAGCCAAGCTCCTTCATCCGCGCGCAGATTCCCCTCACGAGGCCCACCGACGTGTAAAACTCCTTCTTGTCAGGGGTAAGCACGCTCAGTTCGACCTCAAACTGCGGATATCCCGACGACTTGATACGGACAACGTCCGTGCCGTTGGGCGACGCGATGGCCACATTGTCAAGGTTGACGGCACCGGCAAGGACGCGTCCGTGATTATGGTCGGTATGGTTGCCGCCAATCTCCGTGCGACCGGGCGAGCTGAACACGGTCAAATCCTTTTCGCCAAACGCCGCCACGAACTCGTCGGCGAGTTTGGCATAACGCTCCTTCTGAGATTCTATAACAGAGGCGTCGCTCCCGTAAAGCGACCGCAGAGTGCCACCTTGAGCAATTGCTCCTTTAAGATCCTTAATATGCATTTGCTGTTTGTAATAGTTACGTGATTCGGGCTGCGCACAAGCGCAACAACAGACAACAGCGCCGCCTCTGGCTTCCCAGTGCAGCGCCAATTGCAAATTTAATATTTTTATCTTAACGATTGATGATAAAAGCGAACGAATGCGCCATCACACCCGCAGCCGGACTTCATTCGCGCCCTACACGCTCAACCCGACAAACGTAACGTCGTCGGTCTGAGGGAAATCGCCCTTCCACTGCACAAACATCTCCTGAATGGAGAGGCTCTGCTGGTCCATGTCGTCGTCACATATCTTCGACAGGAACCGCTCCACCATGGAGTTCTTCAGCTTCTCGCCGTTCTGGCCGCCAAACTGGTCGCTGTACCCGTCGGTGTACAAATATATCTTGTCGCCCTTCCGCAGTTGGAGTTTCGTGGTCTCAAATTTGCGTCGCCTGACTACGGGTTCAAGGTCGCCAATGCTGCGCCTCGTCCCCTTTATGGTAGAGAGCTCGCCATCCTTCACGAGTACGACAGGCCTTCTGGCCGAGGCTATCTTGACCGTGTGCGTGGCAAGGTCAAGTGCCACAAGGGCAGCGTCGAGACCGTCTTTGGCGTTCTGCTCCCTATTGTGCGTGAGGTTCTCAATCAGGGAGCTGTCAAGTTTTTCGAGGATAGCCCCGGGGTCGATGTCAGCCTCACCGAGGTTGGTGCAAATGTTGTTCAGGATGGTGGCCGATATCATCGAGAGGAGCGCGCCAGGCACGCCGTGGCCTGTGCAATCGGCGCAGCAGACAATCAGCGTGTTGCCACGGCACGTATACCAGAAGAAATCGCCACTGACGACGTCAAGGGGGCTGAAGAACACGAAAGAGCCGGAGATGGGGAGCGCATTGAGTCCATCGGGCGATGGCGATATCGCGTGTTGGATATGCTCCGCATAGGCTATGCTCTCAGTAATCCTGCCATTGGTCACTTCGAGCATGTCCGCCTGCTTCCGCAACTCGCGTATCTTCTCCTCGTAGTCCGACTTTTCCTGCCCCGAGAGGGGGCCGGCCTGCACTCCGCCTTTAGACGATTTGCCCTTGCGGAAAATGACGATAAGCGCCACCGCCATGGCGGCGGCCAGAAGCACGGCCACCGCGAGGCGCAGCCTCGAAGCCTCGGCCACGGACTTCAACTCGTCCGCCCGGCGGTTGTCAAGAGCCGACGCCAGCTCCACGTTGCGCCGGTAGTCGTCATATGCGAAGAGGTCGTTATACGAGCTCACGAGCCTCCGCCTCTCCTGCGTCTGGATCGCCAACGCCTTGGCCAAGTCGCCCTCCTTCTGCGCCATAGCGAGCCATGTGTCGTTATACAGCACCCACAGGAACGGAGCCGAGGTGTCGTCAAGTTTTATGGAGTCCTCCATGACCGCCCGGGCCTGTGCCGCGCGCCCCTCATAGCAAAGCACCTCGGCGTACGACATCAAGGCCACGACGGTAGCCTCATCCTTAGGCTGCGCCGGCGCGCACTTCCTGAGGTGGACCTTGGCCCATTCGCAGTCCCCCATCCTGCTCCTCACAAGGCTCTGGTAGGCGTTAATCTCGCGTTCGGCCGTCCTTATCCCGGCCTTGCCCATGAGCATCTCGGCCCGGCTGAGGGCTGTGGTGGCCTTGCCCACCTCGCCCATCAGCACGTGCAGCCTGACCAGTTGGCACAAGTAGCTTATTTTAGCCTTGTCCGAAGCCTTGTCGAAACATTCGCTGGCCTTGGTGAGCAGCCGCGTGGCCACGCCTATGTGGCACAGGTCTATGGCTATGCACGCGGCGTCCGTCAACGCCCCTATTCTCTTACTTGGCGTGAAGGACCCGGCCTTAGCCGTGTCCACTATTATCTCCGCCCGGCGCAGCTCCGTGAGGCAGCCCTGATAGTCATGCGCGTCGCGCCTGAGCTCCGACTTCACGAGCATAAGCCCTACGAGTTCGGCCGAAGCCCCCGCCCTCTTTGCCGCATCAAGTCCACGCTCCGCGGCTGCCATGGCGCCTCCCTGATTGCCTCCGCGCCTTTCGCTCTCAGCCTTGACCCACCTCATCTCGGCCATAAGCCTGAGGCTCTCGTGCGACGAGCTGTCATCGCGCGCCGCGACCCTCGCCACGGCGTCGTCGGCGAATGACGCGGCCGACAAATAATCCTTTTTTAGGAATGAGTAAAAAGCGCTCAGCGCATCGGCGTCTACCTGAGCCGACGCGCGCCCAAACGAGTCGGACACGCGCAACTTGCCGAGCACCTGCTCGAACCCGGACGTGTCGCATGCCTCTATTCTCGCGACAAGGTTTGCGTATGAAGACAAGTGCTGGAGGCCGCCTCCATTGCAGCCCGCCAGCGCAAGCACGGCGAAAACGGCCACGACGAATAGTCCGGCCCGTATGCACAGCCCCCCGGAGGCGAGCCGCGTTTTTTGAGAGTCATGCATTCTCATGAGGGTGTCTCATTTCGGTTTCAAAATTACACATATTTTTGCAATAAGGCCGCGCACCGCATTACTTTTTCACTTTCCGCCCCCACCCCGTCTTCCAAATCTCATACTATTCGCCGCTTCGCACCTTTTAGCAACCACCCTTTTAACCTATCTTTGCGTATATTTAGCTCAAAAGCCTGACAGATGGTAGAAAGCTCCAACAGCCACATAGAGAACATCGTAGTCCACCAGATGGGCAGCAAGGCCGACGGCGGCGAACTGCGCCTCTCCCGCGCATGCCTCAACCTCGGCCCCGACGACGAGATGGCGGACCTGCTCCGCCTCTATTTCTTCAAGCCCTTTTCGGCCGAGTCCTATTTCAACATGACCTCCGAGACGGGTGTCGAGGGCAACGAGATCTTCGCCTTGGCCAAGAAGCTGTTCGCCGACCACTCCGCCTTCTACGAGACCTCCCTTGCCATCGCGCGCCGGCTCTACGAGGCGTCAAACCACCCGAAAATACGCGGCGGCGAACTCTACGTGGCCCTCTTCTCCGATTGCGTTGTCGATGGCCAAATATGCGACGCGCTCGGCATTTTCAAGTCGGAGAGCAAGGAGACGTTCCTTAAGATAATGCTCAAGGATGAGCACCAGATCGAGCTCGGCTCCCAGGTAGGCATCAACGTGCGTAAGCTCGACAAGGGGTGCATCATTTTCAACATCGAGGAGGAGGACG
The DNA here is from genome assembly GCA_051875415.1 of Marinilabiliaceae bacterium. GTDB lineage: Bacteria > Bacteroidota > Bacteroidia > Bacteroidales > Marinilabiliaceae > W3P20-009. The sequence goes on from JBJEGU010000013.1 coordinate 7,821, forward strand.
GGTTCCGCGTCTGCGCTGTCGACAATGTCAACAAGGGTCAGGAGGCCCGTTTCTGGATGGAGGATTTCCTCGGTCTCAAGCCGCGCGAGGACAACTATTTCTACACCGACAACTACCTCAAGATGTGCAAGGGCTTCGTCAGCGACGTCTACAACGACGAGAACCACGTGACGCGGGCCGAGCAGATAGACCTGATGAACAAGTCCATCGACTTCTTCAAGACGAATCAGCAGTTCTCCGACGACTCGTTCACGCAGAACGTGATCTCCGAGCCCAACGTCATCGACGCCTTCAACGACTACAAGCGCCAGTATCAGGAGCGCGAGAACCTGTCCACGCCGCTCCCGACGGAGTTCGAGGTGTCGCCCGACGCAGTGAAGGCCGAGAAGAAGAATTTCAAGTCGGTAATCAAGCTCGACAAGAATTTCCACATATACGTCCACGGCAGCCGGTACTATATGGAGAAGGGCTACGACCAGGAGAAGGACCTCAATTTCTACAAGCTTTTCTTTAAAATGGAGGAGTAGCCCCCCCCCCGACACCATGCAAGACTTTGACACGCCAGCCCTCCCGCAAGATTTTTGCGACAGGATCAGGGCCAGCCACGCCGACCACGACGAGTTCCTCAAAGCAATAAACTCGGAGCCTTTCCTCTCCGTGAGGCTAAACAGGCGCAAGTGGTCCGACGGGCTGCTCCCGCTCGGGACATCCGTGCCTTGGTGCGCGGACGGGTTCTATCTCGACGGCCGCCCGTCGTTCACGCTCCTGCCGGCCTTTCACGCCGGCGCTTTCTATGTCCAGGAGGCTTCGAGCATGTCATACTCCGTGGCCATCAACCAGATAAAGGACGCATTGCCACAGAGTCCCGCGTGCCTCGACCTCTGCGCCGCCCCGGGTGGCAAGGCTACGCTCATCCTCAGCATGCTTGGCGAGAGGGGCATCGTCGTGGCCAACGAAGTTGTTCGGCAGCGCTCGTGGATTCTGAGGGAAAACATTGCCAAGTGGGGAGTCCCTTCGGCCATAGTGACCAACCGCACCCCCGCCGAGATTACCTCAGGCGGCGCCCTTTTCGACCTCATTTCCGTCGATGCCCCATGCTCGGGCGAGGGCATGTTCCGCAAGGATGCCACGGCACGCACGGAGTGGACGGCCCGCGCGGCCGCCGATTGCGCCAAGAGGCAGAGGGAGATCCTCTCCGACATCTGGCCCGCCCTGCGCCGCGGCGGCTATATGATATATTCCACCTGCACGTTCAACCCCGAGGAGAACGAGCGGAACATGGAGTGGGCGGTAGCGGAGCTCGGAGCGGAGGCAGTCCCGCTCTCCATGCCACAAGGGCAAGGCATCACGGCAGTCCCGTTCGACGGCGGCGAGGGCTATTCGTTCCTGCCGCACAAGGTGAGGGGCGAGGGCTTCTTCATATGCCTCCTCCACAAGGCAAGTGACGATGCCGCCCCTCTCCCCGCCGGCAAATCGAGAAAGGCGCGCCAACAGAGAGACGGGCTGAAGGAAACCGGCATAGGCAAAGAGCTGGTCACGGGCTGCAAGCTGTTCCTCTCGGGCTCCGATGTCTGCGCTTTCCCTGCCGACCGTGCCGCACGCATGGCGGAGCTTACGACAGCCTTGTCGCCCATCATGTCGGGCGTTCCCGTATGCGGAGTCATCAAGAAAAAGGGGCAAGACGTGGTGTCACCCGCCCCGGAACTCCCCCTCTCGCTCGCCTTCGCCCAGGGTTCTTTGCCTCGCGTGGATGTGGATGCCCGGACGGTCCTGAAGTTCCTCCACGGCGACGCCGACCTCGCCCTGCCACCAGGTGCCGACGGGTGGTGCGCGCTTTACCACCAAGGGCTGCCGCTGGGCCTCGTCAAGCGCATAGGGCTGAGACTGAACAACTACTGGCCTAAGGAATGGCGCATCCGTATGGCCGTTAAATAAGGAACATCATCAAACAGTAATACCACAAGACAATGCAAAAGAGCCTTCTACTGACCGTTGTGGCCTCAACAGCCGTCGCCGCGAGCGCTTTCGCGACGCCCCGCTCATCCACCAAGCAGCGCGCCGACGTGTGGCAGCGCGGCAAAGAGGTGGCGGCAGCCATCGAGCTGCCGGTCATACCGACTGATTCCGTCGTCAGCATCACCGATTTCGGAGCTTCGCAACTTGCCGACGCCCGCACCAATGGCAACGCCATAAACGCCGCCATCGACCACGCCAGCGCCAACGGCGGCGGACGGGTCGTTGTGCCAGACGGCGAGTGGCTCACAGGCCCCATCACCCTCAAGAGCCACGTCGACCTGCATATCGAGAGCGGCGCAAGGCTGAAGTTCGACACCAACCCCAATCTCTACCTCCCCGTCGTGCGGACTCGCTGGGAGGGCATCGACTGTTACAATCTTCACCCCCTCATCTACGCCAACGGGGCTACCGACGTCTCCATAACTGGCGAGGGGACTATCGACGGGCAGGCGTCGACAGAGTTCTGGTGGCCGATGTGCGGCGTCGCGCGCTACGGCTATAAGCCGGGCATGCTCAAGACGAACAATGGCGACACATCCAGCGGACGCCCCCTCCTCAGCGCGACGGAGCAGGGCAAGGTCGATGTGGAGCAGCGCGTCATGGGCGTCCGCGATGCGCTACGCCCGCAGCTCATCAACTTCTACGAGTGCCGACGCGTCCTCATCGAGGGCGTCACTCTCCGCAATTCGCCGTTCTGGGTCATCCACCCCTGCTTCGTCAACGACCTCACGGTGCGCGACCTGACCATCATCAGCCATGGTCCCAACTCTGACGGGTGCGACCCCGAGGGATGCCGCAACGTGCTCATCGAGAACTGTTTCTTCGACACGGGCGACGACTGCATCGCCATCAAGAGCGGACGCAACAACGATGCCCGGGCCATCAACATCCCGACGGAGAATGTCATTGTCCGCAACTGCCGGATGAAGAACGGGCACGGCGGCGTAGTGGTGGGCAGCGAGATTGGCAGCGGTTTCCGCAACCTGTGGGTCGAGGATTGCCATATGGACAGCCCCGAGCTCGAGCGCGTCATCCGCATCAAGACGAACCCTTGCCGCGGCGGCGTCATAGAGGGCATAAATGTCCGTAATGTCACTGTGGGCCAGTGCAAGGAGGCCGTGCTTAAAATCAATCTCGACTACGAGCCGCGGGAGAATTGCGACCGTAGCTTCCCTCCCATTGTCAAAGACGTTGTCATTGACAATGTCACGAGCGAGGGGAGCAAGTTCGGTGTCCTAATCATCGGGCTGAAAGAGTCATGCAACGTGAAGAATGTCACGGTCGAGAACTGCACATTCAACAATGTGGAGAATGGCAACAAGGTGACCGGCCTCGTGGAGAACGTCAAAGCCCGCAATCTCATCATCAATGGCAAGAAGTCGGAAATAAAGTAGCCCACTAACATATACACATCAACCTAATGAAGCACACAGCACTAACCACGGCCATCGCGCTCGCCCTCTCAGCCTGCGCTGCAGCCCAAGGGCCATCAACCAACTACGTTAGCAAGGTCTGGATGGCGGATCTCGGCAATGGCAAGTATAAGAACCCCATCCTCTACGCCGACTATTCCGACCCCGACGTCTGCCGCGTGGGCGACGATTTCTATATGACGGCATCGTCGTTCAACTGCACCCCCGGCCTCCCCATCCTGCATTCCAAGGACCTCGTCAACTGGACTCTCATAGGCTACGCGCTCGACCGCGTAGTCCCCGCCGAGGCGTACGATGGCCATCAGACAGGCAAGCCCACCACTGTGACCGATGGCCGCATCTTCATCGCGAACTCCTATGACCGCCCGCGCCACGGCGATGCCGTCTGGGCCCCCGCCATCCGCTACCACGACGGCGAGTTCTTCATATATTGGGGCGACCCCGATAACGGCATCTTCATGGTGAAGACCAAGGACCCCGCAGGCCGTTGGGAGCCGCCCGTGCTTGTCCACAAGTCCAAGGGCATTATCGACACATGCCCATTCTGGGACGAGGACGGGCGCGCGTATATAGGTCACGGCTACGCCGGCTCCCGCGCGGGCCTCAAGAGTATCCTCGGCCTCATCGAGATGACGCCCGACGGCACGGCCACCATTGGCGAGGACCGCATAATCTACGACGGGCACGTAGACAATGTGACAATCGAGGGCGTCAAGCTGTACAAGCGCGACGGCGAATACTACATCCTCTGCCCGGCGGGCGGCGTACCCACGGGCTATCAGCTGGCCATGCGCTCCAAGGACATCTACGGCCCCTACGAGTGGAAGAAGGTAATGGCGCAGGGCTCGACAAAAATCAACGGACCCCACCAAGGCGGACTTGTAGATACGCCCGACGGCAGCGAGGAGTGGTTCATCCACTTCCAGGATGTCGACGCCTACGGCCGCATAGCCCACCTGCAGCCCGTTCACTGGGTAGACGGCTGGCCTGTCATGGGTGTCGATAAGGATGGCGACCTGTGCGGCGACCCAGTTTCCGAGTACAAGAAGCCAAATCTTCCCAAACAGGAGGCGTGCGCCCCCGTCGAGAGCGACGATTTTAACCATACGGGACTCGGTCTCCAGTGGCAGTGGAATTGCAACCCCAACGCGTTGTGGTGGTTCGGCGACAAGACCGAGGGCGTGCTTCGTCTATTCTCTTGGCCGTGGACGGACGAGGACGGCGAACCGGTGAAGAACCTATGGGGCGTCGGCAACCTCCTGCTTCAGAAATTCCCCGCCCCGAATTTCAAGGCTACGGCCAAAGTGCGTTTCCACCCGTCCGAGAAGCACACGGGCGAGCGTTGCGGCCTCGTAGTCATGGGCTTCGACTATGCCGGACTCATTCTCACCAACAGCGAGAACGGCATCTCGATGTCGCAAATCGAGTGCAACGGCGCAAAAAAGGGCAATGCGGAGCATTCTAATTCCGACGCCGTCAGCGTAGGGAAGGACTCCTACCTGTGGCTCCGCGTCGAGGTAAGGCGTGAGGGGGCCGATGCCATATGCAATTTCTCCTTTAGCGAGGACGGCAAGAAGTTCCGCAAGCTCGGCAAGCCGTTCACCGCGCAGCCTGGGCAATGGATAGGGGCCAAGATGGGTCTGTTCTGCCAAAGGCAAAAGCAGGTGGCCAACGATGGCGGCTGGATGGATGCCGACGAGTTCATCGTTGACAAACTCTGAAATCATATTACCAATGAGGCCTCTTCTCCTAAGCCTGATGCTCGCCTTGGCGACGACGTGTTGCCACCGGACAGTGCCCGCCACCATGCCACGGCAAACAGTTGACGTGAGGCGTGACTCTGTGACAGGCCGTTTCATGCCCGACGTGGTCATAGCCTCCTACTCCGATGCCGAGGCGAAAGGCAGGCTTCTCGAAGTCTGCGACCTTATTGGCGCGGCCGTCGTCTACGACTACGTCAATTTCAGCATGGTGGCCGTCCGCCGACCTGCCAATATGCCCATTGGCGATGTCATCACGACTCTGAGCAAGGTTGAGGGCGTGCTGAACGTCGTCGAGGACCAGATGTGCGAGATAGACTCCTCGGACGGCGCGGCAAGCATGTAAAACGGTTTTTAAACGGCTTTCAAACGGTTTTTAAAAACCATTTTAGAAAGCCTCTAACATCCTCATAGGGAGACTTGGCGCAAGCTGAGTCTCCCTATTATTTGCTAATTTCGCGGCGCGTCGGGGCTTTCGGTCTGAAGGGCAACCATCTGGCACTGCCGCCATTCCGACCAGCCCCGCCCACAAAACAGCACACACACAGTAAATGTCCAGATCAAAAAAGAGTAAGCCCGTCCTTCTCGGAGTTACGGTTGCCGACATGGCGGCCGAAGGCAAATCAATATGCCGGGTCGACGACCAGGTCGTTTTCATCACGGGGGCAGTCCCTGGCGACGTCGTCGACATCCAGATAACCAAGAAGAGGAGCAACTACTGCGAGGGCTTCGTCACGAATTTCGTCTCTAAGTCACCAATTCGCATTGAGCCTTTCTGCAACTACTTCGGCAAGTGTGGCGGATGCAAGTGGCAGTTCATCCCATACGAGAAGCAGGTGGAGTACAAGGAGCGCGAGGTCATCAACAACCTCCGCCGCATAGGCCACGTCGAGCTGCCCGACCATCTGCCCATCCTCCCCTCCGTCAAGAACGAGTATTACCGCAACAAGCTCGAGTTCACCTACTCCAACAAGCGCTGGCTGACCGACGAGGAACTCGCAAACCCAGAGATTGCTAAAACACCCGGCGTGGGTTTCCACGTCCCGGGTCTCTTCGATAAGGTGGTAGACATCACCGATTGCCATCTCCAGGCCGAGCCGTCCAACGCCATCCGCAACTGGACTCGCGACTACGCATTCGCCAACGGCCTGTCGTTCTACGACCTCCGCGAACGCACAGGCCTCCTCCGCAACCTGACAATCCGCACGGCCTCCACGGGCGACATAATGGTCATTCTCTCGTTCGGCGCCGACGAGACCGAGGCAATAACGGCTATGCTCTCCGCCCTGAAGGATGCGTTCCCACAGGTGACGAGCCTCATGTACGTCATCAACACGAAGGCCAATGACACCATAACCGACCTCGAGGTCAAATGCTTCGCCGGCGAGCCGTACATCATAGAGCAGATGGGCGACGTCAAGTTCCGCGTCGGCCCCAAGTCCTTCTACCAGACCAACTCCGAGCAGGCGCACCGCCTCTACGACGTGGCCCGCGGCTTTGCCGCTCTCACCGGCACGGAGACCGTCTACGACCTCTACACCGGCACAGGCACCATAGCCAACTACGTCGCACGCGACGCGCGCAAAGTCGTCGGCATAGAGTACGTCCCCGAAGCCATTGAGGACGCGAAGGTGAACTCGCAAATAAACAACATAACGAACACCGAGTTCTTCGCTGGCGATATGAAGGACGTGCTCACTCTCGATTTCATCAGCGACCACGGCCACCCCGATGTCATGATTGTCGACCCGCCACGCGCCGGGATGCACCCCGACGTCGTCGAGACCATTCTCAAAGCCTCGCCCGATAGGATTGTATACGTCAGCTGCAACTCCGCCACCCAAGCCCGCGACATCCAGATGATGGACGCCCACTACAAGGTGACGGCCCTCCGACCGGTCGACATGTTCCCCCACACCCACCACGTGGAGTCCGTCGTCCTCCTCGAAAAACGATAGGCAGTTCCCTGCCGCGCCATATGGACGCGTTCGACGCCTGCATCGCACGGAGCCTCTCCCGCACCACTGTCGTCAAGATAAGCCTCTGCGCCCCGCCCACAGGCAAGCGCAAAGAATACGACCACAACGGCGATGAGCTCAAATACGGCCGTATGGAATAACACCAGCGCAAGACGCTGCATCCCACTAAAAAGCGCCCCGTGGAGAACTGCTCTCCTCGGGGCGCTTTTTTTCGCACGACAACCCGGGGCTTAGCCCTTAATCATTGTGAGAACCATCTTGAAAGGCTTCTCTGCAAAGAGCGCATGCGGGACATTGGCGGGCATGACGAGCATCTGCCCCGCCTCGACGTGGAAGACCTCCTTGTCGACATGTATTTCCGCCACGCCATCCACAATCTCGACAATGGCGTCGAATGGGGCCGTATGCTCACTGAGCAACTGCCCCTCATCGAACGCGAATAGCGTGATATTGCCGGCGGGATTATACGTGAGCTGCTGGCTGACTATGCTGCCCTTGCTGTACTCTACCCGGTCCTTGACCGAGAATGGCGTCTTGGGTGTCTCAATTTTCTTCATCGTTCTTTATGGTTATGGTTTTCATTCATCGAAAGTTTTATAGGGAACCGAATATCCCGAAGTAATAGACGCATGCGTAGTAGATGCCCGCAATGGTGAAAGCAATGCCCACCACCAAGTTGGCGTACTTTTGAAATACCGCCACCCGATTGTAGAATCCGCCCAGACGCGACATGCAGAAGCTCACAATCCATGCGACAGCCACCACTACAACACTCGAGCCTATGGCGAAGACCACCGGAAAGAAATAGCCCCCGGCCTCCACGGCGGACATCGGGATGAGCATCCCGAAATAGAACACACCGCTGATAGGGCAAAAGGCAAGAGCGAAAAGCAATCCGAGAGCCAACGCCCCTAACGTTCCCGTCAGCCGCTTACTCCGATCCGTGGCCTTGAAGCCGAACTTGCGCAATGGCAAACGATCGCCAAAGAGCAGGAAGGTCCCGAATAAAAGGAACGTCGGAGCAAGGACATAGCCCCCATAGTCGCTCACAACCGCCTGAATCCCAAACGTGTCGGCTCCCATTCGGAGAATAAAGATGCAGACAAAACCCAGCACGCTATACGTTACGATGCGCCCCAGGCAATAGACCATGCCATTTAAGAAAGCCCTGCGCCCGCCCGCCACATCTTTGCCTATGAAGGCCAGAACCATCACATTGGTAGTGAACGTACACGGGCTCACTGACGTGAGAAGGCCAAGAAGGAGCGCCGAAAGAATGGGAATTGTACTCTCCTCAAGCCACTGGTTAACGAGTTGTTCCACTTTCTACAGCAGCTCCTCAATATACTCGACCAATTGCCTACGGAACTCGTCTGTGTTGGTTCGGGCGTTCTTGATGGCGAACTGGGAGAGGTTATTGACCGTCTCCTGCCCATCGGCTCCATGCTTGACCAGGAGGAGCGATGTCCACGCCACTTTATACTTCTCAGCCTCAGCCTTGCCTGGCTCTTGCGAGAAGTCCACGACGCGATAGACGACATCGGCGTTCTTCATCTCCCTGACAACTTCATCAGTGTTCTTCTTAATGGCCTTGCACGTCTCGCATTGCCTTACGCCATGGAAGACGATCACCTCAACCTTCGGAGCCTCGCCCTTGACCTCGGCATCGGCCATAGCGCAACATGAAAAGACGGCGGCGATGGTCAACATCAAAACATTCAGCAGTTTCATACAATTTGCATTTTGTGTTTACTTAAACGATTTAATTATCAAGTCCTTGACTTTCTCAACGGAGAGTTCGCTGCCTGTGGAGACGACCTTCTCGTTAATAATGAGCGCAGGCATCTGGAGCACCTCGTACTTGAGCGCCGCATTGATGTCGTAGATGAATTCGGGCTGGCTTTCAACGCCCAACTCCGTGAGCGATTGCTCCACATTGGCGTAGAGCTGGCTGCAGCATGAGCAGCCGCCGCTCAAGACTTTTATGTCCACGTCTTTGTCCATAGTACTTTAGTTATCTTATTTTACATTAGAATTCGGCGAATAGGGAGAATTTAGTCCAATTCTGGTCATGCGCATCGGCAGCGAGGCTCACTGAGTGCTTGCTGGCGAATGGAATCGCATTGTCATATCGGCCTCTATCATATATGGCGTCCTTCAGGCGATTTGCCCTGACAATGAGCGCTTGAACCTTAAGACCTAAGCGCACCGGGCCGAACATGTGGCTGGCCTCCGCCTCTGCCGTCACTACATTTCCACTATGGCTGTAGTAGGCGTATGGCGAAAAGGCGTGCTGATACTCAGTATGGCGGTCAAGGTCTACGTTCACCTGATATTTGTTCTCCAACGATTTTCTGCGACCGTACCGGACTGTCAGCCGCGAATCAAATGAGTCGGACATGCGCTGGACCTCTAGTCCGATATGCGGAGTGAGCAATGTGTTGACTATTTTGTAGCCACCCGCCCCATACCGTTCTTCGCGACTGAGAAGGTCTAATGCCCCAATGACCGAAAACGTGGATGACGGGCCAACATACTTCGAAAGTTTCAACTGGGCGTCGGCCGAGGCTTTGCGCAAAGTATACCTGTCATTATGACCAATCTTTCGATAGTCATACACGTCGACTCCATCCACCTGGTCAGAGACATACCTTTCAAAGATATACTCACGCCCTTTGCGTGATGCGATGGCGGCTTGCCCTATGAGTTCGGCCCCCCATGAGTCGCTGTTCCAAAGAGCCGACATGTCAATCGCCACTCGACTGGTCAGGGCGCGGTAGAGATTTAGTTTATAGGTGTTCTCCTCCGTCTTCATCACGTCCAAATCATACGCCACACGGCCGTTAGCGCGAAACGGCCGCTGTGGTGACGAAGAGTATTGGAGCGCGGTCCCATAGGAGTGCTGGAGCTGAAGATCCTTCGTGGAATTGAATATCGAGCTGTGGACGTAGTCGAACATGCCAAAGCCATACTCCGTGAAGAAGCCCGCGAACTGGCCGGAGCGGAAGTGCTTCACCTCACTATGCTGCCTGTGAAACTGATACTCCACGTCGAGACTCAGGCGGTGATGGCCATCCGTGCGATAAGACGCGCCTACCTTGGCCAACAGCCACGTCGTGATGTCCTCAATGCGAGGGTCCGTTTTCCGATAGGCGAAATCGCCAGTATACTCACCCGAAATGCCCAAATCGACATTCCCTCCAAGCCCGAAGCTGTAAGCCACCATCAAGTTGTAGGTCTCATAGCCCATATTACCGCCTGTGGAGTCGGCCACTATATATGGCCAATAGGTCTCCGGCGAGCGGAGAGTGTTCCACCCGATGCCCCGGTGCCCGCCCGTGGTAAAACCCGCCTTGCCGTAGAGCACATCCCCATCTCCACCCATATAGCCGTTGGCAAGCACGGAGACATCATCAAAACTATTGCCCAGGACGGGTATGTAATCGCCATCCATGCGCCCCGTTGCCCCATTGAAGACCACCGTGATAGGGGAAGAGGGCTTATCCGCGCACGGGTTGTCGTTGAAGAAGAGCCGTCGCTCTCGCATAGTGCCGCATAGCGCGGCTGGGTTGCCGAGCATAGCGTCGCGCATTGTCTCCTCCGGCCGCACACTCATTGCCTGATAGTCGCTCTCCAAAGGAGAATTGGGCCGTTGGGACAATAGCGACTCCTGTGCATAGGTGGCTGATGGCGGCAAAAGTGTCTGCGCAAGCAGCAGCACGACTCCTATGACACGGGGGATACGCATTGCGTATATTTCGTCTCGCATAGCCATCGCATCAAATTGAGAATGTCAGCTCAGCGCCAAAGCGCGACTTTTGCCATTTACGCGTGTTCTGGAGATACCTGTTACGGTACATCGGATTAATATCTATTATGTCATTGATAAAGAACGATCCCCTTACGCATCGGGAGAACTCCTTAGTCAGCTTGAAGTTCACTGTCGCCGATATTGGCTCCTTCTCGTAATAATTCTCCTTGTATATGTGGTAGTTGCGCCACGTGATGTCACCGCCGTCTATGCGCCGGATGATGTCGTCAGTCACCATATGACCGTTACCTTGCACGTCATAGTAGCGACATGGGTACTCGTCTCCGTTGATGCGCCTGACGTCATTGAGCCATATGATTTGGAGGAAAGTGGAGAAGACCATCTTGTACCGCGGGATGTTGGTGTTGACCCACACGTTGGTGTTCAGAATCCGCTTGAGCATGGCATTGTCATGCCCATAGATACCGACATATGGCATCGGGCGACCGTTCTCCTTGGCTGTCGGGTGGTATTCTAACGGCGTCGTCTGGCCATACTCCGTGCGATAGTAGGCGCCATTGACTTCCACCGCCGAATTGGCGGCATCAATACGCGGGAAAGTCATACGGTACTCGATGCCCTTCTTTTCCGTACGCATGCTATTCCGGACCACAGGCATGTCAACAAATGTCTCATAACGCTCCTCCACGTAGTCGCTCTTCTCCGGTCGCTTGCCGACGACAGTACCGTTAACCGGGGTAAAATACCTGTTGTACGCCAGTCCGTTGTACTTAGTCTCACGGTTGAACCCGCGTGTAGACCTTTCGTGGAAGGCGGTCACAGAGAGCGTGAAACCACGGTAGTCAAAGTCAGCCCCGGCCTCCATCTTGTTGTTGCGGTTTGGACGCAACAAATGGTTGGTCACGTCATATTTGCGAGTGTCGACCAAGAGGTGGTTGTTTTCGTTGCCGTTACTTATGTATGCGCTCAGGACAATGAGATCCTTATAGACAGGGTCGGGGTATATGTAATCGAGCGTCGGGAACTTATTCTCCTGCCCCCACCCTGCCCTAACCATTGTTTTGAGAGGCTCGCCAGCAATCGGCATGTTGAACGAGACTGCGCCATTGACGCGCGGCTCGACGTGAAGATTCCGAAGCTTGGCGTAAGCCTTGACTATGTTGAACATCTTGCTGAAACGAAGACCAGCGTTGAGGGAGAAATCCATAAGGCGATTACTGTGGTTAATCTGCTCCTCGACATACGCCGCACCAACAGACAGGGCCGGGATGCTGTAGTTGGGCGTCGGGCGGACGTACTCACTCTCATCCGGATATGGAGGACAGGACATGTCTACCGATACTCCCCTGCCATTGTTTTTAGTGTATTTCCATTCGATGCCATAGATGAGCTTGCTCTTTAACCAGGCCGTCTCAAAAATGCTCTCGCCGTTCAACAGGCTGTTTAACGCAAAGGGCTTATTCTCAATAAAAAACGGACTATAATATGTAGTCGGAAGGAATGCGCCCTCGTGCTCGCCTTCTTCGTTTGAAGTGGGCATTGGGAGAGGAAGATCCAGCTGCACGCAGCGATTGCGCTCCAGAAGGTCATAGGCGTAATCAACCGACAGGATCATCTCCACGTTATCCACGGCTTGCCCAAGCCCGAGCCACCGCGCCTTAAAAGCCGCCTGCGTACGCGAGTGTTTGTTCTTGAAACTCTCATTGTACTCAGCCACAAGCTCATCCTCCTTTGCCTGGTTGAGCGTATAAGTCTCACTCATACGAAGGAAGAGGAAAAGCGTACGGCCGAGCAGATTGACCGAGTTGTTCCAAGTCATCTGCCCCGTCAGACGGTTGTACTTGCTTAGTGGGTCGCGCCGGTCATCGTAGACGCTCGTGAAATCGACACCGGCGTGGAGAAAGCCCATGTCGGAAGGAAGCCTGAAACCCTTTCCCGCATAGACGAGCTTGGTCAGAGGGTCCGCTTTGAGGCGGATTTGCAATGGAGTCTGCCCCACCTTCGAGTTGAGCGACATCAAGCCTGAGGACAGGTTCCCCCACTTTGCCGACGAGATCCCTTTTATAATCTCAATGCGCTGCACATGGTCGGTAGACATCGTCTTGAGGTCGACACCCTTGTTCCATCCAAGGCGGCCGGCAAAATCATCCTCCGACGCCATGCCATTTATTTGCGAGCGAAAGCCGTCATTGTCCATCGCGATGCCGTCAATGACCATGGCCATACCAAGCGACGTGTTGTCGTCACTGCCCGATTGGCGCAAACTTATGCGGTTGAAGCCCGTGGCGTCTTTCTGCTCAAAGAGGCCGCCTGGCATCAGTTGCAGCACGTCGGATACGCATGTCGGCTGGATATGCTCCAAAGCCTGCTGGTTGATTGTGGCAGCCGAGCCCTTTTGAGGGTCATATTCGGCCATCACCTCCACCTCTTTGAGGGCATAGCTTTGCTCCTCAAGCACGATGTCCCACACCTTTCTCGCGCCAGCCGTCACCTTGACCTCACGCTCAACGCAGTTGAGGCAGCTGACGGCAATGGTGTACTCCTCTCCTTCTGTCGCAGGAAACTCGAAGCAGCCATTCAGGTCGGTCAGCAGACAGAGGTTGAGCTCTTTTACCTTGACCGCGGCAAAGCATAGGGCATCGCCACCCCGCGCCGCACGGCAACAACCGGCTACTGTCATGTTCCGAGTGGGATTGACAGCCATACCGGCTGTTGCCGTCAGCAGGGAGAGGATAATTATAATAAGCTTAGCCACAGCCTACTCACTCCTCCAACCCTTTGGGTAGCCCTTGAAGTCGGAGCGGGTCTCTATAGTCATGTCTTTCGACGAGTCGTCCGTATCCTGCCACTTCCCGCCTGAAACCTTTCGGTACATGAACGTGCTGCTGTGGCAAGCGAGTGTGGCGCCGGTTTTGTACATCGTAGCCACGGCATAGCTCTTGTCAACCTCAGCGGGGAGCGACTTCGTGTCGAAGTTTCCCCAGTAGGGAGTCGTCTGGGATGTTGTCTCGACACCGTCGACAATGAGGCGAGTAGGAACCTTGTAACCGTGATATTCCGCTATTTCCTGTTTTACGTTGCCTTTCTCCTTATATGTAATCTCATTGGCCGCCTTGAAGGCGTCCCAGTCAATGCCACTTCCGTCAAACATGAAGACAGGGCGTATGCCATACGGGTGCATCCACGCAGTGACGCCATTAGGCAAGTTGTTGGTAAGCTTAACCATATTCTCAACCTCAGGATTGTCAATGAGTTTGCCATCCTGACGGGCATCCTCGTCGGCAAGCTCGAAGTCAGCACCCTCAAGGTTGACTGGCAGGCCAGTATCCTTGCCCTTGACGAACTCATAGTTGGCAGAGTGGTCGATAGCGGCCGATGCGATGACATACTGCCCACCTGGCTTAAGGACGTGAGTATTGCCATTGCCGGGTATCATATACATGTTCGCGACAACGACGTAGTCAGGGAGCAGACCGGTCAGAGTGTTGCAAGGGAGCGTGTTCATATTGGAAGCCACGGAAATGACGAGGCTGTCGCAGCAGATGTCATGGTCGGTGTTGTTGGCAATTACGACATACTGGTCCGGATGGCGCATCGTGCCACCGTAAGTGCCACCGTTGTAGAAGATTTCGGAAAAAACGAGCCCGCCCTTGTTTCCAGAATATGACTTGATGATGTGCTTTACGTCGATGTTGATGGTCTGCGAAGCGGCATATTGGCTCACGCTCGTGCTGCCGAAGTAGTTGAGGTCGTTAATGAGACCGTCAATCTCTATCGCGTAGCTGCCCTTGTCGACGGTGAAAGAAGCGGAGCCCGCCACATTGAGGTTGCACCTTTGCACCTTGCCGTCTCGCTGCGACGAGAGCTTCACCTCCAATGTGGAATAGTCGTCAACGTCGTCATCCGCAGAGGGCGACACCGCATGTACAGTCAGCTCGATTTTCTCGTCCTCGTCGTCACTGCTGCAAGAAGAAGCCAAAGCAATGGAAGCCAGCGACATGAGAACCGCTTGTGTGTAATGGATTAATTTCATTTTGCCTAAAATAACTTTACATTATAAACTCCACAGGACTCTTAGTTCCCGCGGCTGATTTACGGATGCAAGATTACGGCAAAAATCGGGCAGGCTCCTTACACAAAAGTGACACCGGCTTGCACTTTTCTTTTACTTGTAATATCTAAAAATAAGGGTCAGCTTTCGAGGAGTTGTAGGAATTGGTCACGGTACTGCTCCGGCGTATAACCCGTATGCAGCTTGAAAAAGCGAGAGAAATAGCCAGGCTCATTGAAGCCGAGTCGGAACGCCATCTCCTTGAATGTATGTTTATCCTGCGCAATTTCACGCTTCATCTCAAGCACGAGTCTCTCCAGAATGAGATCCTTGACAGTCTTCCCAAGCACTTTGCGCGCCAAATCGTTGACAGCCTTGCTCGACAGGGCCATCTTATCCGAGTAGAAGCCTACCTCGCGGTGTTCTATGTAATTATCCTCAAGAAGGTCGAGAAGGTCGGCCGCTTTGCGCTTATTGCCTACGGTAGGGTTGTTGGAGAGTATGGGGCCCATATGGATGAAAAGGGCCCTAAAATATGCCTCCATAAGGGAATAGCGGCACTCCCGATTGTACTCTGTCGTAATGAGGTGCACCATGTTGCGGCATAAGTCGCACTTACGCTGGTTGATGATCGAGTTGATTGCGAACGTGGAACGAGGGTATACGTTCGTCTCCACAATGTTATTGAAGAACTCGGGCGCAAGAGCTATAACTATGCCTCGCTTGCCAGTACGGTCAAGACGGTGGAGCTGACGCGCGGAGATGAAATAGAAGCAGTCGCTCTCTATCGGATAATCTCCGAAATCAATCTGAATGGAGTCGTCGCTTTCGACACTCGTAAACCACACGAGCTCGTAATAGTCGTGCTGATGTATGTTCTTCCTGTCATATTCGGGAGTGTCCTCTATCGCCGAAATGCTAACGAAGGGATTATCTTTACTCATATAGGGGCAAAATTCCTACATTCCCGAAAAAGTTGAAATACTCAAAAATAGTGATTTTGCAACGGCAGCAAAGAGATGCCAGGGGCTGAATACCACTTGGACTCACAATCTCAGACAAGGCACAAAATCAGCAACAAAAAACATCAATCAACCTGTTCGCTATCTCTAAAACCAAGAGAGGGGCTGCGCCTGTCGAAGACGCAGCCCCTCTCCCTCATATCACAATCAAGCTATTTCAGAACTTAAGGATTATCCCGTCGTGGGCAGGGATTTCAATTTCAAGCCCTCCTTCCTCAATCTTATTGACTGAGTCTCGCCCCACAAAGATGGCGTTCCCCATTATGTCGGACGGTTGGATGCACTCGTTCCACTTGCTGCCCATCAGCTGCCATGCGTCTTTGGGAATTCGCAGCCTCTGGCGACGGGGCGTGGCCGCAAAGTTCAAGGCGATCAGGAATCGCTCCGTTTCCGTATAGCGCAAGTAAGCGTACACATTGGCGGCATCAACCCAGATGTGCTGGTTAATCCACATAAGGTCATAGAAATTGCCGACCGACAGTGCCTCATACTTCTGAGCCACCGCCCCGGCCATCTCATACCAGCCGCGGAGCGACTTCTCCTCCGGCTTCAACTGCGAGCCATCG
Organism: Marinilabiliaceae bacterium; assembly: GCA_051875415.1. Lineage (GTDB taxonomy): Bacteria > Bacteroidota > Bacteroidia > Bacteroidales > Marinilabiliaceae > W3P20-009. The sequence continues at coordinate 24,420 of JBJEGU010000013.1, forward strand.
TAGCTGTAGCCACTCACGTTGCGACTGAGCGAACCGACCGACCAGTAGTCGAATATGGTGGTGCGGCCATCCGTCCCGCTGAAGCCCTCGTTGTCCATTCCGCGCTCGCCAAGCTCCTGACCGGCATATATCATCGCCGCGCCTCGTCCCATTGTCAATGCGGCAATATAAGCGGGACGAGCCTTGAGGGGGTCGATAGCGAATGAGTCCGACGCTATGCGCTGCTCATCGTGGTTCTCAAGGAAGTAGAGCATATTGCGCCCCACCTTGTCAGTCCTCTGCCAGATGTAGGTCATATCGCTGGCCGGAGACCGCCCGCACACCACGCTCCTGACTATGTCGTAGAAGTTCATCTTGTCATAAAGGATGTTGAAACCCGCTTTGACGAACTCCTCGTATTTGGACGTGTCGTATATCTCCCCCATGAATATGACATTCGGATGCCTCATGGTGACTTGCGCAATCACCCAACGCCAAAACTCCACTGGCACCATCTGGGCCATATCGACACGGAAGCCGTCAACACCAGTCTCGACCCAGAACAGCAGGATGTCCCTCATCTTCACCCATGTATCAGGGCGGGGATCGAAGTGCGTACTGCCATCCTTATAGTCGACTCCATAGTTCAGCTTCACAGTCTCATACCAGTCGTAGCATGAAGGCACGGCCGTGAACGCGTCATTGCCCGAGGCCTTGGCGGGAGTCTCTTCATACGGAACATCCTTACCTTGCTGCGGGGATACGAACTTCTGCCCGGGCAGGTAATAGAAATTATTGTTGATGTCGAATCGCTTCGTAGTGTCGTCCTTGGCCCCGAGCATCGGTACGTCGGGGCGAGCGTCGGAATAGTAGGAGCGCGCGACGTGGTTCGGTACGAAATCCATCAAGACTTTCAGCCCGTGCTTATGCGTCCTCTCAACCAGGGCCTTCCACTCGTCCATCCGGTGTTCAACGTCAACAGCCAAGTCGGGGTCAACGTCATAATAGTCGCAGATTGCGTATGGGCTGCCAGCGTTACCCTTGACGACGTTTGCATTCGAGGGGTGGGATATGAACGGGTACTTGGTGGTGGACGCGTGGCGGACGATGCCAGTGTACCAGACGTACGACGCGTTCAGACTGGCGATATTGTCAAGCGCGGCGTCGTTTATCTCATTGAGCTTTCCACATCCGTTCTCTATTATCGTGCCATTCCTCTTATTTTCGCCCCGCGTGTTGGAATAGAGACGCGGCAGCAACTGGTAAATGATAGTCTTAGGCATTTGGGGGGTGTTTTGTTGAGGCTGCGAACTTGGCGAGCAAGACGAAGCCATTGATAGAACAGCGGCCGACAATAAGCCAACCGTCATCTTCATTCTACGCTTACTCAATGATGAACGTTTCATGGCAGACGAACACAGTTGCAAATATCACTCCTGAGTATTGATATCCGACGAGAGGCCGCCCTTCGTGTGCGCAGTCTTAGCCTTCTGCTTGTCCTTCGTCTTTTGGACAGGCTGAGTATTCACGAATCCGCGCGATATCATAAGGTACTCCATGTTCGGCCTTGCGCCTCGGAAGCGAACGTACTGCTCCATCAGGTCGCCGTCACCTACCTCGCTAAGCGCATATTTACGGAATCGGGACACGACTTCCTTATTGAATATGTCGCCCGTCTCCTTAAAGGCGGCAAAGGCGTCACAGACCAGCATCTCGGACCACTCGTAGTCGTAATACCCGGCCGAATAGCCCCCGTCGAATATGTGAGCGAAATACGTCGTATGGTAGCGAGGCTCAATCTCACGTATGAGCCCCATCTCGGCAAGCACCTTGCTCTCGAACTTGTCCACGTCAGGCACATTGTCCTTATCGGTCAGCGAGTGCCAACGCATGTCGAGCAGCGCCGCCGCCAGATACTCGGTCGACGCGAAGCCTTGATTGAACAGCGAGGCCTTGTTTATTTTTTGCAGAAGGGCGTCGGGAATTACCTCGCCAGTTTTGTAGTGGCGGGCAAAGGACTTGATGACGGCCGAGTCGGCGGCCCACTTCTCGTTTATCTGCGACGGCATCTCCACATAGTCGCCTGGCACGTTGCCGGCCGTGCGCACGTAGTAGCCTTTGGTGAACAGAGACTGGATGGCGTGGCCAAACTCATGGAACATCGTGAGGTACTCATCATAGGTCAGCAAGTCGGGCTGCCCATTGGCTCCCTTGGTGAAGTTGCAGACGATAGACACCTGCCCCTGCGTGTGCGTGCCGTCGAAGTTGTCAATAGGCTCACGGAAAGTCGTACACCAGGCCCCGCCACCTTTCGAAGCCCTCGGATGCCAGTCGAAATAGACCACACCGAGGCTCTTGCCGTCCACGTCCATCACCTGCCACACCTCGTTGTCCTCCTGATTGTAGAGGGGGGCGTCAGTCACTTTCTTGAAGGTGATTCCATAGAGCTTCGTGGCGGTCTTGAACATCCCGTCCCTTACGGAGTTCAGCTCAAAGTACTGCGATATCTCGGTCTCGTCGAGGTCATACTGCGCCTTTCGGAGCTTCTCGGCCCAATATGCCCAGTCGCAACTCTCAACCACAGTCGTCTTGTCGTACTTATAGGCGAATTTTTTCAGCTCCTCCAGCTCGCTCTTGGCCTTGGCAAGCGCATGGGGCCAGACTACGGAAAGGAAAGAGTCGACGGCCTCGGGAGTGGCGGCCATATTCTCCTCTATCGCGAAATGGGCGTAAGTCTTATAACCAAGCATCTGCGCCTTCTCTATTCGGAGGGCAATCATCTTGCGCACAATCTCCCTGTTGTCATGCTCGCCGCCGTTGCGCCCCCTGCGGCAATAGGCGTCATATATGGCCTTGCGCAGCTCATGCCTCTCCGAGTTCTGGAGGAAGGGCATTATCGACGCATTGTGGAGCGAGAACACCCACTTGCCCTTCATCCCGAGTTCCGTAGCCTTGTCGGCTGCGGCAAGGACGAGATTCTCAGGCAGCCCTGCGAGATCGGCTGCCGAATCTATCACGAGCTTATAGCTGTCGTTGGTCTCGGCGAGCAAGTTTGAGCCGAACTGGTGCGAAAGGAGGGATAGTTGCGAATTTATCTCTTTGAGCCTCTGTTTCTTCGCAGCGGGCAACAGAGCCCCGCTGCGAATGAAGTCCTTGTAGTAGAGGTCAAGCACCCTGAGCTGCACACTATCAAGCCCAGCCGTCTCCTTGTTGTCATACACGTGCTTTATGCGCTCAAAGAGCCTCCCGTTAAACGCGATCTCATCAGAGTGCTCCGAGAGCATCGGCAGTATAGTCTCGGCCATCACGTTCATCGTGTCGGTCACGTCGGTCTCCATCAGGTTGAAGAAGATTGACGAGACGCGGCTAAGCTTCATGCCCGACCTGTCGAGCGGGACGATGGTGTTCTGGAACGTAGGCTCGGCCCTGTTCTCAACGATGAGCGCTATCGTGTTGTCGGCCTCCTTTATGGCATCCTCAAAAGCCGGGATGTAGCAATTGTTGCGAATCTCACCGAAAGGCGGCAAGTTGAATGGAGTGTCGAACTCATTGTCGAGGAGCGGGTTATGCTCCACTGAGCATGCACAGAGTGACATGACGGCTATTGAGGCAGAGATTATTTTGTGTTTCATGAGAGTAATCGGGGTGTTGATTTAACGGCGGAACCTTTTGACTATCTCGCCGTAGGCGTCGATGCGCCGGTCCCGCAGGTAGGGCCATATACGCCTCACGGCCTCCGAACGGTCAAGGTCGACAGAGACGATGGCATTGACCTCCTCATTGGCGGGAGCATGGTAAAGCAGCTCGCCTTGCGGTCCAGCCACAAAGCTGTTGCCCCAGAAGTATATGCCGTCAGAGGCCCGCGAGGGGTCAGGCTCATGGCCTGTCCTGTTTACGGCTACGACAGGTATTCCGTTGGCCACAGCATGTCCGCGCTGCACAGTCTGCCACGCCACGAGCTGCCTTTTCTGCTCCTCCTCAGTGTCGGCGGAGTCCCACCCTATGGCCGTCGGGTATATGAGAATCTCCGCGCCGGCGAGCGCCATAAGCCTCGCAGCCTCGGGATACCACTGATCCCAGCACACGAGCACGCCAAGCCGGCCGACAGAAGTGTCGATAGGCTCAAAGCCGATGTCGCCCGGAGTGAAATAGAATTTTTCATAGAACCCGGGGTCGTCAGGTATATGCATCTTACGGTACTTGCCAGCGATGGTGCCATCGGCATCAAAAACAACAGCCGTATTATGATACAGGCCCGTGGCCCTCTTCTCAAACAGCGAGGCGACAATCACGACTCCGAGCTGTGCCGCAAGAGCGGAGAAGTAATCGGTCGACGGGCCAGGAATCGTCTCCGCCAAGTCGAAGTACGATGTATTCTCTGTCTGGCAGAAGTATGGCGTATTGTGAAGCTCCTGAAGGACTATCAGGTTAGCGCCCTTGCTGGCGAGCGAGACAATGTTCGCGCCAAGCTTTTCAAGATTACCGCTTATGGACTCAGAGGCCGTCTGCTGAACAAGACCTACGTTAATGGTTCTGGACATAGTCAAAATGGAAACGTTAACTTACCTGTCGAAAAACGAAGAGTCGACACTTGCCGGGTATTGCATTGTGGAGCAATGCAAAGAACCGTGCTGACGGATTAGCACGCGGGCGTCGACCGGCACTATTTGAAATTCGGGGAACGCGCCAGCCATTATCTCAATAGCGGCCTCATCCGTCACCACGCCGTAGACAGGCATAAGGATTGCGCCATTTACGAAATAGAAGTTGGCATATGTGGCCGGCAACCTTTCCTCTGGGTCGTCAGGGTCAAAGACCGGCGGCACCATTGGCAGAGGCACAAGCCTGTAGGGCCTTCCATCCGCCGTACGGAAATTGGCGATCTCATTCTCCATCTCCTTCAAATCCTCGTAATGCTCATCCGAGGGGTCGGCACACGTCACGTATGCGATGGAGTCGCCAGGAGCGAAACGTGCGAGCGTGTCGACGTGGCTGTCAGTGTCGTCGCCCCTGAGGTAGCCGCTCTCAATCCACAGCACGCGAGTGGCGCCAAGCGTCCGTCGCAAAACGTCCTCGGCTTCCTCGCGCGACGTGAAGTAGTTCCTGTTCGGGGCGAAAAGGCACTCCTCGGTGGTCATTATAGTCCCCTTACCGTCGCTCTCTATGCTCCCGCCCTCAAGGACAATCCGTCTTGCGTCGCGATAATCGACGTAGGGCAGCAAATCCTCATGGAGGCATTGGTTTATCATGTTGTCATAATAGGCAGCGAACTTTAGCCCCCACCCGTTGAAAAGGAAGTCAGTCAATACTGGCCGGCCTTCCCTCGTCTCTGTGGTTATGAACCCATGGTCCCTGGCCCACGTGTCGTTCACCTGACAGTCCCAAATGACAACTCGCCCGCGGATAGACTCTCCAAGGGCGCATTCGAGCACCTCTTGAACATGCTCAGTGTCGTCAGTCACAATGAGTAAGGGTTCAAAGGCCGTTATGGCCCTGACGATGCCAACATAGCAGGCCTCGACATCATCGAGTATTGGCTCCCAGTCGGAGTCGACGGACGGCCACGTTATCTGGGAGAACGCATGTCTCTCCCATTCGGCCGGCAATCTCACCTCTGCAGTCATATTCAGTGTATAGAAAAAAGCTCGTCAAACCAGCATGCCGCCTCACAAAATCGACAGCATTTGAATTTGACCCTAAATCAGTCAGTTTAATTTTTCAAGCAGACCCTCGGCCTCAGCAATGCCAAGGTCACGAGCCTGCGCAAAACAAAGTTTGGCGTTTCGGCGGTTCTCTGGCGTAGACTCGGCATCGGAGTAGAACCGGCCAAGGAAGAGGTATGCCGTAGCGCAGTTGTTGTTGGCGGCATCCATCAGCATATCGAGCCCGCCTTGCGGGTCAGACTCCACACCGCAACCGTAGAGCAGCATATAGCCGGCGTTAGCCTTGGCCTCGTCGTTGCCATTGTCGGCAAGGTTGACGAAGAGCCTGTACGCTTTAGCCCGGTCGGGCTTAGCCCCGGCCACACCGTAGGCGTACATCTGGGCAAGGATAAATTCGGCATCGGGATCACCCGCTTTGGCAGCCTTAACGATGTCAGCCCCATAGGCATAGCCGCGCTCGGCGAAAATGCTGTCGAGCCGCCCATCCGTATCAGTAAAGACCGGCACCGCATTGACCGAATCGGCACAGGCGCCTCCATCCTGCGCAGTGCTTACGACCAAACCATTGGCACTATCACCTCCTCCGTGGGAGGAGCAGGCAGACAGGGCCAGAAGAAGCGAAAGGGAAGCACAAGCAAGACTTTTATTACTCATATATTTATGGTAAGCGTTTTAGAGATGTTTGAGGGGCGTTCTACATCCGTTTGAGCAAGTCGAGGATAAAGAGCCAGAACTTGTCGACACTTGCGATGTCCACAGCCTCGTCGGGCGAATGGACGGCACGCAACGTAGGCCCGACGGAAATCATATCCAGACCTGACTTCTTGCCTCCAAAGAGACCACACTCAAGCCCCGCATGAATGGCAAGCACCTGGGCGTCAGCATTGAACAACTCTTTATAGCACTTCACGGCCGTACGCACAAGCTCGGAATCGGGATTCGGAGTCCAACTTGGGTAGCCCTCACTCTCCTCGACCTTTGCGCCAGCGAGTTCAAATGTTGCGGCAACCATCCTCTGGGCACACGTCTTACCAGCCTCCACAGAGCTTCTTTGGCTCGTGACGATGTCTACCGACGCGCTATTAGTGCGGACAGAGGCGAGGTTCGACGACGTCTGCACAAGATTCTCCATAGTGTGCGACATCTCAATCACCCCGTGCGGGCAGGCCAAGATAGCCTTTATCAGCCTGTCTTGAAGGCTGACGGTCATAAGAGACTCGGGTGCGGATGCGGTGCGCATATCGAACCGGATGTTTGGTTCGCACCCCTTGAACTCCTCCTCAATGTCGGCGACAAAGCAGTTGAACTCGACCCGAAGGGCCTCGCGACGCTCGAAAGGCACGGCGCACAGGGCATCGGCCTCACGCGGTATGGCGTTGTGCAGGTTACCGCCGTTGAATGTGGCCACACGCAGTCCGAACTTGGCGGCCGCCAAATCGATGAACCTTGCCATAAGCTTATTGGCGTTAGCCCTCCCGAGGTGGATGTCGCCCCCAGAGTGGCCGCCAAGCAGCCCGCCAAGGTGCAACTCGATCCCAAGCATAGAATCGGGAGCAGCCTCGCGCTCAAGCGCAAATGAGGCACGTGTGGTGCAGCCGCCCGCACAGCCAATGAAAATCTGACCCTCGTCCTCCGAGTCGAGGTTGATGAGCCTGCTCGTGGGCAAGAAATCAGCCTCGACATTATATGCGCCCGTGAGACCCGTCTCCTCGTCGACAGTGAAGAGGCAATAAAGCGGCCCGTGCTCAATCTCGCCACGCAAACCACCGTCCACTATGGCAAGGGCGAGGGCAACGCCAAGGCCGTCGTCTGCGCCAAGTGTAGTTCCCCGGGCTTTCATCCAACCATCCTCGACGTAATACTCAATGGGGTCGGTCAGAAAGTCGATCTTGCGGTCGGCATTTTTCTCGCAGACCATATCCATATGCGCCTGAAGCGTGACCGGGGTCTTACCCTCGCACCCTTTGGTGGCGGGGACCGTCACGAGCAAATCGCCAACCTTGTCCTTCCTGACCTCAAGCCCCCTCGATTCGGCAAAGGAGGTTATGTAGGCTATTATCTTCTCCTCGTGCTTTGACGGCCTGGGCACCTTAGTTATGGCGTCGAAAAACGGCCATACGGGGCAAGTAAGTTGAGAATCCATTTTCGTTTTAGATGTTTGCAAGGACGTGACCGATAAGTTGTTTGATGACAGGTTTATAGTCTTTCGTAGCCGTTCCGCTTGTGCGCCCTGCGATGATGGCGCATACGGTGGCGGCCTTGTGGCCGAGAAGCTTCGAGAGTCCGTAGATGCAGGAGCACTCCATCTCGTAGTTCGTCACCCTTCGTCCCTGATAACGGAAAGCGGTTATCTTATGGTTAATCTCAGGGTCGGCCAACGGGAGCCGCACCACCCTACCCTGCGGACCGTAGAAACCCGGGGCGGAAATGGTCGTGCCCACATGGATAGACGGGTCGTTCTTCAGCCTCTCTATGAGTTCGGGGGACGCGTTCACGACGTATGGTTTGGCCAGCAGTGGATTCCAATTTGTAAACTCCTCAAAGGCTTTCTCAAAGCCGAGGTCGGAGATCTCGTTTCGTCCAGCGTAATAGTTCAGGACGCCGTCGAAGCCGATGGCAGCCTCGGAGAGGAGCCATGAGCCCACTGGCAGGTCGGGCTGAAGAGAGCCAGACGTTCCGATGCGGACAATCTCGAGGGTATGGTGCCCAGCCTTTGGCAGACGGGTGGCGAAATCGACATTGACGAGCGCGTCGAGCTCAGTCATCACAATGTCGATGTTGTCCGTGCCGATGCCCGTGGAAAGCACAGTGACGCGCTTGCCGCCAAAGCGACCCGTGGCACTCACGAACTCACGATTGGCGTTCTCGCACTCAATGGAATCGAAATACGCCTTGACGACGGCCACACGGCCAGGGTCGCCGACGAGTATGACCTTATCGGCCAACTGGCCGGGCTTTATATGAAGATGGAATACGGAGCCATCGGTATTAATGATGAGCTCAGAGTCTGCTATGGGTTTCGCGTTCATAGTATATCACTTTAACTTTGATTGCACATATATGCAATCCAAATATACGAAATTAAAGAAGCAAAGAGCGGGCAATGTGGTTAAAATATCATCAGAAGAGGCTTAACTCGTTCAAGAATATCAACGCGATGCAGATAGGGGCAACAAATCGAACAACGAACCTGTAAACGCCATACAACGGCTGCTTTATAAGGCCGCCATTCGTCAACTCATTGCGCAGCACCTTCTCATCGACGACCCAACCCACGAATATGCACATGACAAAAGCTCCGACAGGCATGAGGAACTTAGCCACAACGAAATCGAAGAAGTCGAAAAACGTCATGCCGAAGAAAGTCACGCCGCTCAAGCAGCCAAACGACAGAGAACAAAGCGAGCCGAGCAAGAAGCACACGAGCGAGATCACGATGCACGCCACTGGCCTCCGGACACCAAACTTGTTGACGAATATAGCTGCCGACATCTCAAGCATAGAGACGGACGACGTGAGGGCGGCAAGCACGAGCAAGAAGTAGAACAGGACCGAGAAAACGTAGGCCAATACGGGCGCACCCGCAAACACTTGTTGGAAGACGTTTGGCAGAGTTATGAACACGAGCGACGGACCGGCATCGGGGGCAAGCCCGCTGACACTGAAGACGGCGGGGAATATGATGAGCCCGGACATCACGGCCACGAGCGTGTCTATCGACGCGACGGAAAGCGAGTCTGTCATCAGGTTGACATCCTTCCGGAAGTAGCAACCGTACGTGCACAGGCAGCAGATGCCCACCGAAAGCGAGAAGAACGACTGCCCCATGGCGGAAAGCACCGTCGCTCCGTTCACCTTCGAAAAGTCGGGGTTGAAAAGAAAAGAAATGCCAGCCCCGAAGCCAGGCAGCGTGAATGAGCAGACGACGAGGACGCCAATGCAGATGAACAGGACTGGCATCATTATCCGCGCCGCCCTCTCTATCCCGTCTTTCACACCTCCGGCCACGATAGCGCACGTGAGGGCTATTATGGCGAACAGGCACACGACCGGGGTCACGGGACTGGAAGCGAACTCATTGAAGCCTCCGATGAACAATTCGGCGGTCTTGCCCTGAAACCTGTCGAACAGGGACTGGAAGAGGTACTCGAGTGTCCAGCCGGCCACAACCGAATAGTAGCTCAGGACTAATATGCCAGCCAATACTGGCAGCCACCCCATAATGCCCCACATCTTGCGCCCGCCGCTCATCTTGACAAATGAGTGCGACACATTGTCGCCACCGTGCCGCCCTATGGCAAGCTCGGTTATCATGACCGGCACGCCCAGGATGAGCATGAAGGCGACATAGATGAGGATGAACGCCGCACCGCCATGCTCGCCAGCCTCGGTAGGGAACCGCCATACGTTACCAAGTCCGACAGCCGAACCCGCGGCGGCCAATATAGCTCCGAACTTGCTGCCAAAATGTGACTTTGCGTCTTTCATAATGCTTGCTTTATGTGGGTAATTGTTCTTATTCCTTTACGCCGACAGCAGTTCGACCAGCTCAGCGTCGGTCGGGAGTGAGTCTCTTTCCGCCTCATGAACCGCATTGGCGGCAAGTTGCAGCTTGCGCGCCTGCATATCGTCAATCTTCTGCTCTATGGAGCCCTGGGTGATGAAGCGCAGAACTGTTACGCAGCTTTTCTGCCCCATCCTGTGAGCCCTGCCGTAGGCTTGCCTCTCGGCTGCGGGATTCCACCACGGGTTGAGCATCAGTACGTAGTCGGCGCACGTAAGGTTCAACCCGACACCGCCGACTTTGAGCGACATGAGCAGTACGCTGACGCCAGGATCCGACCTGAACTGCTCAACGACCGCCTCGCGGTTTTTTGTAGAGCCGACGAGCATAAGGTACTTTATCCCCATTGCGTCGAGCCGTGAGCCCAGAAGCTCAAGATCCATCACGAACGAGGAGAATACGAGCATCTTATGCCCGGACCGGGATATGTTCGATATGGTGTCGAGTACAGCCTCCGTCTTTCCTGAGCCTCCGTCATAGTCATCGGAGCATAGCGCGGGGTTGTTGGCGATGAGCCTGAGGCGGGTGAGAGCCTGAAGCATCACGAAGCGGCGTTGCGCGGCATCGCCCTCGTTGCCGAGGAGGGCGTTTCGGCATGCCGACTTCTCGCGTTCGTAGACTTCGGCCTGCTCGTCGGTCATTGAGCATGCAATGGTCTGCTCCAGCAGCTCTGGCAGCTCACTGAGCACTTGCTCTTTGCTTCGTCTCAATATGTAGGGACTTGTTATAGCTCGCAGGCGTGCCATCAGGCCCTCATCACCTTTCCTCTCTATTTGGCGACGGAAGCTCTGCTCGAAGCTTGCCCGCGAGCCGAGCAGTCCTGGCCTGACGAGGTTAATTTGCGCCCATAGGTCGGTAAGGCTGTTCTCGACTGGCGTGCCAGAGAGGTTGAACCAAAACTTCGACTTGAGCCGCCGAAGGGCAGTATAGGTCTTCGATGCCGGGTTCTTCGCCCAATGGCTCTCATCAAGAATGACACCCTCAAAGTCGACATTGCTCAGGCTATCAATGCACGAGCGCATCACGCCATACGAAGTCAGCACTATATGATACTGGCCAAGCACGAGCGGCAGCGTCCGTCCCGCCAGGGCATTCTTGCCAACATAGACATAGGTGGAGAGTTGCGGCGCGAAACGGCCCGTCTCACTCATCCAGTTGAAAATGAGCGAGACGGGCATCACAATCAGTGTTGGGTTTCGCCCCGTATCGTTGCGGCGGAATGGGGCGACAGCTCCGTCATAGGGCAACGCGTAGATGTTGGCGAGCAAGGTTATGACTTGCAGAGTCTTTCCAAGACCCATATCGTCCGCCAATATTCCGCCACGGCCGTTGCGGGCCAGGGCAAGCATCCACCGCACGCCCACCTCCTGATAGGGGCGAAGTGAGGCCGCCACGTAGGTAGAGATGTTGCCTGCCCGCGCGGACGCCATGGCGGCTTCGTCGGGCAGGTTTAAGTCCGTGGTGGCTGGGATGAAGTCAGAGAGCAGGCTTGCGCAGTCGCGTGATATTTTCAGGGGCGACTCGGCGTCTTCGTCATCACCACCTATGAGCGGTATCACGCCACTCCATTGCTGGAACCATTCGTCAGGTATCACGAAGACGGAGCCATCGGGCAAAGGGAAGAGCCTCTCCGCCCTCGATATGAAACGGAAGAACCTCCTGAATGGTATGTCATATTCACCTATGTGGACAATGATGCGCAGGTCGAACCAGTCGCTCTCGGCCGACACCTCGGAGTTGACATTCCACCCGCCCGAATAATACCTCAGGCCGGAGTCGGCAATCACAACCTTAATTCCCCGTTCGTCAAGCATGTCGCACACACCATAGGCCCAGCGGGCAAGGTCAATCTCGTCGGCCTTATGCTCAAGCGTCAGAAGCCCCTCCTGCTCTGACAGCCCCATGTCGCATATCAGAGACTGCCGAAGCTCCGATTCGAGCCTGAAGTCGCGCTGTATGACATCGAATGTGTAAGCCCCGGCCACATCCTTGCCCATCTTGACTGGTTTGAGCCTGTCGGCCGAATCGCATTCGACGCACGAGCCGTCGGGCCACGTGTATATGAATACGAGCTTGAGGCATACGCCAAAGATTGTGTCGACCGACCTTAACTCGGCTTGCGGCTTTCCCTTGGACTTGTTCACCGTGAACCCGTATGCTGACACCTTATATGCCGCAAGGCTGGGCATCACCACCTTGTTCATATACATATCCACGAACTTGGTTTCCACGACAATTCGGGGCTTGGTGCCGAACGGGCGAAACTTCGAGAAAGGGATGTCTCTGGCTGAAAATATGACACCTCCCGCCACAAAGATGGCAGGTGAGAGCGAGAGTTCCTCAAGGCCGGACTGATAGAGCGGCACGTCGGTCACCCCGTCCGATATTTTAAGCGTGTAGAGTAAAGAGCCGTCGGGTGTAAGATTGAAGAAGAAGCGCGGGCGGCTCTTGAATGGCGGCGCGATGGAGAGACGGTCTTTCGTGTTTATCGTCTGGTAGCGCTCACTACGGCGATATACATCGAGCCCGGCATTGGCGGCGAGTTGCAGTACTTCGCAAATGCGCCTGTCGACATATGGCCTTATGCTCTGCTTCAGCACGTCGTCGGTGACAGAATCCCAGAATGCTTTGCCACTTTTCCCGCGGGCGAATACTTTTTGGAGATGGGGTTCGGAAATCTCATCAAGCAGTCGAATTATCTTGGCGACGTCAGGACTCACATCATCGCCCATCAGTGTCGTCTGCGACACGTGGCCGTCGACCTGCAGCAGGCAGTCGGACACTCTATGTACCGTGTAGGCGACAAATATGTTGCCTACCACGCGGTGCTTAACTATGGCAAGGACAATGTCTTTCAAAAACCTTTCAAATGCTTTTTAAAAACCTTTCAAATGCTTTTACCTTACAATTTATCGAATGCCCAGCCTTTGGACAACAACCATTCGATGGTATTAGTGAGGGCGTACCTCATTCTCTCCCCGGCCTTAATCGAATCGTGGAATACGATGACGGAGCCTGGCCGCACAAACGCCCTCACATTGGCGAAAACCTCCTGAGGAGTCAATCTGTTGTCATAGTCCTTTGGCATCACGTCCCAGAACACCACGTTTCGGAACATGCCCGTATTTCCGTCATGACAATGAGTCAGCCTATGAGTCAACATCGGTGTGACATGTCCGTGAGGCGCGCGGAAATATTCGGCAAGTCCGCCCTCGGCTTCCTGGCATTTCGCAATGTTTGAGAAATACCCCTCAGCCGTCACTCCACGGCGGAAATACGGCAGGTGGTTGAATGTGTGGTTTCCGATGGAGTGTCCCTCGGCCACAATCCTCTCGAATATGTCATAGTGCTTTGTGACGTTGTCGCCCACGCAGAAAAATGTGGCTTTTATGCCATGCCTTTTCAACAAGTCGAGTACCCACGTGGTCTGCTCAGGCACAGGGCCGTCGTCGAAAGTGAGGTAGACCACCTTACGATGTCTGTCTCCCCGCCAGAGAGAGCCAGGGAAAAGCCATCGCACGAATGCGGGGGGCTGCACCACCCAGTCAAGTCTCATTGCCATATTCCTTATAGTTTAGAACTAAAAAGAGGCGCACCGGGAAATAGGCGCGCCTCGTATGCGTTCCGTGACTTTCCGCCAGATTTAGCGGACAATCACGCGTTCTCCAATTCTTAGCATCTTCCGCTGGCTAATGCCATTGAGCTTGCAAATTGCCGATACCGTAGTGCCATACCTCTTTGCAAGGCCGCCAAGGGTGTCGCCAGAGCGGATTACGTGTATTTTCCGTTTTGACGCGTCGGCGCTCTCCTTCTCCGTCTGCCCGTAGTGCGAGTAGATGCTGAAGTAGTGCTTCTTCACGAGGAAAGTCTGGCTGCGAAGTTTTCCCGCCTCAAAGTCGATAAGCCTCTCAGGGTCGAACGCCTGGCCCATGAAGCGCGTTTCGAAATGAAGGTGGGGCCCTGTGCTTCTGCCTGTGCTGCCGCCGTATCCTATTATGTCGCCAGCCTTCACAATGTCGTTCTCCTTAACGGCATGCTTGCTAAGGTGGCCGTAGTAGGTCTCAAGGCCATTTGAGTGGCGGATTACGACGAGGTTGCCATATCCGCCAGTCTGGCGGGTAGTCTTGACGATGCGCACCTTCCCGTCGAAAGCCGCCCTCACGGGGTCGCCGACCTTAAGCGAGATGTCGGTGCCTTTGTGCGGCCTGCGCCTACGGAACGCGTACTTAGAGCGCACTGGGCCTACGATGGGCATACTGAATTTCGACACGGAGTCCGTGAGCGTGAGGAGCATCTCGTCGGGCACCTCATCAAGGCTCAGTCCTTTGTAGGCGTGTATCACGTCGTTGTCCCAATTCGACTCAAAGTCCTCCTCGTCGATGGAGGGGTGCCCCAGATCGACAAGATCCCACGAATGGTCAGCGTAAAGCACAAGCTTGGTGTATCGGTCGTCGGTGTCGAGCGTATCGAGGACGGCTGCTGAGCTCAGAGTGTCGGTCAGGACAGCCACTCTTTGCGCCGTGGCGCATGTCGCGATGATAAGCGACGATATTAAAGAATAGACCTTCAGCACGATATAATTCTTAAGCAATCGGACGCGAATGTAATAAAAATTCGCAAAAGTTCCCTATCCGACCACCTTGGAGGCTATGGCATAGCCTGCCGCGACAAGCCCTACACCGACGACGACGCTCAATAGCGCATACGCTATGGCCATCAAGACATACCCCCCGTTTAGCAAATCCAGCGTCTCCCGCGAAAATGTGGAGAACGTGGTGAACCCGCCACAGAAGCCCGCCACAAGCAAGTTCTTGACCTCAAGCCTTCCACCCACAATCGCCAATGCGGACGAAAGTAGCCCGATAAGAAAGCAGCCTGCCATATTCACGGCGAAAGTCTTCAGCGGGAACTGCCCGGCCGCGACAGGCCAACGGGCCACAGACGACAGAAAGTACCTCAATACGCACCCCGCGCCCCCGCCAAGGAAGACAAACAAGTACATCATAGTCTCATCGTTTTTATCCGCCGCGAATATAACCAACAGGGCAAACTGCGCTTGCCCGCCGATGCTTTTTAACAGAAGCCGCCACGGTTGAAGCCTCTGCTCTTTACCCTCAATCCGTCATCCACCTTACGCCATTTTGTTCATATCTTCGCGGGTTACCACTACAAAAGCAAAATAATAGAACATCCGACTCTCATGAGCAGGAAATTCATTTTGAGCGAGCTGAAGGACTACGCATTCATTATGTTGGGAGTCCTCCTCTACGCCTTTGGCGTGACTGTCTTCATGCTACCGTACGGCCTGACATCTGGCGGCGTTTCTGGCATCTCGAGCATCGTATTCTATGTCACTGGTATCGAGGTGCAGGTGTCGTATATCGCCATCAACGCCGTTCTTCTCGTGGTCGCAATCAAAGAGCTGGGACTCAAGTTCTGCCTCAAGACCATTTTCGGCGTCCTTATGCTCTCTTTCTTCCTCTGGATGTTCCAACGCATCATTGAGCAGCCGGAGGCCGGGGGCGGCACCATGCTGCCACGCCTGATAGGCGACGAGTCGTTCATGGCGGCCATCCTCGGCTCCATATGCTGCGGCGTGGGGCTCGCCTTCTGCTTCGAGAACAATGGCTCCACGGGCGGCACGGACATTATTGCGGCTATTGTCCATAAGTACAAGCCGATTTCGCTCGGCTCGGTCATCAGGGTGTGCGACATCCTCATAGTGTCGTCGTGCTACTTCATATTCCACGATTGGGCACGTGTGATATACGGCTTCGTCATACTCTTCACCTACTCGGTGACTCTCGACTATTGCATCCGTCGCCAACACAAGTCGGTGCAGTTCCTCATATTCTCGCGCAATGCCGACGCGATTGCCGACGCGATTATCAAGAGCGGCCATGGAGCCACGATGCTCTCGGGCGAAGGCTGGTACACACACACAGAGCGAAAGATTGTCACTTGCGTCATAAACAGGCACTTTGAGCGGGCCATTCTCCACCTCGTGAAGGATGTTGACCCTTTCGCCTTCATCTCAATGAGTGACGCGAGCCAGGTATGGGGAGAAGGATTCGATGCCATCAAGACAGGCATGGAGAAAAAGGGGGACAAGCCAATTCTCGTCTTCGCCAGCAACAGCGGACACAAGATTTCTGCGGTGCGCTCGCTCCTCAAAGATAGGTACGACGTGCGTTCGCTGGCCGACATAGGCTGTTTCATAGACATTCCGGAGAGAGCGTCGTCAATCAAGGGCAATGCGCTGCTCAAGGCGAGGTTCGTGAAGCGTTACTATGGTTACGACTGCCTGGCAGACGACACTGCGCTCGAATGCGCCGCTCTCGGTGGCCTCCCCGGAGTCCATTCACGCAACTATGGGGCAATGACAAAGGCAGAGCGCACAGCCACGAGCGCAGCTCCGTCGTTCGAGGAATGGGACGAAGAGGTTTCTCAACAGATTCTTGACATCCTGCACACTCACCCCCACAAGGTTGACAAACCCGACGACCGCAACGACAGCGCCAACATTGCGCGCCTACTCGACGACCTCGACGGCAAGACGGACCGCCGCGCACGCCTCCACTCCGTCGTGGCGTACATTGGCGGTGATTTCAAAGATCCGCAAAACTGGCGTACAGTGACGTTCGACGGCATCCTTGAGGGGCGGATAGCCGACCATCCATCATCAGACCATCATGACGGGTATTTCTACGATACAGTATTCATTCCCAACGGGTTCGACAAACCACTCCACTTCCTTGGAGATGAAGCCAAGTCTCTATTGAGCCAGCGAGCCGTGGCCGTCAACAAGCTCAAGGCCTTCCTTGATGCCGAAGCCTCCGCAAAATGAGCAGAGTTCTATCGGAGCTGCGCAACAGCCATCGGGTCATCAACGATAAGAAATAAGAAAGGAGTCAGTCCTCAGATATTTGAGGGCTAACTCCTTTCTTTCCAAGCTTACCTTGGTTTCTCTTTCACAAGAGGGAATGGCGGCTATACTCAAGCGACATTCCCTTTGCCAGACTATCCGCTCGTCTCCGTATTGCGATTATTAAGTCAATCAGAGAGAAGCTGACGATGAGATAAGGGCTGAGATAAAGTCAGGAGTCCAAAGCCCCCACCAGACAGACAGGGCGAGCAGAACGAACTGCCATACGCTTTCGACAAGTGGGAATGAAGCCGTTGACTCTTTTTGCAGAAGCGGCTCCTCAGCGGGCAAAAAGAGGATTGAGAACGTGTCGCGGCTGATGGCCCAGACGATGACGCATAGAAGTACGGCAATGACGGCAAGAACGGCCCATAAATTGGCGGAGACCAATGACTTGAAGACCATAAGCTCAGTCATAAAGAGACCCGATGGCGGCATTGCCGTAATGCAAAGAAGCCCGATAATCATTATGACTGCGCCGCAATGCGACTTGTCAATATACCGTCCCATCCTCGTCATCTCCTTCGTCCCGTAAACACGGAAAAGATTACCTACGTGCATCATAATGGCGGACTTCGCAAATGAGTGAAGAACGAGGTGCAGAATTGCCGCATACACGCCCACCCCGCCGCAAGCCACTCCTACAGCCACGACTCCTATATGCTCAACACTCGAATAGGCAAAAAGCCTCTTTACATTGTGAACTTTTACAAGGTACACGGCAGCGACAAATATTGAGATTACGCCGGTAATAAGCACAATCGCCCTTGCCCAATGGAAAGCGTCGGTCATAGCGACGACTGAGTAGAACCGAAAGAAGCCGACGAAACCAGCATTCATAACTACGCTCGACAACACAGCAGCTGCTGGCGCAGGAGCAGCGTCCTTAGCGTCAATGCCCGCCGTGAACATTGGCACGAGCCCCATCTTTGCGGTGTAACCTACGAAGATGAAAATGAACGAGAGTTGAAGCCAGAACTTGTCAAGG
Organism: Marinilabiliaceae bacterium; assembly: GCA_051875415.1. Taxonomy (GTDB): domain Bacteria; phylum Bacteroidota; class Bacteroidia; order Bacteroidales; family Marinilabiliaceae; genus W3P20-009. The sequence goes on from JBJEGU010000013.1 coordinate 42,539, forward strand.
TTGGCGGCATTCTCTTTGAGTGCGGCGAACGAGAGACCTGCCGTAGAGTTCTCACCCATCGAAATTGACGCGAGCAATATGCCGACGTAGACAAGCACAAGGCTGACCGAGCAAGCGAAGACATATTTCCACGTCGCCTCAATGGAGTTCTGCGTGCGCCGGTAGAAAATGAGCGCAGATGCGCAAAGGGTCGTTATCTCGATGAATATCCACGTGACGGCAAGATGAGCCGAGACCGAAGCCATCGTCAACGCCATCGTTATCACTGTCATTGCGGCAAAGGCCTGAGCCCTCACAACAGCATCCTTGTTCTGCTCGTTCTGAACAATGTAAGAATTTGAGTGGCAAATGGCCGCAGTTGTGACAATGGACACGACAAGAGTAAGGAGCTTCGCCAGCGCGTCAACACAGAAGAAATCGGAAGATTGCATCTCCGGGGCGCAGAACATGAAAGCTGTAAGCCCCCACTGGCCTAAGAAAAATACGAGAGCGAGCAGTGCGGCGGCCAGCCTATTCCTGTTAAGCAATTGCACTCCGCCCAGTATGAGGGAGAAAACTATATAAGCGAGAAAGACAATATTCAGCATAACCAAGTAATGTTCGGCGGAGAGTAAATTAATCGTGCAACTTATTCAATCCCGTCACATCGCCCTCATTGGTGACATCGCCCACTTTGTTGATGAAGATGACAAGCAGGAATACGCTCACAAGCACGTCGAGCACCACACCAAGGTTGACGAGGACAGGCATCTCGTTTCCGATGGCAAGGGAGAGGATGAACGCGCCATTCTCGACAATAACATAGCATATGACATGAGTTATGACCTTTCGCCTGGTCGTGATGAAGAACAGTCCACAGAATATGCCCGCCAACGCGGCGACAAGTGACATATTGTTCAGTGTCGGAGTTTCGACCATAAGCGACACAAGGTACGCCCCGACAATGACGACAGTGCAGAAGAGCAGTGAGACGTAGTTTGGCAACGAAGGCTCGGCCTCTCGCGTAATATGGTTTGTGAGTATCACCCTGCGTATGAAATAAGGCATCAGAACAGCCTTGACAACAAGCGTCTCAATAAGGATGGAGACAAGGTTGAGCGCATCCATCTCGTGGAGCGAGAGGAGCGCAGCCGCACATATTATCAGGCCCTGATAGGTAAGTATTGCCACGTATGACATCAGACGATTGGCAATCGCGAAGTATATGAGGGTGATGAGGAAGAGAATGAGAAGAATGTGTAACATTGCTCCGTTAAATGAATTTCACGCCGAAGAAGACGAGCAAACTAAGTGATGTGAGGGCGAGGATGAACTGAGGGTTGTGGCTCATGCGATACCTTGCCATAAAAGACTCTATGAGGCCGACACAGATGGCGCAAAACAGCTCGACGCCAACGAAAGCCGTCACTGCCCACGCCAATGGCATCCCGCCAATGAAGAGGTTTGCAATCAGCGCGCTGTACATCGCAAACTTCAAGTGCGAAGCCTGCATAATGAGTCCGAGATCAAAACCAGAGTTATCGAGAATCATGACCTCGTGAACCATCGTAAGTTCGAGATGAGTCTTAGGGTCATCCACAGGCATCCGGCTGTTCTCTATCATACAAATCATCAGAAGCACGAAAGAGGATATGAGGGCGAATGCATATGAGACCGACGACCCAAGGTGGAATGCCCCAAAGATGCTGGCGAAAGAGGTATAGCCAGTGAGGAGTCCGAGCGAACCGAAGAGCAGGAAGAAGGCCGGCTCGACGAGCATAGAGAAAAGAGCCTCGCGGCTGGCCCCCATTCCTTCGAAGCTACTGCCTGTGTCAAGGGCTGATATTATTGAGAAGAACTTGCCGATAGCGAGCACATATGCGAAGAATATGAAATCGCAGTCGAAAGAAATGAGTCCCCCGCACGTGCCAAACGGGACTACGCAAATGGCCATTATGACAGATGCGAAATAGACCGTGGGCGCTATACGGAAAATGAAACTCGTCGTATCGCTATATACTGAGCCTTTGCGCAAAAGTCGGATTACATCGTAAAAGGGCTGGAGTAGGACAGGTCCCTTGCGTCCCTGGGCCTTACTCTTGACCCTGACGACAACGCCTGTAAAAAAAACACTCGATAAGAGTATCAGTATGAGACTTAACATCGGAGAAAAGAATATTTAGCCAAAGACAACAACCGAAAGAATGAGGATGACCACATAGGCCAAGCCGTAGACAATGTAGCGCTGAAGCATACCGTTCTGAATAAACTGGAATCGCTCAAGACATGAGAGCAGCTTAGAAGAGCCTGGGGAAATCACCTTCTCGTCCACAAAGTCAAAATCGACACTTATATGGCTCCTGTTATCAGGGAATATCTCCACATCATTCTCTATGGGCTTGAACATCTGCGTCGACGGCAGAAGGGAATGGCACATGTTAATGAGGGTCTTGGCAAACGATTTGCTCGTGTACTGAATCGCCTTTATGGGTCTCTGATAGCCACAGCCCCACGTCGGACCGTATGACGCTGGCCTCTTCTTTGCTATAACACCTCTGATTGCGCAGAAAACGGACAAGACAATCAGGAAAGCGACCATTACAGTCCCCACAGAATGCGCAAGGGAGACGGCGGACTCGAGGGACTGCCAATCAGCACCGGTCAGGGCGGGATGGAAAAGCCCGATGGAGACAGAGAAAAGGTGACTGACAATGAAAGCGGGCAAGACCACAACCGCCAAAGCTGCAGCCACAAGCACATATGCCGGCCAAAGCATCGATACGCAAACCTCAGCAGGCTCCGATGGCAACTCCTTGCGAGGCGAGCCAAGGAATATGACACCAAACGTCTTGGTGAACGCCAACATAGAGACACCACCTATCACAGCGAGCGCACAACCAGAAACGGCCATAAGCACAGAAAGCGGCACAGAATCGAGCCCAAAGCCCGTAAGGAATCCGTCATAGACAAGCAGCTCGCTAATGAATCCGCCGAAAGGAGGCAGCGCGCCTATGGCTAATGAACCGATAAGGAAAAGGAAAGCGGTATGAGGCATACGCTTGGCAAGCCCACCGAGTTCCTCCATATTCCTTGTGTGAGTGCTCACGTACACGTTGCCAGCACCGAAGAACAGCAGGGACTTGAAGACCGCATGATTAAATGTATGGAGCAATGCGCCAGCAAAGCCAAGGACGGAAAGCACCGACGCTCCCAGCCCGAGACCTATGAAGCCGACGCCAAGCCCCATTGCGATTATGCCGACATTCTCAATTGTGCAATAGGCGAGCATACGCTTAAAATCGCGATGCTCGGCCGCATTGAATATGCCGTAGAGCCCCGATATGACGCCAATCACGAGAAGCGTGACACCGATAGGCAGCTGCGCCTCGGCCGACGACATCATCGCGCCGAAGCGCGCAATGCCATAGATGCCGGCTTTGACAATCACGCCCGACATAAGTGCCGAGACATGACTCGGCGCCGCAGGATGCGCAAACGGCAGCCATGAATGGAATGGCACGAAGCCCGCCTTGAAACCAAAACCGGCGATGAGCATAGCCATAGCGGCAATTTGCTCCGCCACGCTAATTTGCCCGAAGAAACGAGAAAGTCCTGCAAATGTCGCACTGCCTGTAACCGAAATCGACCAAACAAACACGGCCGTTATGAGAAGTACGGCAATATGCGACTGTATGAAATAGTTAAGCCCTGCCTTTAGGACCTGCGGGTGGTCATATTCAAAAATAACAGCAAAGAAAGAGCCAATGGCCATCATCTCCCAACCGAGTAGGAAGACAATCAGATTGTCCGTAAAGAAAAGGATAAGAAGTCCGGCAAGCGTCAGTAGCAGCGTGAGCCAATGGAGCACGCCCTGCGCCCGTGTCGACGCATAGTGGGCGAGATACCCCCGCCCGTAAAATGCGCCAAGCGCAAAAGCGCCACAGACAATGAGCGCAAACCATGCGGAGAGCGGGTCGCAACCGAAACGAACGTGTCCAAAAACAGGATGCGAGAACTCCGCCAATGCGGTGACAGACGATAACGACGAGAAGGCGACACCAAGCCCCACCGCGGCCAATGCCGCCACAAGGACAGGCCCCCAATTCTTTGGAGCGCAAAGCTTACTAAAAACGGACAAGATTATGCCAAGCAAGACGATGGCACAAGACAGATATAAGAAATACACTTTAGACGAAAAAAGGTAACGAGCGAAGTTACCCCAAAAGCATCGGCCTCTGGGTTAAATAGAGTAAAATAGCAATCGTAAAAGGCTAAAAAGCTACTTGGCGAGTGAATAGACTACCGATTTGACCCTTTGCGCCTCTTCTTTTGCCTTCTTGGCATCGAATGTTTGCCACGGGATGGGCATTCCGAAAATCACGTCCACGTGCTTGCCCTCCTGCTTATACATCTCGTCGGGAAGATAAAGCATCTCGATGTTGAATTTCAGCCCTATGGCCTTGCGAAAGCGTGCGAGGTTGTAGAAGAAATCGCTATTTCGGCCTGTTATATAAACGGGCACGACATCACGGCGCGTCTCAATAGCCTTCGAGATGAAGGATTTTTTCCACTCAAGATCGACAATCCCCCCTTTTTGCTTACGTGAGCACAGACCTGCTGGGAACATAAGAATCTGACTGTCGCCTCGGAACGCCTCATCCAATAGAAGTGCGGCCTGACGCCCAGTAGTTCCTGTCTTATTGACGGGCAAGAAGATGTCAGAGAAGTTCTTTAGGAAGAGGAGCATGTCGTTGACAGGGAACTTGAGGTCTTTGAACCTCTTACCGACGGCGGATATCAACGCCATGCCGTCGAGTCCGCCCATCGGGTGATTGCTGGCGAAAATGAAGCGACCATCTTGCGGCACATTCTCAAGACCATAGATGTCCATCGTGGCCTTGAACTTACCGATAATGTCGTCGGCGAAATCGATGCCATATCGGTTTCTCTCCTTGACAATGAAGTCGTTAACATCATCCTGATGAATGGTACGCTTCAAGTAGTTAACCAAGAATCTCGGGACTTTTACTCCTTTTGCCTTGGCAGCTATAATCTTGTCAACATCAATCGTGAGGGTCTCGCGCGCCTCAGCCTCTGACATCTCTTTGTGCATGATTGTAAACAGTTTTACTCCGTGAGCCACTTCGCCTTATTGTATGCGTGCGCTCTGAATCTGATTGACATTAGAGGGGAGCCGACATATTGGCGACTCTAACCACTTTACAGCAAAAATATGACATTCACTTCTACGAGTTGCTATTTAAATAATGCAACCGATACCTCATATTGACTCGCGTTTTATCACTTACTTACCCACTTCCGTCTCTCTATATATATTAATGAAATACAGCATCGCAATCCCGCATATCAAAAGCCAAGAAGCCTGCCCAAAGAGCCTTTGCACAATCTTTCACCGCAGAATGCTAATAGACACGACAGTACAGCCCCAAGTCCCCAGAGTAAAAGCCAAACAGGAGGCAGACCTATATGACCAATAACGAACAGAACAAGAACGTGCGTCAAATAAATGAAGAAGGAGACTTTGCCGATATGGGCTAAGAGCCGACACACGACATTGTTCTGAACTTTAAGAAAACGCTCCCGAGCAGAATCTGAAAAAAGCCACATAATTGCAAAATAGGAGTATATGTGCGCAGAAAGTTTGATACCCGGCACAACATTACCAGTTAGCACATACAGAAGCAACATATGCAGGCAGCACAGACCAATCGAGAAAAAAGCCAAAAGCAATGGTTTTTTACTCTCGAATGGCAGCTTTAGCCCCTGAGCCTTAAGAACGCCCATAACGTAGAAAATCATCCAAACAGGGAATGGGGCACCCGACTCTACCAGCGAAAAACCACAATTGAGAAACCTCTGAACATAGTCAAAAATAGATATGCCCAATATTGTAATCAGCGCAGCGTACCCCCCCCGTAACATTTATTAACACTCCGAATCACGGGTGTCAACGCATAATACTGTATGATAAGGGTGATAAAATAGAAAATAGACATCCCGCCTACCAATGTGTATAGAATTGTTGACAGGATATCCGCACCAGCCCTTATAGAAAGCAGAACCCATGGCAAGGACCATATGAGCATAGGAATATACACTCTGGCCACTTGCTTTCTTAAGAACTTGGCATAGCTTCCTTGAGCAGCGAATGACTTTCTTCCGATGAAATATCCTGATATGGCGAGGAAAATAGGGACGGCGCAGTTCAGAAACTGCCGAAACAGCAGACCAAAGTGAGCAGAAGTGTCGTGGTATGTATGAATCCCAATTACCATAATAATGGCCACTCCACGGAGGAAGTCGAAATATGGCTCTCTTCCCGATTGGGCGGCACACACGTCATTGTTACCATCCGGCAGCATATGCATAATCTGCTCGTTTTAAAAGTTCATTATAATGAAGACCACGCCTTTCACATAGCCAACTTGCGGGCAAGACGGCCTTTTTTTGTGACAAGTGCTCCTATCTGTAATATCGCCCATTATCACGCGGACTGCTGTTCTGCTGGTACTTCAAGTCCTGCAGAATGCTGCTGTTCACGGCAATGTTGAACGAATATGACTTGTAGAGGCCTGTCGGCACGACATTGAAACTCATACTCCAGCAATGAAGATCACGAGTTATGCCAATTGATGTCTGGCTCAACTTGTGCTCATCGAAACTGTAGCCAGAGGATACAGACATTTTCCATTTTTCGGTCAAGCTTAGACTCGCGTTCATATTGATGGACTGCGAAACGTTATACGCATAGGTGCAGTCCTCAGGATGGAACTTACCTTGCGACACACGTAGGCTATAGTTTATAGATAGAGTCCACGGCATATTGAATGCGACGTAACCATCATCGCCGACCGACGCCCCACCCTTGCCTTCCATCTCGTCAGGCATCTGCGCTCCTGGCTTTGGGGTGTCACTCTCGGCCGCACGTAGAGCCCAGTCCTCATCGTAGTCGTCTTCATCCTCCTTCTTATCCTTATCCTTTTTCTTAAACTTGTCGGGTGATAGCTGGATACCGAAACTCAAGCTTGCACTCTTAAACTGCGCAAGCCTATGGTTGACCTTAAGAGCAGCACGATCAATTTTGACAGCCGAACCCGTTGGTGACGCAACGACAGCATACGGATCGAAGTTAGCTGAGAAGTTGACGCTCGTGCCAAACACCTTCGTCCTTCCGCTCATCGAGATATTATCAAACCTAAGTGAGTCTTTCATAAAGTCGTATCCCGACGAAAGGCTCAAACTCTCAAGCAGAGGTATTTTCTTAAAGCCCGTGGAGTCGTCATCACTCTTTATCTTCATCTCGAGCGTGTTGCCGAGAGAGAACGAGAGCTTGCCGCTCTTGGCCGACCCCGGAGTTCCGTACAAATATCCCTCGTAGAGCGAGTATTTATAGTTAACTACCTTGTCGTTCTTCTTATCATAATACTCAAAACTGTCATAGAACCCATAGCGCGGGGTTGAGAAGTCTGGCGTATAGGAGACACTCACCGAAGGAGTCATGACATGACGAATGGCATTCACCTTGTCTCCGAAGATTGCCCGTATAGGTTTATAGAATGTGTATATTTTAGTGTTAGTACCCACCGACATGCTGAAGTCGTAAGCTCTGTTGAACCCTCTTTCGGGATCAAGCTTCACAAGCTTCTGCTTTTCCTCATCCCACACTTTACGGGTCTTGTTCAAGTACCACCTCTCGGTGTAGTTGAACGACGGAGACAACGTGAAGTATTTGAGCAGCTTGATGTTAGTGGTGACGGGAATCGTATGCTTCATTCCGTTCTTCCACACAGTGCTGAAACTCTCAGCCGAGAACGTGAGATCCCTCTCCTTGCATGAGATGTAGTTCTTGGCGGACATCGAGTAGTTGAGGTTGAGGTTGTAGAGCGGGTTGTTGCTCGAACCCGACGCCTTCTTGGGCTTGAACGGATAGAACCGCCTCGTTGAAGAGATGGACAGGTCGGGGAGAGTGAGACTGATAGATGTGTCGCGGCTGTTCTGTGAATGTAGGAGCGACGCAGTCAGACGGAATGGGTTCCACGACCACTTGCGACTATATGAGATGCTGGAACTCTTCTGGTTGGTGGCCAAAGTCTGCGTATTCACCACATTGCCTATGTTGTTTTTGTTGTAGGAGCTTGTGGAGAAGTTCACCGACGCAGAGAACGTCTGATCAGGATTCGCCTTTGAGTCCTGACTGTGATTCCACCTGATTGAGAAATCGTTGTTCTTCTGGTAGTCGGGCAGGCTCTTCTCAGAATATATATTGGTTATGATGTCGGACGAGAAACTTCCGGTGAACTTGTACCTCTTACGGTATGTGGACGACAGATGGAGACCCCACGAGCCTTTGGTGTATATATCGCCCAGGACTTTGAGGTCGAAATAATCATTCGCCGCCCAATAGTAGCCGCCTTGACGCATATAGAAACCACGGGTACTCTCATCACCGTAGGTCGGGATGATGATACCCGAGCTGTAAGACTTTGTGCTTGGGATAATTGCGAAAGGGATGGCCAAAGGGAGCGGCACGTCGAGGAGGACAAGATACGCCGGGCCTGTCACAGTCTTCTTGCCTGGGATGACCTTCGCCTTTGTGAGATTGAGGTAGAAGTGCGGATGCTCGTGCTGGTTGCAAGTGGTGTACTTGGCATCCTTCATAAAATAGGTCTTCTCGTCGACCCTCTTCGCCCTTGTTCCGACAACGAACCCCTCACCCTGCTCTGTGACAATGTGGGTAATGATGGCCTTCTTAGTCTTGAAGTTATACTTCATTGACCGCATCTCATACTCGCCACTTTTATCCTTAAAGACAGGGAGACCGCTCTCCACACCCGTAGAGTCGGCAAGCCCATGGGCATAGGCGAGCGAGCTATCCATATCAAGCTCAATGGCATACGCAGTCAGAGAAATGTCGCCATAGTCTATCTTGGCATCGCCATAGAGGTACATTTTCTTATGCTCGAAGTCGAAGCGCATAGAGTCCTTGGCCTCGTATTGCACCTCGGCATCGAGCATCATTGCATTACCTCCATTGTCCGACTTTTTGTCTTTTACTGGCACTGAGGCGGAGGGGTCAGCAGCAGAAGAGTCGGCAGAGGCTGTAATCTTCGCCATGGCAGAGTCCCCGACCATTTTTAGGCTACGGCCTGCACCAGCTATAAGAGAATCAGCGTGAACGCGAACAACGGACGAATCGGCGACTACGGAGACGAAGCCCAATGCTGCAGCCCGGCCATTGCCCGGCAATGCAGTCGCAACTAAGAGAAACAGGGTCGCGGCAATCTCCAACGCCCTTCTTTTATATATATGGTTATCCAATACGAGTCCTGTTTATTGGGCAACCTTCTTTACTTCGCTTGCCATCAATCTATTGTCGCCTGATGTCACTCAATGCTTTGCAAATTTAATGCCTTTCAGGGCTTTTTGCAATAAGGCCGCCCCAAATGCGGACTCTCGTCTATCGCCATGGCAAGACAGAAAGAGCCAGCGCAAAAAGAAGCAGTGGAAGCGGCCTGCGCCACCACCACTGCTACTACTTATCTTTGTCAGCCGCACCCGTCGACGGACTTACGCCCTCATACAGGCCGGAGAACTGATTACTTGCTGCTCTGGAGATACTCGTCGATGGAGGCTGCGGCACGGCGGCCGTCGCCCATTGCGAGGATTACAGTAGCACCACCGCGGACAATGTCGCCACCAGCGAACACGTCGGGCTTGGAAGTCTGAAGTGACTCGGAAGCCTCAAGAGTTCCACGCTCGGTCGTCTTAAGCTCAGGGTGAGCGGAAGAGATGAGCGGGTTGGGAGATACGCCAATTGCCACGATGACCAGATCTACGGGGATCTCGTCAACCGCGCCCTCTATTGCGACGGGCTTACGGCGACCTTTCTCGTCAGGCTCGCCAAGCTCCATACGCTGCACCTTGACAGCACGGACACGCCCCTTCTCATCGGCCAAATACTCAATCGGATTATTGAGCGTATGGAACTCCACACCCTCCTCCTTGGCATGATGAACCTCCTCAAGACGTGCAGGCATCTCAACCTCCGAACGACGGTAGAAAAGCATAACGCGCTCTGCGCCAAGACGCCTCGCAGTGCGGACAGAGTCCATTGCCGTATTGCCACCACCGACAACGGCCACATTCTTGCCAAAAATGATAGGAGTATCGAACTTCTTATCAGCCGCATGCATGAGGTTAACACGGGTAAGGTACTCGTTGGAACTCATAATGCCAGTATAGTTCTCACCAGGGATGCCCATAAAGCGGGGCAGGCCGGCACCACTACCGACAAAGAAGGCCTTAAAGCCCTCGGCACGGAGATCGTCCATAGTCGCAGTCTTGCCCACGATGAAGTCTGGCTCAAACTTGACTCCCATCTTGCGAAGGTTGTCAATCTCGAAGTCAACAATATCGTTAGGGAGACGGAATTCAGGTATACCGTACTTGAGCACGCCGCCAATCTCATGGAGAGCCTCGAAAATGGTCACATCATAACCCTTCTTGGCAAGCTCACCAGAGCAAGTGAGGCCAGCGGGGCCAGAACCCACGACGGCGACCTTGATGCCATTCTTAGGCGCAGTAGCAGGGGCGGCAGCCTTACCGCTCGTGCGCTCATAATCAGCCGCAAAACGCTCAAGATAGCCTATTGCGACAGCGGGCTTCTTGCTCTTGTTGTAGATACATTTGCTCTCACACTGCTTCTCCTGCGGGCAGACACGGCCACAGACAGCGGGAAGGGTCGAAGTCTCCTTAATAACGTGCGCTGCCTCAAGAATCTCACCCCGCTCGATGTTCTTGATAAAAGTGGGGATGTTAATCTCAACGGGGCAACCCGTCACGCACTGAGGATTGGGGCAATCGAGGCAACGCTTTGCCTCGTTCATAGCCTGCTCAAGGTCGAGGCCCATATTGACCTCCATATATGAGTGAGAACGCTCCTCCGCGTCGGCCTGAGGCATGACGACTCGCTCAAGAGCCATACGCTCCTTGGGCTTGATGCTGTCGCGGACGGCCTTGCGCCACTCTTCCTCACGCTGCGCCTTGCGAATTTCTTGTATATCGGACATTGTATTGATTGCTAATTAGTTGTTAATCGTAGGCTGGCATATCCATCGCATACCGATGGATGGTAAAGCATGCGCGCCTACGCCTTTACTCCATTCCGCAGGCCTTTTTGTACTCAGCGAAAGCCTCCTGCTCCTCGGCCTTAAAGCCGCCCATACGCTTCATCATCTCGTCGAAGTCGACCTCGTGAGCGTTAAACTCGGGGCCGTCGACACAGACGAAACGGGTCTTTCCACCAACCGTCACACGGCAGGCGCCGCACATACCGGTGCCATCGACCATAACTGTGTTCAGGCTGACCCACGTCGGGATGTTATACTTTTTAGTCGTGAGAGCTCCGAACTTCATCATAATGGCGGGGCCAATCACAACAGCCTCGCTGACAGTCTCGCGGTTGATAACCTCCTCCATGCCGACCGTCACGACACCTTTCTTACCGTAGGAGCCATCGTCGGTCATTATAACGACATCGTCGGCATACTTGCGAACCTGATCCTCAAGAATGATGAGATCCTTCGTGCGGCCGGCAAGGACAGCGACAACACGGTTGCCCGCATTGTGATGAGCCTCTATGATGGGGAGAAGCGGAGCCACGCCTACGCCACCACCTGCGCAGAGGACAGTACCGGGCTGCTTCTCAATCTTCGTAGCCTGGCCGAGAGGTCCGACAACGTCCTCAATATAATCACCTACATTGAGGTTTGTAAGTTTCCAGGTCGACACGCCGATGCGCTGTACGACAAGGGTGATAGTTCCTTTTTCAAGGTCCGAGCCAGCAATCGTGAGGGGTACGCGCTCGCCGTTCTTGTCCACACGGACAATGACGAAGTGTCCCGCCTTACGAGCCTTCGCAATGCGCGGAGCTTCGATCTCGAGCATTACGACATTCTCGGAGAAATGCTCTTTTGCAACAATACGATTCATTAGTCTTGTTTTTTATTGTCGTCTTCGTTTTCTGAAAGACTGTCCTTTTGGTGGAAGTTCTCACAAACCACACGTATTGCAAAATTCCGAAAAAAATCCGTTTTTATCACAAAGCGCAACTTGTTTATAACAATTATTGATTGCGTAGCCATGCGACGCCCGAGCAATAGCCTCGCTCGGACGCCGCCACCCGCCCATCACGACAGCTATTATGACAAATGTCGTATTTTTGCAGTTTGACTTTATGACACTAAAGCATAATATGTATAAGGCGGCATTTTTTGATATTGATGGCACGCTCGTCAGCTTCAGGACTCACGTGGTGCCGGAGAGCACGAGGCGGGCAATAAACGCCCTGCGCGGCAACGGGGTAAAGTGCTTTATCTCATCCGGTCGTCACCTGGTCAACGTTGACAACCTCGGAGACCTTGAGTTCGACGGCTACGTGACCGTGAACGGCGGAATGACATACTACAACGACGAGCTTATTGACGAAAATCCAATCGCAAAGGCGGACGTGGACAAAGTTCTCGAAATGGTCTATCCTGCCAGTGGACAGACTTCAGAAAGCGTTGAGCCTTTCGCCGTAAGCATGGTGCAGAAGGACGGACTCGTCATGAACATCGAAAACGACAAGACACACCAGATTTTCGCGCAACTCGGTTTTAAACGGAAACCCGTCATCACAGATTTGAGAGGCATTGACCGTGACGGCGTTTACCAGATGATTTCGTTCTTCAGCACAGACGACGAGCCACACATCCTAAACCAACTCCCGAACTGCGAGAGCCAAAGGTGGAGCCCCATTTTCACGGATTTAGTGCCAAAAGGACAGAGCAAAGTGAGAGGAATGTCACGCGTATGCGAAATCATAGGAGCAACACGGTCCGAGATAATGGCCTTCGGCGACGGTGGCAACGACGTGGCGATGCTGCAATACGCAGGCCTGGGCGTGGCGATGGGCAACGCAGTAGACGATGTCAAGAGCAAAGCCGACATTGTTTGCCCATCGGTCGACGATGATGGAATCGAATGGGTCGTAAGGGATTATTTGGGCATACGGACGGCGTGAGCGGCAGGCTTGGATGATGCAAGTAATTGTGTAATATTTAGTAGATTCGCGAATCCGTAGGGGGTGTCCTAATTATCGGACACACAGACTGCCGCCCCTCTGTGGGTAGCCGTTGATAATATTTCATTTTAAGAGATAAGTGAAGCTCAGTATGACGAAATTCCGCGGCTTAGGCCTACTCATTTGCGGACTCACGATTCTAAACATCTCATCGGCTGCGCAGAACGTTGTCGTTGAAAACGGACGCGCATACAAGCTCCACACCGTCGTGAAAGGCGAAGGCCTCTACAGGCTCAGCACGAGCTATGGCGTGGATCAGGAGGACATAATTTCAGCCAACCCTATCATCAGAGAGAAGGGCCTGGTTGAGGGGATTACGATAAAAATCCCGGTCAAGCAAGCCCCCGCCGCGTATACTGTCAAGAAGGGCGAGACGGCCTACAGCATCGCAACAAGATTCGGACTCACTGTCTACAAACTTTTGGAACTGAACCCAGAGGTCGCCTCCGGAGTGCGCGAGGGCCAAGTACTTAAACTGAGGCCAGGCTCCGCCACAAGTGCATCCACGTCAGGCTATTCGTCATACATAATTCAGAAGGGCGACACCTCATACGGCATAGCACAGCGATTTGGCATCAGCCTGTCCAAGCTCATAGAGATAAACCCGTCGATTGCCTCGGGCGCCATCGCAGGAGACACGATAAAGGTGCCGTCGACAGAAGCGTCATCCTATGTGCTGCACGTCATTGCAGAAGGAGAGACCCTCTACTCCATTGGCGTAAAATACGGAGTCAAGGCGCAGCAAATAATCGAGGCAAACAAAGCCTTGAACCCCAATGAATTGCCTATTGGCAGTGCCATACGAGTACCCCAGTCGACAATACCGTCGGAGGACGAATCATTCTTCTATCACAGAATGGCATCGGGCGAGACCCTCTATCAGCTCTGCATGAAATACAACATCTTGCAGGACAAGATTATGGAGACGAACCCAGGCGTCGATTGGAACGCATTGAAGGTCGGACAAGTTATCGCGGTGCCAAAGCAGACGCAGCGGAAAACCTTCTACGAGGAATACACAGTGGGCAGGAGGGAGACCCTTTTCGGCATTGCGTCATCTCAAAATGTTACCGTTGACGAGATTATCGAGGCGAACCCGGGTCTCACAGCAAGCAACCTTCAGAAGGGGATGACAATAAAAATCCCACGCACCATTGTTGTAGAAAAAGCCGTGCCAGCCACAAACGACCCGACCTACGTGGGAGACTCAGCCCAACAGGGGCAATGGGCGCTCGGATATGACTATAAGGCCGAGGGCAGACCAGAGATCAACGTCTTCCTACTGCTCCCGTTCAACGCATACAGCGAGATAAAGGAGTTCAACGCGAGCGGAGTCAACATAGGGAAAGACTCGTATAACTTCAAGAGCCGCAGATATGTAGAGTTCTATGAGGGCGTGCGAATGGCGCTTGACAGCCTGTCTGAGGCGGGTGCTAACATAAACCTCAAAGTCTTCGACACAAACAACAGGCTCGATGCCATAAACCAACTGAGCCAAGCGCAGACGAAACCAGACCTGATAATCGGCCCGGCGCATAAAGACGAGATGTCCGATGTCGTCAGCTACTCACGCCGGATGAAGGTTCCAGTCGTACTTCCTTTCGCGCAGTGCGACAGCACAATTCTCGACAACCCGTACGTCTTCCAGGCGAGCGTCATAGACTCCATAACGGGGAAAGAGATATACAAGCACATGGCCAACCAGCTTAGCGGCCACAACATAATCCTCATTACAGCCAACACGAGGTCCGCTAACGACAAGAAAAAGGCCGAGACACTGAAGCGCGCGCTCACGTCTCGAGGGCTCAAGTATACCGAGCACAACTACAACACGTCGTCGCCGACAGCCATTCTCCACCTTCTGCGAGAAGACATGACCAACGTAGTGATTATCCCGACGAACAACGAGGCGAGGGCGAATAGCGTCCTTACCTCACTGGCTGGCGTAATGGAGCAAAAACCGTCGGCCAAGGTGGAACTATGGGCCACAAGCGACTGGCTTGGCTTCCAGACGATTGAGGTAGACGTGTTCCACAAGCTCAACACGCGTATCTTTACCACTTTCGCAGTCGACGGCTCAGACCCTAAAGTCAACTACACGCTCAATAAGTTCCGCAGGGCCTACTCTACGGAGCCTATCGCATTCACGCCTTATTTTCAACGCCTTAAACCGATGTCTGGGTTCTCGGAATACGGCCTTTGGGGATATGACGTGGCATTCAACTTTGTCGGGGCGCGCATCGCGTTGGGTCCTGACTTCGCGAGGCGTCTGCCATCGTACCGGCCGTCCCTACTCCAATCGAACTTCCATTTCAAGAGCCTGACGAACTGGGGCGGTTCTGTCAATACGGGTCTTAAGACGCTGACGTTCAAGCCCGATGGTCAGATAGAGGTGACGCCTCTTGACTGAGGCGTGCCCCCACTCAAATAAACGATAGACAACATTTAGTTATACTCACACCAAATTGATTGCAATAAACAACCTGTCCGTAGCTTTCGGCGGTTTCAAGCTTTTCGACGGGATAACGTTCAACGTAGGCGACAAAGACCGCATAGGCCTGACAGGTAAAAACGGAGCGGGCAAATCGACAATGCTCAAAGTGATATGCGGCATCCAGCCGCCAACCGAAGGCACTGTCACAATCCCGAAGGACTACACCATCGGATACCTCCCGCAGCACATGACGTACGGCGACGACAAGACAGTCTTTGCCGAGGCCGAGACCGCCCTCGTGGAGCTGAAGAAGCTACAAACGAGAGTGGACGAGATGAACAAGGAGCTTGAAGTCAGAACCGACTACGAGTCGGACGACTATATGAAGTTCCTAACCGAGCTAAGTGAAAAGACGGAGAGGCTCGCAATGATGGGTGGTGACAGCTATAAGGCTGAGATTGAGACGACTCTTAAGGGTCTGGGGTTCGAGCGCAAGGACTTCGAGAGGCCGACCAAAGAGTTCTCGGGCGGATGGCGAATGCGCATTGAGCTTGCCAAAATCCTGCTCTCGCACCCCGACATCATATTGCTCGACGAGCCGACCAACCACCTCGACATAGAGTCGATACAGTGGCTTGAGGATTTCCTTAAGGATTATGCGGGCGCAGTTGTAGTAATCTCACACGACCGCGCATTCCTTGACAATGTGACTACCCGCACGATAGAGATTGTCCTCGGTAAGATATACGACTACAAGGCCAACTAC
This sequence comes from Marinilabiliaceae bacterium, assembly GCA_051875415.1. Lineage (GTDB taxonomy): Bacteria > Bacteroidota > Bacteroidia > Bacteroidales > Marinilabiliaceae > W3P20-009. The sequence goes on from JBJEGU010000013.1 coordinate 58,862, forward strand.
TCCAAATATCTCGTCCTCAGGCAAGAGAGGTACGAGCAGCAGATGAACGCATTCCGCAATCAGCAGAAAATGATTGAGGACACGGAAAAGTTCATCGAGCGATTCCGCTACAAGGCCACCAAGTCCGTGCAAGTACAGAGCCGCATAAAACAACTTGAGAAGATTGAACGAATCCAAGTTGACGACTTTGACAAGAGCGCGCTGAACATCAAGTTCCCGCCTGCACCGCACTCAGGTGTCGTCACCGTCCGCGGCAAGCACGTCAGCAAGGCGTTTGGCGACCATGTGGTGATAAACGACGTGGACTTCGAGATTGAGCGCGGCGAGAAAGTGGCATTTGTAGGCCGCAATGGAGAAGGCAAGACGACTATGGCGCGAATGATAATGCGCGAGCTAGACCATCAGGGCGAGATTATCCTCGGGCATGGAGTCAAGATTGGCTATTTTGCGCAGAATCAGGCGGATATGCTCAACCCTGAGGACACAGTCTTCGACACCATTGACCGTGTGGCAGTAGGCGACATACGCCTGAAAATCCGCGACATGCTTGGAGCCTTCATGTTCAGCGGTGAAGACATTGACAAGAAGGTTGGCGTACTCTCGGGAGGAGAGCGCACTCGTCTGGCGATGATACGCCTCCTTCTGGAGCCGGTGAACTTCCTAATCCTCGACGAGCCGACCAACCACCTCGACATTAGGTCGAAGGAGATTCTGAAGCAGGCTATAATAGACTTTGGCGGCACAGCCATAATTGTCAGCCACGACCGCGAATTTCTTGACGGGCTGGTATCGAAAACCTACGAGTTCCGCGGCGGTAAGATGAGACTGCACCTTGGCGGCATCTATGACTTCCTCCGCGACAGGAAGATAGAGAACTTGAGGGAACTTGAGATGCAGAAGCAGCAAAGCCAGACGCAGCAGTCTACACCTCAACCGGCGAAGCAACAGCCTCAGCCGACAAAGCCCACAGCAGAGGCGAAAGAGGCGAAGTCTCAGCCTGCCGCAAAGCCAGCAATGACCTACGAGCAGAAAAAAGAGTACGACAGGAAACTCAACAAAGTGAACAAGGGCATCAAGCAAGCCGAGGAGGGCATAGCCAAAGCTGAAGCAGAGATTGCCGACATAGAGAAGAAAATGGAGCATTGCGCCAATAATGACGAGGCCATAGAATTATCGACGAAACACTCTGAGGCATCGTCGCGGCTCGACTCGCTAATGAACCAGTGGACAGAACTACAAGCCGAATTGGAGACCATTCAAAACAGCTAAAAATTGTCATGCATCACATTCCACAATAGTTAAGCCCGCCTTCCTTGCATTGGGAGGCGGGCTTAACTTTGTGAAGTCAGTGTCTCTTACAGACGGAAGCCGACCGTGATGATGCCACTGTGCGTCTTCTGCGTCAGATAGGCAGGGGCGTTCTCCTCATAGAAATATGAGGTCGCAGCGTCGGGCAAAACCCAGCTATCAGCCTTGCTAACAGCGCAAACGTACGTCAGATCGGCGAAGAAATTGCCAAAACGGAAGCCGATACCACCCGAGCAGGCGTAATTCTTGGGCTTATGGACATAGTAATCCTTCTTAATTCCTGGGGTTGAAAACCTGTAGCCTGCCCTGAAATAGATAGGGGAAAGGATGCTCAACTCGCCGCCTATACGCAACGTGTTAGTGGCGCAGAGAATCTCATTCTTCATCAGGTTATTCGTCTCAGTAAACGGATTATCGTATGTGATATCATCGTCCTCATCCTTCTGCCTGAACTTACTGCGGGCATTGTTCGTGCGCTCAAAGTCGACAGAGATGATACCCGACTTCCCAAATATTCCTGCCGCACTTGCGATGAAGCGGCTCGGGCCGCGGTAACGGTAGTCATACTCACCATTTGCATCGAAAACCTTGTTAAGGGCTGGATTGTAGATACTGGCGGAGTATCGCTCGCTTATGCTATAAAAGCTTGGGGAATGGAGGGCGAAGCCCACCCTGAAGTAACTGACGGGGCGATAGATGACGCCAAGATTGAAGCTGACCCCCGTACCATCTTGCTCAAGTCGAGAACGATAGGAAAAACTTGTTGGTGAATTTGGGTCGACAGTGTAGCCATAGAAATCTTCACGATGCGTCACCCTGTTCTCGTATGAGATAGTCTTCAGATTGACAGAGCCGCCGAAGTAGAACTTGTTAGCCACGTTGCCCGCATAGCCAATTGAGATATCGCCCTTAGAGCCATCCTCCTTGACGCTTTTGCGCATATCGACAAGACCGAGACCTTTCTCATCCTGACGGAAGTTAGGGTTGACATCACCGCCGACATACTGCTCCCAAACGTTGTAGCAGAAGCCTCCTGTGGTATCATTTGTCAAGTATGCTTTGTAGGCCAAATCACCTGTCAGCAAGGCTGTCTTCTGACTGTCGAAGCAGAAGTAGTCGAGCAGAGAGTTATAGGCGCACGGGTCGGCGTACTGCTGCTTATTCGAGTAGTCGGCCAAACGGTTGTAGCCCACGAACATAGTGGAACTCACGAGACCGCCCCCTTCCTCACGAATCCGGCCGATAGTGAAACTTGCGCCAATCTGATCGAAGGGGACTCTCACCCTGTCGTCAGAAGCCTTTGTCTTGAAGTACTCACTCTCGTCTTTTATTACGCTCACGCCAAGCGAAAGGCCAAGCTCAGTGGCTCGGTAGACGCCCATTCCGGCAGGGTTGATTGACATCGAAGTCAAGTCAGCACCCAAAGCCCCAAAGGCACCAGCCATAGACTGCGAACGGGCAGTTCCCCTCAAGTCGTTACGGTTGAAGCGCATGGCATCGGTATAATCCTGAGCTACGGAAGCCGTCGAAAGGCACAAAGCCAATGCCGCAGCCCCTAATATCCTGTTATTCATAATCTTATCCTCATTCAAATCAGACACTTAAAAACAGACTGCCCGAGGCACTCTAACGAGAACGTCCGCCGCCACTACGAGAGCCGCCACCCGAGCGGGAGCCACCGCTGAAGCCCCCGGAGCTACGCCCCGAGCCGACAGACGGGCTACTGGAGTAACTCCTGCTGGGCGCAGAGGAATAGCTGCGTGACGAAGAGCTGCGGCTTGCCCCGCCAGAGTAGGAACGCGAGCTGCTACGACCTGAAGGTGAATAGGTAGAGGATGAGCCGCGACGGCTATTCTGAGAATAGGACGAACTGCGCGAAGAGGAAGACGAGGGGGTGTAGGTCCTCGACGAAGAACGGGAGGGCGTGTAGGAAGAACGGGACGAGGAACGAGAGGAGAAATCGGAAGAAGAAGCCCCAACGCCCGACCTGCGAGAGTTAGACCCGTAGGCACTGCTGGAGGATGTGCGGCTATTGGACTGGAAACCAGACGAGCTTGATCCGGCATCAGAACGCCTTGAGTTAGAAGAGGCTGACGCCACTCCACCTCGCGAAGCTGTCGTTGAGCGGCCATCGATGGAGCGGGTGTATGACCTGCGATCTGCACTGACGGCATCACGATAGCGCTGAGCTGCACGCTCGCCGTTAGGGTTAGTAGTCACCGTCTCACCACGGCTGCGGCCACCACTGTATGACTGTGGAGCTGATGTCGAGCGGGCGGCGTAGACAGGGCGGTTTCGGAAGTCGCCATGACCACCGCCATCAAAATGGCGATGCCAATCGTGGTGATGATGATAATAAGGCGCGCCCCAACCACAGCCGTAATGATAGTGAGGCCAGCCCCAGGCTAGACCCCAACCTCCATAGCCCCAGCCGAAGTCCCAACCGCCATACCAGCCGCTCCAACCCCAGCCAAGTCGCCACGACGCACGCCCCCAATACCAATCGAACGCAATGCCCGAACCATAGTAATAATCGCTATACCAGGGGTTTGTCCACGTCGGGACCAAGTATGACGAGCCATACTCGTCGACATAGATGTTCCAGTCGCCCGAATAGCGGGCCGCCGTGAAGAACGGGGAGTAGTAGTTGACCGAGACGAGCGGCCTGTGGAATTTGACAATACGCTCGGCATATGACTGGTCGGAGTCGGTGCCGTAGAACCCGCCGACCCAATAGCCGGAGTCGGAAGCGTCGGAGTCAGAGTCCTGAGAGGCGACGACGCTTGACTGCTCTACGGACGTCTTGCCCTTAGAGGTCTGATCCTCGGTTGTGCCGGTAGCCCCGGCATTAGCGTAGTACTGCTGGATTTGGGAGAAGTCGCGGCTGTCGCCAGTTACAGAGCCACTTTTGGCATTGTAGGATGAGACTCGCGAATCGTAGGAGGCGATGTCGGCAGAAGAGACCTCAGCTGAAGCATTGGCCGTCGCCTTTCGCACGGGAGCCGAGCCGTCGTAGTAAACGTCGTCGGCAAAGGCGTTGGAGTTCGACAGCCTCATGCCACTGCATCCGGTGAGCGCCACTATGGCGCCCGTTGCTATGACCGGTGTGTATATGGCTTTCATGGTAATAAGTTTTTAAGTTTCACTCAGTCACTGAAATGCAAAAAGCATACCACAACGGACGGTCTCGGGTGCTTTAGCGAGGCTTTAATGGGGAATGGTAGTGCTATTCCAGCTCAATCTGCCTCTTGAAGGTCTCCTCAAGCGATATGATGGTCTCAGTGGACGCGATTCCGGGAATCTGCTGGATGCAGTCGGCCAGAACATGTTTCATATGCTCATTGTTCTTGGCGTAGATCTTGATGAAGATGGCATACCTGCCGGTAGTGTAGTGGCACTCAACAATCTCAGGGATTTTCTCCATCGCCGCTACCACCTGGTTGAAGCTACCCGCCTCGCGGAGGAAGACGCCGACGAAAGCGCAGGCCTGATAGCCAATCTTCGAGGGGGAAAGAATGAACTCGGAGCCTTTGATGACACCGATGCTCATGAGCCTCTGCACGCGCTGATGGATGGCTGCTCCAGAGACGCCGCACATTCGCGCAACCTCAAGGAAAGCTATTCGCGCATTGCCCGTTATGAGTTTGAGTATTTTGCGATCAAGCTCGTCGAGACGTGGCACGCCATCGTACGACTTGAAACTTTTCGACTGCTCGGACTCAAGCTCTGCGCCCTCTGCGACGGCACTGTTATTCTCTTCTGACATATTTCTTTCTTAAACAGCTGTTGACTTGGTAGGGAAAGCGGCAGCCTCACGACTTGCGGGAAGATGCCGCAAGGAGAGTCCGCCAATTACACTGTGAAAGGCAAATATAAGCAGAAATTGACAATTTGAAAACTGGCAAAGCGTCATCGCCACCAACCCTAAAAATCAAACGGCTCACTATGCGACGCCGATTTTTGGAGTACACCTCGTCCTGCGCAGCAACAAACGTATGAGGCCAAAGGTTGCCCCTGTTGCCTCAAAAATGCTATCTTTGCGAAAGCGTTGTCGAACAAGAACATCAGAAAGAAATGGAGTACATAGTCTCAGCACGCAAATACAGGCCCGCGACATTCAAGTCGGTAATAGGCCAGCAGAGCATAACTCAGACGCTGAAGAACGCGGTACGCGAGAAACGCATTGCCCACTCCTACCTCTTCTGCGGACCGCGAGGCGTTGGCAAGACCACCTGCTCACGTATTTTCGCCAAGACAATCAACTGCTCCAACCTCACGGCGGACATGGAGCCGTGCAACGAGTGCGAGTCATGCAAGTCGTTCAACGAGAACAGGTCGTTCAGCATCCATGAGCTTGACGCCGCATCGAACAACTCGGTTGAGGACATCAGAACCTTGATAGACAGTGTGCGCGTCCCGCCCCAGGTGGGCAAATACTCCGTCTACATCATCGATGAGGTCCACATGCTGTCGCAGGCGGCGTTCAACGCTTTCCTCAAGACACTGGAGGAGCCGCCCACCCACGCCATATTCATCCTCGCCACTACGGAGAAGCATAAGATTCTCCCTACCATCATATCCCGTTGTCAGGTATTCGACTTCCACCGGATTACGGTGCCCGACGTCGTAGAGTACCTTAAATACGTGGCTCAGAGCGAAGGGATAGAGGCCGATGAGGAGGCTCTGACCGTGATAGGCCAGAAGGCTGACGGCGCGATGCGCGACGCCCTATCCATCTTCGACCAGATTGTGGCATTCTCGGGCAAGGAGGTGACATATAAGAAAGTGGTCGAGAACCTCAACATCCTCGACTATGACGTCTTCTTCAAGGCCACGGACGCCATAACGAGCCACGACTACTTGCAGTCGCTCCTCATATTCGACGACGTGCTGCGCCGCGGCTTCGACCCGCTCAACTTCCTTGGTGGCTTGTGCCACCACCTGCGAAACCTTCTTGTGGCCCAATCGGCCGAAACGGCCAAGCTGCTCGACGTGAGCGGACAGACTGCGGCGCGCTACTCAGAGCAGTTTGCCGCCGTTGGCTCGCAGGCTGTCATAGCCCTCATAGAGTCACTCTCGCAAAGCGAAATAACTTACCGCACAGCGAGGGACAAGAGGCAGCACGTGGAGTTCGCCCTGCTGCACGCATGCATGATAGGCGACGAAAAAAAAAAGTCCTGACCCAGCTTGAAGCACTGCTAAAGAAGAGGAAGGCTATGCAGACGGCGGCACAACCGGCAGCCGCCCCCACCCCGTCGCAAACGCCCGTCATCACCGCGCAGCGAGCCTCACAGGCATCAAGCCCCGCAACCTCGACAGCCGCAGTACCACGCCCGCAAGCCACGGCGGGAGGCTCGATACTATCAAGGCTGCAACGCATCTCGACAAAAGAGGCGCAACAAGCGGCAGCACCAACAAAGACCAAAGAGAAAACCGTAGAGGCCAAGGCCATAGACCCTAACGCGTTGATTGCAGCGTGGAAAGAATTCGCCAACTCACTGCCGGTGTCGGAGAACTACTTGAAAACGATAATGGCGACCACGCCGGCATGCTCAGGCAACGAGATAACGCTCGACATCATAACGCCCTCGCAGGCGATGATAGCGGAGCATCAGGGACTCATAACGTTCCTTAGGGAACGGCTTTCTAATCCGACAATAATAATAAAGACACGGCTCGTAGAGACCGAGGCTCAGGCCACGGCCACTACATACACGTCGAAGCAGAAACTCGACGTGATGATAAACGAGAACAAGAGCCTTAAAAATATGATAGAGAAGTTCGGGCTGAGTTTCGACTACTAAACCCAATATGCGCAAAAAGGCGAAGGGCAAAGCGCTGGATAAGAGCCTGCCTCAGCATCGTCAAGACTGAAGTGTGACGCATTTTGTGGCACAAGTGGCAGAAATATTTCATTTTTTCCTCGTCTGATGATTGCGCAATAAAAATAATCGCTAATTTTGCGTCGTCAAACGAGGAGGGACGTAAGTCAAGACGACTCGCTAGCTCAGTTGGTAGAGCAGCTGACTCTTAATCAGCGGGTCCAGAGTTCGAGTCTCTGGCGGGTCACTGTTTAATTTTCGATACGTATTAGCGTTTGACTCGCTAGCTCAGTTGGTAGAGCAGCTGACTCTTAATCAGCGGGTCCAGAGTT
>JBJEGU010000013.1:66423-78143 GCA_051875415.1 Marinilabiliaceae bacterium
CGAGTCTCTGGCGGGTCACGAGTTGAGAAGACAACCTTGGTTTCAAGGTTGTCTTTTTTGGTGTGTATTTAAAGGCGGATGGTGGGGAGTGCGGGTCAGATTGTACGAACAGAACTATCGCCTAAACTTTATAAGTTCCTCACCACTCATATACACCGGTTTTCCTTCCGCATACTCCTCTTCTGGCTGTGTGCCAATCTCAAACTTCATTTTGTCCGCCTCTATGATACCTCGGATATCAAATTCCCCAAGAGACACCTCCTCGTCGAAGAAATAGCAGAAGTACCTATCGTGACGCGGATTCTGATACCCCTGGTTTATCATCTGCTCACAAGTCAGCTCGCCTGTGTTCTTCACACGGAAGGCCTTGTACACCTTGTTCTCGCGTGCGTTATAAAGAATCACGAACTTCGCATGCTTCACGTAGTCGCGGCTCTTCACCACACCTCCATGCGCATCCTTGCCAAGGCGCACGTTATAAGCATCATCACGCTTGCCACCTTGACGGCTGAATATCCAATTCAAGTGATTGATGTCGTTCACGATACCAATTAGAAATGTCGCCTTGGGATAGTTCTCCAAATGGTGCATTGTGAGAAACTGCTTCGGAATGACATTATGCGGGCGAGCTTCCACTCTTGGTAAGACATCATCCGGCAGTGTCCTTGGATCCACACCAAGCGGACATTTGGCAATATAGAAGGCGCGTTTGAGCTCGAACATCACGGATTCGTTCTCTCTTTCAACTTTTTCCCTGATGGTCGCATCCGCCTCCTTCTCAGGCTTGCGCAGCGCAAACGAAAAATATTGCTGGTCGCTACCTTCCCTGTTGTCGAAAGGGTGGAACACCTTGCCGAGCACTTGTTGGAAGTTCTCCCTGATGTAAGCCTCGGGATTGACATCTCTATGGGCGGTCATGGCGTAGAACTCAAAGTTCTCCTTGAGCATCTGCTGGATTTCGGTGCGGAACATCCTGCGCACCTTGTTTCGCCACTGCACCTTGCTTGCGGAGTTGTTGCGCCCGTAGAGAGCCACGACAAAGAGGAAGTTGACGTCGTAGTGCGCGAGCAAGAATGTATCCCTGTTGAACAGCCTGTTCTCAAACTGACGGCTCAGATAGTATTGTTGCCTACGTAGTCCCTCCTCCTTGTCGCTATCAATGAGCTTGATATCGTCTTCCGGACGAAGCACATTCTGGTTGGCGGAGATGAAGAAGTTCGGGATGATGTTGTAGCCCTCGGTTACGTCGTCGCGCAGCTTCATATGACCTTTCCGGTCCTCGGCCTTGCCGTCGTTGAAGAGGTCGATGTTCCATTGGATGACGTTCCTTGCATAGGTAAACTGCTTGTATATAGACTCCTTGCCGAGCGAGTTGCCCCGCTTGTAATATTTGGAGTCGCCTATGTAGTAGATGTTGTCGTTCTTGCCGTTGTAGGTCAGCTCATTGTATTGATAGAGGTGGTCCACACGCTTGCCGTCCGGCTGATCTTTGAGTTCTTTTGGCAATTTCTGGTCGCCTGCTATCAACTCGTCGATAATGGCTTCAAACACGATGTGGAAACTCTTCACCAACAGGTATTCCCTTTGGTCAACGTTGAGCATAATATTGTCGGGACGGTCGAAAAAGGCATAGCACAACTCCCATAGCTCCAACGCCTTGTCGGAAAAGTATTTGTACTTGATTTGCTTTAGTCGTCGCTTGCCGTAGCCATTTATGTACCGCTTAAACTTTTCACCTCGCACCAAGGGGAAGTTCACGTTGATGCTTACGGGGAAACCGTACTTGTCATGCATATGCTGTAAGACGCTGTAATAGATGACAAGCAGCTCCTCGTCAAAATTTACTTGACGTTTCTTGTTGATTGGACTCAGGTAGCTCACGTCTTGACGGCGTGCGTCTCCGACGCATTCCTGTATCACGGACTGGCTTCGACTGATGGTGCGGGTCCAGTTTATCTTGTTGTAGCCGGAGTGGAGATTCCTGACGATGAACATCACGAAACTCTCATTCCGCTTGTTCCACTCCTGCAAGGAGAGCAGCACGTCGAGAAACGTGTTTGCCTTGCGCCTCCTTGCGTGTCCCATCATCGGGGCGTGCTTGTACAGCACGATGCTCGACTGGCGTTTGCCATCTTCCACACGGTCAAACTCGTGGTCGCGGAACACGGCGATGGCTCTATATATCCACACGCTCAGGTTGTAGACAAAGATACGCTCCTCTGTGGTCAACGCCTTGCACTCCTCGGCATTTATCAAGTCTCTTGGCTCGATATGCCCGAACACTTTCTCATTGCCAAACCCGCCTTCCAACAGCACCTTGGGCAGAATAAACACGCAATCGTCCCACGTCGGGAGTGTCGTTGAAATAGTAGCCTACATAGCTTAGGCTCACTTTCCCTTCAACGTCTTGAAGCACACCAAGCCCTTGGAGAACGTCGCAGACGTCCACATAGTCATATTGGTATTCTTCAATCAGTATGCGCATACACCTCCTTATTCAGCAGACGGCAGCGAAGGCAATTCACAGCCATCCATATTGTCAAAATCGCTACGATATAGTTTGTCCTGTACAACTCTGTATTTCTCAAACTCCGTCTCGGCAAAACTCTTGGCGAACTCAGCCGTCACCTTCCCCGCATCCATAAGCACGGCATCGCCGCCGGCTTGAAGAATGATGTCGATGCGCTTTGCCCAATCTTCCATTGTCATCGGTATATGCCTCGTTGCCATACGCTCGGCCATGTCAAGGACGGAGTTGACAAGTCTTCCCATATCCTCGAGTTCGGTTTGCTTCAGATAATTCTTGGCAACACTCACGTCTGGCTTCACAATCTTTCCATCTGGCGCATTTTCCCACGTTATCAAACCCATATGCTCCTTTTCCGCATTCGCCCTCTCCACTATGAGTTCCGCTGCAGTATGCCCATGCACCGCATAGTGCATCTTGTTCTGCACCTTCTTGTAAAACAACCGCGTGGTTGGAGCACTCTTGTTGTAGTCAATGGCTGTGGCATATATATCAGTGAGTTTCTGGTAAAAACGACGCTCACTGAGTCGGATCTCACGAATCTCAGCAAGCAGGTGTTCGAAATAGTCCTCCCCGATGAAAGAGCCATTTTCCATCCTCTTCTTGTCTATGACATAGCCCCGCAAAGCGAATTGGCGTATGACGCCGGTACACCACTGACGAAACTGTGTGGCACGGACGGAGTTGACACGATATCCCACGGAAATTATGGCGTCAAGGTTATAGAACCTTGTCATATAGTTCTTTCCGTCAGCGGCAGTTGCCGAGATTTCCTCGGTAACTGAACTTTCAAATAGCTCTCCACTTTTGAAAATGTTCTTCAAATGCAGCCCTATATTATCAGTCGAGCAGTCAAACAGCTGAGCCATCGCCTTTTGCGTAGCCCACACCGTTTCGTCCTTATACAAAACCTGTATGCCGTCCTCCTTACCTTCCGCGATGAAAGTAAGGAACTCTGCCGTGCTATTCCTTATTTCTCTTTTCTTTGCCATAACGATTACGAGCGTTTTTGCTATGCTTTGATTAGTAAGTGCATGCGCTTATTCTGCCACCTGTTCAGCTTGCCCTTGTTCTGCATCTTTCTTGATGTTCTCTTTGCCGACGACACCAACAAGGAACTTTCTGATTGCCCCTATGTTTACTTTGTTGTCGTTGCCGTAGAAAGCATCGAAGCATATTTCCGCCTGTTCGTCATCGCTGACCTTGAAAAGCGAGATGTCGCCATCCTTGAACACGTCGTTCCACAAGTAGAACAACACTTTGCCTACAAACTTCTCCTCCGTAATGATGACGCTATCTTTCGGTGGTTTGCAGAAGAAATAGCCAAGTTTCTTGTCATCGCTACTTGTCTCCTTGGCTATGAGCGTGTTGATTTTCTCAACGAACGTCCACCAGTCGCAGTACTCACATCCACACCTTATCTTCCAACCCTTATGTGCATCGGCAATCTTCACGTATCGCCAATCCCAACGACGCTTGAAGGCGGAGTCGATGGGAAACAGGCTTTGGTCGCTTGTGTTCATGGTCGCCCATATGTAGAGGTTGTTGGGCAACAGCAAAACCCGTCCGTACTTGATATCGTCAGACAGCGTCGCACCATAGTTGCTCGTGTAGTTATCGACGACACCTTCAATATTCAAATCTTTAATCTGATATTCGGGTTCATCCGCAAAGGCTCGCTTTATCTCATTCTGCAAATCCGTATCGGCTTCTATCGGATAGGAGGAGAAGCCGTTGTCGCTTCTGTCGAGGAGTTGGAACAAGTCGCCGAATATCTGGGCGCAGTTGCCACGGTTGATTTCCTCAATAACCAAGAATTGCGGTTCTACCGTATCCCCGCCTTGGGCGTATTTCTGCCATGCTCCAAGATAGGCTTTTAGAAACGCTTGCTTGACGTAGGTGTAAGTAATGCGAGGCTCTTTCAATTCAATCTTTACATCTCCTTGCGAAACCATTATGGGTTCACCTTGCAACCCGTAAACAGTACTTTCTGCCATAACGGGCTTGTACGCGCCGACAAATGTGGAATAGTCGCTGTCGGGATGGAACGTAGAGCGGATGGTTGAGTAGCCTTTGGTTATCTCGTTTATTTCGTATGATTTTCCTGTGCCAGGGGCTCCGTAGTAGATTTGTTGGAGAGGAAACTCATTCTCTATGACTTTAGTTGTATTGCTAACTCTATTGTCTGACTTGAAGAAGTTTCTGGCCTTGAGAAATCTTGAGTACATTGCAAGTGCGTTAGAATATTGATTTCCACCTTTGCTATTATAAGCTTTAAAATCTTCATTGAGTTCAATCTCATCCCAAATTTTATTGAACTCGGATATGGATGTAATGCTATATATGTCAAAAGATTCTATCCCATTTATTGATGCAATTGTCTTACTTATACGAGAAAAGTCACTATAATTCCGATAGCTTTTAGGCACATTAGAGCAATTCTCTATGAAATACTTGTATTCTTGCTGTACTGTCATTATGATTTGTATTAATTGTTTGCACTTGTTTTATTACTAAATTCAACTTAAAGTTTGTCGTAGGAGTTCGTTTTTTATGTGTTGCCATATCGAAAAGCAGAATCAAGACAGAGTAAAGGTACTAAATTTATGCGCTGCTCTGGTTTAGTTTGCGCATTGTGGACTCCCTACAAACACAGCACCGCGGAATGCGCAAGGTGAGATGCAAACGCCACAATCGAAACAAGTCCTACTATTCCTATCGCTAAGTGCGAGACGAGGGAGATGATGGACTCAGGGAGGCGGAAGCGGGTGTTAAACAGACATGATGAAGGCGAGAGCAGGTCGACGTATTGTACGAAAAAGTCTGCCATATGCCAATCTGCGGCAAGCGCCTGCGCGGCAGGAAGACATCAGTCTCACACGAGACAGCATACGGGTTCGCCGAAGCGGACAAGACGGCCTAAAGGCTGGCGAGAATTTTGCACGTTGAACTCGACGGCTATCTTATCGGCTTACAGTAGAAAAAAGAAATAGGGTGAGGTTAGCACCCCACCCTATTAGCTTAGTCGGAACGACCTATATTAGTCGAGCTGAGCGAGCTTGTTGTCAGAACCGAGGACATCGGTAATCTTCTCGCTGTACATCTCAACCATCATATCGCGAGCGGGTCCGCAGTACTTGCGGGGATCGAACTCAGCGGGCTTCTCAGCGAGGACCTTGCGGACACCAGCGGTGAAGGCGAGGCGGCTGTCGGAGTCGATGTTGATCTTGCAGACGGCGCTCTTAGCAGCCTTGCGGAGCTGCTCCTCGGGGATGCCGACAGCGTCGGGGAGCTTGCCACCGTACTGGTTGATGATGTCGACGTACTTCTGGGGGACAGAAGAAGAGCCGTGGAGGACGATGGGGAAGCCGGGGAGCTGCTTCATGATAGCGTCGAGGACGTCGAACGCGAGGGGGGGCGGAACGAGGCGGCCGGTCTTCGGGTCGCGGGTGCACTGCTCGGGCTTGAACTTGTAAGCGCCGTGGCTCGTGCCGATGGAGATGGCGAGAGAGTCGACACCAGTCTTAGAGGTGAAGTCGATGACCTCCTCAGGCTTGGTGTAGTGGCTCTCCTCGGCCTGAACCTCATCCTCAACGCCAGCGAGGACGCCGAGCTCACCCTCGACGGTAACGTCGTACTTGTGAGCGTACTCTACGACCTTCTTGGTGAGGGCGATGTTCTCCTCGTAAGGAAGAGAAGAGCCGTCAATCATGACAGAAGAGAAACCCATGTCGACGCAGTCCTTGCAGAGTTCGAAGCTGTCGCCGTGGTCGAGGTGGAGAACGATCTCAGGATGCTTGCAGCCGAGTTCCTTAGCGTAAGCGACGGCGCCCTCTGCCATATAGCGGAGGAGGGTAGCGTTAGCGTAGTTACGCGCACCCTTAGAAACCTGAAGGATGACAGGAGACTTGAGCTTAGAAGAGGCAGTGATGATAGCCTGAAGCTGCTCGAGGTTGTTGAAGTTAAAAGCTGGAACAGCCCAACCGCCATTGATAGCCCTCTTGAACATCTCACGGGTGTTCACGAGACCAAGGTCCTTGTAATTGACTGACATTGTTATAAAATTTTATAGTGTTTTCGGTTCATACGGCAGCGGGGGCCTGCCCCACTTGGCGTATGTCCAAAATTACGACTTTTATTCGAAAACAAAGTCTGATTAAAGAATTTTATCTGTAATGAGCGAGAGGCGGGCAGGAGTCTCAATTGTGGCCACACAGAGACAAGCCGCAGCGCAAAGCGGACATTCACGAAACCTCGCATAAACATGATGCCACCGCTCGCCAAAGACTGGTCGACGGGCAGCTACAGCACGACACCGATAAACGAGACATCGTCGGGCTGATCCCAATTCTCCTTCTCCTTTTTCCCATTGGCGGATATCCAGTCGTAGAAAGCCTTCTCTACAACCCGATACTGCCGGTCGACGGGCAATATCGCCATCTCGTCCATAGTGTTTTTGAGCCTGGAGAGGGAGAACTTCCTGGCCTTGGGACCGTCGCCGCCGAACGTATCGGTTATTCCGTCGGAGAATATGTAGATGGCATCGCCACGGGTAACGCTCAACGTCTTTTGCTGGAAAGGACGGCTCTCGGCATTATAGTCCCTCTCGCCGATGCTGCGCTTGACCTTGACACCCTCAATCTCGTCGCCCACCCCATTATGATAGAAGAAAATGGGTCGGCGAGCCGATGAGACGGTGACGGTCGACTGCGCACGGTCGACGACGACGATAGCGACATCCATGCCATCCTTCGAGTTCTGCTCTCCATTCTGCTGAAGGACACCGATAAGGTTGCTATGCAGAAGCTCGAGTATCCGCGCCGGGTCTCTCACCTCGGAGTGGTCGCAAATATCGCCAAGGATGGTGGTGCCAATCATTGTCATGAACGCGCCCGGGACGCCGTGGCCGGTACAATCGGCAAGGACGATGATATCGACATCGTCGCGATGCCGGTACCAATAGAAATCGCCGGAGACGATTTTGCACGGCAGGTAGAACGCAAAGCAGCCACCGTCGCCCAGACCCTGGAAGTCGTCGAGCCGCGGCAGGATGGACTGCTGGATGAGGAGAGCGTACTCGATGCTACCGCGAATCTCAACATTCTGCTGCTCAATCTGAGCGTTGCTCTTGGCCAACACCTCATTGGCGGCCTCGATGTCCTCTTTCTGCTTACGGAGCTGACGGGTCTGCATCTCGACCTCGCGCTGGAGCATATCCCTCTGCGCACTTATTATCTGCCTCTTCTCATTATCCTTGCGCCTCTTGAACGCGATGATGACAATGATACCGACAAGAATGGACGCGATGGCGATGATGACCCAGAGCTGCATCTTAGTCCTCATCTCGTTGGCAGTATGCTCCAACTTGTCCATATCGAGGACCGTCTGCATATCCTCCACCTGACTATTAATCCGGTCATGGTAGAGGCTGTCGGAGAGGGAGAAAATCTTCTGCGTCAGAGGGTACTCCTCGTCGAAATGGCCCATCCCGTGCAGTCCGCGTAGCTTAGTCTTGAGAACGTCGATTTCGCCAGTGCGCCTCTCCTTGTCGGAGAAATAGAGCATCGCACTGTCGGCATAGTCGATTGAAGCCTGGAAATCGCCACGGGCGGCGTAGAAATGCGACTTAGCCGTATTGAGCTCGGCGATGTACTGGTCGGCCATCTCATAGAGTCCGACGATAGAGTCGGCATGCTCCACGCTTCTCTGGGCCTCGGCCAGCCGCCCGAGGTCGGTGAAGACATCGATGAAGGCCGTGTGCATAAGCAGGGCGTAGTCGTCGATGAAAATATTCTCGAACGGCGTACCGACACTTAGCCGTCTAAAATCGTTGAACTCCTGCTGATACTGAGCCACATAGCCGAGCGCCTTCATCTTGTCGGGCAACTTTCGGCCGGCGAGCATGCGACAGGTCTGCATCTCAAGCAACTGAGAGAGGTACTCCTTCTTTTGAGTTGACGCCCCAAGCGCGTTTATACCCTCGGAATAGTACTCCACGGCCTCCCTCTCGCGCCCCATCTCGTCGTTTGCCATACCGAGACCGAGCAGCGCATTGCACCTGACCTGAAGCGTAATGTTGACCCCATTCTCGTCGACGATGTCGACCCGGCTATCGTCATAGAGTTTTTGCGCGATCTGCACCGCCGTCTTATACTTGCCTTGGTCGATGAGCGCCACCATCTTGACATAGATGGCCATATAGTAGTAGACGAGATTCTCGCGCCTGAGAGACGAATTGTTGACAAGCGAGTCGGCCAAAGCAATGCAATCGGCGTACTTAGCCAAGGCATGGAGCATCGTAAGCTCCTGAATGAGTGCATAGTTGCGACTTACGACATCATCAGCAGAGTCAGCAACGTGATAAAGTTCACGCGCATAGGCGAGACCCTCGACCGTACCCGATGAGCTTTCCATCAGTTCGACGAGGCTGGCCACTCGCGAGGCGGCGGCTTCCGGGCTATCCTCACCCGAGTCGTCTCGCCCGCCACAGGAGTCGAACACAGCGACAGACAGGATGAGAATCAGGGCGGCCAACGGCCAGGAACGAGAATATTTAGGAATCAGCATCTTACTGTCATGTTATCAGTGGATAGCAAAGCGAGACGCTCATCACCATCGCCACCTACCTCAATCCGTCCGACGCACACGCCGCCATAACCAACCTGATTGACGAGCACGCGCTCGCCCGCAGTATTGGTGAAGAACTCGGGACTCTCGAGCAGCGTATGGGAATGGCCACCGAGGATAAGGTCAATGCCATGAGTGTTCGCAGCCAACGTCTTGTCACAATCGCCGTTCGCGCCATCGGCGAAACCTATGTGCGTAAGCGCAATGACAAGGTCGCAGCCCTCAACATTGCGCAGCCGGTCCGCCATATCCTGCGCCGTGGGGATAATCTCGGAGAAGCGCACGGAATCACAGTTAGAAGGGGCGACGAGACCTGCGAGACGGACACCAATGCCAAAGACCCCGACACGGAAGCCGCCCCTCTGAAAGACTTTATACGGCTTGACGAGCCTGGAGCCGCGCTCATCGGTAAAAGCATAATTGGCCGAAAGGAAAGGGAAGTTGGCAATCTCCATACAGTCGCACAGGGCGGCTACCCCATTGTCGAACTCGTGGTTACCGATAGTGACGGCATCGACGTGCATCCTGTTCATAAGCTGCATCTCGAGCTGCCCGCGGTAAAAATTAAAGTACGGAGTACCTTGGAACATATCGCCACTCTCGAAGACAAGGACGTTGTCGGCGCCGTACTGCCTTATCGTCTCATTTATAATGGCCTCGCGCCTTGCATAGCCTCCGAGGCCAGGGTAGAGGGGGTCGGTAGGAGGGAACGGGTCGATGTGGCTGTGGACGTCATTGGTATGCAAGATGACAAGCCGCCTCTTCGGAGTCTGGCTACTTGCGCACGAAGACAACGCAGACAACGGAGCGACCGACGAAAGGACTGGGGCCGAGGCTAAGGCTATGGCTCCGAGCCTTTTGAAGAAGTCGCGCCGTGATATAGAAGAATCGTCCATCTCGTTTGTCAGCATTTTTAATTGTTTGAGACGCTTATACGGGTATTGGCAGGCGCTTTAACATGCTCGCCTGCCTCTCCCATCCGCTCAAGAAAGTCAATAATCAGATCGCGGATCGCGCGCCCGCTCTGGTAGCAGACTTTCTCCCCGACGAGGCACTCGAAATCGTCGCCACCCGTGGCGAGATAGTCAAGAGTCGCCAGCCTGTACGTCACATTTCCGTCGAGGGGCTTGCCATTCACAGCAATAGTCTCAGCATGACCGTCTTTACTTATGACGAACGACGCGCCCGAGATGGCCTCCCCACCCCGCTCGGCTATATGCTGAAAAAGCTCATAGACGACAGCGGAATCGAGAGTCAGCACGACCGCCGAGTTCTCGAACGGCGCAAGCTGGAAGACATTCGCGAGGCGCAGCTCCCCTTTGGGCAAAGCGCAGCGCATCCCGCCCACGTTGAGCAGCGCGAAATCAGGCTCGGGCAGCCCCGCACGTGAGACTTGCGAGCGCACCTCGGAAAGGAAGAGGTCGGCAAGGAACCGGGTAAGATTGCTCTCCGGCCGCTTGGCCACCATCTCCTCATCGCAGAAACACAGCCTGCGCGACATCTTGAGGGCTACACTATCGCGGTAGGGCCTGAGCAAAGACTCGACGACGCCATCGGCCACTATTGACGAGTCGACGCGCAGATTGACAAAGCCAAGCTCAGAGGCATCGACAAGCCTCTCGCGCCTGCCGCCTCTCGCGCCGCGCAAGCACAAGACGCATAAGACAATGGCTATGCTCAGCGCAAATGCTATATATACCTTTTTCAACCTCTGTATTCTTTAAAGAGACCAATCACTTCAGCCAACGATCCAGCCACCTGTAGAACTCACGATGCCACAGGATGCTGTTTTGCGGCTTCTGAACCCAATGGCACTCCTCGGGGAAGAAGAGGAACTCGGCCTCGATACCTTTCATGCGTGCGGCATCGAAAGCCCCCATGCCCTGAGTATATGGAATACGGAAATCCTTCTCGCCATGGATGACAAGAATGGGAGTGTCCCACTTGCCGACAAACCTGTGCGGCGACTGGGCGAAACTTGCCTGCGCCACGGCATTCCGCTCGTCCCAGTAAGGGCCGCCGAGATCCCAGTTGACGAAGAAAAGCTCCTCGGTAGTAGAATATAGCTGCTCAAGATTGAAGATGCCGCAATGGGCTATGAAAGTCTTGAACCTCTTCTCGTGATGACCGGCAAGCCAATAGACGGAGAAGCCGCCATAGCTTGCGCCCACGCAGCCCAGCCTGCCCTCATCGACAAAAGGCTCGGCAGCAAGAGTGTCGATGGCCACAAGGTAGTCCTTCATATTCTGCCCGCCGTAGTCCTTACTTATCTGCTCGTTCCACTCGATGCCGAAGCCCGGCATCCCGCGGCGGCAGGGAGCGACGACGACATAGTCGTTGGCCGCCATAAGGGCGAAGTTCCAACGCCGGCTCCAGAACTGGCTTATGGTGCTCTGCGGGCCGCCCTGGCAATAGAGCAACGCAGGATATTTTTGGGACGGGTCGAAATCGGGAGGGCAGACCACCCACGTGAGCATCCGCTTGCCATCCGTCGTGGTGATCCACCGCTCATCAGCGTGGCCGAGGTTGAGCTTAGCGAGGGTCTTGGTATTTACATTCGAAATGT
>JBJEGU010000014.1:0-15501 GCA_051875415.1 Marinilabiliaceae bacterium
TTTATACGGATCATGCTTAACAAGATTATCTAATCATTTCAAAACAGCTTCTTAGATTAATGAAATCATACCATCAGCAGCGAGAGCCTCGACAATCTTGCCGTCGAGCTTGTCGCACTGTATAATCTTCACCTGCCACAGGTCGTTGAATTCCTTGGAGTAGAGGCCAACCATCACTGCACAAGGCTTGACGATTGGCTCATGGATGTCGCCGCAGAGGTTGCCCATTTTTGCATAATCGGCCAAAATGGGGATCTCGTTCTCGGAGTCGATTTTAAGGGTCTTCGCCCAAGCGGCGCAATCGTCCCAATGGCACTCGCCGTCTACAATAAAGACCTCGACACCTTTACTATCAGCCTCGTTTTTTTCTGCCTCAGCAGAATCGGAGTCGGGCGCATCGGAACTGCCAGCCTCGGGTCTTTCGACCTCCGCCGGACTGGGGGCGGGCGCATCGGCAATGCTTGACTCCGGCTGCTCAACGCTGACATTCATATTTTCGTCGGGGTGAGCGGCGACGCTGAGCGACGCCCTTTTCTTACGCCTCAAGTAGAGGGATACGCCTGCTGCGACCAACACGGTCACTGATACTGTCACAAAATCCATAGGCGCATATATTTAGTCAGCAATAAACATACCGTCGCCCTGCGACAGTCGCTCTTTCGTCTGCTGGTCAACATTCTCAGACTGAAGCTCACGGCTGGCGAAAATCTCATCGAACTCCTCGTCGTAGACGGCCTCAAAAATGCCGACCCTCTTGACTGTCGCCTGACGGAGCAACTTACGGAAAAGATCGCCATTTATGACAAATGGATTCTCCTTGCTCCTGTCGAGTTTGAGTTCCTCGAAAAACTTTTTGACATACTCCAAGAACGTGATGATGACTGGCACGTATTTTATTACCCAGCCAACCACTGTTTTCAGCGTTTTTAAAATTGAATCGAACATAGCTCCTTTTGTTACACGTAAATCTCCTGACCGACATAGAGGTTCTGTGGAGCCACCTCGGCCTCCATCTCCATAGTGTCGATTTGCTCATCATTATGATCAAACAAACCAATATTCAACTGCTTTCCAGCCTTCTTTTTCGCCAAGATTTTTGCCTTGAAAGCATTTTTGCATTTATTTCGAGCCTCCTCTATGATAGTCTCGGCAGTTATGTACTTGTAGAGCTTATACGCACCGTAGACTGCGGCGCCGGTTGCAGCTGCGGCGACACCCGCGCCGAGAACACCGAGAATAATATCAGATAATAACCCCATAGAATCAATCAGTTAGTTTATTGGGAAATCAGGAAAGGACGACAAGGCCATCCTCGGCCGAGGAGAGGGCTTCGAGGGTCTGCGCGTCGAAAGAGTCGCACTGGATGATCTGGGCGTGCGACAGGGCATCGGCCTTCTCGTCGTAGACACCGAGCATGAGCGCACGGGGCTTGGTGACGGGCTGGCTGAGCTGCAAAGCATCCGTCAAGCCCATGACCTTGGCGTAGTCGGCAATGAAGGGCGTGTCCTTCTCCTTGTCGAGTTTGAGGCTCTTGAACCATGCCACGCAGTCGGTGAAATGGCACTCGCCCTCGACAGTCGCGACATCAATCTTCACATCCTTAGCCTTGCGGACTATACGGCCGAGAAGCCCTTTCTTGCGGAGGACGAGGAAAGCCACGACACCCGCCACGAGCAGCGCGGCCACGACGATAATCACAATCTTCATAAGCTGACCTTTTTATGAGAGAACCACGAGGCCGTCATCAGAACTGTCAAGAGCCTCGCGCGTCTGGCGGTCAAGGCCGTCGGCTTGCAGCTCCTTGGATGCGGAAATTTCGTCGGCCTCCTCGTCATAGACAGCCTCAAAGATGCCGGCCTTTTTGACAGGAGCCTGATGGAGCATCCGGCGGAACTCCTCACCCTTCATGACAAATGGGGTGTCCTTATTCTTGTCGAGCTTGAGCTTCTTAAACCAGCTTACGACATCCTTGAGGAAATCGATAACGCCCTGTATGGTCTCTACAATCCAGTCGCGGAGCGCGCGGAGGCAGTCAAGTATGAAATCGAACATTGTGTTTTGTGGCTTTGTTAGTTGAGGATTACGAGTTTGCTGTCGAAGAAGAGACCGAGGACATCGGACGAGATCTCCTTGGCTCGGAGGATGGCGAACTTGTTGGTCGCCACGGGGAGGAGCTCACGGTCGTTGACATTGGCGAGGTATACGGTCCCGCCGACCTTGCCCTCGACGGCGTCATGACGCTCGAAGTAGGCGGCGATGCCGTTGGCTCCGGCGACGGCGATGGACTTGGCCTCCGCGAAGAGCTTCTGCGAAGTGAGGGAGTCGCACTCCTCGCAGACCACGTTGGCGGCATTGGCGGCCTCGATGTCCTTATCGAGCTGGGCGAGGTCGGCCGTCATCTTGGCCCAGCCCTCGGTGGCCGTTTTTTTTATGTCGGAGACGCCATTATGGAACTCGTCGGAGATGGCCTTACGCTGCTCCTCGGAGGGGAGGAGGCTCTTAAAGAGGTTGGAAATCCGGGTCCGGAGATCCTGTCCGGATGTCTGTTTTTCAGGTGTCATCATTGCTTTATTTATTTGTTTTGTTTGACTCAAGTTTTGGCGAACAGATGATCTCCAAAAGCTTTGACAGGAGATCTAACATTGGGGGTTTAGCTATCAGCATTGCTTTATTTCTTTGTTTTGTTTGATGCAAGTTTAGGAGATAAGCGGAGAACGAGGAAACGAATTTTCGGTTTCTTTTTCACATTTTAAAAAGCCGCAAGGCTGACATCGGAATATCGGGCTTGCCCCGCGAAAAAATTGCGGATGAGAAGAGGACGGTGAGGGGCGGTAGCCGCCATAGCTGGGTGAAAAAGACGAAAGGGCCGCCCCCTGGATGGAGAGGGCGACCCTGAACATTGAAAGGAAGAAGCGCAGAATCAGAGCGCGGCTTGCAGCTCCTTCATCTGCTCCTCGACAACCAGAGCTTTGGCGTGGAACTCGTCGGCCTTACGCTCCGCCTCCTTGCCTATTTTCTCGCGCTCCGCCTTTTCGTCTTTCAGCGTCTGGAGATTATCGGACAGCTCCTTGATGCCATTATCGATGACGATATCGCGGATGAGGTCGACAATCTCGTCGCGGACTGCGAAAAGCGGAGCGAGGATCGCGTCAAGGTCGGGAGAGAAGATGTCGGAAGTCTTTTCCAGGAGCTTAGTCACTTCGTCCTCAGCCTTCCCAATCTTATCGCCGACATCATTTTTCACCTTATTGCACAGACCTTTAGCGTCATAATCCTCAATCTTGTCGTTCAATATGTCATTGAGATCGTAGGCGAAGTCGCTGGCAGCCTTACGTATGTAATCGAAGCACTTATTGGACGCATCTCTCAGGACATTTTTCACGCGTTTTCCGCATTGCTCACGGAATCCTCGCAGCTCACGACTATGATTTTTATCTGCATCAGTCAAGAGGCTTTTCCAAAAAACAGGCCTGTCAGCTTCAACGTCCTTATACTTGCTGCAAAGATTGTCTTTAACATCCTCGGCTTCCCTCTTAGCCTGGCGCAAGATTGAAGAATACTCGCCCGCGATGTCATCGCCAAGCGAATCCAACTTCCTGTTAATCTTCCGTTCCGCCTTGGCCAAAGCGTCGAGACGGTCGTCAAGCTCGGAGTCGGACCTCTGGGAGTCGGCTGCTGTTTTGCGCTGCTCCGCCTCCTTCTGGTCGAGCTCGGCCTTCACCTTCTCGCCGGCGGCCTTAATCTGGTTGACAGGCTTGCGAATGAGGATCTCGGCCTTCTCCTTCTCAATGACGCTCCGCACAAGGTCGATGAGATTGTCGATATGGCTCTTCTCGCGGAGCTGCTTCTGGCTGCTGACCTCGAAAATGTCGCAAAGACGCTTATAGTCGAACGCGTAAGTCTCGTTGGCGGAGACCTTTGCCATAGGCATCTCGGCGAGGAGGGCCATATTGGCCGAGAGGGGGACGGGCGACGTCAGCTTGAGAATCTCGCTAATGTCGTCGTTCTTCTCGGCCTCGGCCGCCTTGCGGAGCTCATTCTCGACATAGGCTTTTATGGAGTCCTCGGCCTCGCCGCTCTCGTAGGGGATATCGTACTTGTTGATGCCGATAAGGACGCGGCCCGTGCCGCACACGCCCACGTTCTTGAAGAGGATCTGGCGGTCGGTGGCATCGAACGGGCGGCCGGCGTAGAGCATGAGGAGGACGACATCGGCCTGCTTGAGGAAGGCCTTGGTGCGCTCCTCGCGGCTGACGATGGGGTCGTTGAAGCCCGGCGTGTCGACAATCTCCACCCCGCGGAGATATTCCTTGGGGTAGTAGACCTTGACGGCCTTGGTGATGGAGACGAACTTGCCATCGGCCCCGACATAGTCGACAAGGTTGTCGAGCGAGTCGGACTGCCGCTTGCCGAGAAAGCGATCCACAGGGCCGGGCAGGAGGCTCGACTTCTCCACCAGCTCCTTGGCGGACTGTATCTGGCTCTTGCGCAAGTCGTCGGTGACGCCATCGAGACTCAGGGCGGCCGTCATCTTCTGATCGTCCCACTCGCCGGGTGTGTAGAACTCGGCCTCGATCTTCTTCTCCGGGCCGTAGGTGATGACCGAGAGGGCGGCCGTCATGGGCGTGGTGGCCGCAGGCAGCACATCGTCCTCGAAAATGAAAGCGTTGAGAAAAGTCGACTTGCCGCACTTCATCTGGCCGATGACGCCGATGGTGAGCTTGTCGTCGTCGAGTTTTTTGAGGATGGCGTCGTGCTCCTCCTTCTTGATCCATCCGAAGTCGAGCGCCTTCCGCGCCGCCTGAGCCACGGTCTGCTTCTTGCGCTGGAACTCAGCGAAAATGTTTTCGTTACTACCCATTGTTCTGTTCTATTTCTTTCATATGGTCGTCCCAAGCCTTACGGCCGTCTTTTACCATACCGTTAATTCCTTCCTTGCAATTTTGCTTGAAGCCGGGGTCATAGGCATCAATCTTCTGCAAGAATGACTTTTGGGCGGCACGCAGGACTTTGAGAAGAGAATTGTTCTCTTGAAAAGCTTTCGTCGCTTCCGTGGCATTTTCCACGACTTTCTTGAAGTCCTCAACGTCTTTACTCTCCTTTTGTATGTCAGCAGCAAGACTTTTGACATAATCACAAAGATTTTTTCCCTCTTCTGCGCTCAACTCGTACTTGTCGGAGGAGAAAAAATTCTCCGTCCAATGCGAACCGACATAGTTGACAACGTCGTCACAGCGTTGCGCCATTTCATCGAACTCAGACTTGAACGCACCGAGCCAATTGTCAACACGCTCCGTCTCCTGCTTTTCACAATCCGCATTTAGTATAAGCCTGCCCTCATTCCAACCAATATCGTAACCCAAGTCATACAAATGGCCCCAAATGGCACTGTCATCACCCTCTTTCTCGACGTATCTGAGCGAGTTGAAAATCACCTCGGGGTCAACATTGTTGCCAAAACGGAGGAACTGACGGACAACGACACCCTCGTCGTGGAGCGTCTGGCGGATGAGGTTCTCCACCTTGTCAATTTCGGACTTCGACTTCGTGTCGCACTTGTTGATGACGACGAAGAGCGGACGGTGGAGGTTCTCCTTTATCAGCTTTAAGGATCTGCGGTTGACAGTACCGTTGTTGACATCGAAGACCCAATAGAGGGCGTCGCACTCGTTTATGACCCCGATAGTCCGCTCGGCATCCTCCGCATCGTTGGAGGAGAAGCCCGGAGTGTCGAGGATGGAGAGACCTTCCAAAGCGCGCTGATTGGCGGTCATGACGAAGTACTTCAGCAACTTGGGAACACCCTTGACGTTGGCCAGTACCTGCTTGGAGACCTTGCGGAACGTGGTGTCGGAGAGGCTCTTCATCTTATCGTCGGGCGAGACGAATGAGAACCGCTGACTTTCGCCACCCATGATGTAGGTGGGGATGGCCGTGGTAGCCTCGGCACTGACAGCCAGAAGCCCCTCCTGACCAAGAATACGGTTGACGATGGAGGTCTTGCCCGCAGAGAACTCGCCCACGAAAGCAATGGACTTTTTGCCTTTTAGCCACGTCTTCTTAGCTCGCGTAGCCCAGCGGGTAAGCGCGACGTCCGACTGCGGATTATTGGGGTCGGAAGGCACGTCAAAGTCCATGCCAGCCTCTTTGTATGCGCTCGGCAAATCGTGACGGATGAAATCGACAAGGGCATCGACAGAACTCTCGGTGCGCCTGATGTCGTCATCGGCGGTCTCGGCCGCATCGAGAATCTCGCCCACAAAGTCGAGCGACTTCGACTTCCCGTCGCAATCCTCCTCCACCTGGGCCTTGGCGCGGGCGAGCTTCTCGTTCTCCTCGCCCGCCTTTTTCAGGTCATGCTCGACCTCCTCCTTCTGCTGCTCAGCCTCCTGCTTCTCCTTCTTGACTTTCTTCAAGTCCTCATTGACCTCGTCGATCTCGTCCTCAAGATCGTCGTTCTCCTTCTTAAGCTTGGTAATCTTCTGCTCGGACTCGGTTAGTTTGCTCTGAAGTCCGTCATTTTCAACCTTAAACCCCTCGCACGCGGAACGGGACTCCTTTAACTCGCTGGCGAGCCTCTCATTCTCCACGCGGAGCTGCCCTATCAGCTTCTTAGAGTCGGCGGCGGCATCCTCGTTTTCGTCGGACTCGCTCTCGGCAGCCTTGGCGCGGTTGTCAATTTCAACCTTATAGCCCTCGCATGCGGCACGGCTCTCCTTCAGCTCGCTGGCGAGCCTCTCATTCTCCGCACGGAGCTGCTTAATAAGCTTCTTAGCGTCGGCGGCGGCATCCTCGTTTTCGTCGGACTCGCTCTCGGCAGCCTTGGCGCGGTTGAGGAACTTACGGTTCTCGGCCAGGAGGGAGTCAATCTCCTCCTGCATCTCCTTGGTGCGGGAGCGGAACTTCTCGACATCGGCGCACGCCTCGTCGGATTTGCGCTGCAAGGTATCGTAGTTGCCGCGCGACAGGAACACAAATGGTAACTTCATATTTATGAGTTGGTTAAGTAGTTACTTCGGATTACGCCACGGCGGATTGGAGTTCGGCCCTGAGGTCACGGAGCCCGGACTTCCTCTGCTCGGCGGCGGCCTTGTTCGTCTCGATATCCTGCTTTAGCTGATTGAGGGCGGCGGTCTTCTGCTCAATGAGACCTTGCGCCTCCTGACGGATAGACTCCTTCACACTGTTGACCACAAAGGCTTTCATGCCATCGAGCTGCGAACGGAACTCTGGGATGAGAGTGCCGTCGACATAGTTGCGGACGGCACGCTGACGCTGCGGCTTGCCCATCCCGAAAACATTCTCGCTCACCCAGCCCACGGCGGACTCAATGAGGTCCTTGGGCTGCCCGAACTGCCGCCCGAACTGCTGATTGAGACTGTCCACCTGCGGCAGGGCATTCTGGAAAGCCTCGACACCCTGCTGCAGCCTCTGCATCCGCGAGAGTTGCTCGGCCTGCTTCTGCATTTTCGCCAGCTTGTTGGCCTGATGGGCCATAAAACCGACCTCGGCGACCTCAACAGCCGTGGAAGAGCCTAAGGCGGCAACACCACCCGCGGCGCCCTCCGCAGCGGCGGCAGCCCCAGCGGCAGGAGCCGCAGCGCCCATTGTGCCGACAACGGCGGCAGCGGCAGCGACACCCAAGACGACCTTCCCGATGACGGCATCGTGCTCATGGCCGGCACTGTTGAGATCGATATTGTAGCTGAAGCCCTGCGCCTGGACAGCCGAGAGGTCGACAGGCTGCGCAGAGGCGAGAGGCAACTGGCCGTGGGCGAGCGACTTGGACATAGAAGCCGAAACGATGGTCTGCACACGGCCACGGAACTGCCCCATGATGAGCGAAGCCGTGGAGTTGACCGCGGAGAAAGCCTCCTGGTCAAAATTGATGCCCTTGGAACCAGCTATGGCATCGAGCCGCGCCGTGACGGCCGTCTCGAACTCACGGACGGTGGTGCGGACGGCCTCGTCGAGCTCCTGCGAAGCATTGTCGGCGGCACTGTCGATGGCGTGGAGGACGCCGTCGAGGTCGGACTGCGCCTGACGGAGGCTCTTCTCGACTTCCTTATCGGACTGCGCGGCCGAGAGCAGACTGTCGATATAGGCCGCCATCCGCCCGGCCAGGGCCTTGGCACGCGCCTCGTCAACGCGCCGCTGAATGTTGGCCTTGTCGGCCTGAATCTTACTGACGAGGGCGAGAAACTCATCAAGCTCGCCCGTGGTGGACGAGACGAAAGCGATATTGTCGGCCGGGATGCCGCTGCTCTTTGCCATGCAGGCGCGGACGGACTCGCGGTCGGCCTTAGTCTTGCCGTCGCAATGGGTGACGACGAGGAAGACGGGGCGGCTGGCCAGCCTCATATCGCTGACGAAATCGAGGAGCGAGCGCGAGAGCTGGGCGTTGATGTCCACCACCAGGAGGATGCCGTCGGCCTGGGGCATGAAATCGGTCAGCACCTGGCGGTGCTTGGGGTCGGGCGACGAGAGGCCCGGGGTGTCGACAAGGACGATGGAGGGCGGGACGAGCTTCGACGTGTCGCAGAGGACGACCTCGAACGCGTCCTTGAGGTCGTCGTTCATGAGGTTGTGGATATCGGCGGGCCGGGCCGTGCCGTCGGCCTCGATGACCGTGGCGGAGGGTTCGGCCGCGCCGAAATGGACTTCGTAGATGGTGGCCGTGGTCGGCTTGGTGGCCGTCTCGAGCACCTTAGTGTCGGTAAGGGCGTTGACGAGAGTCGTCTTGCCTGCGCTGAACTCGCCCACGAGGGGGACGACGAGCTGTGCGCCATCCTGCTGAGCGCGCTCCGCCAGTTTGGCGGCCTCGGCCACATCGGCCTTGACACCTAACTTCTGGGCTACGGAGAGCAGTTTTGAGTAGTCTGTCATGGTGATTGTCTATAAAAACTGTTCAAAGATATTAAATTTACCCCCCTGATTATTAAAATACGTTAACGTATAGATATGCGGCAAAACTTGCGGTGACGAGGGTGAGGAAAAAGCGTGCCTCGGCGCAGGGAACGCCGAGGCACGGGGGGGAAAAGTGTCTGCCGCACGATGGCGCAGACTAATGGGCGATGAGGCCGCTAACTCTTGTTGCCGGAGTTTTTGGGGACCAAAATCGCTGCAATGACAAATGCGGCTGCTTTAAGAATCCCGCCCCAATTAATATCTTTGCCTTTCTTTTTCGTTGTAATACTCATAGAACAATCACATTTATAGGGTTAAACAATTATTTCACCTCCTCGTAGGCCACGTAGTCGCCGCTGTTGCGCCAACGGTCGACGCGAGCCTTGTAAGCCTCAAGTTCCCGGACTTTGCCACTTATCCGCTCAAGTTCGGCATCGCGCTCCTTCAACTGGTCGCAGAGGGCGCCGTAGGAGGGGGCGTAGTTCTTGAAAAACTCGTCGTCGCTACCGAAAGTGGCGGAAATGTTGCTGAAAGTCTCATCGACGGCCTTTATCAGCTCACTCTTCGCTTTCTCCATAGCCTCGGCTGCCTTGTGCGTCTTATACCACGTGAATAACGCAATGGCGCCCTCTACAAGCAATCCAATGACATTCAACGCCTTAGTAATATTCGCACCCATCGTTACAGCACCCCAGGGTTTGAACTTATAGCCGCTGGCAATGACGTTCCGGACTGACAAGACCGTGGAGCCTGAGACGCTGGCGTTCCGCAAGAACTTGGATCCAACGCCAGCCGCATCCATAAGCATGCTATTCTGCTCGTCGAAGGACTTCTCTATCCTCACGGCCGCGGCATCGACGGCTTGGGCATTGGTCTCGCAGCACTGCTCAATCATAGAGTTCACCTTGTCCTTGAAAACGGAAAAAGTAACCTCAGAGCCATTGGTGCCGAGTTTACGTTCAACGACCTCGCCGAAAGTCTCAAGCGTGGCATTCTTAACGTCCATCTTCACGTCAGAGCACAAGTTGCACAACCGGTCGCGCAACTGGCTTTTCGACTCTATCAGGTCAGTGCGCAGTTCACCAGAGTTGGACTGGAGTTCGTTTATCTGCTTCTTAGCCACCTCCTGTTGCGACCTCACAGCCGCACTGGTATCGCTGATGTCGCCGACCACAGCATCGAGGACATCGTTGACCGACGTACGTACGGAATCGGCCTTAAGCTTGGAGACATCGCTGGCCTTCCGGATCTTGTCCACGGCACTGCGCAAGTCGCCTATGTGCGACCGGGTGACGTAGTCTTTCATCTTGGCGAACCAGTGGAGGAGGCCCTTGCCCTTGGGGTCGGCGGCGATGCAGACGATATTGAGGCGGGCCTCCTCATCGGGCGTGAGGTGGATAAAGTCGCGCAAGCTGGTTATGAGGTTCTGCCGCTTGATGGCGGCCCCGCGGCGGAAGTCGTCGTCGTCGGTGAGATCATAGCCCGCATCGTCCATCTTGTTGATCACGAAAATGGTATTGTCGAGCTTATGGTAGTCGCGCATGACACGGCTGATGACCTCGGCGTGGCTCTCCTTGATGGGGAGCACGGCGGAGCAGACATAGAGGATGATGTGAGCCTCGGAGATAAACTTCGTCGTGATATCGGAGAACCTGACGTTGCGCCCGTCCACCTCCTTCTCCTTTGTGCCGAAGAGGCCCGGGGTGTCGATAATCTTGACGCCAGGCATCCCGGCGGGATGATAGACAGTGAGATCATCGGACGACTCGTCGTTGTCAATCTTCATATTGGCCTCGACCTCACCCAGAAGGCCGGCAATGGCCGTCGTCTTGCCATCGGAGAAACTGCCGAGCAAGACAATGCGCAGCTCGTCATCCTGAAGAGAGTCGATAAGGCGACTGACCTTATCCTTACAATCGCGGAAGTCGAAGCCTAACTTTTCGCCCTCGGCGAGGAAGGACTTCAGGGCCTCCAGCCTTGCCTTATTTGACTGATTTGCATTAAACGGTTCCATATTTTGACTTCTTTAATTTTGAACAAAAGCGACGGAGTTCGGATGTCGCCTTGGAGACTGCCGACCTCAGCTCCTCAATATTTTCCTTCTCGTCCGCGACGGCCGAGCGAGCTTCATCAACTGCGTTGTCCATTTCCTCAAACACGTCGTGAAGGGCATAAGGCAAGCGGTCTTTCGTCAGCTTTGTAGCCTCATCGATAGCACGACTGACTTCATTTTTGGCATCGCCTTTGCCAGCGTCGCTGCCGAGGGCACGGGCAGCGACACCAATCGCACCACCAATTACGCCACCGATCAAAGTTCCAATGCCAGGGATGAAGGAGCCCAAAGCAGCACCAGTTGCCGCACCGCCAGCCACAGAGGCGGCACCGTTAACGACATCGGCGGAATCAGTACCAAGATTCTCGAGCGCGCCAGAGAAGTCGATGTCCTCGGCAAAGTTGCAAGAGCCGCCAAAACTGAGGTACGGGAGGTACACTCCGTCGAGTTCATCGCTCTTGCGGTCGACCTTTTCCTGTAATTTGTTCAATTCGCCAGCGACAACACAGCCGACCTCGCTTTCCAACTCCCTTATGACGCGCCGCTGAACAGAGTCGACCTTAGACTTCTTTGACTTCGCACTGCCGTCATCAATAATGCTATAAATTGCTTCTTTTAGCTCACGGAACTTCCGCTCAATGGCACTTCGCACTTGGCACCTTATGGCATTCTCAGAAGCAGGGACGCCAAAGGACACGGCACTCTGATATGAGTCGAGCTGCGATTCCAGATTATCGATACACTCCTCCTGCTCGTTCGCAACAGACTCTATCTCACTGAGGCTCATGTTCGCCAGATAAATCAGCTTTCGCTTGTTGGCCTCGACAATCTCGTCCGTGAAATTGGCGGCGCAGCCCTTAACGAGCTTAACAAGCTCGGGTAAACGGCTGAACGACAGTATACGATCCGCGACATGAGCCGCGTCCAGGCTTCCGCCCTCGGAAAAGAGCTTCAGCAACTTACGCTGATAGCCAATCAAGTCCGACCGGTCCGCGGAGAACTTGGCTTTGGCGCACATGGCCAAGAGGGCTTGCACCGTGACATTGCCCGCATAGGTGCCGCCAAGGACACCCTTGAAAGTCCTCACAATATTGCCCTCGGAGGTACGGACACCGCCGGTCAACAGAGTAGCGCGTTCGTCCTCCTCGTCGTAGTTGCCGACGCCTCCTCGCACATTATAGACAGTGTAGACCTTAACCCACTCGGCGAGGTAATGTTTGATTTTCTCCGCTATTTTCTCATTGGGCTTAGTATTCTCGCCGTGGACGTAGAAGACGATATGCGCTTTGCGGAGGGCTGTCTTTATCTTATCGGTGTACTCACGCTCGTTGCCCTCAATGCCCGGGACATCGATGAGCGTGAAGGGAACGCCATCCACAATAAGGTCGTACTCCGCATAGTCCTTGGTAAAGTCGCGCCGACCGTCGCCAACGATGCTGCCGACATCGCTGCGATCATCGCCTCCGTAGAGGATTCGGAAAGTCTCTATTAAAGTGCTTTTGCCAGCATTGGTAGTGCCGAAGAAGGCTATGACGAGACGGTCCCACACCACGGAGTTTAACGTCTCACCGCACTCACGCCGCACTTCGTCTGCCTTGCTGGCTATGGCACCGGCAACCGTGCTTTGGATGGAGTCGAACTGCGAGTTGACGCCGACAAGGTCGTTGACGGAACTGGCAGAATTGTCAAGAATCTTCGAAAGGCGAGCGTAGGCCGCCCGCACTTGGCTCTGCGTGTCATTATTGGAGGTCATTGAATCAGGTTTTTAAAACTGTTCAAAGATATTAAATTTACCCCCCTGATTATTAAAATACGTTAATACATAAATAAGCGGCAAAATGCGCGGCGGCGGGGGCGAAAAAAGCGTGCCTCGGCGCGGGGAACGCCGAGGCACGGGGGGGGGGGAGGGAGAAGGAAAGAAATAAACGTGCACCGCCTACTTGGCCGGCACGACAACGTCCTCCACGACGGTGCGCCGCTCAGGGTGGTCGACATTGTCGGCCGTGAAGACGAGGTAGGTCACCTCCGCCTTGGGGCGTCCGTCGGCATCGGGGCGGAAGACTGCCCGGTCGACAGTGAGGAAGCGGCCATTGCCGGCGGCGTGGAGCGTCTGGCAGGGCGAGGAGACAATGACAACGCCGCCGGGAAACTCATAGCCCGGCACGGGACGCTTGACGCCGGTGACCTCGACGGCCAGAGAAAGGTTGGAGAAAATGATGAACTCGCGGAGCGCGGCCCCGTGGTTGAGCGTACGGAGGGCTATCACATCATTGTCTCTGACGGACAGGAGGTTGACCTTATCGCCAAGCCAGGTCTTGAACTCCGAGAGGCGCGGGAAACGGTACCATGACTTGACGCACTCGGCGCCAGGGATTTCGAGCGACGGGGCAGCCTCGCACTGGACGTAGACGTAGTCGTCGGAGAGCAGCCAGACGAGAGGCGTGGGCACGAAATCGTCGTCGGGGCAAGAGCTCGCATACTTATCGTTGCCGACGTAGTCGTCAAAATTGACCGTATCGCCTTTTTCTTTTAACGCGAGCGAAAGGCTCTCGAACCCCAGGATTTTGCTTGCCGCCTGAATGGAACAGCCTGTGTAGCGGTCGAAGACGATGCGCGCCGGGCGGAACTCATCGGACAGGACTCCGATGAGGAGACGTCCTTCGGCATCGTAGAGCCTTAGGGTGCAGTAGCAGGCATCCTCTTCGGAGAGCATCTCGCCATCGACGAGACGGCGGAACGCCTTGACCCCCTCGACGTAGGCCACCATCTGGCCACCGGCATCGAAGAAGGCGGAGAGGAAGACCCTGTCTTTTTTCCGGCTGCCGCCCTCTCTCCTAAAACGCGTTATCAGGTAGCCGTCGGCAAAGGCCTCGATATGGCAATACTCGCCACGGTCGGTACGCCACAAGATCCTCTCCGGCAGCTCAATTTCTACGCGGCTGCTAAGTATGGAATCGTTGGAATTGCGGAGCGCGGCCGAATGCATATTGACCATAATATTGTCGATGACGCCGTAGACGAGGTTGACGATGTCCATGATGGTCAGCCTCTTGGCCGTAGTGCCTGTCGCCACAGGCGACAAGGCTGCGCAGCTCCGCTCAAGGTAAGGGTTACTCTTATTGAGGACGCGCTTGGGGTAGAGCTTTGCCAAGGCGCCCTTAAGCATGTCGGGGACAAGCGAATAGAGATCGATGTCGTTCACCTTGTTGCCCGGCCTACAGTCGAAAGGCTCTAAGAGGGGTTTACCGAACTCGCCGCCAGAGACAGGGAAGTAGACGAGGAAAACGACAGCGGGATCGAGGCCTGGCAGCAAATCGTAATATTTGGCGTCGGGCTTCGAAAGGCCTTTGACGGGCTCGCCCCCAAGCAGGCTTCGCATGACCTTGACGAAGAAGCAAGGGTCGTCATCATCGGACTGAGTTTGCAAAATTCCTTTCCTCAGCCGCTCTGTGAAAGCGCAGCGTTTAGGGTTGATAGTCGCGTTGAGTTTCGTGCCGGAGGCGAAAGCGGCGTAAGAGTCGAGGAAACTGTCAATGTCGACATTGGGATATTGCGACTCACACACACGGCGGATTTGCGTCATGACCTCACTGTCGTCGGCAAAACGCCCGTATTTCTCATCCCACTCATCCATATCGCGCGTCATGAGACGAAGGACACGGATGTGCTGCACTTTATCGGAATCTGTCATTCGAGGCTATTTATTGATAACAGCACTAAGTTATGACAAAAAATGCGAAACGGGACACGTGGGCAATCCCGCCCAAGAAATCGACAAAAATGGCATCAAAAAAAAGCGCACCTCCCCCCCCCGTAGACATTGACCCATGCGAAAATTGAAGAATCGAAAAAAACGCCTAAAATAAATTAGACTGTTAGTTTTTCTATCAAGAAATTAGCCGTCAAAACAGAGAGAGACGACTATGCACAACACGGTTAAGACACACGCCCTGCCCCCTGAGACCGCCGAAAAGATAGCCAAGATAGCCAAGAGCATCGAGCAGTATGTGGTGGCGGGGAGCAACTTGAAGAAGGAGATAGGCGACGCGGGCGTAGAGCGGCTTGAAAGCCTTAGAAGACAATTGGCAAAGAGCCTGAAGGGGATGGCTGACGCCGACGTGACAATAGTGCGCGGCGTGGACGAAATCCACCTGAACAGTCTCATAAAATTGGCGCACGAGGTTCTCCTCCCCAAGTCGGACAGCCTATGCGCCTACCTTGACGAGAGGAACGAGACAGGGCAATCGACGCTCCTTCTGGCCAACGCGAGACGGTTCACCCTCCTCGGCACGCACGAGAACAAATACATGATAATAGAGAGCGACAAGCTCGGCTCCGACATCCGCAGCGTATTCGAGGACAGCAGGCTGCTGTTCATAAAATGAACGAGACCCACGCCCGCCGGACGTGCGACGGATGGCACAACAAGGGCTAACTGACGCAATGACTTAGATTGGCAGGCGGCGACGCAAGTCATGATGAAACACTTGGCAGCGGCTCACTTCGACACGAGGTGAGCCGCTGCCAAGTGTTTTATATAA
>JBJEGU010000015.1:0-17311 GCA_051875415.1 Marinilabiliaceae bacterium
TTTGAACGAGGCGTCGTATATGGGGTTCAGGATGCGTGTCATGGCGTCAGGGGTTATCTATCAGGCTTAAAGATAGCGTTTTCAGACGAAAAAGGGAAATAAGAGGCAGCGCCGTCAAAAGCAGGAAAGCCTTTCAAGCAAGCGAACCCCCGATATGGGGCCGGAGATGGCTGCCATATCGGGGGATTTTGTCGGTCGGCTTGCCAAAGCCGTCCTTACCAGTTGGCATTACGATGAACCCGGTCGGGCCTCCACTTGTCTTTAGGTGCGGAGGACTCATCGGGCTCGCCTACGCAAATAACGCAGAAGGGCATGATGTTATCAGGAACTTTGAGTATATCGGCCAATTTATCCATCCTCTCCTTGATAGGCGCGACGCCGCACCATACGGCACCGAGACCGGTGGCATGGGCGGCGAGGAGAATGTTCTGCGTGGCCGCGGAGCAGTCTTGCAGCCAATAGCCTTTGCCCTCGCCGTCGAGCATCCTCTCCTCATTGCCGCATACGACAATGACCTGGCGGCACCCGTTGGAGATGCGGACGTTGGGCAGGGCGGCCTGTAGGCTGTCGAGGAGCGCGGCGTCGTCGACCACGACGAACTCCCAAGGCTGGGAGTTGACCGCAGTGGGGGCGGACATGCCAGCGCGGAGAAGGGTCTCCATCTGGCTGTCGGTGAGCTTTGTGGGCTTGAAGACGCGGATGCTCGTCCGTGTCATTATGTTGCCGATGGCGTCTGTCTTGTTGTCCATATCATCATGATGGTTATGGCCGCAGCTGGCCAAGGTGAGGCAGGCCGTGGCGAGCAAGGCCGCGCATAGGGTTCGTTTCATACATTGCAAGGTGTTAATGGGAATACAAGTCTCAAATTTACACCTTATTCTTGGAAAAATATCTCATTATGAGACGACCCGAGACACTGAGCGCGAGGACGATGATGGTGAGGACGACCGCCGCGGCGAAGGCCCTGGCCTGCACGTCGGCCTGAGGCGCGGAGAGCTGGAAGAAGACGGCCAAAGGAAGGGTCGCCGCCTTGTCGGTGAGGCTCTCAGGCACATAGTCCGTGAAGCCGGCCGTGAACATTACGCCGGCGGCATCGCCCATGGCGCGGCCGATGGAGAGCAGCGTGGCCGTGGCGATGGCGGGTGCCGTCTGACGGGCGAGGACGAGGGCCGTCTCAAGGCGCGTCGCGCCGAGCGAATAGGCAGCCTCGAAAAGGTCGC
Organism: Marinilabiliaceae bacterium; assembly: GCA_051875415.1. GTDB lineage: Bacteria > Bacteroidota > Bacteroidia > Bacteroidales > Marinilabiliaceae > W3P20-009. Next base: position 1,221 of record JBJEGU010000015.1, read on the forward strand.
GCGGGGCCGTCTGCGCCACCTCGTCCATACTGCGCGTGAGTAGAGGGATGATGAGCAGAGTCTCGACAATGATGCCGCCAAGGAGCGACGCCCTGAGGCCGATGGCAACCATGATGGTGAAGGCGAACGCGCCGTAGACGATGCTCGGGATGCCGAACAAGATGTCCAGCCCAAGCCTGAGGACGTAGGCCATCCTGGACCCCTGGCGGAGGAAGACGTTGAGGTAGAACACGATGGGCAGGCTTATGGCCAGCCCCGCTATGGCCGACCCCAGCACGATGTAGACCGAGCCCGCGATGGCGTTGAGGAAGCCGCCCTCGCCGCCAAGGAAGAAGCCTGCGCCAGGGGTCTTGCTCACCATGTCCCACGAGAGGACGGGAAGGCCGCGGCTGAGAATGCTCCAAAGGACGCTGGCCACGCCACCAAACACGACAGCCAAGGCCAGCCACATCAGAACCTTGACAATTATCTCTTCTACTCGCCTCATTATCAATATTTTTTAATGCTCTTAAGGTATATCCTCGCCCCTACGTTGAAGACGAGGACGATGATGAAAAGCAGGAACGCCGCGAACATCAGGGCGGCCTCGTAGAGAGGCACGGACATCATCTCACCGTAGTTGTTGGCGATGAGCGCGGGCAGGGGGTAGCAAGCGTCGAGGAGGGAGCCGGGCACCTTGGCGACGTTGCCGCAGACCATGAGCACGGCGATAGTCTCGCCCAGCGCTCGGCTCACAGCCAGGACAGTCGACGCCACGATGCCCGGGAGCGACGCCTTGAGCACGACGTGCTTCACCGTCTGCCACTTTGTGGCCCCGAGAGCCATGGACGACTCGCGCAGCCCGTCGCTCACGCTGCCGAAAATCTCGACCATGAGGCTCACGAGCAGGGGGAGAATCATGACGCTCAGGACTATGGCTCCGCTCAGGAGCGTGTAGCCCGAAGTGAAGGTGCCTACGGCCGGGCCAACGAGGTCTCCAACGATTGGCACGACGACGAGCGTGCCCCACACGCCGAAGATGACCGACGGGAGCGAGGCCAAGATATCGAGCAGCGGGTAGACAACCTTGCGCACCGCGGCGCGGGAGTACTCCGTGAGGTAGATGGCAATGAGAATGGAGGTGGGCAGTGCGAGGGCCACGGCTACGCCCGTGACGTAGAACGTGCCAGCCACGAAAGGCATGAAGCCGAAGCTGCCGCGCCCGGGCTTCCAGTCGGAGGCGGTCAGCAGGTCGAGCAGGTTGTGCTCGGCGAGGAGGGGCGACGACTTGTACCACAGGCCGAAGGCTATGGCCACTGTGAGGCCGAGGACGGCAATGGCGATGGTGGTCATGACGGCGGCCGCGGCCTTGTCCTTTATGCCGCGCCAAGTCGTTGACCGTGCGCCCCTTACAGCTATTTTCTCCATTTCTTCAGTATTCTTTTCCATATTGATTCCTTGTCGGCCTTGACGAGCGGCTCGCCGTGGCCTCCGCTCACGAGGATCAGGTGGTCGGTGTAGGCGAAGTCGAGCGTAGGCCATGACTCAGGGAGATGGGCCACGTTGCGGGCGAAGATGCTGTTGCCGGTCACGACGCGGATTTCACCGCCGCGGACCTGCCGCCCCTTCACGAGGCCCTCGGGGCGATAGCTGACGGGCCTCTTGGAGTCGCCCCTTACCTCGTAATAGTTGCCGGCGGCGCAGAGGGTGCCGTACTTCTTGAGCGAGAGGTAGAGGGCTTGCAGGGCGTCGCTCGTGAGGTAGTCGCCGCCGTCGACGTACATCACCCACTCGCCAGTGGTGCGGGCGAGAGCCTTGGCGCGGACCTCGGCAAGGGGCAACTCCTTGGGGAGGCTGAAGAAGCGCATGCGCCGGTCGATGAGGTAGTTGCGGACCTGGAACTCGCCGCGGTCGGTCGACCCGTTGTCCACAATGACGCACTCCCACTGCTGAGCAGTCTGGGCCACGATGGATTGCAGGCACGATATGATGCTCTGCTCCTCATTGTGGAATGTGACTATGATGCTTATCATTTGGTTCTACTTATTTCTATGACGCAAAATTAAATAGAGACATCACGCCCGTCAATGACATTATGACGCTACTTACATACCGCACACGTGGCATTGCGACCGCGGCGCGCCGGGGGTATCTTCGCGTCATTGACTTCCCTGCATAGAAAATGACAAGGGGGGCTGAAAGAAAAGACGACATGGAAAACTTCGACCCGGCAAATAAATTTCCCCACCTTGACCACGACGGCATCAAGGTGCGCTGCCTCAACGTCCACATTGGCGACGCCCATATCCTGAAAGACGTGAACCTTGACATCCCCAAAGGGCAGATAACGTGCATCATAGGCCCGAGCGGCTGCGGCAAGAGCACGCTCCTGCGCACATTCAACCGACTGGTGGACACGGCCGAGGGCGTAAGGGTGAGCGGCAGCGTGACCCTTGGCGGCCACGACATCACGGCGGCCCAGGGCATGGGCCTGACGGAGGTGCGCCGCCAGGTGGGGCTGGTGCCGCAGAGGCCGTGCCCACTGCCGATGTCGATATACGACAACGTGGCATACGGGTGCCGCCTCCACGGCGTGAGGGGCAAGGCGCGGATAGACGCCGTGGTGCGGCACTACCTGACGGCCGTAGGGCTGTGGGAGGAGGTGCAGGAGCGCCTGTCGCAGCCCGCGTCGCGGCTGTCGGGCGGTCAGCAGCAGAGGCTCTGCCTGGCCCGCTCGCTGGCCGTGGAGCCGGCCGTGCTGCTTGCCGACGAGAGCACGTCGGCCCTGGACCCCATCTCGTCGCGCAAGGTGGAGAAGCTATTCACGGAGCTCAGGCGCGACTACACGGTGGTGATGGTTACGCACACTCTGGCCCAGGCTCAGCGCATTGCGGACTACGCCGTCTTCATGTACCTGGGCGAGGTGATAGAGGCCGGGCCGGCCATCCAGATTTTCAACAACCCGCAGAACGACCTCACGCGCCGCTACGTCGACGGCGTCTTCAGCTGAGGCGGATGGCGGGAGGGGCGTCACGCACAGCGGGCGGAGGGGGCGTAATGGCCGTCCTTCCGCCCTTTTTGCGTATCTTTACCATTATTGACATGAAAAAAGATATTACCATAATGAACACCCACACGACCCTCGCGCTGTCCCTGGCCTTGCTCGCCGCGGCGCCATCGGCTGCCCAGAAGCGGAAGACGGCCCCAGCCGCGCCGACGTTCACTGAGTGGCACGACCTCACGGTCAACGACATCAACCGCCTGCCGATCCACACCGACTTCTTCGCCTTCCGCCCCGGCGAGGTGGACGCCAAGTCGTTCTCGCCCATAAGCTCGAAGAAAGCCTCGGCCAACTACCTCTCGATAGAGGGCGAATGGAAGTTCAACTTCGCCCAGGACGCCGACCAACGCCCGACGGACTTCTACTCCGAAGGTCTCGACGACTCGGGGTGGGGGACGATGCCCGTGCCGGGAATGTGGGAGCTGAACGGCTATGGCGACCCTGAGTACGTGAACATAGGGTTCGCATGGCGCGGCCACTTCGACGGCCAGGCCCCGAGCGTCCCGACGAAGGAGAACCACGTGGGCTCGTACAGGAGGCGCGTGACCATCCCCGCCGACTGGGACGGGCGGCAGGTGATATGCCACCTGGGGTCGGTGACGTCGTGCGTCTACCTCTACGTCAACGGCAAGTTCGCCGGCTATGCCGAGGACAGCAAGGTGGCCGCCGAGTTCGACATAACGGGCCTCGTGCGCAAGGGCGACAACCTCATCGCCCTCCAGGTCTTCCGGTGGTCCGACGGGTCGTGGAGCGAGGATCAGGACTTCTGGCGACTGAGCGGCGTGGCGCGCGAATGCTACCTCATGGCGCGCGACAAGCAGGCGCACTTTGACGACATCCGCCTGACGGCCGCCCTCTCGGCGGACCTGGCCGACGGCAACCTCCACATATGGGCCAAGCAGAAGGTGGGCACGCCCGTCACGTTCCGCCTCTTCGACCCCGACGGCGACTTCGTCTCGGAACGCACGTTCGACACCGAGTGGCGCGGCTACGTCGACCTCGACATGCAGGTCTACAACGTCCGCCGGTGGACGGCCGAGACTCCGCAGCTCTACACCCTCGTGTGCTCCACGCCCGCCGAGCAGACAGCCGTCAGGGTCGGGTTTCGCGACGTAAGGGTGAGCGGCGGGCAGCTCAAAGTCAACGGGCAGCCAGTGCTGATAAAGGGCGTCAACCGCCACGAGATGGACCCCGACGGAGGCTACGTCGTCACCCTCGAAAGGATGGAGGACGACCTCCGCATAATGAAACGGCTGAACGTCAACGCCATCCGCACATGCCACTATCCTGACGACCCGCGCTTCTACGACCTTTGCGACGCATATGGCTTCTACGTCGTGGCCGAGGCCAACCAGGAGAGCCACGGCTTCGGCTACGGGGCCGACTCCCGGGTCAAGGCGGCGGACTTCGCGCTGCCCATCCTTCAGCGCAACCAGCACAACGTCAGCCTCCTGCGCAACCACCCGTCGGTCATCGTATGGAGCCTGGGCAACGAGACCGCCATGAGCGGCAACTTCCTCAAGGCCTACGAGTGGATCCGACAGGCCGACCCCACGCGCCCCATACAGTTCGAGCAGGCGGGCAAGGGCGACGGCACCGACATCTTCTGCCCCATGTACATGAGCGTGGCCGACTGCCAAGCCTATGCGGCGGACCCGTCGTCCGCCAAGCCCCTCATCCTCTGCGAGTATAACCACACGATGGGCAACTCGGGCGGCAACCTCGCCGACTACTGGGGCCTCGTGCGCAAATACCCGACCTTCCAAGGCGGCTTCGACTGGGACTTCGCCGACCAGGCCCTGCACCGCCACCCCGCGAAGCCCATGAGCGTGAGACCGTCGGCTCTCTCAGCCGACGAGCTGCGCAAGGTGGAGTACGCATATGGCGGTGACTATAACAGCCACGACCCCTCCGACAACAACTTCAACTGCAACGGCGTCGTAGGCCCCGACCGTCAGCTCAACCCGCACGCCTACGAGCTGGCTTACCAGTATCAGGACATATGGGCCACCCTTGCCTCGCACAGTTCCTCCGGGGCCGTCATCGAAGTTCGCAACGAGCGATTCTTCGCAGACCTCTCCGACGTTGAGATGGCGTGGACGCTGCTCGTCGACGGCGAAGAGAGGGCAAGCGGAGTTGTGACCGACGTGAACGCGGCCCCGCAGGGGACGAAGTCCGTCACAGTAGATTTTGGCAAAGAGACGGGCGAGGGCGAGGCTCTTCTCAACGTCGACTTCCGCCTGCGCAAGGGCAAGCCCCTGATGGAGAAGGGGCAGACGGTGGCACAGGCTCAGCTGAGCCTTGGCGGGCATTTCACAGCCCACGCCACGAGCGGGAAGCCCGCAAAAGCAAAATCAGACGACAAGGACGGGGCGACCCTCTCGGCCGGGCCGGCAAAAGCCGTGATAGACCCCGCCACGGGACTCGTGAGCCTCTACACCTGCGGCACCGACACCTTCATAGCCTACGGCGCGACGATAAAGCCCAACTTCTGGCGCGCCACGACAGACAACGATATGGGCGCCGGCCTCCACAAACTCCTCAAAGCCTGGCGCGACACGCCATTGGATCTTACCGCCCTCACCACGTCGACCGACCGCAAGGCGGGCACGGCTTCGGCCAAAGCCGAGTTCCGCCTCACGGACATTGGGGCCTCGCTCACGCTCACCTACACCCTCGACAGCCGCGACGGCTCGCTCAGCATCGGGCAGACGCTCACCCCCGACGCCGGCTCCTCCGCCCCGAACCTGATGTTCCGCTACGGACTCGCCATCGAACTGCCTAAAGCTATGGACATCAGCACATTCTACGGCCGAGGCCCTGTGGAGAACTACGTCGACCGGCGCGCGTGCATGCGCCTGGGCATCTACCGCCTGACGGCCGCAGAGCAGTTCTTCCCCTACATCCGTCCGCAGGAGACGGGCACTAAGAGCGACATCCGCTGGTGGAGACAGACAAGGGACGACGGACGCGGGCTGCTCGTGACGTCCGACGCACCTTTCTTCGCCTCGGCCATAGGCTTCGACCAGTCGGCACTTGACGATGGCGACGAGAAGGGGCAAAGCCACGCCTCGGACCTCACGCCCAGCCGCTTCACCAACCTATATGTCGACTCTGAGCACACGGGCGTGGGCGGCACTGACTCGTGGGGCGCATGGCCCCTGGAGCAGTACCGCACGGGCTTCGGAGCGAAGACGATGACCGTGCGCCTGACGCCCATCGTCGGCAAGTAAGGCCAGGTTGGTCGACTCACGGCCCCCGCTCGTCGATAAGCGGGGGCCTTCTTTTACCCTTGGCACGGACATTGGATGATGATAGGGTAACAAGGGCATCGCGCCCGACGTATTAACCTTCTAACACAGTAAAGCCATGAAGACCAATATCATCATTGCCGCCATGGCGGCGGCAGCCCTCACGATACTCCCCGCCAACGCCCTCGCGCAGGGCCGCCCCGAGCGTCCCTCAGCTCCGGCCGAGGCGCCCACGCCCGACGGCAAGCCGGCGCAAGCCCCGCTCCACCGCGCCAAAGGCGAGGTGAAGCACCACAAGGGTGGGCGCCACGACCAGCACGCCGCGCCTCCCCGACGCAGTGACAGGCACAGCCACGGGCCCGAATGCCGCCCCGACGACGGTCGTCCCGCCCCGCCCGAATGCGGTCACGGCCGCCCAGTGCCGCCCCCGCCTTGCAGGCGCCACCGCCCCGCGCCCGGCTGCCGTCCCGCGCCACGCCCGGAGCCCTCTCCCGCGCCGGGGACGGTAAGGGTATCGCTCCCCGGGCTGACGATAAACGTGGGGGTGTAGGGAATAATCCTCAAAATAAAAAACTTAGGCGCGCCTGCCGAACATTGCGTTCGGGGGGCGCGCCTTTGGCTTTACTGGGTGGACGATTCTGAAAAGAACGACTACCACGAATTTATCAGGAGCCTCCTATGAGGTCAGAATGAGACCCTTAAAAACAAGCACTCAAGTTATTGAAAGCCCAATATAAACTAATTCCGGAAACAAGAACCAACGATATGATTCTCAATACCTTATTCTTTATTGCAAACGGGATAAGAATATTAGAGAGATTACTTACTAAGCAGGTAAGGTACCAGAAGATCATATAAGGTGAATCATTTTGATACCAACAAGAGTCTACACGTTCAATAATGAATCTTATGGCGAAAGTGGCAATAAAAATTATCACCCAAATGGAGACCAACGTAGACGACAAACTGCCTGCGCTTGAAGTTTCCAACAGTCTCCCGCAATGAGTGCAAAATTTTGCGTCATCAGCGTTTTCGGAATGGCATTTAGGACAAATCATATATTTCTGACATTAAGCATTAACAACCATAGTACCAGCCGCATAGTCACCAACCTTACGACCATCATTATTGGCGAGAACCATTATCGGCTCAATCAGGCAGCCAAACGGTAAGATGTATGAAACAAAGTTCCTGAGAGCGGACGCTCCTTTTGTGCATGGACCGCCTGTGGCGAATTTCACAACCTTTAGACCAAGACACCTCTTGCCTATGCTTTGCCCCTCGCCCAAACCGTCTTTGATGAGCGAGTAGACAAGAGGAACGATATAAAAAAATGCGCCTAAAATGAGGAATGCGTACCCTTGACCCTTGGAATAACAAAGGCATAAATAAGGAACGGCTATGCCGAAGCACACAGCACTCGTAATTGCCATGAGCGTAGTCATTAAACAATCAACGACAGACGCCAAAAAACGCTTACCTAAGTCGGCTTTCTGAAGTGACGCATTTGCCTGACCTCCTAATTTATATCGGGGCATTACAACCCCACCGTCCTTAGGACAGAATGTGACACCCTCATAATACGCCTCGCCACACTTGGTGCAAACGCAAACAAGATCGGACTCTTTGACGAGCTTTGACCCGTCATCATTACAGAACAAAGAGCCAGAGGGGTATTTCTTATGGCAAATGGGGCAGACAGGGTCGGCAATAAAAAACTTATCAAGATCGCAACCGCAGGAGGCGCAGAATTTCTGACCTACATTGACTGGGTTTCCGCATTTTGGACATACTTTTTGTTCCATAAGATATTCTCATTTACATAACTCTCAAAGGAGTCTTTCTGGAAGTCTGTTAGTTTTCAGTAAGACTAAAATCAAAAGTAATGTAAAAAAAACTGCGCAAGTTAATTGCTAAACAAGCCAGAGAGGTGTTAGAACATGCGGAGGTTGAAACCACGAAAAGCCCGCCGGGAGGAGACCTCCCGGCGGGCTTTTGTCTTTGTAATTAACCAAATACCTCGCCGCCCGTTGGCGGCGCCCCCTCGGCGCCGTCGCGGCGCTCCGGGGTACTCAAAACCTCTATTATGAAAACACTCTAATGCTGCTATTCGTCTTTCGACATCACAAAGGTAGCACTGCGCCGCCGCGCCGCTCAATCTTTTCAACAACGGGCGTGCGAACGTCAACTAAAGTGGCCCGGCTCAGCAAAAGGGGGCGGGTGCTCAACGAAAGGGTGGGTGGGCGATGGCAAGCCTTCCGCTGCCCCTGGCAAGAAGGTTGAGATGTAGGCATAGGCAAGAGGCGCACAGGGGGATAAACAGGCACAGGTCGCCAGTGGTCGGGGACTCGTCGTCTTGGCCAGAGTTATAGTGAAAATCCGCGCGGACGTGGACACTCGCATCGTAAGGGCACAAAAAAACCTCGCCAACCTCCCCTGTGTTACAGAAGGCTGGCGAGGAGTCTTTTTAACTTTTCCCCCGCCGTTGCAGGGTCGCGGGCACGCCTCACGGCCTACTCGCAGTCAAAAACCACCAAAATGAGAAAACAACTCTAAATTACCTTTTATGTCTTTGTGTCTTATGAGAACGCTGCAAACTTACAATCGTCCTCAGCCCCGTCCAATCTTTTTCAACGATTGGCGCATAAAGCTCAACTTTGGGTGGCATATGCCGGCGAAAAGCCTCGGGGCGAGCCTACTGTTAGCGACCATCGAAGAGAGTCGCATCGGCCCTGCGTGGCACAAATATGGCTTACAGGCTCCACACCGTTCGCCACAGGTTGTAAAATTAGCTAACGTGCGGCATATTAGCAAATAAACCCGTCCTTTTTTTTATAATGAAGGGTTCGCAAGCTGCCTTTCGGATTCCCGTCGCGCGTTTTTCACCTTTATACAGCTTTGCGTGGACAAACGCGCTTGCACTGCCCCCGCATAATCGAAAAACGTCGGGGTTCATTCCGCGTTTCTCACGCTCCGTGGCACTATTTTCGGCATTTCGGCCGTCGGTCGTTGAATGTTGTCGCACCTGTGTTGAAAAAAGTTCGTCGTGCCGGTGCGGGTGGGTATGTTTGCGAAGTCAAAAAGACGAATCAGTGATAGTTTTTCATAATGGAGGTTTTTAGTAGTCTCTGCCGCGACGGCAGGGGCTGGGTCAGGACAACGGTCCGGCTCTGTTTGATTGTGATTTTCTCATAAACGGAGTCCCCCAGGCGGCAATTCGCCCGGGGGACTTTGTTTTTCTTCGCCCGCAATGCGCGTGGGCTAAGCCTTACGCCTGCCCTGGAAGAAGATTATATAGACGGCGAGCGCGGCGAAGACGCCCAGGATGCAGAGCATCCGCCCGACGTAGTCCTGCGGGCTGACCCAGAACTCCTCGAAGAAATCCATCCGCCCGAGGATCTCCACCGGGGTCCAGAAGACGATGACCACGGCGATGGCCATCCGTATGTTGGCGCCCCACGCCCCGATGCGAAGCTGCTTTCGGAACATGAGGACGGCCCCGGCGAGGCACACCAGGCCCACTGCGAAAGTGACGGGGTGGTGGTCGCCAAGGAACACGGGATCGTAGCAGAACATGAGCAGGATGTAGCACGTCCACATCATCACGATGAGCTCCATGAACGTAACGATGGACGAATGGCGGATGACGGGCCTGGCCTCGCGGATGGCGGCTGAGCCCCGGAGCAGGTGGCGCTGCACCCAGTTGATGAAGCAGCAGCCCGTGCGGGTGCTGAAGACGTAGAGCGTCATGACCATGGCCCAGAGGCCGAACGTGGCCGGCATTATGAGGTACTCGGGCTTCGTGACCACGACGCCGTCGACGACCTCGGGCGCCACCCCGTAGCGGTGGGCGTAGTACTGGAAGAGGAACTCGTACCAGCCCGTCCAGTAGAGCAGGCCGCCGAAAAGGCCGCAGAGGGTCTGCCTCGTGTCGCCCTTGACGAAGACCCCCCATATGACGATGGCCAGGCCTACGGCCCCCATGGCGAAGCCGGCATAGTGGACGGCCTCCTCGCCAAGCCCGTGCTCCATAAGGATCATGAGGGCGTGGCCCAGAGGCATTGTGAACAGCACCATGAGGAACGAGGCCACCGACTTCCACCAGTGCAGCCGCGGCGTGGCGGCGTTTGTTGTCTCCATCTTGAAAAAGCTATTGTTTGTTTATAACCCGTCAAAATTAGGCAAAATATCGGGCCCGGGCCCTGTGGCGACAAAAAAGCAACACGGACGGACAATTTTTCGTAGAAAAAGGCGAAATTAGCCAGCGGTTTGTAGAAGACCCTTTAATTCAGCCTATGACAAAGCTCAACCCGCGCAGGATCGACTTCATGGTCCTCGCACCACTTACACTTGTAATTTTCCTGATCCTCTGCGTGGGCGCATACGCCTACTTCGCCCTCAAGAGCGACATAACGGACATCCAGCTCGACAGGCTGAACCAGCAGGTGAAGTCGATGAAGGCCAACCTGGACCAGAGGCACACGGCCTCGGAGTCCGCCGCCCACCTGCTCAACCAGGACTACGACACGTTCTACGACGCCGTCAACAACGGCGACACCGTCAACATCAACGATGAGCTGCGCTGGACCATGCGCTCGTCGGGCATCACGGGCTACATCTTCACGGGAGTCGACGGCTCATACGTCTGCGGCAGCTACCCCGCCGAGGCCATCGACGCGCCCAAGCTCGCCGAGATGTCCATGCTCGCAATGAGCAAGGGCATGGTGACAGCCGCGGGCGACTTCATAAGCGGACAGGTGTGCGACTTCACGGCCACCCTCGTCAAAGACAACAACGGGGCGTCGCTCGGCGTGGCGTTCCTCCTGTCGTTCGTCTCGGACTCCGAGGCGAGCGCGGGCGCCCTCAAGGGCCAGCTCGGGTCCGACTGCTTCATCTTCAACCGCGCCGGCTGCGTGATGGCCACCGACGAGGGCCGCGACCCCTCGACCGTGAAGATCGACACGCTCATAGCCACGTCGTGCTACGCCAAGCTCAAGCCGTGGATAGGCGTGACGCCCATGCTCGGACATAGCGCATACGTGTGCGCCCTCCCGCTCGTGGGCACCGGCGGCAACGCCATGGGCTGCATCGTCATCCGCTCCGACTCGAGCACGACCGACAAGATTATGGCCTCGATGGGCATCCTCGTCCCCTCCATCCTCGCCGTCTTCGTCGCCATCTTCTTCGTCCTCGCCTTCCGCATCCGCCGCAGGCTCACCGAGCCCATAGGCCAGGTGGTGAAGGCCGTCAACCGCATCGCGCAGGGCGACATCTCGCAGCCCGTCATCTGCCGCCACACGTGCGCCGAGGTCGAGTCGCTCGCCACGAGCCTCAACGAGGCGCAGGACAAGTTCCGCGCCGCGCTGACGCCAGTCCACGAGACGGCCGCCGCCCTCATCAACGCCGCCAACCAGCTCAGCGCGGCGTCAGAGAGCCTCTCCAACGCCGCCAACAGGCAGGCCGCCTCGCTCGAGGAGATATCGAGCTCCATGGAACAGATGGGCGCCAACATCCAGCAGAACACCGACAACTCCGTCCACACCAACAAACTGACCGAGGAGATGTCCTCGATGGCCGGCAAGCTCGGCAAAGCCAGCAGCAACAGCTTCCAGGCCATACAGAACATAGCCCAGAACATAAACGACATAAACGACCTCGTCTCGCAGACCAACATCCTGGCCCTCAACGCCTCGGTCGAGGCCGCGCGCGCCGGCGAGCACGGTCAGGGCTTCGGTGTCGTGGCCAAGGAGGTGGGCCGCCTCGCCGAGCAGACCCACGAGACGGCCGACGGCATAAACGAGACCGCCACAAGCAGCATCAACGAGGCCGAGGAGGCCTACAACCAGACTCAGGAGCTCATGCCGCGCATAGAGAAGATCGCCAGCCTCATAAAAGAGATAACGACGGCCAGCGTCGAGCAGTCGTCCGGCGTGTCGCAAGTCAACACGGCCATACTCGACCTCAACCGCGTCACGCAGCAGAACGCCGCCGGCGCCGAGGAGATTGCCGCAAGCACCATGCAGATGAGGGACATGATAGCCGACCTCAACAAGTCGGTCTCCACATTCAAGATTTAGGAAACGGCAGACGCCACATATGGCAGCCCAGCCGCTCACACAGAGCGGTTGGGCTTTTTTTATGACCTAAAGCGGCTTCTTCGTCAATGGAAATGACGTGGCGGCAGTGTCATTCGTCACCGCTTAGCCGTCACTCGTCAAAAGTGAGGATTACGCTTCCTTATAGCCCAAACGGTGATACTATCTTAGCGGAGTGGCATCGCGGAGTCCCAGACTCCGAGCCGCCGACGCGAGCCAGCCCCTCATCACCTTGCGGAGAGTCCCAGTCGACAGAAGTGCCGCACCAAGAGAAGGCATTCCCCCGAAATGGGAGACAAGGAGTAAGAGCCGCCGCAAAAGCTGAAACAGCAAGGCCGGGATTCGGATCTCCAACACGCCGACCGGACCGTCAAAGATTCCCACACACACGCTTAGCGATAACTAAAACATATAGAACCGACGCTTGAGGAAGCAACTCTCTATTGATAGGCCGCCGGCTACCACCCAGTTGGTTGCCGGCGGCTAATTTTTAATCATAGGCCGCAGAGGCATGTGGAACATTTCAGCGAACGTGGAGGCTCATTGCCAAAACAGGTCGAAACCTTACAGAAAATCGCTTATCCCGCGGAAAAGCATTAAATTAGCCCATTGAGAGTTGCCCAACCCCGATCAGGGATCATGGATCGTGGAACGATAAGACGCCCGCCGCATGGGTACGCACATGCGCCCTGCCGATCGTGAAGAACAAAGAGTGAAACTCAGAAAAATAGCAACAAAGTCAAAACATCGGAACAGAAACAACTTATGAAAAGCACAGCATTTTACATCATCTCCGCCATCGCCCTCACGTGGGGCGGAACTGCCGCGGCCGACAGCAAAGGCACGGGCTGGACACTTGTCAACAACACGCTCACCATCAGCAAAGACTACGCATGGAGCGGTTACGTGGGCGAATGGGCCTCATCGAGCAGCGGCATAGATGAGATTGTGAAAGTGGTACTTGAGGAGGGCGTCACGACGATAGGGGCCAGCGCGTTCGAAGGCTGCGAGAATCTGGCGGAGGTAAGCATCCCCTCCACGGTCGAAACAATAGGCAATCACGCCTTCAGATACTGCAACCACATAGAAAGCGTGAAATTGCCCGAAGGACTGAAGAGACTGGGCGAGGGCGCGTTCGAAAACTGCGGCGGCCTGAGCGAAATCAACATACCGAGCGGCATCACGGAGATTGCCCCAAACGCATTCAACGCATGCAACATCGCCGCCATCACCCTCCCCGAGGGGCTGAAGACCATCGGCAAGGGCGCATTCTCCACCACCCCGCTCGCGAGCATAGAGCTGCCAGAGGGCCTCACCTCGATAGGCGACGAGGCTTTCCTCTGGTGCTATGAACTTCAAACGGTCAGCCTGCCATCCACCATAGAGTCTGTTGGCAAAGCGGCGTTCATGAACTGCACGGGCCTGGTCAGCATCACGTGCCTCGCCACGGAGCCGCCAGCCGCAGGCGCGCAGGCTACGGACGGTTGCGACGGCGTCACGCTCTTCGTGCCAGCCGAAGCCAAGGACGCTTACAAGGCGAGCGAATGGGCGGACAGGCTGCCCCGCATCCTCGCCATCGGCGAGACCGCTATTAACAGCGTCAGCGCCAACGAACGCATATGCGTTGTCGGGATGGTGATATACGTCGACGGTAAGCCGGCAAAGGACATTTACAGCCTCACGGGGAAAAAGGTGTCGGCGGAAAAGCCTCTGTGCAAGGGCATATACCTCGTCAGGACATCTAAAGGGAACAGGAAAGTCGTGGTGAAATAAACCGACACTGAAAAAGAGAATTAAAGCGGGCCGGCATCAACGCTTGATACCGGCCCGCCCTTTTTTATGATAGTCCTGTCATAATTCAACCATGGCAGAGCAAAAGGCAGACCTTGCCGGGAAATGAATAACCGACCGACAATTTGACAACACAGAAATATTAAGAAAATGAGACAATTAACCGGCTTTAAGAAAGTAGTGGCGCACGTTATCATGTCGTCCGCGCTGCTCTGGACATCGGGCGTGGCCGCCATCGGGGCGGACGTGGCCAGTGGCACGGGATGGTCGCTTTCAGACAAGGGGGTGCTAACCGTGGGCAAGGACTACAAATGGTCGCACGGCAATGAAGAATGCGAGGACGGGTGGAAGGATCTCCTTGCTGAAGTCAAGGAAGCGGTAATCGAGAACGGACAAGAGTGCATCGGCATATGCGCATTCAAGGGCTGCACCGCCCTTGCGAAAGTCAGCATCCCGTCAAGCGTGAGCGATATATGGTACGACGCCTTTTCGGGCTGCTCGAAGCTGACAAGCGTCACATTGCCAGAGAAGGTCACGGTAATCAAGGACAATATGTTCTCTAACTGCACATCCCTCAAGAGTGTGACACTCTCGAAGGAGACCACAGAGATATCATGGCAGGCCTTTATGAATTGCACGGCACTGACCTCCATAGAGCTGCCCAAGGGAATAGTCAGCATAACTTCCTTCGCATTCAAGGGCTGCACTGGACTCAAGACTATTAACATACCCGACGGAGTCACAAAAATATGCCTCTGCTCATTCGAAGGATGCAGCAGCCTCACGAGCGTCAGCCTACCCAAAGGGCTGACAATCATTGACGAGGACGCTTTCGCAAAATGCACGAGCCTCACCACCATCAACATCCCGGGGAATGTGACTTCCATAGGGAAAAGAGCCTTCAAAGGATGCTCCGCGCTCACAGGCATAACACTTCCAGACGGGATTACGGAGGTTGCCAGCTACACATTTGAAGGCTGCAGCAAGCTCACAAGCATAAAAATCCCGAAAGGCGTCACCACGATAGGGGAATACGCATTCAAAGATTGCACCGCAATCAAGAGCTTAAGCCTGCCGGAGGGGCTCACGACGATTAGCCACATGGCCTTCTACAGGTGCAAGAGCCTCGGGACGGTCACAATCCCGAAGAGCGTCACTACTATCAAGAGCGAGGCTTTCGAGATTTGCAGTGGGCTAACAAGCGTCACGTCTCTCGCGACAGTGCCGCCATCGCTGGGCGGCTATGCTTTCAAGGGTGTCAGCTGCCCTCTTATAGTACCCGCTGGATCGGTCAGCGCTTACGAGTCGAGCGACTGGGCTAAGTACTTTTCGTTCATCCACCAGTCGGGAACGAGCTCCGCAGGTGAAATGGCAGACGACACGCGCGTCGGCGTATCGGGCGGGGTTATAACAGTAGGCGGATCTCCCGCCAAGGAGGCTTACGACCTTACGGGCCGCAAGGTGAGGTCTGCGGCTCCCTCGAGCCGTGGGACGTACATCGTACGCACGCCACACGGAAGCAAGAAGATTGTGGTGAAATAAGGGATTTAGCGACCACCCAATATAAGAGCCGTGGCTGACATCGTAGACCGATGCCAGTCACGGCTTTTGTTTTATGAGATTTCAATTTATATGAAAATCACGCCCCTTTCGATATGGAGGCCACGTAGTCCTCGTCAAGACCCAGCGTCACCGCTATCGCCTTCACGTCAAGACCTGCTTTGATCAGTGCCTCGACGGAGGCTCGCTTCCACCGCTCAGCCTCACGCTTGCTCTCCTCCGCCTTGCACTTACTTTCCTCCGCCTCGCGCTTTCTCTCCTCCGCCTCGCGCTTTCTCTCCTCCGCCTCACGCTTGCTCTCCTCCGCCTCACGCTTGCTCTCCTCCGCCTCGCGCTTGCTCTCCTCCGCCTCGC
>JBJEGU010000015.1:17411-75656 GCA_051875415.1 Marinilabiliaceae bacterium
GGGTTGAGTATCGGGGTCATGGGTCAAAACGCTTTTACGCCAAATATAGCGATTTTTGCCTAACGGTCTGATTAGATTTAGGAAGGCATGTCTAACAGTCAGGCCACCCAGTCGTTAAAAACGAAGGATGGCCTGACAATGCTATATTTTCCTACATACGAATTTCAGCGGCCGCCGGAGTGGCGGAACTGCGAGGGCGGCACTCCATAGAAACGCCGGAAGGCTGTGGAAAAGTGGCTCAGATGGTCGTAGCCCAGGCTAAGCGCAATATCAGCCAATGACAAAGTTGTCTCGGCCAGCATATGCGCCGCCCGCTTCATCCTGACGGAGTATATGTAGCCGAAGACCGTCAGCCCGAACTCCTCCTTGAACGCCCTCTTCAGCGTGCACTCGTTGGTACCCACAGCCGCCGCCAGATCATGCAACGACAGCGGGCTTGCCAAGTTGAGGTCGACCATGTCGCGGGCCGTATGCATCTTGTCGCGCACGGCCAGGCTGAACGCCTCACCTTCCCCTACGCCCGCCACCCTGTAGGGGGAGGGCGAGAGGCAGTCGAGAACACGCGAGAGGGCGTAGTCGGCCGCCGCATTACCCATTACGAAGCTCGCCTCGATGTCGTCAATCATCCTCACCTCGGCGCGCGTGGCCTGCCAGTTGGCGGGCGTCACCTTGCGCATGTCGCCACCTTCAAGGGCCGACGCCATAGGGACGAAGACCTCGGGATAGCGGACAGACATCCGTCGGATGAAGGATAGCGGCATGACGACGCACCCCTGACGGAACGAGCCACCTGGCACGAGAATCCAGCGCGTGCGGTACGACGACTGCATGTAGCTCAGGTTGGCGTCGCCGCCGCGCCAGACGTCGTCGCCGTCGAGCCACTTGTTGAGAGCGCCCGACCTCGCCACGCTGAAGATGACGTATGGCTCCTCGCAATCGTGGCGGAAGTCGATGACACCCTCGGCGGGCCACGTCATATCCTGGCTCATGTAGGAGAACCCGGCGAAAGACACGTCCCTCATCCTGACGTAGTTGCCCAAGATGCGGTTGTCGTACTTGAAGTCGGCTCGCCGTCCGTCGAGTTGCAAAAACCCTTCAAGATGGCCATCGGCGGCCAACGAGCCACACGTTACCTCGTAGTCAATCATTCTCTCTCAAAAGTCTTGCGGAACAGGCGCCCCGGACTTGAGCCTCGCTCATTTTATGGCATCGTCAATGTCAGCCTCGTCACCTACACTGCTGAGGCTGAACGTCGTGGCTGGCAGCCTCACGACGTTGCGGGCCGCAAAGATGCCCAGGGCCTTGCCGCCACTGAAGGACCAGTCGGGGTTGGCGCACGTGTCGTCGCCATTGAGCAGGGCATAGCAGTAGTCGCTTACCCGACGCGAGATGCCGGCTATGACGACCTCCATCTTGTCGCCGTCGCTGATGACATCCTCGGGGTGCGAGTCCTTCTTGCCATCCATATCGTCGCGGCTGAAGCAGAGCAGACGGCCATCCATGAGGCCGTCGTAGGCGGCGTAGTTGTTGAACGCCGCCCATCGGTAGGCGTCGCCACCCCTGGTGAGGGCCACGACGTAGTTGGTGAGGCTGTCAGTGGGAGTCATGGCCGCGAAGCGGTAGGAGACGTAGTCAGTCTCCATAATGTTCTCCCAGAAGAAGCCGCCACGCGGCTCCTGGGGCGCAAGACCCATGGTGTCGGAGGCTTCGTAAGTCTGACCGCCGAGGCTGACGCTGAGCGAGTAGACCCCGCCCTCGACGCACTCCACCCCGTCGCACTTGTAGAGGCCCTTGCCTACATACGGCACGCTGTAGCTCGCTCCGCCCGGCCCCGAGAGGCTCACGACGGCGTCGTCGACAAAATGGTTGCGCGCGGAGTCGGTCACATCGCGCGACATCGTCACGCGGACTGTCACGCCCCCCTCCTCGACGTAGCCCTCGATGACGGGCAGAGGGTCGACGGTCGAATAGTCAAAATCAATCTCGTCGGTGCATGACGTGACGAGGGCGAGAATCAGGAATATGAAGAATATGAAGATGCGTCTCATTTTCAAAAGATGTGGTTAGGCTTAAAACTTGAGGACGTAGGAGACCGAGGGCACGATGCCGAAGAGGGATACCTTGTTGGCCTTGGTGCCGGTAGGCTTGTCGTCGTCGTTCTCGAAGTAGATCATGAAGGGGTTGCGCCTGTTGTAGAGGTTATAGATGCCGAATGTGAGCGTCCGGCTGAGCTTGTCGGAGAGCCTCTTGTCGCTTATGACGCCAAGGTCGAGATGGTGGCACGCGGGCGCGCGGTAGCCGTTGCGCTCGGCGTAGTAGTAGTAAGTCTCGCCCATTATGTCGTACTTGGCGCTCGGGGCCGTGAGGGCCTGGCCGGAGCTGAACTGCCATGCCGCGCTCAGTCGCCAGCTGTCGTTGAAGCGGTAGGTTGCCACGGCCGTCACGTCGTGCCGGCGGTCGTTGCTTGCCGTGTACCAGTCGCCGTCGTTGATGCCGTCGATCTTGTTCTCGGACCATGAGAGAGTGTAGGCCAGCCAGCCTGTGAGGCGGCCCGCGTTCCTGTGGGCGCAGAGCTCAAGCCCGTAGGCTCTGCCGCGCCCGCCCTTGACGAGGCGCTCCATCTCTATCCACGTCATCCAGGTGCTGCCGTCGGAGTAGTCGTAGACGTTGTCGACGCGCTTGTAGTAGGCGTCGGCCGTGAAGTCGTACTCCTTGGAGGGCGTGACGTACTGCCAGCCTACGCTCACCTGGTTGGCCCTCATTGGCTCCACGATGTTGCTCGTCATGGTGAAGCGGTCGATGGGCATCGACATGGAGGTGCTGTTCCTTATGGCGTGGATGCTCTGCGTGGTCCGGCTGTAGCCGCCGCGGAGGCTCACCCTGGGGTTGACGTTGTAGCAGACGTTGACCCTGGGCTCAAGGTCGGCGTGAGTCTTGAAAGCCGACCATTTGGCGGGGGAGTAGACGTGCGCTATCTCTCCATCCTCAATGTCGTAGTAGGGCGAGCCGCCAAGGGCGGAGAAGACGGTGAGGCGGAGACCGTACTCCAGCTTGAAGTCCTCCGTGGGCGACCAGTCGTCGCCCACCCATGCCTCGTATTGGGCGGCGTCGCGCTGCTCCCTCTCCTTGGTGGGACCGTTCTCCCACTCGGCGGAGCGGAGGCGGGTGAGCGTGGCCTGGGCGCCGTAGGCGAGCCTGTGCGAGTCGTTGGCCACGAATGAGAAGCCGCACATGAGCGAGGCGTGCTTGACGAAGCCGTTCATCGTGTAGGCGTCGGAAGCGATCTTCATGCCCGCGTCGTAGGCGTATTTCGAGGCGTTGGCCGTGACGGCCATGAAGAGGCGCGGCGAGACGGTGTGGAACCAGCGCGCGGCGAATGCCGTATTGTCCCACTTGAGGTCGAGAGCCTTGAAGAGGCTCATGTCGTCGGCCGAGCGGATGAGGGAGACGCTGAGGTTGTCCCTCTCGCCTACGCGCCAGGCCACTTTGGCGTTGATGTCGTAGAACTTGAGCTTGTCGTCCTTATAGTCGTCGGTCATCTTGAGGAAGAGGTCGAGGTAGGACTTGCGGGCGGCCACGAGATATGAGGCCTCGCCCTCCTTGATAGGGCCCTCGGCCATGGCCTTGGCGGCGAGCAAGCCGATGCCCACGGAGGCGTGGCGGTCGTAGAGGTCGCCCTGACGGGTGCCTATCTCGAACACTGACGACACGCCGCCGCCGAGGCGCGCCGGCACTATGCCCTTGTAGAGCGTGGAGCCCGAGAGGGCCTCGTCGTTGAAAGCGGAGAAGAGGCCCATGAGGTGGCCCGTGTTGTAGATGATGGAGTTGTCGAGCGTCACGAGGTTCTGCGCGCTCGTGCCGCCGCGCACCTGGTAGCCGGTGCTGCCCTCCGACTCGGCCTTTACGCCCGGCAGGAGCTGTATGCTCTTCATGACGTCGCGTTCGCCGAAGACGGCGGGCAGGCTGGCAATCTCCTTGATGTCAATGAGCTCGGCCGCCACCTGCCTCTTACTGAGCCTGCGGGCCGCCCCTGCCGAGGTGACGACTATGTCTTGCAGCGTGTCGCTTTCAAGGACCTTGGCGGAGTCGGCAATTGAGCGGATAATCAGGCCGTCGCGACGCTCTTGCGCCAGACCCGTCTAGGCGACGCATACGGTCGCGATGGCGAGCGCAAGTGTCTTGGATTTTCTTTTAATGCGCATCAGTTCAGTAAGTTTTTCTGCTGGGGTTTCATCCTCCGATTTTAAATGCTCGGATCTTGTTCTCTTGTGACGAATTACTGGATAGAATTTCAGGAAGGGTCCGCATCACATTATAGGGTGCCAGAACTCGGTAATAAGCTCGTCCTGGCTCACCTGGGCGGGATCCCCGAGGTAACGCTCCATCATGGGCCGGGCGGCGTCGGGCTTGCAGGTCTCGTAGGCCTCGGGCAGGAGGTGGGAGTACATCTCGCAATACGCCTGCGGGATCTGGCTATACGGCCCCGTCATGGAGAAGACGAGGTAACGACCGCCCGCCAAGCGCGTCAGCCCGAAGCCGTCAGCCGGCGTATACGCAACGCCGTCGGGCAAGGTTATGCAAATATCGACAATGGCCTCGTCGCTCCCGCCCTCGACGGCGTAGGCCGAGGGGTCCGACGGGTAGACGCACACGTAGTCCGACATGTCGTGCGGGAGGCCAAGGCGGTCCATCTCGGCCGCCAGACGCGCGTCGGCGCCGGCATAGTCGACCTTCGACAGGTCGCCACGGAAACTCAGGCTTATGGCCCTCACGCCCTCGGGGAACACCTCAACCCTCCGGCTCAGATTAATCTCAACGCTCATATGTTTTCTTCTGTTTGCTATCTGAACGCTAAGGTAACCCGCACCGGGGAGAACGACTTTAACCTAAGGGAATAAACGCGCAGCCGTGGCGAATTTTAACCCGCGTGGCCCTATTTGTGGAAGAAATTCAGCAGGGCGACGGCAATGCGCAGCCTGAGGCTGTCGTGACCCTTGCGCCACATGGAGACAAGATTTACGGGATAGTGGCGCGAGAGCCTGAGGGTGGCGGCCCTCTCATACACGTCGGGCCAGTTTTTGAGTAACGCGTCGAACTCCTCAATCTCGTCTCTCAATTCATCCGGCCATTGCACTATCGCCTTGCGGTATTTGTCGCGCACGAAGAGGTCGATGCACTTCTCGTGAAGGCGCACATTGTCCGCCGCCGAACCCTCGAACAACCTCCTGTCGTCCATCATCGCCCTCAGAACAGCGAAGAAGTCGCGGAAATGGCTCTTCAGGAACGCCGCACCAACCGACTGCCCCTCGCGCCCGATGAGGTATTGATAGAGGCACCCGCCGAAGACATATACCGTCTTGACCTTCGCGAAGGGGCTCGACACCCACTGGTTGTCGGAGTAGGAGACCCCCTCCACCTGCCGGTATCCGATGGAGCGGACAAGCTCAGTCTTATAAGTCACCACCTTCTGGCTGAAATGCCAGTTCCGCTCATCGGCGACAAGCTGAGCGACGGACATGTCGTCCCCCCCCCCCCGGAGCAAGGCGATAGCGTGGCTCTCTGCCGTCGGAATAGATGTCGGCGTAGCCGCTCAGGACGCAGTCGGCGTCGGTCTCCTTCAGCGCGCTGATGAAACGGTCGAAGACCGCGCTGTCGAACCAGTCGTCGGCATCGAGCGTCTTGACATATTTGCCCACAGCTACGGCCAGACCGGCGTTGACCGCCGAGCCGTAGTGGCCGTTAGGCTTGTCTATCACCCTCACTGTGTTCGGGTGACTCAGCTCAAATGAGCGCGCGATGGAGAGGCTGTCGTCGGTGCTGCCGTCGTTGACCACGACGACATCGATGTCGTCGACCTGACCGACGCAAAGAAGCGATGAGACGCATTTGGAAATGTGGTCGTGCATATTGTACATCGGTATCACGACCGAGAGGATCTTAATCATTTTCCTAAGTGTGGTTTTACGATTACTGTTTTTATGAAGGCTGTTCGCGTATCAGCGCACGAAAGTACGACATAAACCGCGATGGAAGGACTCCAAAAGCCGGAAAGAGGCGGTGCAGGTAAAAAAAAACGCGCAGCCGAAGACTTCACGTCTCCAGCCGCGCTGACAATAAAAAAACCAGACTAACAGATCATTTCTTCGGCTGGGCCATGAGGTAGTCGTTGACGCCCCTTGCCGTCTCTCTGCCGCGGGCTATGGCCCTTACCACGAGGCTCGCGCCCGTGGCGGCGTCGCCGGCGGCGAAGACACCCGGCACACTCGTCATGCCGTTGGCGTCGACCTTTATGTTGCCCCTCTTGTCGAGTTCCACGCCCAGCTCGTTGACCAGGCCCTCATGGACGGGCGAGAGGAAGCCCATGCAGAGGAGGACGAGCTCGGCGTCGACGGTGTAGGCCGTCTCGGGCTTCTCCACCATCTTGGGACGGCCGTTCTCGTCGCGCGTCCACTCTACCTCGACGAGCTCTACCTTCTTGACGTGGCCGTTCTCGCCGATGAAACGCTTGGTATTGAGGCTCCAGCGGCGGTCGCACCCCTCCTTGTGGCTGCTGGTGGTCTTGAGCACCATGGGCCAGTATGGCCAGGGGTTGCCGGGGGCGCGGGTCTCGCTGGGCTTGGGCATAATCTCAATCTGCATGACGGAGCGCGCCTTCTGGCGGTTGCTCGTACCGACGCAGTCGGAGCCGGTGTCGCCGCCGCCTATGACGAGGACGGGCTTGCCAGTGGCCGAGATGCGGTCCGCCTCCTTGACCACGTCGCCACGGTTGACGTGGTTCTGCTGCTGGAGGAACTCGAGGGCGAAGTGGACGCCCTTGAGCTCGCGGCCCTCGACCTTGAGGTCGCGGGGCAGGCCCGCGCCTATGGTCACGACTATGGCGTCGAACTCCTTGCGGAGCTTGTCGAGCTTGACGTTGACGCCCACCTCGGCGTTGGTCTTGAAGGTTATGCCCTCGGCCTGGAGGATGGCCAGGCGGCGGTCGATGACCTTCTTGCTGAGCTTGAAGTCGGGGATTCCGAAGCGGAGGAGTCCGCCCACGGCGTTAGCCTTCTCGAAGACCGTGACCGTATGGCCGGCCTGGTTGAGGAGGTCGGCCGTGGCGAGACCCGCAGGCCCGCCGCCTATGACGGCCACCTTCTTGCCCGTGCGCTGGGCGGGGATGCGCGGCTGGATGATGCCGAGCGCGAAGGCGTGCTCGACCACGGAACACTCGTTCTCGCGGCACGTCACGGCCTCGTTGTCGATGGCCAGGACGCAGCTCTTCTCACAGAGGGCGGGGCATATGCGGCCCGTGAACTCGGGGAAGTTGCTGGTGGAGTTGAGGATACGGTAAGCCGTCTCCCAGTCGCCTTTCCAGGCGGCGTCCTGCCATTCGGGGTTCTTGTTGCCGAGCGGGCATGCCCAGTGGCAGAAGGGCACGCCGCAGTCCATACAACGGCTGGCCTGGAGCTGCCTGTCGGCGTCGGCCAATGTCTGCTCCACCTCGCTGTAGTCCTCTACTCGCTCGGCCAGAGCACGGTAGCCGCCCTCTTTGCGCGGCACCTTCATAAATCCTTTAGGATCTGCCATATCAATTTCTTATAGAGAAGCAACCGGCCGCGGAGCGTAGGGCCTTGCGGCCGGCTGCTGGTTCTTTTGTTATTGGTAAAAACGTGTGGATTGGGGGGCTAATTGTGGATGTTGCTCTCCTCGTTGCGCGTCAACTTGCGCTCAAGCTCCTTAAGCTTCTGCTCCTCAAGCACCTTCTTATACTCGAACGGGATGACTTTGACGAACTTGTGGACGTACTTGTTCCAGTTGGAGAGGATCCGGCGCGCCTTGGCCGAATTGGTGTAGAGGAGGTGCTGCGAGAGCATGGCCTGCAGCTCAAGGATGTCGGCCTTGTCGTCGAGGCGGCAGAGATCCACCAGGCCCTTGTTGCAGTAGAAGTCGAAGTCGCCATTCTCGTCGAGCACATAGGCTATGCCGCCGCTCATGCCGGCCGCGAAGTTGCGGCCCGTCTTGCCGATGACTACCACGCGGCCACCCGTCATATACTCGCAGCAGTGGTCGCCCACGCCCTCGACGACGGCCGAGGCGCCCGAGTTGCGGACCGCGAAACGCTCGCCCGCCACGCCGCGGACGGAGACGAAGCCCGCCGTCGCGCCATAGAGCACCGTGTTGCCGATGATGATGTTCTCCTCCGGCACGAACTTGCTGCCAACGGGCGGAACGACGATAATCTTGCCGCCCGAGAGGCCCTTGCCGAGGTAGTCGTTGCTCTCGCCCTCGAGGCGGAACGTGACGCCGCGGACGAGGAACGCGCCGAAGCTCTGTCCGGCCGAGCCGAAGAAGGTGCCGTTGATGGTGTCCTCGGGCAGACCCTCCTCGCCGTATAGCTTTGAAATCTCGCCCGAGAGCATGGCGCCGACGGTGCGGTCGACGTTATTGATGTCCTTACTGATCCACACCTTCTGCTTGCTCTGGAGGGCGGGCTCGCTCTGGGCAATGAGGTCGTAGTCCATCACGCCGGCCAGGTCATGGTCCTGCTCGCCGGTATTATAGATGGCGAACCTCTTGCCGGCCTCCTGGAAGTAGGTTATGCGGCTCATGTCTATGCCCTTGGTCTTCCAGTTGCCGACGGTCTTGTCCTGCTCAAGGAGGTCCGAGCGGCCGATGATGTCGTTGAGGGAGCGCGCGCCTATCGACGCGAGAATCTCACGCACCTCGCGGGCCAGGAAGCGGAAGTAGTTGACGAGGTACTCGCTCTTGCCGCGGAAACGCTTGCGGAGCTCCTCATCCTGCGTGGCAATGCCCGTAGGGCACGTGTTGAGGTGGCACTTGCGCATCATGACGCAGCCCAGGACAATGAGAGCTGAGGTGGCGAAGCCGTACTCCTCGGCGCCGAGGCAAGCCATCTTGACCACGTCCATGCCGTTCTTGAGCTGGCCGTCGGTCTGGATCTTTACGCGGCCGCGGAGGTTGTTCATCACGAGGGTCTGCTGAGTCTCCGCAAGGCCAATCTCGACCGGCATGCCGGCGTACTTGATTGAGCTGGCGGGGCTCGCGCCCGTGCCGCCCTCGGCGCCCGAGATGACGATGAGGTCCGCCTTGGCCTTGGCCACGCCCGCCGCGATGGTGCCCACGCCGCTCTCGCTCACGAGCTTGACGCTTATCTTGGCGTGCGGGTTGGTGCACTTGAGGTCGAAGATGAGCTGCTTGAGGTCCTCGATGGAGTAGATGTCATGGTGGGGTGGGGGCGAGATGAGTGTGATGCCCGGGGTGGAGTTGCGCATCTTGGCAATGATGTGGTTCACCTTGAAGCCTGGCAGCTGGCCACCCTCGCCAGGCTTGGCGCCCTGCGCGATCTTTATCTGCAGCTCGTCGGCGTTGACGAGGTAGTTGTTCGTGACGCCGAAGCGGCCCGAGGCAATCTGCTTGATGGCGCTGCGCATGTCGGTCTTGAAGCGCGACGCGTCCTCGCCGCCCTCGCCCGTGTTGGACCGGCCGCCGATGCTGTTCATGGCAATGGCCATGGCCTCATGCGCCTCCTTACTGATGGCGCCGAAGCTCATCGCGCCAGTGCAGAAGCGCTTCATTATCTCCTCCTCGCTCTCCACCTCGTCAAGAGGCACGGGCTGGCCCTCCTTGAGCTTGAGGAAGCCGCGGATGAAGAGCGGCGACGCGTTGTCGGCGTTGACCTTGGCGCTGAACTCCTTGAACTTGGCGTAGTCGTTCTGGCTCGTGGCCCACTGGAGCAGCGCGATGCTGTCGGGGTTCCAGCCGTGGCGCTCGCCATACTTGCGGTAGGAGAAGCGGCCGTCGATGTCGAACACGTCCGACGCCGCGAAAGGCTTCTCGCCATAGGCCCTCTGGTGGAACATCTCGGCCTCCTTGGCCAGCTCGTTGAAGCCCAGGCCGCCGATCTTGCTCGGGGTGCCGACGAAGCACGTGTCGATGACCTCCTGGCTCAGGCCGATGCTCTCGAACTGCTGCGCGCCGTGGTAGCTGAGCAGGGTGGAGATGCCCATCTTGCTCATAATCTTGAGGATTCCCTTGTCGACGGCGTGGATGTAGTTGTCGCGCGCCGTGACGTAGTCAGCCGTTATCTGACCGTCGCGGATGAGGTGCTCGATGGAGACGAAGCAGAGGTAGGGGTTGATGATCGAGGCTCCGTAGCCGAGCAGGAGCGCGAAGTGCATTACCTCGCGTGCGTCGCCCGTCTCGACGATGATGCCGACCTGCATGCGCTTCTTGGCGCGGATGAGGTGGTGATGGACGGTGGCCACGGCCAGGAGGCTGGGGATGGGCACCATGTCCTCGCTTATGCCCTTGTCGGAGAGGATGATGTAGTTCTTCTGGGCGTCGACGGCCTCCTCGGCGGCCTTGCAAATGTTGTGCAGGGCGTTCTGCAGGCCTATGCCGCCCGAGCCGAGCGGGAAGAGGGTGGGGATGGTGACGTGGGTGAACTGCGAGCTCTTGCCGTCCTTAATCTTGGCGAGGTCGGTGTTAGAGACTATGGGGCTGTCGAACTTGAGGGTCCGGCACTGGAGGGGCTCCTCGGCGAGCAGGTTGCCCATGATGGAGCCTATGTAGTGCGTGAGGCTCATGACAAGTCCCTCGCGGATGGAGTCGATAGGCGGGTTGGTGACCTGGGCAAACGTCTGGCGGAAGTACTGGAAGAGGTTCTGCGGCTTCTCGCTGAAGGCGGCCGTCGGGGTGTCGTTGCCCATCGAGCTGCTGGGCTCGTTGCCCGTGTTGGCCATGGGGGCTATGGTGAGCTTGAAGTCCTCCTTGTTGTAGCCGAACACCTTGCGGTAGGTGTCGAACTGGTCGTCGGGGACTACTGACTCGGGGGGCGTGACCTCGGTCTTGATGTCGTCGAGGCTGAAACGGTTGTTGCGCAGCCAGTTCTCGTATGGGTGCATGCGCGCTATCTGGAGCTTGGCCTCGTCGTTGGGTATTATGGTGCCGAGCTGGGTGTCGACGAGCAGGAGCTTGCCGGGCTTCAGCCGGCCCTTCTCCTTAATCTCCTCAGGCTCGAAGATCTGCACGCCCACCTCGGAGCCCATGACGATCATGCCGTCCTTGGTTATGACGTAGCGGCTGGGACGGAGGCCGTTGCGGTCGAGCGTGCCGCCGACGTAGCGGCCGTCGGTGAAGACGAGGGCCGCCGGGCCGTCCCACGGCTCCATGATGGTGGAGTGGTACTCGTAGTAGGCCTTGAGGGAGTCGGGGATGGGGTTCTTGTCGTTCCAGCTCTCCGGCACCATCATGGTCAGCGCCTGCGGCATGGTGCGGCCGGCCTGGACGAGGAACTCGAAGACGTTGTCGAACGACGCGGAGTCGCTCATGTCGGGCTCGACGATCGGGAAGCACTTCTTAAGGTCGTCGCCGAAGAGGTCGCTCTGGAGGATTCCCTCGCGGGCCTGCATCCAGAGACGGTTGCCGCGGATGGTGTTAATCTCGCCGTTGTGGGCGATCATGCGGAAAGGCTGGGCGAGGTCCCATGTGGGGAACGTGTTGGTGGAGAAGCGGCTGTGGACCACGGCGATGGCGCTCTCGACCTTCGGGTCGCGGAGGTCGAGGAAGTACTCGCCGAGCTGCTTCGGTGTGAGCATGCCCTTGTAGATGAAGGTGCGGCTGGAGAGGCTGACGACGTAGTAGGACTCCTTGTCGATGATGTTCGACTGGCGGACGCGGATCTCGGCCTGCTTGCGGACCATGTAGAGCTTGCGCTCGAACTTGTCGGTCTCCTCGCCTCGGCTGCCTATGAAGATCTGCTTGATGCGAGGCTCGTTGCGGAGGGCTATCTCGCCCACGCAGCTGCTGTCGACCGGCACGTCGCGCCACCCGATGAGGGTGAGACCCTCCTGCCCCACGTAGTGGCTGAGCGTCTCGACGCACTTGCGGGCGGCGTCCTCGTTCTTGGGCAGGAAGACCAGGCCCGACGCGTAGCGCCCCGCCTCGGGCAGCTCCGGCATGACGGACTTGAAGAAGGCGTGTGGCATCTGGATGAGGATGCCGGCGCCGTCGCCGCTCTTGTTGTCGGCTCCCTCGGCGCCGCGGTGGGTCATGTTGACGTTAACCTGGAGACCGCGCATGACTATGTCGTGCGTCTTCTCGCCCCTGATGTTGGCTACGAAGCCGACACCGCAGGCGTCATGCTCGTTGGCGGGGTCGTAGAGGCCCTGCGCCTTAGGCATGCGGACGAAGTCATCGGCCTGAGACTGTGTCTTTGTCGTTGTCATGGTTTTTTTATTGAGTTTTTTGCGTGTCACCCTTGCCGGAGAGGGGGTGGGTCGGCCTCGGAGGCCTCATTTCCCGTCCGAAAGGTTGTTTTTCATTAACAGGTTCTGTTTTGAAAGTGTAACTTTCGGGCTGCAACCCTCGTTTCTCTTTCAGAACGTCACAAATTTAACCCAAATAACTGTGTTTTATAAGGTCGGTGCGCGTGTTTAACAGCCAAAAGGCGCGTTTTCAGTGTTTTTCGGAAAAAAGAGTAAGCAAAAACGGGCATAATCTTTCAAAAAGTAAAAGCGGTGAGAAATACACTTACCCGACCTCTGCCACCGGGCGACATCACGAGTCATAAAAAAAGACGCCGGCCCGCAGTTATCACAACTACGGGCCAGCGCTCTATTACTTATCACTACCTATATTTACTGCTCTGTCATACGGGAAGAAACCCGTCCGCGGAGGGTGGATTCAAAACACTCTATAATAAAAAACGCCGTTTCGCACCCTTCCAGCGGACATTGTGGGGAAAACCCAGTACAACTTGATGTGACAACCTCATCGCGGCGAGGAATACGGCGGCTAAGGTAGCGCAGCGGGGCGATGCAGCCCAACATATGCTCGTTTTTTTGACAACTCGCGCCAAAACGGTGACAAACGGCCTCGTCAAGCCGCGTTCAGAGGTGACAAGGGCGCAAGGACACGGAGATGAAAAAAATTTAGGTGTTGACTCATTTTTTTAGCCACACGCCCTTGCCATTTCAAACATCGTTCCTATCTTTGCGGTCGAAAGGAGTTTTTCATTGAGTGAGCCTGGGCCGCGACGGTGACTGGGCAGCAGCACAACGGTGCTGTCATTTTTGATTGTGATTTTTCTCATAGCGGTGAGGGGCGGCAGTTTATCTGCCGCCCTTCTTTGTTTTTACACACCCCGGGTCTTCTCGCCGTCACGGCAATGCCAGTCTCCCATATCTATCACACTTTGAGTGCCTTAGGAGGCAAAAAGAAAAGCGGGCGGAGCCTTGCGGCCACGCTCGCCTATAAGACGCTGACGGCTAACACCCGCCCATGCGGGCCCCCTTCATACACCTTTGCCTCCACTTCCGCCAGCCTCGGGGCGCGGCTTACGACACGTTGTTTCAGAGCCGCCGTCATGACCCATGCGTCGCTATTCGGACAAAAATCTATATAGCTTACGCGTTATCTCCTCGCGCTGGCCGTTAAGAGCCTCAGCCATCTCCCTCTGCTCTTTCAGCTTTTCCCCGTGCATCGCTATTACGGCCTTCTGCAACAATATCTCCTCATCGCGAGCCTGAATCTCAATAAGATACTCGCGTTCAAGCTCCATCTGCCGGCGGATGTCGGCCGTGCAAGCCCCGCAGCACAGCCTGCGGAGGAAGACTGCCGGCTCGGAGTCGTCGTCGTCAGAGTCGGGCACGACAATGAAGCGGCTGTCGCTGCTTAGGGCGAGCCTCTGGTCGAAGAAGTACATGATTCGCTCTGCCGCATTGCGCGGACACTTAGGCAGACGCGGCGTCTGAACGATTATGGCGTCGCCCCTCAGCCCGCTGACGAACCGGCCACCCGTTGCAGGGCGCAGTGGCGCGCCGTAGTAGTCGGTTATCTCGCCGCCCCGGCAGTAGGTCACCGGCTCGTCGGTATCGCATATCTCGTGGGCCAGGATATATATTACCACAGGACGGCACTCCGCTCCGCCGTCAGTTAAGACGGGCTCGTCGGGGTCGAATTTGTCGGCAAGATAGAAGTGGAAAGCGGCGAGCCCGGTCTGAAGCCATATTTTCCTAATCTCGACGCGGATCGTCTCCTCGCGGCCATCGTCAGCCACTGTGCCGACCTGAT
The DNA here is from genome assembly GCA_051875415.1 of Marinilabiliaceae bacterium. GTDB lineage: Bacteria > Bacteroidota > Bacteroidia > Bacteroidales > Marinilabiliaceae > W3P20-009. The sequence goes on from JBJEGU010000015.1 coordinate 31,488, forward strand.
AGCCAAGGCTGTAGATGAGCAACCAACAGTCGCCGGGCACGGCTGGTCTCTTCTCTATCTTTTGAGGCGTGAGGCTCGTCACCTTTTTGCGGAGAAGGGCCGAGAGTAGAATCGTGGCCGACGCCTTGTCGTCCATCAAGTATTTGAACGATGTGTCGTATATCGGGTTTAAGACTTCCATAGGGCAATATTTTGCGCAATATATCAATTTTGAGCAAGACTCTTGTAAGACGTAAAAAAAAACTCGGGGCGGCCTCCGCAAAAACGGATGCCCGCCCCGAGATTATATTATACGGTAAACAATCTCGCCGCCTACCTCACCGCGACCTTCACCGCCCCGCGGGGCGTGGCCACGACGTAGACTCCCTTGCCTGTCGGACGGCCGGCGGGCATAATCCGGCCCGCGAGGCTGTAGACGCGGGCAGCCGCGCCGCCCACGGTGACAACGCCGTCAGTGACTCTGACTTCCGCACCGTCGGCATCCTCAATGTCGACCACTGATGCGGCTGACGGGTTCGGGATGGCGATAATCTCCGCGAAGAACTCCGCCCAGTCGCTCTCCTTGTAGGCCTCCACGGCCTCGGCGGGGGCGTAGAGCCTTTCTCCGTTGAATTTGCTAAAAGAAAAATTCCCAAGTTTGGGCGGGGTGGTTGATTGGCAAACTACATGGCGGAGAGCGAAACAGTCATCGAACGCCATGTCATCTATCTTTGTCACGCTGGCCGGTATCACAAGGCTGTCGAGGTAGTAGCATTGGGAAAAAGCCATTTTGCTTATCTCCGTCACTCCATTGGGGATATAGAGCTTCGAGATGCGCATGCAACGGAAGAAGGCTTTAGCGCCCAACCTGGTCAGCTTCTTAGGGAAGGTCACGCTTTCCAGACTCTCACATCGGTAGAATGCGGCTTCGCCTATCTCAGTGACGCTGTTAGGCAGGGTGAGGGAGGTCGCCGAGTCGCAACTGGCGAAGGCGGCATCGCCGACCCTTACCGCGCCTTCCTCAACCACGATGCTCCTGATTTTCTCCTTATAACTGATCCACTCGCTGGGTGACTGGCTCACCGCCACCGGCGTCTTCCACGCGTAGTCCGCCCCCACGGTCAGGACTCCCCCCTCGGAGAGAGACCAGCCCGTGCCGCCCGCCACGTCGCCGGCCAAGGCCGCGCCACCAGAGGCGAGGCAAAGGGCTGAGGACAGTAAAAACTGAATTTTTTTCTTCATAAATATAGCTATTTTTCAGTATGCAAAAGGCTCATGATAGCCGCTCAGGCGAAAGGAGGTCACAACCTCCGCCTTATCTTCCACCCTGTCCATATGGACCACGCCGCCGCGCCGCCCATGACGAAAACCCACATCAGAGCGCCCCATCTTCCCAGGAAGGTGTATATGCGCCCCGTGTGGACCTCAAGGGCCACGTTCCACAGGCTCATAGGCTCGCCGGCCAGCCATTCGGGCATCGGGGCGGCGTCAGTCCCGGCTGTGTACTCCACAGGGCCGCCCATCCACCCGCAGACGTCATGCTCCCCCACGGGCATCCCGCCAGCGGCGACATCCACCGCCGAGCCGTCGTAGTAATCAGTAACAAGGCGCGCGCCACGCTCCCACCTGTACATCCCGCGGAACGAGCCGACCAGCCACTCGCCTCGGTCGCCATGCCGCATGACGTTCACGCCCATGACGCTCACGGGCGGGGCGGCGACCTCGGCAACGGGCTTCGCCCCGAGCCGGGCAAGGCTGTAGAAGCCTTCGGATGTGGAGAGCAGGAAGTCGGAGGCCGCGCTGTCATACCGCACCGCGCGCAGCTTGTCTGCCCATGGGTTGGGGTCGTCAAGCGAGGTGAAGGGGATGGCCGGCACACGGGTGAGGACGGCCGGTATCATCAGCGGCGGGCGGAGACACCAGCCCGTGAGGCATGCGAAAAGCGTGAGAACAAGGGTCTTACGCCCCACGCTGTCATGGATGGAGAGGAGGCGGCGGGCCTCGGCGGCAATGCGCTTGCGGCGTTCGGCTACTTGGGTCTTGCGCCTCAACTCGTTTGAGCACAGCCAATAGCCTATTCCCACAAAGTAGATGATGATAAGCGTCAGGGCCACAGCGTCCATCATAATCCGGCCCGCCATCCCGAAGAGCTGCCCACTGTGCAGTTCCCACAAGGTGCGGAAGAGCGTGACGCGCCCGTCATGACCGTCTGCGGCGGGAATTTCAACCGCTGTGAAGGAAGGCCGCGAGAGGTCGCCGTCGGTCAGCGTGGAGCGGTAGAGGCGGTTGCGGCTGAGGGCGAGGAGTGTGTCGGCGGCTATGGTGAGGTCGGTCAGGCGTTCACCATCAAAAGGGGCGGGAATACGTTCCCAAAGGGAGTCTTTTAATGCGAAGAGGCTATTTGTTGTTAGTGCATATATAAATTCGCCGTCATCAGCCTCATAATTTACCACGGATCGGACGTTGCGCATGTCTACCCCCTCACCAAAGCCCTCGTTGAGAGGGGCGACATTCGCCATCAGGCTGTCGGCCACCCATACGCCGGCGTTGCCATAGACGAGACGTCGCCCATCGGCAAGGCGAAGAGTGCCGCGCGCGAGTCCGCCGTTCCACTTCGCATACCGGTAGCCCGAAGGCAGATGGGAGCGCGACACGTCGAAGCCGCACACCGCGTCGCGGTGGTTGAGCACGACGCCGCTCCAGCAGAACATGATGAGAAAAAGGCCGGCAATGAGTCCGAACCACTTATGGAGTTTGCGCCAAGTGCGAGATTTCATGCGCCACGCGTTTTAACAATATGAGAGGCGCAAAGATAGTCACGTTCCGCATAATCCGACGCCCGCCAGGGCACGTTTGGCTCAGGCGGGCGTCGGCTGTTTTGAATTATAAGGCAGCTCAGAGCCCGAGGCGGGTATGGATATCATTAGTCTGGTCGGCGGAGATGGCGGTGTAGCCGGCCTCCGCATTACGGGCCTGGCCGGCTGTGGCGACGAAGTCGAGGAAGGCGCGGGCCACGGGGTCGGTCGGCACTCCGCGGCTGACGAGGTAGAGGTTGCGGGCGGGCGGGGTGGGGTAGAGCCCGCGCGAGATGGCTCTTGCGAGTTCGTCGCTCGTGGCGTAGAAGTCCTCCTCGGGGTCAATCTGCCCGTTGCCGTCGATGTCGATAGGCAGTACTCTCAGCCCATCAACGGGCTGGTGGGTGCGCGAGTCGTAGGCGAAGCCGACATTGTTGAAGCCGATAGCCGCCGGCTCCTTTGCCACGGCGGCGGCCACCGACGGGTCGCCGTTAAGACCCTCGCCCTTCAGGTCTTCCTGCTTCAGGCCGAACCAGCTGGCCCACGTGTCGGCCGCGCCGCAAGCGTCGGAGCGGGTGAAGACGACGACGCGGTCCGTGGCGTCGTTGCCCAATATCTCGCCCCACGTCAGGTCGCCGTCGCCCGTCCACACCCTGCGGGCCACTTCGCGGGTCAGCCCCCTCCTCACAAGCTCGGCATAGTGAGGGTTGGCAAGGCTGATGGTGGGGACCACGGCGTCCTTGGCCACAACGAAAGGCTCGGCTCCCGAGCCAAGCTCGTCCTGCCCAAGCTCGCGCGACAGCATCCCGAAGTCGACCATCCCCGTCAGGGCGTCGGTAATTCCCTTGCCCGCGCCACCGGCATCGACCTCTACCCTCACGTCGGGGTGGAGGCGGGTGAAGTCATTGGCCCATCGCACCGCGAGCGGGTAGAGGGCGAAGGCACCCGAGAGCGACACTCGTCCGTGGAGTGTGCCGTCGGGGTCGACACGCCCTCCCTCCTCACGGGCGCAGCCCGCCGAGGCCAGCGCGGCCAAGGCTACAAAAAAAGCCCCCGCGGCGCGCCACGAGGGTTTGGTGTGTCTATTGAGTCTCATGTCTTTGCCTTCTATCGTTACGTAGGCAAAGATAGGAAGGCGGGGCAAGGCGGTAAATAGCCCGCACGGGTCATTCGGCCTACCCCAAACGGGGTATTTGCGCCGCCACCTTGTTTGTCAGTTCTACGAACTCGGCCACGCTGAGCTGCTCGGGCCTCCGGCGCACGACGGGGTCGTCCTGCAAGGCGGCGAGGTTGAGTCCCAGTGGCTTAAGCCCGTTCCATATCGTCTTGCGCCTCTGGCCGAAAGTCGACTTTACCACCCGGCGGAAGAGCTGCTCGTCGCACGGGAGGGCGGCCACGCCGTTGCGCTTGAGGCGGATGACGCCGCTCTTGACCTTTGGGGGCGGGTTGAACACCTCCTCGCCCACGGTGAAGAGGTACTCGATGTCGTAATACGCCTGGAGGAAGACGCTGAGGATGCCGTAGTCCCTCGTGCCGGGGCCTGAAGCGAGGCGGAGAGCCACCTCGCGCTGGAGCATGCAGACAATCTCTGGCACGCGGTCGCGGTACTCAAGGATTCGGAAGAAGATCTGGCTCGAGATGTTGTAGGGGAAGTTGCCTATCACTGCGAATGACTGCCCCTCGCCGAAAAATGTGTCGGCTTCAAGCCTCAGGAAGTCGCCGAAGACGACGGTGTCGGCCTTGTCGGGGTAGTTGGCGCGGAGGTAGTCGACGCTCTCCTCGTCGACCTCTATTAGCCTCATGTTGAGTTCGGGCCTCCTGAAAAGGTATTGGCTCAGGACTCCCATGCCGGGGCCTATCTCAATGGCGTTGCCCTGTGTGTCGAGGGCGTCGACAATGTCCTTGGCAATCTGCTGGCTGGTCAGGAAGTGCTGTCCGAGTTGTTTTTTGGGCTTTACGTTCTGCATCGTAATATTTTAGCGTGGCGAAGTTAGGCATTTTTGGCCCAATAGTCAGTTGAGCGCGCCGGCCTCGATGGGGTAGAAGTAACATGAGCGCATGATGTCGTTGTATATGACCCTGACGCGCTGCCGCGGGCCCACCCTTTCGAGCGATATGTAGCCCTCCTCGTCGCATGCCGATTCGACCCCGTAGGATAGCTCGGGCCGGTCAATGGGCTTGCGGTCCACCACAATGCGGAAAGGGGCCACAACGCCGTTGTGGTCGGCAGTGAGGTCGGCCATCCAGTTGTGGCAGCGAGGGTTGAACATATTGCATCGGCTCATGGGCGTGACGGCCTCCTGGGCGGTGATGGCGACCACGCCGCGCGCGTCGGGCACCTCGCCCTCGTCGCCAAAGTAGCGGAGGACGGTCATCAGGCCCGTCGCCTTCTTGACGCAGATGCGGTAGACACCCTCTGAGGGCACGTTGATTGGCTCGCTCTGCGGCTCGTTGTGGAGGAAAGAGCCGTAGTCGCCCGAGCCATATTGCTCGTCCCACTGGCCAATTTTGCCAATGAGCTTGAAGCGCATGGAGGTCCGGAAGTAGTCGACGAGGAAGATGTCGGTGTCGTTGGCCGCGAAGGGGATGAGCCCGAGGCCGAAGTTGTCGCCGCCGCTTATGTCCCAACTGTTCTCCACTACACCGCTGCCGACGATGTAGTACATGTCGGCGGGCCGCTTGAACTTCTGCTGAGTGTAGAGTTCGAGGTAGCGCGCGCCCACGGTGGCCGTGTCGGGCATCTGGTACGTGTTGCACTCGGCAGGCAGGTCGCGCCCCTCCTCCACGCCGCCTTTCCACGTCCAGCGGCGCGCCTCGGCCCCGAAGTATTGGCCGAAGCGGCGCATGTCGGTCCGGCGGCGACCCTCGAAGTAGAACTCGCGGCTCCACTCGTCGAGCAGGAAGTCGGCCGTGATGTCGGCGGGGCGTACGGCGAGGGCGTGGGCGCGTGAGCGGAGGGCGTTGACGTACTCCGCGGCGGCGGTCTTGTTGCCAAGGCGGAACTGGGCCTCGGCGGCCGTCATATACGCCTCGGCGAGGCGGATGGCGAAAAAGTCGGAGCTTGAGAAGAAGCCCGTGAGCGCGGGGCCTGTGCCTTCGGCGAAGAGGGCGTTGAACTTGGTGGTGGCGTAGCCCTGCTCGAAGACGGTGTATCGCTCGATGTCGAGCGTGCGGCCCTTGGAGAAGAAGAGGGCGCGGTCGTCGCCCACGGTGTTCTGGAACTGGCGGGTGTCGGCCTCGTCGACGGCCTCGGACGTGAACCGCCTGATGAGCTCGGGCCGGCACCTGTTGCCGCCCCAGAAGAGTGTGGTGCCGTTTGTCTGGCCAAGGGTGTCGGACGCCGAGACGGTGTACATATGGTCGTCGAAAGTCGAGCCGGTGAGGAAACTCGTGCCGGCGTAGGTGGCCAGGCTGTCCTTATCGTACTGGAGGGGGAGGATGGCCTCGACCTGCGCGCCGTTGCGTCCGTTGTCGGCCATGAAAATCTTCTGATAGGGCGTCCACGTGAAGAGCGAGTCGTTGCGCAGCATGACCACCGACGGGCGCGACGACAGCCCGTAGGCACCGCAGTCGATGAGCCTGCGCGCCATCCGGAAGGCGTCGGCGTAGCGCGGGGTGCCGGTGTAGACCTCGCTGTTGAGGTAGAGCCGCATAAGGATGGCGCACGCCACGCCCCTGTTCATCTTGCCGTAGGCCGGGCTGGTGTCGTCGACGCGCCTCGGCTCATCGAGGTCGTCCATGGCGCTGAGCGTCTCTTCCTCAATGAAGTCGGCTGCCGCCTTCCCCTTGGGCAGGCCGACGTTGGCGCCGCAGTCGCCGTAGAGGTCGAGCAGGTAGAGATGGTAGAGGGCGCGGAGCAGCCGCACCTCGGCACGACTGGCGGGGTCGCCGCCCTTGCGGCTCAAGTAGACGTCCGCCGCCCTGATGCCCGACAGCACGCGGAGGAAGAAGCCGGCCGTGCTTGGGCTGACGTCGTCGGGCCGCGAGGTCACGAACTTGTAGACGCCGCTGTCCTCCCACGAGCATATGACCTCGTCGGTGGCGAGCTCCTCAAGGTTGAAGAGGCCGCGGACGAAGTCCGACATAGTGCCGTCGGTGCCGTGGATGTCGCATCCGGCGAGGTCGGCCGGGCCGTGGATTATCTTGTCGTCGGTTGAGCGGAGCGAAGCGTAGGCGCGCGTGTAGAGCCAGACGGCGTCGCTGTCGCGGGCGTCGCCTATGAACTTGTCGAAGGGGCAGGGGCGGAGCTTGTCAGCGTCGGAGCACGACGAGAGGAGCAGCGCGGCCGCCACCGCGGTCAGGATTATTTTCTTCATTAAAAATTGGAGGCCGGTGGGCGCATAGCCCCGCCTTGGCGAAACATTTTGAAGGGAGGCGGTCGTAAATATAGGCAAAAACGACATCATTCTGAAATACGCATGGCGAATTTGGATCTCAACTCTATCTGGGAGACCGTCAAGTCGGCCACCCAGGGCGCGAAGGGAGGCTCGCTCAGCGAGTCGTCGCTCACAAGCATAGCCAAGGACATCATAGCGGGCGTGGCCGAGGGCGCGCAGTCTAAGACGCACGCAGCGTCCTCAACCTCTGGCGGCGTCGACTTCATTGGCATAGCCAAGCAGCTGCTCAGCCTCTACGAGAAGTTCAAGGGCAGCTCAGACAGCGGCGACAAGGCCACGGCCATCAACATCAAGGGCATCTCGGACATCGTCGGCGCCATGGGCGGCGACAAGGGCAGCATCATCTCGACCGGAGCCAGCATCCTGGGCAAGGCTCTGGGCGGCGACTCGCAGAAGAAGGAGGGTGGCGACCTCGGCTCCGCTCTCGGCGGAGTCCTGGGCGGACTCTTTGGCAAGTAGGGCATAGCCCAAGTCAAGGCATTCTAAGGCCCGCCCGCGCAGCATCCGATTGCGCGGGCGGGCCTGATTTTTTCACCGTGTCGGCGTTTCGCGCTATATTCGCCGCGTTTCTTTAGTCGACGCTCACGCCCGGCGCATGTCTCCATTTCTTTCAAGACGCAAATTTTCCCGCAAGGCCGAGACCATTGTCGGCACAGCGGTGTGCATAGCCTGCCTCGCCTACTTCGCAGCCTCCTTCGCTGGCAGGTGGGGCGGGGTGGGCGACTCGCTGTGGCTCATTGCCTCGCGCCCGTGGCTCATCGTGGCCGAGGCCGTCCTCATGCTCGTGGGCGTGGCTGTCGAGACTTTGCGTTGGAGCATCCTCCGCCGCGGTTTTATGGGCGGCAGCCTCGTGGCCGACTGTCTCGCCACACTGCGTTCCATCGCCCTCGGCAATTCCACGCCTTTCAATCTGGGCGAGCACGTTGGCCGCGGGATGTCATATCCCCGCCGTCGCATTGCCGCGGCCGTCAGTCTGTTGGCGAGCGTGGTGCAGACGGCGGCCATCCTCGCTCTGGGTTTCGCCGGCGGGCTTGCCGTGCGCTCGCTCGGGATGAGCCTGCCCCGCGCAGGCGGCGTGGCGGCGTGCGCCGCCCTTGTTGCCGCTGGCTTCGGACTCGCCATGGCGTGGCGGCGCAGAGGACGGAGGCTGCGGGCTATGGCGGCCGTGGGGTGGGCTTTCGCCGTGTCGACCGCCAAGGTGGCGTTGTTCTCTTTCCAGTTGTTCCTGCTTCTGGCGGCGTGCGGCGGGGCGAGCGGCGGGCTCTATTGCGCCGTGCTTTTCTACTACTTGTGCGTCACCGTCACTCCGAGGGTGAACCTGTTCGACATAGGTGTGAAGGGCATGTGGGCGGCCGGCATCTTCGCCCCGTGGGTGGGCGAGGAGGGGGCCGTGGCCGCCACTGTCGTCTTGTGGCTCATCAACATCGTCGCGCCCTCATGCGCCGGCTACGTCGTCCTGATCGCGGGGCGTCAGAGGCGCACGACAGCGTAGTGGGGCGAGTCAGAAGTCCGTCAGGTTCCTTATTATCATGTCGCTCACCATCCACCGCTCTTCGGGAATCCTTAGTCTGCCCTCGGGCAGTGCCGCCACGTTGCCAAGCTCTCTTTCCCTCGCCGCCGCCTTGTCGAACGCCGCCCTGTAGGCCGTAGGCACGTCGTCGGGGTTCACGCCCCGGCTTGTGCGCAGCCCGAGCATCACGACCTCCTCGGCCACCTCCCGCTCGCCGAGAGTCTCCACGAGTTCCTTTTTCCGTCCGACGCTGCTTATGTACTCCTTCACGTCATATGTGTTAGTCCACCTCACGCCCTCATTGAGCGACGACGCGCCGGGGCCGAAGCCGAGGTAGTCCGTCCTGTCCCAGTACGAGGAGTTGTGGATGGCGCGGAAGCCAGGGCGCGCGTAGTTCGATATCTCGTAATGCTCATAGCCAGCGCGGGCGAGGATTGAGGTCAATGCGTCGTATTGCTCGGCCACCTCATCGTCCGTGGCGGGGACGATCTTACCTTCTTCCGACATACGCGTGAAGCGGCTGCCCGGCTCATATTGCAAGGCGTAGGCCGAGAGGTGCGTCACGCCGAGGGCGGCGAACCTTTCGAAATCGTCATATGGCGAATAGCCCTCTATCCCCGGCAGGCCGAATATGCAGTCGACGCTGATGTTCGTCACGCCCGCTTTTCCAAGTATCTCCACGGCGTCATACACACGTCGGGCATCGTGCCGCCGTCCCATCATGCGCAAGGCGGAGTCCGACAGGCTTTGCGACCCCATGCTGACGCGGTTCACGCCGCTGCCCGTCATCGCCGCCGCAAGCTCGGGCGTGACATCCTCGGGGTTGCACTCGACGGTGAACTCTACCGCCTCACTAAGGTCGAACGTCTTCACCACCGACGACAGCAATTCGCCGAGCCGCCCGACGCCGAGGCACGACGGCGTGCCGCCGCCCACGTACACCGTCCTCGGTCTGCGCCCCGTCCAGCCGCACGCCGCCATCTCTTTCGTCACGGCGGAGAGGTAGCCGTCGCGCAGACCCATGTCCGTGACCCTGCAAAAGTCGCAATAGCCGCACCTCGACACGCAGAAAGGCACGTGAACATATACGCCAAACTCACATTGTTCCACGTGAAACATTTTGATTTTCAAGTATTTCACCCCGCCTTATCAACAGTTTACCGACATAAAGTGACGTTACCGCCTGCTTCAGGGGGGGCGAGAAAAGCTCATTCGAACGGCTGTTTGTCGATAAGGCCGCAGGCGACGGCGGCAAAGCTAACAACAGTGTCAATAACCGCCAAAAGGGGGCGCGTAATCTGTCAGTCGGACTGTCGACAACAGTCAGTTGGCGGGGTGCGCGAAAGGGCGTGTCAGTATCCGCCACCGTTATCGCGAAGTTCTCAACGGCGGCAAGGCGGTTTACAAACAGGCTAAGTGATAGTCGACAGGGGTGTCAATTGAATTATGAACAACTGACAGCACCATTGTCAAGTCATTGTGGCTCAGTGCGGTTCGCCGTCAGTAAAGATGGTGGCGGCTGTTTGCTGGCGGTCGGGACTCTGTTGGCGGGGGCGGGCGCTCCTACTTCACTTGGCTGCTTTATGAACCGCCGCCGACAGACTATCATATCTATCATATATTTCTAAATTTTATCTTCTATAATAAATAATATGGGGTGTCAGCAATGGGCGGACTGCTTGTAGTAGAATGGCGGCGTTCTTTCGAAAACACGCTCTGGCGTGGCGCATAAAAACCGCCCCGTTGGCATTTTGCGCCACATCATATCGCCGTCTCACTAATTCCGCATTTTCGAAGAAGCCGCCGATACCTTTTTCGGACCGCTGCCCGGCATAACTCGTCCCCCATGCCGCCAGCGATGCTCGCTTTCCCTCGTAACGGAGCAGGGCGAAATTGCCACCGAATTCTCAAAATCAGTCCCACGGTATCACTTATCAACAGATTGTTTCACGTGGAACATTCAGAGAATTAGAGTTTTAGCCGTATTTATGGACAGGTTGTCGACAGGAGGCGGCGGACTTATGGGCGCGTATGCCGCCGCTGTCCATAACCCGTCGGCGGGCTGCGCGCAAAGTGCCGGGTGGAGTGTCAGTGGCTGTCGAGAGTGAGGGTGCCAGAGTCCCGATGTCAATTACAGCTTCACTTGTCGAGCGGTAACTGACGGCGCGGGGCGCGCTTACCAACATGTCGTCTGGGGTGGGCGAGGGGCGAAAAGCGACGTCACAATGTCAATGTCTTGGCTTCTGATAATCCGACCGTTACGAAAGCGGCAAAAGAGACTGCGCGACGGGCGAGGGGCGCGCAGTAGGCGGAGAAAAGTGGCGTTATCGACAGCCGCCGACAGACTATCATATCCATCATCTGTCTTAAGAGTTACATTCCTATGAATAATAATATGGGCTGTCAATACGGTTGAAGCCGCGGACGGCGCAAATATTGAGCGGCCGCCGCCCGCCCAACGTATATTTTTTCGTAAGTTTGCGTGAATAACAGTGCGCCAAGGACTCCTTTCTCTTGAATGAACATGCGCCGGGGCGCACTACACAAGACAACACAAGAACGAGATGATTAAGCAGGACTGGCTTCAGAAGGGCTATGTTGACGAGCCCGTGCCGCAGGGGACGGACCTTGTGGCCGAAATCATGAGGCTCAAGAAGGAGAAAGGCGCGCTCCTCATGGCGCACTACTACCAGGTGGGCGAGATTCAGGACATCGCTGACATAATAGGCGACAGCCTCGCCCTCGCCCAGAAGGCCGTGGGCGTGCCTAACGACATCATCCTCCTCGCCGGCGTCCACTTCATGGGCGAGACAGTCAAGATTCTCAACCCCGACAAGAAAGTCCTCATCCCCGACTTCAATGCCGGATGCTCGCTCGCCGACAGCTGCCAGCCCGCCGACTTCGCCAAGTTCCTATCCGAACACCCGGGCCACAAGGTCGTAAGCTACGTCAACACCTCGGCCGAGATTAAGGCCATGACCGACGTGGTAGTCACAAGCACCAACGCCCTCCAGATCGTCAACAGCTTCCCCAAGGACGAGAAGCTCATCTTCGGCCCCGACCGCAACCTCGGCTCCTACATCAACGCCCAGACCGGCCGCCAGATGCTCCTGTGGGACGGCGCGTGCCACGTCCACGAGCAGTTCTCACTCGAAAAGATAATACAGATAAAGCGCGAGTTCCCCGACGCCGAGCTTATAGCTCACCCCGAGTGCAAGCACCAGGTGATTGTCCTAGCCGACTTCGTAGGCTCCACGGCCGCGCTGCTCAGCCACATCGGCAAGAGCAAGGCCCGCCGCTTCATAGTGGCCACCGAGAGCGGCATCCTTCACCAGATGCAGAAGGCCTACCCCGACCGCGACCTCATCCCGGCCCCGCCTATGGACTCCACCTGCGGCTGCAACAACTGCAACTTCATGAAGCTCAACACGCTCGAAAAGATATACCTCACCCTCAAATACGAGTGGCCCGAGGTGAAGGTCGACCCCGAGGTGGCGGCCAAGGCCCGTCGCCCCATCGACGCCATGCTTGAGCTGTCCAAGAATTTCGCCAAATAGAACTATTGACATTACCCGCAAATGACTAAAATCCTGCTTGTAGAGGACAACCTCATCAGCCAGAAGATGATGTTCTACACCTTCCGCGCAGCCGGCGCGAGGTCCGACGTGGCGTCGGACGGCTTCGAGGCTGTCAGCATGGCCGCCACGGGAGGCTACGACGTCATCCTGATGGACATTACGATGCCCGGCATCGACGGCTACCAGGCCACGGCGCGTATCCGCGAGGCGGAGGCCAAGGGCGCTAAGAGGGCCTACATCATCGGACTCACCGGCAACGTCTACGACTCCGAGAGGCAGAAGTGCCTGGCGGCAGGGATGGACGACTTCATGCCCAAGCCCTTCGACATTGAGTCCTTCAAGCTGATTTTAGAGCGGAACGGGATGACGCTCGTCTGAGACCCGTCGTCCTCATCCATAACAACCCATAGCGCAATTGGACATCCGTAAAGAGAACGAGGTCCCCGACCAGGAGCTGGACCGCAAGCTGCGCCCGCTCAGTTTCGACGACTTCACAGGCCAGAAAGCCGTCGTCGACAACCTGCGAATCTTCGTCGCCGCCGCCAAGATGCGAGGCGAGCCGCTCGACCACACCCTCCTCTACGGCCCGCCGGGCCTCGGCAAGACGACCCTCTCGGCCATCATCGCCAACCAGCTCGGCGTGAGCATGAAGACCACAAGCGGCCCCGTCATCGACAAGCCGGGCGACCTCGCGGGGCTGCTGACTTCCCTCGAACCCAACGACGTCCTCTTCATCGACGAGATTCATCGCCTCAGCCCCGTGGTCGAGGAGTACCTCTACTCGGCCATGGAGGACTTCAAAATCGACATCATAATAGACAAGGGGCCCGGCGCGCGCACCATCCAGATCGACCTCAACCCCTTCACCCTCGTCGGCGCCACGACGCGCAGCGGACTCCTCACAAGCCCGCTTAGGGCGAGGTTCGGCATCAAGTGCCATCTCGAGTACTACGATGTCGACACCATCGCCCGCATCGTGCGCCGCGCGGCCGGCATCCTCAAGGTGCGGATCGACGACGACTCGTGCCGCGCCATTGCCCTGCGCAGCCGCGGGACGCCGCGTATTGCCAACTCGCTGCTCCGCCGCGTGCGCGACTTCGCCCAGGTGGTGGGCGAGGGCCACATTGAGAAGGAGCTGACCGACAAGAGCCTCAACGCCCTCAACATCGACGACTTCGGCCTCGACGACCAGGACATCAAGATTCTCCTCACCATCATCGACAAGTTCGGCGGCGGCCCCGTGGGCGTGTCGACCATTGCCACGGCCGTGGGCGAGGACGCCGGCACCATTGAGGATGTCTATGAGCCCTACCTCATCCAGAGCGGCTTCATAAAACGGACACCGCGCGGCCGCGTGGCCACGCCTCTCGCCTACAGGCACACGGGACGCACTGGCTGCCCCGACGACGGTCCCAACCTCTTCAACTATAACGACGGGCAGGCGTAGCCACCCGCGCAGTGAATAACGGTAAACTCGTAAAGAAAATCCCACAGTGGGCAAACTCAAGACTCTGGCCTCCGACACTGTCGTCTACGGCCTTAGCACCATCCTCAGCCGCCTCATAGGCTGGCTCATGATGCCCCTCTACGTCCGCATCGTGTCGCAGTCGGTCTACGGCACCTTCTCCTACGTCTATAGCTGGATTGCCATTCTCCTCGTCGTCGTCACCCTCGGTTTCGAGACGGGCTATTTCCGTTTCGCCACCGACGACAACCGCGACACACTCCTTGGCACCCTCTCGCGCAAGGTGCTGCTCCTCGGCCTCGTCCTCGTGGCCTTCTGCGCCCTCTTCCCCGGCGCGGCGTGCGCGTTGCTCGACTTCGACTTCGGTCCCCAGAGCGGCCTCTACGCCGTCATAATGGCCGTCATCGTCCTTCTCGACTCCTACAACGCCATCTTCTTCGCCGAGCTGCGCTACCTGCGCCGGTCGATGGAGTACGCCATGCTGCGCCTCGCCCAGGTGGTGGTCAACGTCGTCCTGACAGTCTTCTTCCTCTTCTTTCTGCGCCATCAGGGCGGCTTCTTCTCCGAGGTCGACGACATCACCTACATGATGTTGGCCAACCTCGCCGGCTCGCTCTTCAGCACCTTGTGGTTCTTCCGCCGCATTATGGCCGTCATGCGCCTATCGGACAAGGCTCTGCTCCGCCAGGCGCTCCTCTACAGCCTCCCGCTCGTCGGGATGGGCTTCTTCGGCCAGGCTAACACTAACATTGAGAAGATCCTCATCAAGCACCTCGACCCGTCGGCCGACCCCTTGGCCTCGCTCGGCGTATACGCCGCGTGCTACAAGATAGGCGTCCTGATGAGCATCTTCACGCAGAGCTTCCGTATGGCCTTCGAGCCTTTCTTCTTCAAGGAGAACAAGGACAGGGCCAAGACCGACATCTATGGGCCGGCCCTCAAGTGGTTCGTCTACTTCGGCCTGCTCATCTTCGCCGGCGTGATGCTCTTCATGCCTCTCATCCGCCACATCCTGCCCGCCGACTACTATGGCGGCACGGTCATCATCCCGTGGATTCTCATCGGCCAGCTCTTCTTCGGCGTCTACTACTCCCTCTCGTTGTGGTATAAGCTGACGGACCGGACTTACTGGGGCATCATAATGAGCGCCGTGGGCCTGGCTGTGAACACCGCCCTCAACTTCATCCTCATCCCGAGGGCGGGTTATGTGGGCGCGGCGTGGTCCACCTTCGCGGGCTATGCCGTCATGATGATGCTCACATATCTGCTCGGGCAGCACTATTTCCCCGTGGTCTATCCCGTCAGGAGGCTCATTGGCGTGGGGCTCGCGGTGGTGCTGATGGTCATGGCCGCGAGCATGGCTCTTGAGGCCGCGGGCGCGTTCTGGCCGCTCGTATCAGTGGTCGGCTGCGCGGCCGTGGTGGCAGTCGTCGCCTTCGTCGAGCGGAGGGAGCTGCGGCCTATGGTGGCGAAGCTCGCCAAGCGGTTAGGGCGCAAGTGATTCGTATTATTCTTTGAGCAGAAAAAAATTCCCACTCATATGAAAGTGCTGATTGTCAACAAGAGCGGCAACCCGATGCCCGCCTATGCAACCCCCGGCTCCGCGGGTATGGACCTCAGGGCGGCCAATGACGAGGACATTGTCATCCGCCCCTTGGGCAGGGCAATCGTCCCTACGGGCATCTTCATCCAGCTGCCCGTGGGCTATGAGGCTCAGATAAGGCCGCGCAGCGGGCTCGCTGCCAAGAGCGGCATAACGGTCCTCAACTCGCCCGGCACAATCGACTCCGACTACCGTGGCGAGATTTGCGCCATCCTAGTCAACCTCTCCGACAAGCCTTTCACGGTCAGCCGCGGCGAGCGCATCTGCCAGATGGTAATTGCCCGCCACGAGACGGCTGAGCTGGTCGAGGTCGGGAGCCTCGACGACACCGAGCGCGGCGACGGCGGATTTGGCCATACGGGCGTCAAGTAGCCCCATTTTTCAAAATTGCTTCCTACTCCACATACCCACTTCCTCATAGGCTTATGCGAACTCTCATTACCATAGCGGCCGCTCTCGCCCTGGCCGGCTCCGACGCCTTGGCTCAGGAGCAGCCAGTCCGCCGCCCTGCCGACGACAATTTCCTCTTCGACAGCATGTTTCTCGAAGCCATGCAGGCAAAGCTGTCGGGCGACTACAACACGGCGTTCGACCTGCTGAAGACGTGCCGGACGCTCAACCCAAAGAGCGCAGCCGTGCTATACGAGGCCGCCACGCTCCTCGCCAGCTCGGGCAACTTCGAATATGCCGCGCAGTATGCGCAGGAGGCCGTGAAAGTCGACACCACGCGCAACGACAGCTATGTCGGCCTCGCCCTCCAGTGCCTCATGAAGACCAACAAAGTGGACGAGACCCTACCGCTCTACGACACCCTCATCGTCCGCCGTCCCGCCGACGCCGATGCCAACAGGCTTATGAAAGTGGCTGTGCTTCAGACGATCAACCGCTACGACGAGGCCCTTGCCGAACTCGACAGGGTGGGTAAGGACGACCTCTCGACTGTAATTCAGGCGCAGGTGCAAAGGTCGCTCGTCTACGGTCAGATGGGCAAGAAGAAGAAGCAGGCCAAGATTCTCAAGACCCTCGCTGCCAAATATCCTGACAATGTCCAGGTCAACTTCCAAGTCTCGCACTACTACTTCGGCGAGGGCGACTACGACCGCGCCATTGAGTATTGCCAAAGGGCGTGCGACCTGCCAGGCGGCGACCCTTATCTCTTCCTCCTTGCCGACATCTACGCCAAGCAGAAGATGGACAGCCTCTTCGCCCGGGCTTCGCTCCGCGCCTTCAAGAGTCCGGATATCGATGTCAGCGCTAAACTTGGCAGGCTCTACGACGCTGTCAACCGCCCCGACCAGCAGGTGACTACGGCGAATTGGAGACCTTTCTACGATAATGTGTTCTATTCGCTGCTAAAGATCTACCCCGACGACCCCAACGTAGTAGAACTCACCCATAGCTATTTCAACTCGACCGACCGTAAGGCCAAGGCGCAGAGCCTAATAACGGGCTTCGTGGACCGCAATGAGGGCACTGACTACATGTGGCGCAACATCCTCTACTACGTCCAGGTGGAGGAGGCCAACTACACCGACTCACTCGCCTACTACGCCCGCAGGGCTGTCATGTCCGACCCCGTCAACCCATTCTATCACCTCATCCTTGGACAGGCTCTCCAGATGATGGACAACTGGTCGGGTTCGCTCACTGAGTATAAGGCGGCCTACGCCACGTACGATGCCGTGCGCAACGACGACGACGCCAACAACCGCACATTCGCGCTCCACGGCATGGCGCAGTGCTACGTCCAACTCGACAGCATCACGCAGGCTTTCGCCGTCTACGACCAGATTCTCAGCGAGAACCCTTCCGACCCCGTGGCGCTCAACAACTACGCCTACCGTCTCGCCGTCCTGGGCCGCGACCTCTCCCGTGCCGAGAAGATGAGCCAGAAGTCGCTCAACGCAGAGCCTCTCAACCCGACGTATCTCGACACCTACGCTTACATACTCTTCCGCCTTGGCCGAAACACCGAGGCCCTCTTTGTCATTGAGAGGTGCGTCGACCAGTATAAGGACGGCATTAACGCCGAGGTGCTCGACCACTATGGCGACATCCTGAAGGCCAACGGTCATGCCGACAAGGCCCTTGAGCAGTGGCAGAAAGCCCTTGAGTCGGATCCCGATAACGCCTCCATAAAAAGAAAGGTAGATGAGGCGCGCAGAAAGTAGATTACTCAGCAGGCTGTGCCTCTTCGCAGCCCTCGCGGCATCGCTCTCCCTCGGCTCATGCCGCTCAAGCAGGATAGAGTCCGGCAGCCGCAACTCGTCGCTCTCGACGAGGAGGAGCGAGGTACTCGACTTTCTGGGCGAGGCCGAGAGCCGTGTGACCGTGACGGCCTACAAGGCCAAGAACTCCAAGGCGGCCGTACTTTGGAAGGGCAACAGCGTCAAGGTCAAGGCCAACGTGTCGTTCACCATGGGCGGCGAGACCACCATGACGGCCCGTCTCGCCTTCCCGCCCGTCAGCGTCGGCACTGTCACCGTAGGGCCCAAGAGCGCCACCGTCAGCAGCAAATACTTGAGCAAGGAGCAGACCGTCAGGCTGCCCGACTTCGCCAACGATATTCTCCAAGCCGCCATGCTCGGCAATCTGCCACCAGTCTACAAGTACTTCGGCGATAGCGACTTCTCGCGTTTTGATATGTATCTCAACGCCGACGACACATATGAGCTGAGCCGTGCCGAGAGGGGCGTCAGCGTCAAGATTGGCGTGAGCGGCGTGGACATGACTCTCGCCTACGCCCGCGTCACATATGGCAACTACGACGTCGCGGTCGACGTGGCCGACTACCGCCGCTTCGACGGCCACCTACTCCCGAGCGAGGTGAAAGTGGCAGTGCGAGAGCCCGACTCGTCAGTCTCGAAGCTCGAGATTGAAATCTCCGATGTAACTTTGCAAGAGAAATAAACTTCTTTCCCCGTTTCCCTATGCGCATTGCACATTTCCTCATAGCCTTGCTGCTCGTACCCGCCGCGGCACTAGCCCAGAGCGGGCAGAAGACCCTCGACGACCTCAACCGCGAGAAGGCCAGGCTCCAGTCCATCATTGAGCAGAACAACAAGATGATGGACGAGTACAAGACGAGGAAGAACAACGAGATGATGCGCATCTCCGTCGTCGACAACAAGATTGCCCGCCGACGCCAGCTTATCGACCTGTACAACAGTGAGATAGAGGCCTACAACGGTCAGATTCGAAAGCTCAACCAGAGCATCGACTCCGTGGGGCGCGCGCTCAAAAGGCAGAAGCAGGAGTACGCCGACATACTCCGCCAGCTCCAACTGCACGGCAGCTCCTACTCGCCGCTCGCCTTCATCCTCTCCTCCAGCTCGTTCAACCAGAGTTACAGGCGTCTGCTCTTCATGAGGCAGTACTCCGAATACCGCCGGACGCAGTTCGAGAAGCTTGAGGCCTCGAAGGCCGACATGGCCAGGCTCAAGGGAGTCGTCTCCGACAAGCTCGTCTCCATCAACCAGGTCCTGGCCAAGGTGCGCGACGAGACCACGCAGCTCAACAACGAGCTCGCCGCGAGGCAGGGTAACGTGGAGCAGATAAGCAAGAGCCAGGTGGACCTCCAGAAGCAGATAAAGGACGCGCAGGCGCAGACCAAGAAACTTGAGGAGCGCATCGTGGCCGTCATCCGCGAGGAGGCGGAGAGGGCTCGCAGGGAGGCCGAGGAGGCTGAAAGAAAGCGCAAGGCGGCCAAAGCCTCAGGCAAGACCGAAACGGCCAAAAATACGGCTCCTGAGCCACTTTCGGAGCAGATTATAGAGAACAAGGGTCGTCTGCCCTGGCCCGTCAGGAGCTTCGTCATCACGAGCCGCTTCGGCGAGCATGACCACCCCCTCGTGCCGCAGATAAAGATCAGCAACAACGGTGTCGACATGGACATCCTGGCCAGCAAGGACATACACCCCGTCCACAAGGGCAAAGTGTCGCGTATCATTGTCGTGCCGGGCAGCTGCGCCACCATCATCGTACGCCACGGCGAGATCCTGACCGTCTACTCCAACCTTGAGGAGGTCTACGTCAAGAAGGACCAGGAGGTCGACGTCTACACCAACCTCGGGCGGGTCTATACGGGCGATGGCATCAACTCCAACATCCTCCACTTCGAGATATGGAAGGGAGAGGCGAAGCAGGATCCTGAGCTGTGGTTGCGTAAGCAGTAGGGAAATGAGGCTATTTCACAATTTTTAAGAGCGGCGTTTCCTCTGTTCGGGCTGCTTTATACAACTTAGTGATTGTATATACGTATAAAAACACACTTATCATTTGCATACCACGATAGATGAACACTATCAACATAGAAGAGAATCTTGACTTGGACTCCGAGATGGAGAGCGTGGGCAAGGTCGAGAAGATGATCGACAGCCAGTCTCAGATGCTCAATATCGACGACGAGGTCTACGGCAAGTATATGCTCTCTGTCGTCGAGTGCGTCAACAACGCCATAGTACATGGCAACAAGCTCGATAAAAGTAAGAAGGTACACATCCACTACCATATTAATAATCAACGCATTGAAGTTACCGTGACCGATGAGGGCGACGGCTTCGACCCCGACTCGCTGCCCGACCCAACGGCCGAGGAGAACATCGAGAAGGAGTGCGGGCGCGGCATCTTCCTTATGCGCAACCTTAGCGACGAGCTCACTTTCGAGGACAAGGGCCGGCGCGTGACAATGATTTTCAATCTGCAGTGATAAGTTTCGAGAACGAGGATGTCGAGCTCAAGCTCAAAAACAAGCTCATCCTCAAGAAATGGATTAAGCAAGTGGCCGAGAGCTACGGCTTCAAGACGGGCGACCTCACATACATCTTCTGCTCCGACGATAAGATTCTTGAGGTCAACCGCCAGTATCTCCAGCACGACTATTATACCGATGTCATAACCTTCGACTACGACGAGGACGGAGTCGTGAGCGGCGATATGTTCATCTCCGTTGACACGGTGCGGACGAACGCCGAGCAGTACGCTCCTTCGTTCGATGACGAGATGCACCGTGTCATCATCCACGGCGTACTCCACCTCTGCGGCCTGAAGGACAAGGCCCCTGACGACGAGAAGAAGATGAGGGCGGCAGAGGAGAAGGCCCTCGCCATGCTCGCCGCGCTAATGGCCGAGAAGAAGTAGCCGGCTCCCAGGCTGTATTCGCCTGGCAAAAATATATTACGACGTTAGAAGCCCGCGCACTTGCGCCCGACTCCGGGCCACGGCGCGGGTTTACTTTTTGGGCGGGGGCGAACTTGCGTCTTGGCAAGGCGACAGGGTGAGGCGAGGCAAATTTTGAGCCAAAAACGCGTAAAAAATTGACTCTCGCCAATCTTGACAGTTGATGACTCGCTTTTTTCACAGCCTTGTCAGGCTCTGTAAATATTGTTCACTTCACGCTTCTTTCACACCTGAAATACAGACTCTCCTAACGATGAGATTTTCCTACGATGTTATCGTCGTCGGCGCAGGCCATGCCGGATGCGAGGCCGCCGCCGCCGCCGCGCGCCTCGGGGCCGACACGCTCCTCATAACGCTCGACCTAACCAAGACTGCCATGATGAGTTGCAACCCCGCGGTGGGCGGCATAGCCAAAGGTCAGATAGTCCGCGAGATCGACGCCCTGGGCGGACTGACGGCGCGGGTGACCGACGCCACATCCATCCAGTTCCGTATGCTCAACATGAGCAAGGGCCCTGCCATGTGGTCGCCGCGCTCGCAATGCGACAAGAAGCGCTTCTCGCTCGAATGGAGGCGCAGGCTTGAGCAGTGTGAGGGGCTAAGTATGTGGGCTGATGCCGTAACGTCGCTCGTAATAGAGGGTGGGCAGGTGAGGGGAGTCCGCACCAAGCTCGGTGTCGAGTTTCGGGCGAAAGCCGTGGTCCTCACGGCCGGGACGTTCCTCAACGGACTGATTCACGTGGGGCGTGTGCACTACTCCGGTGGCCGCATGGGCGACGAGGCCGCTTTCTGCCTCTCCGACCAGATGAGGGAGCTCGGCGTCACCACGCAGAGGATGAAGACCGGCACGCCCGTGCGAATAGACGGCCGCACTATCGACTTTAGCAAAGTTGAGCGTCAGGATGGCAACATATCCGGCCACAAGTTCAGCTATTCGGCAAACTCGAACACCGTAATGCCTCAGCTGCCGTGCTACATAACCTACACCAATCCGAAGGTTCATGAGATTCTGCGCTCGGGCTTTGCCGACTCGCCACTTTACAATGGAACAATCAAGAGCATCGGGCCGCGCTATTGCCCCAGCATCGAGACCAAGCTCGTCAACTTCGCCGATAAGGATCAGCATCAGCTTTTTCTTGAGCCCGAGGGGGCGGACACTACTGAGTACTATCTCAACGGCTTCAGCAGCTCGCTACCCCTCATGACCCAGATGGAGGCCCTTAGCCACATTCCCGGTCTTGAAAACGCTCAGATACTCCGCCCCGGCTACGCCATAGAGTACGACTTTTTCGATCCCACGCAACTCTATCACTCACTTGAGAGCAAGGTGATAGGCTCGCTTTTTATGGCCGGTCAGGTGAACGGCACTACGGGCTACGAGGAGGCGGCGGGGCAGGGACTCATGGCGGGCATCAACGCCGCCCTGAAGGTGCAAGGCCGCGAGCCGCTCGTCTTGTCGCGCGACGAGGCATATATAGGCGTTCTCGTTGACGACCTCGTGACAAAGGGTGTCGACGAGCCGTACCGCATGTTCACCAGCCGCGCCGAGTATCGCATCCTCCTCCGTCAGGACAATGCCGACGACCGTCTCACTGTGAAGGGAAGGGCGGTTGGCTCGGTGAGTGAGGAGGCGGCTCATCGCCACGCCACCAAGGCTCGGCTTCGTGACGATGCGCTCCGCATCTTGGAGAGTCGCCTTCTGAAGATGGACAGGCTCAACCCCATCCTTGAGAGGCTCGGCTCCACGCCCGCCTCCGAGTCTATCAAGGCGTCGCAGGCTCTCGCCCGCCCGCAGGTGCACATAGATGACATTCTGCCCCTCATACCCGACTTGCGCCGACTGGCCGACGAGGCTGGCGACTTGAAGTCCGAGGTGCTTGAGAGTGCCGAGATAAACATCAAATATGGCGGCTACATAGCCAAGGAGAAACAGCAGGCCGACAAGATGCTTCGCCACAACAACATCCCACTCCGCGGGCGGATAGACTACCAGAGCATAAAGGCGCTCAGTTTCGAGGCGCGCGAGAAACTGACTCGTATCGACCCCGCCACTATCGACCAGGCGATGCGAATCCCCGGCGTATCGCCGAGCGACATATCTATACTGCTCGTCCTACTCGGGCGATAGGACGGGGGAGTGGCGTGCGCCAGTGCTTCCCGTTTCACGTGGAACGACGGCAAAATATTTCAATCTGTAAATAGCGCACTCCTTTTTATAAGCGAAAATGCTGTTAAATCGGTATTCTCCATTTTAATTTAAAAGAACTGACCTATGATAAGCACAATTAAGGCGAATTACGTCGACATTGTCAAACGCCACATCTCGACCGCCGAGATAACATTCGGCAAGAAGATAATCTCCATCAAAGAACTCTCGCCCGAGCCGACCGACGGACTCCCCTACGTCACGCCCGGACTCATCGACGCCCACGTCCACATTGAGAGTTCGATGCTCACGCCGCAACGCTTCGCCGAGATGGTGATTCCTCACGGGACGGTGGGCGTGGTGTGCGACCCTCACGAGATTGCTAATGTCCTGGGCGAGCGCGGCGTCCGCTATATGATGGACGACGCGGCCAAGTCGCCTCTCCATTTCTATTTTGCCATACCCTCATGCGTGCCGGCCACGCCATTTGAGACCAACGGTGCGGAGTTCGGTCCGCGCCAGATAAGGCGGCTGATGCCCCGCGCCTACGCACTCGCCGAGATGATGAACTACCCGGGTCTGCTCGCTTCCGACCCCAAGGTGATGGAGGAGATGGAGATAGCGCGGCAGGCGGGTAAGCCCGTCGACGGCCACATCCCCGGCATAACGGACGAGCGGCTGCGAGCCTACGCCGCGGCGGGAGTGTCGACCGACCACGAGTGCTACACCCTTGCCGAGGCCGAGGAGAAAATCCGCCTCGGGATGAAGGTGCTGATCCGCGATGGAAGCGCTGCGCGCAACCTCGACGCCCTGATGCCGCTCTTTAAGACCAACGTGGCCGACATAATGGCCTGCACCGACGACGCGCACCCCGACGACATCCGCGACCGCGGCCACATAGACAAGTTCTTCCGCCGCGCAAGGCGCGAGGGCGTGAGCGTGTTCGACATCTTCCAAGTGCTATGCGCCAACCCGTCGGCCCACTACAAGCTGGGAGCGGGCAAGGTGCAGGTGGGCGACGCGGCTGACTTCCTCGTCCTGACGGACATTGACAATTTCGTCGTCAGCGAGGTTTACATAGGCGGCGAGCGACGTTTTGCCGACGGCCGCACGCTCTTCGCTCCCTCGCGTTCGGGCAGGGTGAACCATTTCGCGGAACGCACATTCGCCGACGACGAGTTTAAGGTCGTGGCCTCGGCAGCCAGTCCGAGGGTGAGGGTCATAGGCCTCATCCCCGACCAGCTGCTGACCGTGCAGGAGGTCTATGAGCCGGGCGTGGGCGAGGGCGAGGAGATCCGCGCATCGGTGGCCGATGACGTGATGAAGATTGCCGTCGTCAACCGTTATGACGCCTCTGCGCCCGTAGCCAACGGCTTCATAAGGGGGATGGGCTTGAAGGGTGGGGCGATAGCCTCGTCCATAGCCCACGACTCGCACAACGTCGTGATAGTGGGTGCCGACGCGCGGAGCATGAGGATTGCCGCCGACTCCATCTTCAAGTGCCGCGGCGGAATTGTGGTCGTGACGCCCGAGGGCAGGGTGAGGAAGCTCGCCCTCCCCGTGGCGGGGCTCATGACGCCGAGGCCGTGGGATGTCGTGGCCGGGAAATACGAGTCGCTCATCGCGATGGCAAAAAAGGAGTGCGGCGTAAAGCCCGAGTCGCCGTTCATGACCATGGCCTTCATGTCGCTGCTCGTCATCCCCAGCCTCAAGATAGGCGACAAGGGACTCTTCGACGTTGACAAGTTCGACTTCGTGGACCTCTTCATATAGGGCTGCGCAAAGCTTTGACGGCGAGGCCCGTCTTTTAATTTATCCCTTAACAGATATTCTATCGAAGTGGCCGACAAATACACATACTCTTCCGACTCCGAGAGGCTTGAGCACCTCAAGCTGCTCGTGAACGTCCTGCCCGACTTGCCCGGAGTGTACCAGTACTTCGACCGCACGGGCAAGATTATATACGTCGGCAAGGCCAAGAACCTCAAGAGGCGAGTGTCGTCATACTTCCTCAACAAGAAGCAGACGGCCAAGACGACAGTCCTCGTGAGCAAGATTTGCCACATCCACCACATCGTCGTCAACAATGAGGAGGACGCCCTGCTGCTTGAGAACAACCTCATAAAGAAGCACAAGCCCCAGTATAACATCCTGCTCAAGGACGACAAGACATACCCCTGGATAGCCATCCTCAACGAGCCATTCCCCCGCGTCATCCAGACGCGCCGCCACGTCCGCGACGGCAGC
This sequence comes from Marinilabiliaceae bacterium, assembly GCA_051875415.1. Classification (GTDB taxonomy): domain Bacteria; phylum Bacteroidota; class Bacteroidia; order Bacteroidales; family Marinilabiliaceae; genus W3P20-009. Next base: position 56,386 of record JBJEGU010000015.1, read on the forward strand.
ACATATTTTGGCCCTTACCCCAGCGTGGGCCAGCTGCGCGACCTGCTCGACATATTCAAGCACACGTACCCTCTTCGCCAGTGCGGGCTCAACCTCTCGCCCGAGCGCATAAAATCAGGCAAGTATGCCGTATGCCTAAAGTACCACCTCAAGCTCTGTGAAGGCCCGTGCGAGGGGCTTGTCAGCGAAGAGAAGTACGCGGGCTATATTCAGAGCGTCCGTGACATTCTCCGAGGCAACATCTCGCCCGTCATACGTATGCTCCGCGAGCGTATGAACGAGGCGGCGGAGAACCTTGAGTTCGAGGAGGCAGAGGAGATAAAGAAGAAGATAGAGCGTCTGGCCGGCTATCAGAGCCGCTCGCTCGTGGCCGGCAACGGCGTGATGAGCTGCGACGTCTTCAGCCTGGCGCGCGACGACGACAAGGGCGAGAGCTACGTCAACTTCATGCGCGTCCGCGAGAGCCAGATTCTCCAGTCGTACACCATGACCTTCCGCCGCAAGCTCGACGAGGAGGACGCCGAGATACTCTCCTTCGGCATCCAGAGCGTCCGCGAGACCACGGGCGTGTTGCAACGCGAGTGCGTCGTCCCGCTAAGGCCCGACACCGACTTCGCCGACATCACGTTCGTCATTCCCCAGTCGGGCGACAAGCGCCGCCTGCTCGACCTCTCGGAGAAGAACGCCCGCCTCTATAAGCTCGAGCTGCTTAAGCAGGAGGCCAACCGCAGCCGCGCCACGCACGAGGAGAAGCTCATGATACAGATAAAGGAGCTGCTCGCCCTCCACGACTTGCCGCGCCACATTGAGATTTTCGACAACTCGAACATCCAGGGCACGAGCGCCGTGGCGGCCTGCGTGGTCTACCGCGACGCGCGCCCCAGCCGCAAGGACTACCGCCTCTTCAACATCAAGACCGTCGAGGGGCCTGACGATTACGCCTCGATGTACGAGGTAGTCTACCGCCGCTATCGCCGCCTGCGCGACGAGGGTCAGCCCATGCCCGACCTGATTGTGGCCGATGGCGGCGCGGGGCAGATGGAGGTCATGCGCCAGGCGTCGGCCGACCTTGGACTCTCGCTCAACATCATAGGACTGGCAAAGGACTCGCACCACCGCACGAACGAGATCCTCGTCGGCTTCCCGCCCCGCGTGGTGGGCGTTGGCAAGAGTGACGCCGTGTTCCGCTTCTTCACCCGGATGCAGGACGAGGTTCACCGCGTGGCCATAACGTTCCACCGCAACAAGAGGAGCAAGAGTATGGTGGCCTCGGAGCTTGACGAGGTTAAGGGCATAGGGCCTAAGACCAAGGAGGAGCTGTTCCGGAGGTTTGGCGGCGTGGAGTCCATCCGTGCGGCCTCGCTTAACGATTTGACGGAAACGGTCGGTAAAAGCAAAGGATTGTTAGTATTTGACTATTTTCACCCCGACGATTCTTCCGATTTGAAAGAGTAGGGGCGAGTTCCACAAGGAACAACGGGGGAGAGAAACTTCTATTTGGTGTACACACGATAAGCAATCTTATGACTGTGCTGCGGTATGCGAATCACACAGAGAAAAAGGAGTAGAAAGTAAAAGATGAAAATCTATTATTCCCCTAAAGGGTATATTGGTGAAGCTATAATTCCCTTCCCCCTCTAACGTTGCCAATGTTGCAAATTCTGCGATGTTGGCCTTAGGTTATGATTGCGGCGCACTTATCCCTTATGCGTCACCTTTCTTTGACAGCCGCTCTTGTAAGGCGCTTTTTATTCTCTTCCTCATGATATTCGATACGAGAGCTTATGAAGTCTGTCATCCGCCTTTAAGGCAGGCCTTGGAAAAGCCTGCTGACAGCGCGATGCAATATTACCGTCCGATTCGCACGATAGCTGTATGCGGCGGGCGGTAGGTCAAGTGATGTTTTGATTCGGGACGGGCGCAACCTTGGTTGACAGTATTTGCCCCCATGGCGTGCTGCACTATTACTCTTAATCGGGCAGTCGTTTTAAGAGTCGGCTTTAAATATTATGGATGCCCGTGCTGATGTGCGGGCGGACGACTCTTATATCATTTGCGCGGCGGGAGTTATCTCCCGCCGCGCTTTTTTCTATTTTGAAACTGAGAGAGGCTTATTAGGCTATGGATTGAAACATTCGCACCGAGCCGAGACTCCTGACCGAAAGCGGGGGGCGTTGTTTCACACGGAACATCGGGTATGAAGATATTTTATGAAGGCCGTTGGTGGCCGTGGCGTGGTTGACGGGGGGATGGCGGCAAAAAGGAGTTGTTTTTGAGAGTCGGGGCCGTGGGCGAGGGTGGGGTCATGCGTGATCTTGCGGCTGTTCCGGACGGTGTGGGGCTAAGCGTAGGTGGTGGTGCATGAAAAGTGCGGTCGGCGTGGGGCGTTAAGGGAATTACGTATATTCATTTTAACATTTGTGATGCGGGCGCGACTCTGCGAATTTTCCAAAATAAAATGGCATCCGTCAGTGTTCTGTCTGTTCGCCAATATAGCGCGCTTTTGAATAATATTCACTCAACGTCCGCCATATGTGACGATATGCAGTCAAAACGTGCTGATATACTGAATATTCGTTGCGTATAGATACCGTGTTTATTTCATTTAGTAAGTGTACTACCACGTATATGGTAGATTTAGTAACCAAAATCGGGCATTTTTATGCGAGATTAAAAGTTTAACGTTTATTCTAAATGTGTTAAAAGCTCAATCTATACCTTTGCAACGAACGGAAAACCTAACCCAGATTCATTTATACGATTCATAGCCAAACACACTTACCAACTTTCAATCAACGATCAGATGACGGCAAATAGATGTGGTGATGACATATTTGCCGCCTTTTTTATTACGAATACACCAAATACACTTATCAACATTATGAAAAGACTTTTACCAGCAACTTTGACGGCCGCCCTTCTCCTCGGCTCGCTCTGCGCCTGGGCGCAAGAGGGCGGGATAAGGGTCCAGGGCCGCGTTGTCGACGACGACGGTCAGCCCATCCCGGGCGCGGCGGTAGTGGTGGACGGCGTGGCGGGCGGCACGGTGACGGACATCGACGGCAACTACGTCATAACGGTGCCTTCGCGCGAGAGCGTCATCAACGTGTCGTTCATCGGCATGAAGGACAAGCGCGAGGTCGTAGGGCGGCGCACTACGGTGGACGTCCTGATGACGGCCGACAACGAGGAGCTCGACGAGGTAGTCGTGACGGCCCTCGGAATCTCGCGCGAGCGCAAGGCCCTGGGCTACGCCATAGCCGAGGTGGGCGGCGACGAGATGATCAAGAGCCGCGGCGGAATGAACAACCCCGTCAACGCCCTGCAGGGCAAGGTGGCGGGCCTCCAGATTTCGAGCGGCTCGGGCTCCATGGGCGGCTCGAGCAAGATGCTCATCCGCGGTAACAACTCGATCTCGGGCAATAACCAGCCGCTGTTCGTCATAGACGGCGTGCCCATCGAGGGCGGCGACTACAACTCGACAGACACCCAGCGCGGCGCGGGCGGCTACGACTACGGCAACCTCGTGGCCGATATCAACCCCGACGACATAGAGGCCATGACGGTGCTTAAGGGAGCGTCGGCCACGGCCCTCTACGGTTCGAGGGCGTCGAACGGCGTGGTGCTCATCACCACCAAGAAGGGCCGCATCCAGCCCGGCTACGGCGTGACGATATCGACCACCGTGGGCTTCGAGAGGGTGAACAAGCTGCCTAAGCTCCAGAGGCTCTACGGCGGCGGCGCAAGCGAGGACTTTGAGGAGATTGAGATAAACGGCAAGAAGTTCCTCTACCCCGACATGAACACCGACGAGAGCTGGGGCGCCAAGTACGACGGCCAGAAGGTGGTGACGTGGTACGACCTGGCCAAGTGGGAGGCCGGCGGCAAGGTGGGCGACCCGACCACGAGCGAGTGGAAGGCCCCGGAGCATGACATAGAAGACTTCTTCGAGACCGGCGTGAGCCTCACCAACACGGTGAGCGTAGAGAACACCACGAGCCGCGTGGCGAGCCGAATAGCCTACACCAACACGACGCTGACGGGCTACATGCCCAACAGCAAGATGACGAAGAACGTCGTCAACGCCTCCATCAAGGCCACGAGCCCCAGCCGACTGCTCACGACCGAGGCCAACATAACCTTCCTCAACCAGAAGGCCAAGGGACGCCCCGAGACCGGCTACGGCGACAACAACGTGATGCAGAAGTTCGTACAGTGGGGCCACCGCGAGCTCGACATGAAGCAGCTCAAGGACCTCTGGCGTTTCCCCGACGGCACGCAGGCCACGTGGAACCGCACGGCGTGGGACGACGCTACGCCCGCCTACTCCAACAACCCCTACTGGAGCCGCTACATGAACTACGAGGAGGACTCGCGCAACCGCGTCTACGGCACTGTGGGCGCCACGTGGCAGAGGCAGTGGCTCAAGCTGCAATACAAGGCGAGCCTCGACTTCTTCGCCGACAGGCGCGAGGAGCGCAACGCCGTGGGCAGCCAGGAGCAGAGCAAATATTCCGAGACGCGCCGTCAGCAGTATGAGCTCAACCACGAGTTCCTCGCGGCCTTCGACAAGCAGTTCGGCGAGGACTGGCACGTCGGCCTTAACGTGGGCGCCAACATCATGCACAGCAACTTCTCCAACCTCATAGGCTCCACCGTCGGCGGACTCTCAATATCGGAGTTCTACAACCTCAAGAACTCCATCTCGTCGGCCACGGCCACGAACCTCACGACCAAGAAGAGCATCAACTCGCTCTTCGGCAGTTTCAGTGTCGGCTTCAAGAACATGGTTTTCCTCGACGGCACGGTCCGCAACGACAAGAGTTCCACGCTGCCCAGCTCCAACAACAGCTACACCTACCCGAGCCTAACGGCCAGCTGGATCTTCTCCGAGCTGATAGGCAAGCCCTGGCTCACCTACGGCAAGCTGAGGGCGGGCATAGCCAAGGTGGGCAACGACACCGACCCATACAGCGTCGTGACCACCTACACCCAGTACACTAACGTCGACAGCTCCACCCCGGGCTACAGGCTGCCGAACACCCTCAAGAACGACGACCTCAAGCCCGAGAGCACCAAGAGCTTCGAGGTGGGCCTTGAGATGTCGTTCCTCGCCGACCGCGTGGGCTTCGACGTGACCTACTACAAGAGCACCACCACCGACCAGATTATCCCCCTCTCGGTCTCCGGCACCACGGGCTACATCTACAAGGTGGTGAACAGTGGCGAGATGGAGAACAAGGGCTTCGAGCTCGCCCTCCACGGCACGCCAATTAAGACCGGCCTCTTCCAGTGGGACATGGGCGTGACCTTGGCCAGCAACAAGAACAAGGTGGTCGAGCTCATCGACGGCGTAGACTACTACCGACTCACGACAGCCCCCTTCAAGGTTGAGGTGGGCGCCAAGAAGGGCGACCCCTACGGCGTGATAATGGGCACCAACTACGTCTACGACGACAAGGGCAACAAGGTGGTAGGCGACGACGGCCTCTACAAGGCCACGGACGGCAACGAGAACCTCGGCTCCATCTTCCCCGACTTCACGGGCGGCTTCTCGAACTCGTTCAAGCTCTGGCGCTTCGACGCCTCAGTGCTCTTCGACTTCAGCAAGGGCGGCCACTGGTTCTCGACATCGTACCTGTGGGGCATGTACTCCGGCATGCTTGAGGAGACCGCCGAGAACGGCATCCGCGAGGACGGCATCGTCCTCAAGGGCGTGAAGGAGGACGGATCGGTGAACGACATCCGCGTAGGCGGACAGGAGTATTGCGAGAGCATCTACAACGGCCCGGCGGCGCAGAGCGTCTTCAAGAGCGACTACGTCAAGCTCCGCGAGGTCACCCTCGGCTACAACTTCCCCTTCAAGGCCAAGGAGAATTTCATCCACTCGCTGCGCCTCTCGGCCTACGGTCGCAACCTGCACACGTGGGGTCCCGACACCAAGCACTGGGACCCCGAGGCGTCCGTCACGAGCTCGGGCAACGTCCAGGGCATCGAGGGCGCGGCTCTGCCTGGCCTCGCCAACTTCGGCTTCAGCGTGACAATGAAATTCTAACGCACACACACTCTAAAATCAGCTATCCATCATGAAAACAGCATATTACTTGGCTTCGCTCGCGGTCGCCGCAACGGCGCTCGTGGCATGCCAGGACTTGGAGGACGTCAACGTCTCGCCCAACGACCCGGCCGAGGTAGGGAGCAACGCCCTGATGAGCGGCGCGGAGAAGTGGATCGTCGACAACGTCTATGACAACTGGTTCTCGGCGCGCCAGTGCCTCGTCTACGCCCAGCAGTGGGCGCAGAGGAACTACACCGAGGAGGACTGCTACCAGATACGCGAGAGCGTCAACAACGGCTACTTCAACTACCTCTACATGGGCGTGGCCAACCTCGACAAGGTCATCGAGCTTAACACCGACCCCGCCAAGGCGTCTCTCAGCTCGGCCTATGGCGCCAACTGCAACCAGATTGCCGCGGCGCGCATCCTCAGGGCGTGGCTCATGGGCCTCATAACCGACACGTGGGGCGCGGTGCCATACACCGACGTGGCCAAGCTCCAGAGCGAGGGCGTCATCTACTGCAAGTATGATGACCAGGCGGCCATATACGCCGACCTCATCAAGGAGGTGACCGAGGCCGCAGCGCAGATTGACGAGAGCGAGACCGCCTTTACCAGCGGCGACATGATTTTCAGCGGCGACGCGGCCAAGTGGAAGAGGTTCGCCGGCTCGCTCAAGTGCCGCCTCGCCATCCACCTCAGCAAGACGGACCCCAAGTGGAAGGACTACATAGCCGAGGCCCTGGAGAGCGGCGTCATGGAGAGCAATGACGACGCCGCGGCGTTCCACTACGCCGCCACCGGAACGGAGTATTGCAAATTTTACGAGGGCTGGTATGTTGATGGGCGTAACGACTTCACTATCAACGCTAAGCTCTGCGACATACTGAAAGGTCAGCCCGACACTCTCAATGCCAAGAGCCACCCGTGGGAGGGCGTGGTCGACCCGCGCCTCGCCGTCTACACCTCCGGCAGCAATGGCGGCGACTGCAAGGGCTTCCCCTACGGTGTGCCGTCGAGCTACGGCAGGGCCGGCCGAGAAGGCACGCCCAACTGGTACGCCAATCCGCCCGTCTTCCTGGCCCAGGACTTCGCGGTGCCCCTCATGACCTACGCCGAGCAGAAGTTCATCGAGAGCGAGTACCGTGGTTTCGACGCCGACGACTATAAGGCGGGCGTGGAGGCCTCGCTCGAATACTGGACGGGCGATGTCGACGCCGCCTACGTGGCCAGCGTCACAGCCAAGGTCGACGCCGAGGCCGTTGCCCTCCAGAAGTACATCGACCTCTACCTCGACGGCACCGAGGCGTGGACCGAGTTACGCCGCACGGGCTACCCCGAGCAGTTGCTACGCCCGGGCGAGATAGCCGCCGTCATTGGTGGCGCGACTATCACCTTCGAGCCTCTCTCCGAGGTCAAGGGCGACATAATAAGCCGCGTCAAGTACCCCACCAACGAGAGCTCCCTCAACGGCGAGAACTGGCGCGAGGCCGTGGCCAAGCTCACCGACGGCACCAACAACTACTACACAAAGATGATTTTCGACAAGCGGACTGGCACCTACGACCACCCCGCCAACCTCTGAGTGTTTCAGCCTTAGGTTTGTTTTGCCCGCCCCGCGGCTCCCCGTTCTGGGGACACCGCGGGGCGGGTTCTTTTTGCCCAGCGGAGACTAATGACAGCCTTTTGAGCTATCTTCGCGCAAAAGGCGGGGCCGGGCGGCCGTTTTTCACAATGCCGTGCCGCACGGCGAAGCCTCGACTACAGACTAACAAAACAAATTTGGACATGACCGACATAGAGATTGCCGACGCGGCTGAGAAGCTGCCTATCAGGGACATCGCCGCCCGCCTGGGCGTGAGCGAGGACATCATTGAGCCATATGGCCGCCTAAAGGCCAAGCTGCCCCTCTCGCTCATCGACGAGGGCAAGGCCGCCAAGGCCAAGCTCGTCCTCGTGACGGCCATCACCCCCACGCCCGCCGGCGAGGGCAAGACGACCGTCTCCATCGGTCTGGCCGACGGGCTTAGCCTCATCGGCAAGAAGGCGTGCGTAGTGCTCCGCGAGCCATCGCTCGGCCCCGTGTTCGGAATCAAGGGCGGTGCCGCCGGGGGCGGGTATAGCCAGGTGGTCCCCATGGAGGATATCAACCTCAACTTCACCGGCGACTTCAACGCCATCGAGAAGGCGCACAACCTCCTGGCCGCCATGATTGACAACGCCATCCATTTCGGCCTCAAGGCCGGCGTGCAGATCGACCCGCGCTCCGTCACGTGGAAGCGCGTCATGGACATGAACGACCGTTCGCTCCGCCACATCGTCATAGGCCTTGGCGGCAAGGCGCAGGGCGTGCCGCGCGAGACGGGCTTCGACATCACCGCCGCCAGCGAGATTATGGCAATCCTCTGCCTCTCGAAAGACCTTGCCGACCTCCAGAGGCGGCTGGGCGACATATACATCGGCCGCACGACCGACGGCCGCCCCGTGCATGCCAGCGACCTCAAAGCCGAGGGTGCCATGACGGCACTGCTCCGCGACGCCATGATGCCCAACCTCGTCCAGACGCTCGCCCACACGCCCGCCATTGTCCACGGCGGCCCCTTCGCCAACATAGCCCAGGGCACAAACACACTCGTGGCCACCAAGATGGGCCTCTCGTTGGCCGACTACGTCGTCACGGAGGCCGGCTTCGGCTCGGACCTCGGGGCTGAGAAGTTCCTCGACATCAAGTGCCAGGCGGGATCTCTCCGCCCCTCGGCCATCGTCATTGTGGCCACCGTCAGGGCGCTCAAGATGCACGGCGGCGTGAAGAAGGACGACCTCGGGGCGGAGAACGTCGAGGCCGTGCGCGCCGGGCTTCACAACCTTGAGCGCCACGTCCATAACATGCTCGGCTACGGGGTCCGCGTGGTCGTTGCCATCAACAAGTTCGCCTCTGACACCGCCGCCGAGCACAAGGTGGTGGCCGACGCGTGCGCCGAGTGGGGCGTACGGGCCATCGTCGCCAACGTGTGGGGCGAGGGCGGCAATGGCGCCGAAGAGCTTGCCCGTGCCGTGGCAGCCGAGGCCGAGAGCGGCAAGAGCGACTTCAAGCCCCTCTACAAGTGGGCCGAGCCCCTTGAGGAGAAGATAACCCGCATTGCCAAGACCATCTATGGGGCCGAGGCAGTTGAGTTCGCTCCCAAGGCCCTCAAAGATTTGGCCGAGGCGCGTGAGATAGGCCTCGAAGGGGCCGCCGTCTGCATTGCCAAGACCCAGTACAGCTTCACCGACGACCCCAAGCAGTCGGGCCGCCCCGGCAAGTTCACCATCCACGTCCGCGCCGTGGAGCTTGCCGCCGGAGCCGGCTTCGTCATCCCCCTCACGGGCGAGATGATGCGAATGCCCGGCCTGCCGCTCCACCCTGCCGCCGAGGCAATGACGGTGGACGCTGACGGCCGCATCCACGGCCTGAGTTAGCAGGCGGCGATACCAAGATACCATTTGAAGCGTCAGGACGCCCGTTTGGGCCTCCTGACGCTTTTTTTAGGCATATGTGGGGTGTGTTCCGCGTCGGGCCCTTTAATTTGGTGGACGCTGTTGTCGCCGGGAGCGCGCGGCGCGGGGGCGGCTTTTTGATTGGTTAATGTGGTATATTTGCGTCTATAATGTCTACAGTTCACAAATGGTCGAGGGAGGAGACGCTTATCGCCCTCTACGTTTATTGTCGGGTGCCATTCAACGAATGCCGCGCCTCGCATCCATTGGTGCGCGAATTTGCCAAGCTTCTTGACGGTCGGACTCCAGATGCTTTGAACAAGAAGGTTGGCAACTTCGGGCGGCTCGACTCATGTCTGAGGGCGAAAGGGATTACAGGTCTCACGCACGGGGCGCACCTCGAGGAAGATGTTTGGGAAGAGTTTATGGCGAACCCAGAGCAAATAGCTTATGAGTGTGAACTCATCTTGGCGCGCCGCCGTCATCAGGTTCTCGGGCAGTCAGCTGAGATATCGATTGACGACCTGCCTGTCGGGGTGGAACGGGAGGTGGTGACGCTTCAGAGGGTAGGGCAGAGGTTTTTCCGCGACACCGTGCTTGCGGCCTACGAGGGTCGGTGCTGCGTGACGGGTATCGAAAGCCCCCTCTTAGTCGAGGCGTGCCACATCTCCAATTGGGCTGTGGACGAGCGGAACCGGACTAACCCCAGGAACGGCCTGTGCATGAGTCCGCTTTTCCACAAGGCTTTTGACAATATGCTCTTCGCTGTGACTCCCGACTGCGTGATTGAGATATCGGACGAATTCCTTTTTTCGGCCAAAGGCGAGCAGTTCCGCTCTTTTCTTGTAAGCATTAACCACCAGACGATTATTCTCCCTAATAAATTCCTGCCAGACAGGGATTTACTTGCAAATCACTATGAAGAGTACAGAAGACGCCTTTGATGCCTACCGCAACCACTGGAGTTTTATTGAGAAATACCTCCCCAATTATGACAGACGGGATGACGTATTGATGAGCGACATCCTCCTTCGCTTTTTGACGGGGGATTATGTTGCGGAATATGATTTGCTATGGATAGAGGATTGTTTTCACTCTGACAGGTCGCTCGTCAAGGAGGAGCTTGTGCGGCTGGAGACCAAGTTCGCGGAGGAGGCTCTGGCGAACTTTTATGAGGGTATCTGAACACGCAGTTTTTCGAGATCATTTAGGGTGAAAATGTTAATAGGCTTCCTTCCTTATCGTTTTCTCTTGTGATTATGTATGAGCAAGGCGTGAAAACAATCTTCCGAAGCGATTGCCAGACATACAAAAACGCCCGTGCGCCGCGGAGTCCCATTGTCGGGGACTCCGCGGCGCACGCTTTATATTTCTCGTCTGAGGGGGCGGGTGTCAGACCGCCGTCGCCTTGCACGGCACCTCGCTGTTGAGGCACGCCCAGTAGTTCCGCATTACGCTCTCGTAGCTCAGGTCGCCCCACAGGCCGCCAAGGATGGCCGCCCCGCCGAAGCCCATCTCGGCCACGAGGGGGAGGCTGGCCGCCGTGATGCCGCCCAGGGCTATCACACGGCGGGAAATGATGCCGCGGTCGTGGGCGCGGAGTATCTCGTCGGTGCTGAAGCCGGACTTGTAGCCGTGCTTGGAGATGCTGTCGAAGATGGGGCTCAGGAAGGCGTAGTCGACGGTCTTGAGCGCGGCTTGCACCTCGGCCAGGCTGTGGCACGACGCGCTGAGCCTTCCCTCCCAATCGTCGGGGGCGGGGGCGTGGCCCGCGCTGAGGTGGTAGCCGCCCAGCTCGAGCCTCTCGGCGAGCGCGGGCAGGTAGTGGAGCGTCAGGCGGTCGTGGAACTCGGGCCTGATGTGCATAACGAGCCTCTCCACCTCGGCCTCCGTGGCCTCGGGCTTGCGCAGGTGGAGGATGGGGAGGCCCTGCTCGAAGAGGGCGTTGATGATTCGCGCCTCGTCGTCGAACATCGTCGGCCAGCTTATCGCTATGAGCTTCATATCGCTAACAGGTTTGTCGGGCGGCGGAAGGTGCCCGCCGTGTTATGTTTTCGGTGATGCGAACAGACAATCGTCGCACTCCCCACAAGCAAATATAGCGATTTAAGTTATAATATGCAATAAGTTGTAACTTAATATTTTATAGCCGCGATGTAGTACTCGTTGAGTAGGCGCGCCGGCGCCTATCTCATTCGCCTCTTGTTCTTTCCGACGTTCGGCTTGCTCACCTTCTCGCCGCGGAGGCGGGCCACCTCGGCCTTGGCGGCGGCGAGGTCGGACTGGAAGTCGGCCGAGGCGTGCATCCGGGCCACTGCGGCAGCGCCAACCACGCGCCCGGCGTCGACGTCGCTCTGCCAGTGGGCGCCGACAATGGTGCGGCTCTGGCCGTAGGCGTAGCCGAGCGAGAGGATGCTGTCCTGCGCCTCGGGCAGCACCTCGGCCAGGACGAGGGCCACGCTCCAGCCCATGGCGGTGTGGCCCGAGGGGTAGGAGCCGTTGCGCGAGAGGCCCGCCTCATGGTCGGGGGTCATGGTGCCCTGCCTCATGACCATGAAGGGGCGGCGGCGCATGTAGTGGTTCTTGGCGTGCCACGTGGCGTCGCCGCCCGTCCACGCCACGCATGCCACGAGGTGGAAGAGCTCGGGCGTGGAGTCGGGGCTGATGGCGAAGCCCGCGGCGGGCGAGTAGTAGCGGGCTATGTACTCGGGCGTGTACTCGGCGTCGGCCTTGGCTTGCGCGCCGCGCTCAGTCGGGCGGAGGGCGAGGCCGCGGGTGTAGACGAGCCAGTCGTTGAAGAAGGCCGCGTCGGACGTGTCGGGCGGGGCGGGGATGTAGCGCGTGCTGTTGGGCAGCTCGTCGTGCGTGAGGTAGGGGTGGCCGGGGCGTTGCGCCGTGGCGGACTGCGCCGCCGTGGCGCAGGCGATGGCGAGGACGAGGGTCCTGATGCTTGCTTTCATGCTGTTGTGCTTTTTAGTCGTTCGCTAAGTTAGCTCTTTTGGCGGTGAAGAGGAAAAAACAAGCCCCCTCGGCATGCATATGCCGCCGAGGGGGTGTCTTATCGGGTGGTGCTTAGTCCTCTGCCACCCATCCGCCGTCCTCGCCCTTGACGAGGCAGACGTAGCCGGCGCTTTCGGAGGATGGCGTCACGCGGGCTTTGCTGCCGCCTATCTCGACCTCTGTAAGCCTGTACACTGGGTCTTTGGGATTGCTCTCTTGCATGTAGGGTACGGTCATCGTGAAATATGTGCGCACTTCCGTCCTCTTGCCGCCAATTGTCATGCTGCTCATGTAGGACATGGTGGTCACTGTCGCATCTTCAGTTTTCGTTGTCGTGCTTTTGCCGTAGGCGTTGGGGCTTGGGAAGTTGACAATGAGGTAGTTTCGGCCTCCCATCATAATTTCAAGGCTGTCGCGGTTCTCGTGGCAGAATCCGCTGGTTTGCGCCATGAAGGCTCCGTCGACCGTCTCGCCTCGGACATCGAAAGTCAACTCAAACGTCGTGTTGTAGGTGTCGATTGGCGTGTAGCGGAAGTCGTCGTCGTCGTCGCTGCAGCGGGAGGTGGTTAGGGCTACTGATATTAGCCCGAGGATTAAGGCAATTTTTTTGAACATTTTTTTTTACCGTTTATGTGGTTACTCTGTCTTGGCAGTCCCATCAGTAGGACTGTCCGCCATCTTTGTCGACATCAGGCAATGGTCATAACGTGCGGCAAACCGCATTATTGCAAATGCGGCGTAAAAAGATTCTGCCTATTTCATATCCACACATATATATTTTATAATAAATCAGATACTTACGCTCACATACCTATCCCACCATATTCCAAAAAAAAGTAATCCCCTCCCTGCGGCGTGCCACCGCGAGGAGGGGATTACTTACTGTGCCGTCAGGTGATGGCCGCGTCAGTTCATGACGTCGTCCCAGTCCTTCCAGACGGGTTCGCGCCCGGCGGCGCGGATGCCGGCGCAGACGTCGGCCGTCTTGCGGCTGTCGGAGACGTGGAACTGCTCCAGGGCCTGCGGGTAGCTGTAATATCCGCCCGGATCCGTCTTGCTCTCGGCGCTCATGGTGGTGACGCCCAGGGCGCACATATGGTCGCGGATGTCGGCCGGCTCGCGGGTGGAGTAGCTGATGTCGACGTCGTGGTCGAAGATGCGGAAGGCGAAGGTGAGCTGGGCCAGCTCCTTGTCGTTCATGATGACGTTGGGCTGGAAGCCGCCGTTCTCCGCCACGCGCATGCGGGGGAAGTTGACGCTGAGCTTGGTGCGCCAGTAGTGCTGCTCGAGGTAGCGCACGTGGCGCGCCATTATGGTCATGTCGGTGCGCCACTCCTCAAGGCCGACCAGGACGCCCATGCCTATGGAGTGCATCCCGGCCATGCCCATGCGGTCGAACCCGTTGACGCGCCACTCGAAGTTGCTCTTCATGCCCCTCGGGTGGTAGTCCTTGTACTTCTCGCGGTGGTAGGTCTCCTGGAAGCAGATGACGCCGTTGACGCCCTCGCCTGCCAGGCGGGTGTAGTCCTCGGTGGAGAGGGGCATGACCTCTATCTTGATGTTGGAGAAGTATTTGCGCGCTATGCGGACGGTCTCGGCTATGTAGTCCGTGCCGGCCAGGGCGGGGTTCTCGCCCGTCACGAGCAGGATGTTCTCGAAGGGGCCGAGGCGCTTTATGGCCTTGTACTCGTTCTCGACCTCCTCCATGGTGAGGATGGTGCGCTTCATGTGGTTCTGGACGTGGAAGCCGCAGTAGACGCACGAGTTGGTGCACGAGTTGGTCGTGTAGAGCGGGATGAACATCTGGATGGTCTTGCCGAAGCGCTCGAGCGTGTACTTCTGGCTCAGCCGCGCCATGGTCTCGAGGTAGGGCGCGGCGGCGGGGGATATGAGGGCCATGAAGTCGTCGACGTCGCACCTCTTCTTGCCCAGCGCGCGCAGCACGTCGGCCTCGGTGGAGTTGTAGATCTTGTCGGTGGTCTCCTCCCACGATATTTTTAATAGTTCGTCGGAAAACATATATCGCTAATGATTTAAAACAGCGGGCCGCATCAGCAGCTTTTGCCCATCTTGCGCATGTCGCGGCTTATGCGCATGGCGCAGAAGTTGGGCCCGCACATGGTGCAGTACTCCCCGTCCTGATGTCCGCCGGCCTTGAAGTATTCGAGCGCGCGCTCGGGGTCGAGGCTCAGGTTGAACTGGTCCTTCCAGCGGAACTCGAAGCGGGCCTTGCTGAGGGCGTCGTCGCGGATGGCGGCGCCAGGGTGGCCTTTGGCCAGGTCGGCGGCGTGGGCGGCTATCTTGTAGGTCACGACGCCGGTCCGGACGTCCTCCTTGTCGGGCAGGCCGAGGTGCTCCTTGGGCGTGACGTAGCAGAGCATGGCCGTGCCGAGCCAGCCTATGATGCTGGCGCCGATGGCCGACGTTATGTGGTCGTAGGCGGGGGCGATGTCGGTCACGAGCGGGCCCAGGGTGTAGAACGGGGCCTCGTGGCACTTCTCAATCTGGCGCTCCATGTTCTCGCGTATCTTGTGCATGGGGACGTGGCCCGGGCCCTCGATGAAGGCCTGGACGTCCTTTGCCCATGCGCGCTCGACGAGCTCGCCCATGGTGTCGAGCTCGGCGAACTGGGCGCGGTCGTTGGCGTCGTGCGTGCAGCCGGGGCGCAGGCCGTCGCCGAGCGAGAGGGCCACGTCATACTTGGCGCAGAGGTCGCATATGTCGTCGAAATGCTCGTAGAGGAAGCTCTCCCTCTGGTGGTAGCGGCACCACGTGGAGATGATGGAGCCGCCGCGGCTCACCATGCCCGTGAGGCGGTCGTCGGCCAGGCCCACGTTCTTGAGGCGTATGCCGCAGTGGATGGTGAAGTAGTCCACGCCCTGCTCGCATTGCTCCACGAGGGTGTCGCGGAACAGCTCCCACGTCAGGTCCTCGGCCTTGCCGTTCACCTTCTCCATGGCCTGGTACATCGGCACGGTGCCCACCGGGACGGGGCAGTTGCGGACAATCCATTCGCGGGTCTCGTGGATGTTGTCGCCCGTCGAGAGGTCCATGAGGGTGTCGCCGCCCCATTTGCAGCTCCACACGGCTTTCTCCACCTCCTCGTCGATGCTGCTCGTCGTGGCCGAGTTGCCAATGTTGGTGTTAATCTTGACCAGGAAGTTGCGGCCTATTATCATAGGCTCGGCCTCGGGGTGGTTGATGTTGGCGGGCAGCACGGCGCGGCCCGCGGCAATCTCCTGCCTGACGAAGTCGGGCGTAATGTGCGTGTCGATGCCGAGCTCGGCGCAGTTCATGTTCTCGCGGATGGCGACGTACTCCATCTCGGGTGTCACGATGCCGTGCTTGGCGTACCACATCTGCGTGACGTGCCCGCCCTCCTTGGCGCGGAGGGGCGGCTGGATGTGCTCGAAGCGCAGGTGGTCGAGGCTCTTGTCGGCCAGGCGCATGCGCCCGTAGTCCGAGCTGAGCTCGCTGAGCCTCTCCACGCCGCCGCGCTTCATTATCCACTCCTCGCGGAGGCGTGGCAGGCCTTTCTTGAGGTCGATCTTGGCGTCCTTGTCGCCGTAGGGGCCGCTCGTGTCGTAGACGAGGACGGGGGCGTTCTCGCGGCGGGTCTCGGTGCCGTCGGCCTCGGTGGTGACGGTGGGCGTGAGGTTGACGCGGCGCATCCCGACGCGGATGTCGGGGTAGAGGCTGCCGCTCATGTATACCTTCTCGCTGCCGGGGAATGTTATCTTGATGTTCTCGTTCATCTTATTTCGTTGTCGGATGTCTTACTTGGTTGAAAGGCAGGCGGTTGGCTTAGTTGAGGAAAGAGGTGAGCGGGCTGCTGGCCTCGACGGTGTCGGACACGGCTCCCAGGCCGGCCTCGTACGCCTTGCGGCCGGCCACGACGGCCTCCTTGAAGGCCTCGGCCATGCCCGCGGGGTCGGTGGCCACGGCAATGGCGGTGTTGACGAGCACTGCGTCGGCGCCCATCTCCATGGCCGCGGCGGCGTGGCTCGGCGCCCCTATGCCGGCGTCGACGACGACGGGCACGGTGCTCTGCTCTATTATCATGCGGAGGAAGTCCTCGGTGCGCAGTCCCTTGTTGGTCCCGATGGGGGCCGCGAGGGGCATGACGGTCGAGGCGCCCGCCTCCTCAAGCCTCTTGCAGAGGATGGGGTCGGCCTGGCAGTAGGGCAGCACCTTGAAACCCATCCCGACGAGCTTCTCGGTGGCCTTGAGGGTCTCGATGGGGTCGGGCAGCAGGTTGCGCGGGTCGGGGTGGATCTCGAGCTTGAGCCACTCCGTGCCGAAAGCCTCGCGGCTGAGCTGGGCGGCGAATATGGCCTCCTCGGCTGTGCGCACGCCGCTCGTGTTGGGCAGGAGCTGGATGCCGGGGGCCTTGATGTGGCTGAGCATGTCGTCGGCCTGGCTGTTCTGGGTGTCGATGCGTTTCATGGCCACGGTCACCATCTCGGTGTCTGAGGCCGCTATGGCGCGGCGCATCAGCTCGTTGCTGCTGAATTTGCCCGTGCCGAGGAAGAGGCGTGAGCCGAACTCGCGGCCCGCTATTGTCAGTTTGGTCATTATTTTGTGATGTTTTTTTGTTTTCGGATAAGCTTCGACGGGCATTTTCTCTCAGTCCGTCCTCCGTGGCTTACGGCAGGGTGGGGTGATGCCGCTTGCTTTCGCCCTATGGCCGCCCGTGCTGGCCGTGAAAAAAGGATGTCTTATTTTTTTTGTGGAAATAAGCGCGATGACGCGCACTTATGCCGACGTAGGGGGCTATCCGCCGCTCGCGGCCTTTATTATCATCACCTTGTCGTCCTCGCTGAGAGCCTTCTCGGCCCATTCGGCGCGGGGTACGATGCTCATGCCTATGGCCACGGCCACGCCGTCGGACGGCAGCGCGAGCTGCGCCACGAGGTCGGCCACGGTTCTGCCTGCGAAGTCGTGGGGCTTGTCGTTCACGTAGATTTTCATATCCTCTCCGTTTTTTGGTTTTCTGGTAAAAAGGTTGGGAGGGTTCCGGAGAGGTGCGCCGCGCGCTTTCGCCCCCTTTGCGTCGGGGGCTTCTTTGTTCTGTCAGACTTACTTTGCCTACGGCAGCATTACCTGCGTCAGGTCCTTTAAGGGTATGATCTCAGCTGCGCGTCCGCGGCACCCCTCGTCGGTCTCGTTTCCCAATATGCTATGCGCGAATATACTCTTTTTGCCCAAAGGGTGGACTCGCCTAATGGCATGCTATGCTCATTTCCGCCATCCTGCCGCCCGATTCTACCCTCAATATCACAATGCCCTTGGGCAGCCGCATCCGCACTGCGCCATCGCGCCCCGTCCGCGCCCGCCCCACCATCATTCCGCCCGAGGTGTAGGCCACGACCAGAGCCCCCTCGGCCTCAGCCCCTGTCACCTCGATCGCGGTGTCGAGTCCGTCGCCTTCGGCCCTGATTCCGAGTCCCGTTTGCGTGCCGCCCACATTTAGCGGGCATGACGACAGGGTTGTCCCGTCCTTCCGTGTCAGGCGAACGGAGTAGGCGGCCTCGGGCAACGGGTTCGCATGGTAGTACTGCTTTGTCGCGCCGACTATCTCCTTCCCGCCGGCCAACCACTGGTAGGCGGCGTATTCGCCGCCCGCGTTATCGGCCACGAGCGTATTGCCGAATTTCAGGCGCACTATGCCTTTGGCGCATGCCCCGGTCTCCCCCTCGGTTATGGTGAACGTCGTGGCGTGCCACGCCGCCTCGTCCGTGGTGTAGTTGGCGGAGCGCGTGGCGAGGCGGTAGCGGACGGCGTATTCGCCCGCCTCGGGCCTCACGTCCGCGCTGTCGATTTCTGCTATTTCAACCTTGGGCTCTTCGCCGCCGTCGGGCGCGTTGTCGGGGCGGGGTAGGGTGAGCTTGCCGAGGCGCGTCGTGCCGTCGGCGGGGCGTGGGGCTATGGTGAGCGGCTCGGAGAACGTGAGCCTGAGTGGGCTGACGGTGAGGGTGAATGTCTTCTCGGCCTGGGCGAAGCCGACCTCGACATCGCCCCGCGCGGGGTCGAGGTTGTCGTTGCCGAGCCTCTTGGAGACGACCCGCAGCCCGTGCGTGCCGGCCGCTGGCAGGTCGCCGTTGTATGCCACTTCGCCGTCCATCGTTATGTCCACGCCCCCGGCCACTATGACGGTCTGTCCGTTGACGACCCTCGTCAGCCGCGCCGATGTGCGGCACAGGAGCGGCTCGCCGTAGGTGATTCGCACGCCGCCGTCCATCGCCACGCCGTCGACGCTTATCTCGGGCGTGTTGCGCCTCACGCCGCCGCACCCGTCACAGTAGATGTGCCGCCCCTCTATGTCCGCCGTGTCGCCGTCCGCGGTGGCGAAGCCGAGGCTGACGTACACCGGCAGCGGCTCTTCGTAGCTCGCGGGGTAGTGCGCCGCGCCGTCCTCGACCCCCGATGCCGCATGTCCTATGAACGCGCCCGTGATGACCACCGTCCCCTCGCCCCAACGGGCGAGCGCGGGCGGCCGCTCCATCTCCACCTCGCCGCCCATGGCGTACCAGTCGGGGTCGTAGATGCGCGTGAGGCTCTCGTCGCCCAGAGGGCTGCCGTGGCTGATGAGCGGCCGCCCGAAGAAGTCGGGGTCGGTGTCGGGTGAGGGGAGGGCGGGGTGCGAGGGTTCGGAAGGTGTGACCGTCGTGTCGCCGCTCGCGGTTATGGTGAACGTCGTGGCGTGCCACGCCGCCTCGTCCGTGGTGTAGTTGGC
>JBJEGU010000015.1:75756-77282 GCA_051875415.1 Marinilabiliaceae bacterium
GCCTGAGTGGGCTGACGGTGAGGGTGAATGTCTTCTCGGCCTGGGCGAAGCCGACGCGTACTTTGCCTTTCGACGGGCTGAAGACATTATTGCCTATCTGCTTTGAGACGACTCGCAGAGTGTGTCGCCCCGCGCTGACTATCGAGTCGCGGTTCAGAGGCTCGCCGCCTCCGTCGAGGAAGGCCTCCGTGCCGCCTGCTATAATGATGATGGGGTTGCCCGCCTCCTCTATGCGGGCGTTGGTGCGGTGGTCAAGTTTGTCGCCGTATGTCACGTCGGCCGTCTCGTCCTCGCTGTCGTTGAGCGTGATGGTTGGCGTCTCCCGCGCTATGCGTCCGCAACGGCTGCAATAGGTGTAGTTGCTCTTCACGGTCGTGGCTTCGCCTGTGGGCGACACCCGTGCGAGCGTCACCTTAACGGCGAAGCGCGTGTCGTATGATTTCGGGAGTGTGCTGTTTACGAGTCGTGCGGAAGTAATGCACAGCCGGCCTCCGTCGTAGTCGCATATGCCAATCGTGTCGGAGCCGAGGTCGAGGCTCGCCCCGCTGGAGAACCACTCGTAGTCGTAAACGTGTGTGAGGATGCCCGAGTCAAGGACGGGGTACGAATTTATCAGCGGAGCGGAAGGCAGGCTTGTCGTCTGTGCGGCCGTTGCCGCCGGGAGCAGGGTCAGAGCGACCCGCAGAACCGCCTTGCCTATCGTCATCGCGTCAGGCGAAAGGTGCTTTGGCAGTGTTTATCGCCTCGATTATTTCAGCCGTCTTGCGGCTCATATCCGCCGAACGGGCAATCTCGCCGCTCATGGCCACGCCGTCGGGACCTGAGGCCAGGATGTCGGCTATGTCAGCGACCGTTATGCCGCCAATGGCCACCATAGGGATGTTGACGCCCTCGCTCCTGGCCTCCCATGTCAGCTCGCGGTAGCCCTCAAGGCCGAGCGTGGGCGCGAGGTTCTTTTTCGTCGTCGTGAAGCGGAATGGTCCGCAGCCTATGTAGTCCACCGCCCCGCTCACGCGCCTGATGTCGTCAATCGTGTTGCACGTGCCGCCAATCACGAACTTGTCGCCCAAAATCTTGCGGGCCTCGGCAGGGTCCATGTCGTTCTTGCCGAGGTGCACGCCCGTGGCGCCTATGCGCTGTGCCACGCCGACGTGGTCGTCGATAATGAGTGTCGCGCCGAACGCGTCGGTAAGCCTCTTCACGTCTTTCGCGGTCTCCTCGACCTCTGCCTCGCTCGCCCCTTTCATCCTCAGCTGGACCCACATGCACCCTCCGTTGAGGGCCTTGCGCGCCTGCTCCACGCTCTCCGCGCCCGTAGCCCCGTTCGTTATGAACTGGAGGGCGAAGTGGGAGAGGTTAATGTGATAAAGTGACGAGACTTGTTTCATAAGCCCAAAGTTAGCTAAATGATGGCTTGTTTTTGCTTTTGCTCCATAAAAAGAGTGAAGGTTGCGTTCTTTTCTCAGAAAACTGAGAAGCTGTTTTGAAATGATTAGATAATCTTGTTAAGCATGATCCGTATAAAA
>JBJEGU010000016.1:0-2952 GCA_051875415.1 Marinilabiliaceae bacterium
CCCGCGCCGATGGTACTGCGCACGAGCGTGGGAGAGTAGGTTGCCGCCACTTAAAAAGGACGAGTCCCCGGGATATTAACCCCGGGGATTCATCCTCTCTTTATAATAACCCTTTAAAAGTTGTTGTGCATGAGACCCTATGAAAAAAACATATTTCTCTTCATACCAATTGTGTGCGCTGCACTCTTTTTGCCGTCATGCGTCATCAAGCATACTGAGTCCTGTTCACCTGTCGACGTATCCCTTTATAACGAACCGGTAGGGGATACTTGCGGAATCCCGGGTTCCATTTCGCTTCCTTCGCACCCTCTAAAGGCATCCCTCTTATATACTTACTTTTGTATCTCCAACTGTACGGCCGACTTTAATGTTGTAGGAAATGTAATTTCTATTGTTGACTCTACATATTCGTGTTCAATAGACACTGCGATGTCCGCTACGGACAGTTTGGAATCTGTTGAGGTTTATCACTTCAATGACGCTAATCAATTAGTTCTCTCTCTCATCAGCGGGAGCAGGAATATGTGTATAAATATGACAGCGGGAGGCTTGTGCGCTTTACTCCCGTGGCTGATGGAGATAATCCTTGCGGTGTTTTCATAGCTTATGGCGCAGATAGTGTCTTCGTCCAACCCTGTGAGGGTGGAGATGTTCTGGTTCTCGATGATGGCAGACCTGCGAAGCTCTTTGTGGGTGGTGGTGATGCCGATTTAGAGTTCGGATTTTCGGAGAGGGAAGGCTACATCTGCATAAGGTTAGCCTCTTATTACAGTTACTGTGACGATGAACGGTATTACCCCGATTCTGTTGTGGCTCTTATCAACGAATATGGACGCGTCTTGGCTTCTGTCGAGACGCAGTTCGATGAGCTGGGAAATGTGATTAAGACGCCCGAGGCTCAATATTCTTATAAGTTCGACGAATATGACAATTGGGTAGAGCGCTTATGCGTTAATGCTGACGGTAGTGCCAAACTTACCAAAAGGCGCATAGAATATAGGCAGTAATTCCCATCCTATGGCGGTGTGACTGACAAATTCCGAAAAGCGTATCTTCTCCCGCAGCAGAGAGTTTATTTTCTGACTGTGTTACTTCTCTTGGTGTCAGTTAGTTTGCCTGAGTGTAAAATAACCCAAAACAGTAATGGATGGCAATGGTGGAAACGCCCATTGCCATCCATTTTCTGTTCTGTGCTTTCGGTTTCTATATCTGCGCTTTCCCGTAGATATTCCACCAATTTGCTTTCCCTCTCACGCAAGGGCTGGTGCATATCTAAGGGCTTCATTAGAGTTAACCAACGAAAGCCTTTATCCCTGCCGCCAGTGCTATGACAAGTGCAGCAACCGCAATGCCGAATGCAACCCACACCATTTTCCCTGCATTGCCGTTACTCTCGATCATGCCTGTCGCCTCATAGTTTCTTCCGCACAGCTCACTTTTCGCTGCGTAAACCTCTCTCTTATAGCTTTCGATTCGCTTCAAAGCCTCGCCGATTCTGCCGTTCTGCTCTCTCGCAAGGTCTTCGTTCTCTCTCTCAAGCGTACGCAGCCTCTCTTCGGCCTGCCGGCGGAAGTCCTCAAACTTTTCATTCGTGCGCTTGAGAGCCTCATAGCTGCGTTTCAAGGCCTCTATGGAGCCATCGGCCGTCTTCTGGGCTTTGAGAGCTTGACTTGCAGCGTTATTAGCTTGGTTAGCTGCTGCCTCTGCTTTCATTCCGGATTCGAGCGCCTCGTTGATAGAACGACTGAACTTGGCAAGATAGTCAGACTCAAGGGCATCAGCAAGTTTATACATAACGCCACTCGCTTGGGCGATCTGGATGATGTTCTCGTTGGTCGTTGTAAATGCGGATTGTAGCGCACGAGTCAATCTGTTAAACTCTCTGCCTGTGACATCGTGGTCGGTGCCCAGCCAACCCAATACACTACCAGACTCGGAAACGGACGGCAGGCGCACATCCCGAGGCGCTGTTCGCGACAACCGATTAAGCTCTTGTTTTGCAGAGTCGAATCTGCGAGAAATTTCTCCCATTCTGTTTTGTCTTCTATATGTTATCAAATCCGTTAATCAGGTCGTCAATCTCGTCCTTGCGGTCGGACTCGACCTCGTCGATGGGCTTGTTGATGGCATCCCACTGCCGTCGGCTCTCCTCTTTGGAGTTGCGCACCATGTCGTCATAGTCCTGCTGACGCTGCTCGTGGCGGCGCGCGAACTCCACGCCCATCTGGGCGTATCGCTCCTTCGCTATGTCTATGCGCCGAGAGCCGATTGTGAGCATCTTGTTCCCCGCCTCAATCGACTGATGGCTCAGAGCCTCGCATTGCCGGTTGAGGTTGCCTCGCTCCATGAGCTTCTTCACGAGGCGGCCGCCGACATCGGCGAGCATAACAGTCACGTTGGCCCGCAACGCCCTTTTCGTGATGGCTTTGAGAACCATGCTTCCAGCCTGCTGGGCAGTGAGGTTTTTCACTGTCAGGTAGTCCTTTGCGACTTCTTGCGCAATTTTCATTATGGACTTGGGGGCGGGCAGCTCATTGTACTGTGCGCAGAGCTGCTCAACCTCGCCCCTCAGCGAGTCAAGCTCAGCCTTAAGGCGTTGGTCTTCTTCTTCGAGCTGCCTGATTGTCTCATTGCTCAGCTCATTTCCTCTCGCAATTTCGCTTTGCGCCGATCGCAGACTTATGTCCTCATCGTCATATATTTGCACGCCGAAGCTCTCGTCGGCCTGCTGGCTGGCGTCGCTCCACTGCGGTGCGTCGCTTCGTGAGGTCGTGCCGTCATGCGACGGCGCTCCCCAAGGCTCTTTTTCTTTCTCCATCTTATGCTGTGTTAATTCGCTATCCTGTGTCCACCAGTGTCTGTATCTGCACGTGGTGTTATTTAGTGTTCAAATTTACTAAAATACCCCCCCCTAAAAGTTAATATTATATAAAACACTTGGCAGCGGCTCAC
>JBJEGU010000017.1:0-217443 GCA_051875415.1 Marinilabiliaceae bacterium
CCTTTGCCAACAATGATGTGAAGTTGGCTTCCATCCCTGTCCACGACAAGGTCTACGATGTTGATGGGGAGTGCAAGGTTGACCTCTTCGACCTCAATCTTCCCGCACGCCGCTATCGCGTAGTGGCCTCAGCTGTCGCGCTCGACTCATCCAAGATTGAGGCGCAGTCCGATTACGTCGCTTTGGCCGATAAGGGCAAGATGGACGGGCTCGACTATCTGTTGCTCGATGTCCCTGAGACCGTAAAGGCTGGTGAGACTCTCAATATCCGTGTCGGCTCTGGCCTTGACGACGCCTATGTCACTGTCCTTCTTTCCAAGGCGAACAATCTTGTCCTCCGCAAGCAAGTGAAGCTCTCACGCTCAATCGACAAGCTGTCTTACGACGTTCCGGCCGACTGTGTGAATGACGAGATTTTGAGAGTCGCTGCCTTTGTGCAAAAGGATGGTTCTTTCTTTACTCGCACTGCCGATGTCCGTGTCGCAAAGGAGGAGCAGCAGCTCAAGCTCTCTTTGACCTCCTTCCGCGACCATTCCGTCCCCGGCGCAAAGGAGAAGTGGACAATATCTTGCGTCAGCCCGGCTGGCCGTACAATCGCAGCGTCGATGTACGATAGCCGCCTCGATAAGTACGTCGACAACTCATGGTCTGTCTGGTTCAGACGGTTGCCAGTCTCCAATCGCCTCATGTTCGGCAACGTCTATGTCGCCAACTACAACGTCAATTCTCAGGGCGCGGATGGATACTATACCCGTCCCCATTCTTATGACGCTGACACCGACTTCCTCAATGAGGTATTTGACAGGCTGCGCTATGAGGCGGCTGATTACTTTCAGTTAGATCAGGTAGTGGTGGGCTACGGCGGCCGGCCAACCCTCTACGAGAGCGTAATGCCATCTTTGGCCATAAGGGGGCGGCGTATGAACAAATCAGCCTCAGCCAAGTTCGCCTCAGCCGAATGCGCTGTCGTTGAAGAAGGTGAGGCAGTTGAGGAGAGTGCCGATGCGGGAGTCTCTACGGCTAATGCCGAAGATCTTGCGCCCCTGCGTGAGAATTTCGACGAGACTGTCTTCTTCTTCCCCTCCCTCACGCCCGAGGCTGATGGCAATGCCACATTCGAGTTCACTTTGCCCGATAACCTTACGACTTACAACTTCCGGGCTCTGGCTGTCGACAAGGAGATGCGCTCTGAAATCATAACGCGGACACTCACAGTCGCCAAGCCCGTGAATGTACAGATTGGCTTGCCGCGCTTCGCTACCGAGGGCGACTCTTTGTCCATCCCAGTCTCTGTGGCGGCTACCGATTCGTCTATTACCTCCGCCAAGGTTTCGATTACCATTTCGGACAACGCTACAAAGCGCGTCCTGCTAAGTCTCAATGACATCAGTGTCGAGGTCGGTGGAGCTAAGTCCGTAAGGGCGGGGTGCGATTTCGTTGTCCCCGAGGGTGTCGAAACCCTCGCCATTGAAGCCATTTGCGCCGCATCAACAGGTAGTTCCGATGGTGAGCGCAGGTTGCTGCCCGTCGCAAAGAGGAATATTGAGGTTGAGGAGAGCAGCTCGTTTGTACTGACGGGCAAGGGGACTCATAAATTGTCCAATCCTTTCACCGACGGAAAGACCAAGACGCTCACGTTCAACTACACGAGCAACGCCTTCATCGAGGTGCTCCGCGCACTGCCTTCGCTCGACAACAGTTTCGCTCCTTGCGCCGACACATACCTCGGGCGTTACGAGAGTTCGGCCATAGCGGCGCTCCTCCAGCAGCGTCCCGATATCCAGAAAGCCGTCAAATACCTCAAGGAGAACGATGGTAAGCTGAGCACCGTTGGCGACGCCGACAACAACATCTGGTATCTTGTCGCCCAGCGGCTTGCGAAGCACGACGGGGATGTCGTCAAGTTGCTCAGCGGCTCCTATGCGTCGCGGGTGAAGGACGAGAACCTGCGCAAGCTCAGCAACCTCCAGCTTTCCGACGGCTCATTCCCATGGTTCAGCGGGATGGATGGCTCAGAGTTCATGACTGTCGCCATCGCCTCGACGCTCGGAGAGATGCAGATGCTCGGCCTCGTTTCGCCCGACGATATGCCCTCGGTCTCCAAGATTTTGACCAAGGCGCGCCCCTATCTCGATGCAAGGCTCGCCGAGCAGCTCGCCCGCTACGAGAAGCAGGTCAAGGCGAATAAGGATGATAAATCGGTCAAACGGCTCTCCTCTTTCACGCTGACGACCATTCAGGCTCGTGTCCTTACGGGTGACTATGCGTCCGACAAGACTGTCTCCAAGATGATTGAAGTGCTGAAGGACAATTGGCAATACCCCTCTATGTGCGACAGGGTCACGGCCTTGTTCATCCTCACTCATACGGGTAATAACGCTTCCGCCCGCACCATTCTCAAGAGCCTTGAGGAGAACCTCGTGCAGACTAAGGATGGCACGGCTTTCATCCCCGAGAACGGACTCTTCCACCGTCGCGAGCAGGTCGAGGCTCAGGCCCTGCTCATCATAGCCCTGCAACGCCTCAACCCTCAAAGTCCCAATGCGCAGAAGGTTATAAACCACCTTGTCCTTATGAAGCGCGGCGAGGCTTGGCCCGATGCACAGTCCACAAGCCGTGCCGTACTCGCTCTCCTCGCATCCTCCGCCTCTGCTGAGGAGACGGATGTCGTCGAGGTCGGTGACATCTCCGCCACGTGCTCCGTCGAGAAGCCTGAGGTGTCACTCGCCATTGCGGCCGAGGGGGCTGTAAAAAAGGCTAAGGTTGAGAAAAGCGGAGGCACAACTTCGTGGGGGGCTTGGCAGCGCATAATGAAGTCGCCCATAGATGAGCTTGTGGCAAGTGGCGACAGTAAGCTCAAAGTGACGAGGACTCTCGAAGTCAGGAGTGTGGAGTCGGGCAAAGAGGTATGGCTGCCAGTCTCCCGCGCCGAGAGTCTTAAAATAGGCGACAAGGTGCGTGTGACTCTCAAATTCTATAACGACGAGGCTCTCAGTTTCGTCCGCCTGCGCGACTTCCGCACAGCAGCCGCCGAACCCGATGACAAACTCTCCGGCTACAGAGGCTGGTGGTTCTGGCGGTGGACTGACGCTAACATTTCCACCCCGTGCCACTATCTGTCAATATCCGACGACAAGACGGAGTTCTTCATCGACTACCTCTATGAGGGCTGGCATAGCGTAAGTTACACGGCGACTATTACTCACAATGGCGATTTCGCTGGTGGATATGCCGATGCGCAGTGCATGTACGCGACCGAGATTATTGCCCATTCTGAGGGCGGCCGTCTCTCTGTCACTCAATAAAGCGAGGGAGGTGGAGATTTTGCCCGCCACTTCTCTTATTTGATAAGCTCTAAAAAGCTTTAGGGAGGTCTCCTCGCATGGAGGCCTCCTTTCGTTTTTGCCAATTCCCGAAAATAGTTAGGCGGACTGTAATAGTCCAATGAGGCCAACGGCGAGGATCTATGATAGCTCTTTGTCCGCCCTTTAAGTGTCCATTAATCACCGTTTAAACACCTTTTATGCGTCACTCGTCACCAGTTAGACTCATAAAATCAAATCAAAGACAGACGGCATAAATTACCAGTAGTCAAATCATATTCAGAGAAAATTTGCGGGAGCTTCTTTTCTGATATGTTTAGTCATGCTAAAGTCCTCGATTGGTATAGCAGATTCGGTGGAATACCATTTGCCATAGATGCTAAGGAGGGTGACGTAATTATCGTGCATTTCGATTTTGAAAATGAGGATAATCTCAGGTACGTAAAGAAAGCAGAGCCTGCTTATCCTCTCCCTACTCGTAAACCATATATACCGAGAGCTGCAATCTTTGATTATTCGGAGACACTTATCGATGTTTATACAGAGCCTGATTCATGTGTGTTTCTTGAAAAAAACCGATTTATGATCCGTCATACAATTCTGTAGCGATTAAGCAAATTGCAAATGGACTGATGTATCCATTTGTTCGCTCTTCTTATTTATCTATTGATTCTGCCAGTGTCAATCCGAATTATTCGATTATAGTTCGTAGGGTCGGCAGAATCGAATCGGTTAAATTTGAAGTAGACCCGAAGGCTGTGTTCGACATTTCTGATGCAGATGGAATGCTTGCGTATAACCTTCAACGGTATGTAAGGGTTTCCGCAAAAGATGTCTATGGCTCTGATGTACCTATAATGAATAGTATTGTGTCGCAGTGGCAAGTAGACAAGGAGACTGGCATTGCCCGTTTCACTCCTGTATTTACCCGTTCTCATGCGTAATTGGCGGATATGACGATTCTTATGAAACAAATTCTGCCAACAAAAGCGCGTCTTCCGAAGATGACGAGCAGCTCAATGCTGGCACAACACTCAGCAATTGCATGACCTTGGAAGCCACCGACCCCGACATCCTCCTTTTGGGATTTGAACAAGGCGATCTTGACCCGGAAGTCCGAGGTGGATGCTGTCTCCGACGAAAGCAAAGCGTGGTACGACATCACCGGCCGCCGTTTGCAAAGCAAGCCGACAAGGCCAGGGGTCTACATCCACAATGGTAAAAAGACTGTTGTGAAGTAATAGGGTGCAACATTAAAAGAAACGGCCGCGCCATATCTCCTTTTACGGAGTCTGGCGCGGCTGTTTTGACGCAATAAGCGCCAACCACCAAGAGAAAAGGTGATTGGCGCTTACGTTTTGTGGGGGCCTTGGGAGGCTACTCCCCTAAGCCGCCTCCGTGAATCTTCGAGACGCTCTCCTTCAGCTTGTCAATCTCCTTGATGCATTGCTCAACCATTTGCTTCGCCTCAAGGGTGCTGTCCGACATCTCCTTCGTGTGTTCCCTGATGATGTTAATCTTGCTCTTCATCAGGTCGGCCGATTGGCGGCTCGTGTCCGCCAGACCCCTCACCTCGCGGGCTATGACTCCGAAGCCCTTGCCCTCTTCCTTCGCCCTGCTCGCCTCGATTGAGGCGTTGAGGCCAAGAATGTGGGTGGTCGTGGCGTTCTCCTGGATGATGTTCACTATGTCCTCGCAGCCGTCTACTTCGTTTAGGCACTCGACGGAGAGCCCGGCGAGGTGGTCGAACTTGTCGCCCATCTTGTCTATCGACTTTTGAGCCTGGGCGGACATTTGCTGCACGCCTTTTATGACCTTCGCAGTGTCGTCAATGCTTGCGATGAGCTGCGAGTTCATCTGCGTCGTGTTCAAGCTCGTGTAGGCTATTGACGACAGTACCTCAGCTATCGTGTTGAGGAACTCGGCCGCCGCCTGGACTTTGTCCTTTGGCACAATGTTCACCTTGCGCAGTGCCTCAACAAACACCTCAGGGTCGATGTCCAAGTCCTTGGCAATCTCCCTATAATGCTCCTCGTCCGGCTCCTCGGTCAGCACCTGTCCGCCTATGAAGGAGCCTATGAAGTTGCCGTCCAGCATTATGGGGGCGGCGAAGTCCACGAGCCCGGCGTGGCAGAAGTACGATGTGGCTTTGCCCGTCTTGCGGGTTTCGAGGCCGCCGTTCTTGTCGCACTGCTCGCACCGCTTGCATCCTTTACTGCTTTTGCGCGTCAGGTTTGAGCAGAAGTCCGTAAAGTTACTGCCCTCGGTCACTGGCACTCCGTCGGCATCGGCGGTAAGGGCAGCCATCCCCGTCACATTGGCGAATCCGTCTTGTATTTTTTGCAGAACTTGCGGGTCTATCAATTCCTTAAGGGTCAGTTCCTGCATAATGGTGCTAAGGTTATTTTGTCGTCGTTCTTGGTCTTCTTTTTCCGTTCAGGCTTTGCTTTTTGAGCCTATTGTATCAGCTTCTTACCCTCGGAGAAAGCCTGCCCTACGGACTTTCCGAGTTCGATGTAGCGGTAGTGGATTGGGTCGAACGTGATGAGACCGAGCTTCTCTACGTCGGGCTTGCCGTCCTCTGCCAGATATTTCTCGTCGCACAGGATGTTCACAATCTTCGCCACGACCACATAGCCCGTCGCGCTCTCGTCAATCTTCTTTACCATCTGGCACTCAAGGGTCATGGGGAAGTCGGTGAAAAGCGGGGCGTTCACATTGGGGGCTTTCTCCACCTTCCAGCCCGTCTTCGCCACCTTGTCAGGGTCCTTGCGCGCTGAGACAAGGCCGACGTAGTCGGCGTACGTCATCTCGTCGCGAGTAGCGAAAGTGAGGGTGAAGTCGCCGCAGCGGTCAAGGTTGTCGGTCGTGGCGTGGCTGCCAAGGCTTATGGCGATCTCGGTAGCGGCCCATGTGCCACCCCAGGCCGCGTTCATTGCCACGGGAGTGCCGTCGGCTGAGTAAGTGCCAATAATGAGGACTGGCTGTGGCAGGAGCCAGGCGTTTGCTTTGAATGATTGCATATCTGTACTTTTTGTTTTACCGTTTTGGGACTTTTCGTTTGTGCAATGCGCAGTATTTATAGTGTGCGCATTGTCAGGGACGCAGTCTTTCTACGTAAAAATATTGTGTCGGTTCGTCATCCCAATCGCTATTGCCTTCTTTCTTTGAGGTACTGTCGATTTTGGGCGTTTAGTGTCTCTCGACAAGTCCGGCTCGCCGTGGTTTTATCCCGTCACCTTAAATCTGAGCCTGAACACCTTCCGCTCAGGGTCGTAGTCGTGGCTCGCGAACGTGATGCGTCCAATCTCCGCTGTGCTCTCCACGTGCTGCCCTATGCATAGGCACTCGTCGTAGTCGCCGACAGACACTACGCGCACCGTGTCCGAAGCATCGTCGGGCAGCCTGCGGAGGTCGAAACGTTTTTTTGCCTCCGCTTGGGTTATGAAAGTGAACGTCACTGGCAGGTTTCGCTCCACGATGCTGTTCACCGTCCTCTCCACTTCGGCCAATTGCTCCGCAGTTGGCTCTGCTGGCATTGCGAAGTCCAGTTTGCTCCGCTTGCGCTCTATGTGGGCGTTGATGGCCCGGCCGCAGTGGAACATGTTGTCCATAGCCCTGTTGATTATGTGCTCGGCCGTATGGCTCGGCTTATGTTCTTCCTTGTTGTGGGCGTTTAGCTCTATTTTCTCATCCATTTGCCAAGTCTTCCGTCTATCAGTATGATGAACAAAACGAGGTTTATGACCCATATGACTATCGTGTCGAACAGGTATGTGTCGATCAGGTGGCCATAGAAGTTCTTGTACGACGTGAAGAGAGGGGCTCTGAACGACTTGTCCGTGTTCTGGAACACCATGTCGTTCTTCTGCCACAGTCGGTTGTCCCGCTCTATTATCACGTCGGACAGCAGCCCCGACGGGTTGCACACGAGGTCGTCTATGCTCTTGTTGTCGTAGCGCCTCCTCAGGCTGTCGAGCAGCCCGGGGGAGAACGACCTCCGGTACTCATCGAGAGCCACGTCCACCTTATTGTACCTTTCCACGTTGAGCCTTCTGACCGACTCCAGATACTGGTTCACTACATTGTAGGCCGCCTCGCCAAAGAGGCCGACAGTGAAGATGTCGGGGCGCGGGGCGGCGATGCTCGGGAATATGGCCGACTTGTCCGCTATCTCGTCGCGCAGCATTGTCAGGACTCTCTGCTGCTCGTTGTAGTCCGCGCCGGGGTTGCTGGCGTTCTTTGTCACCCTGTTGAGGTAGGACCTCATTGCCGGCACCCAATAGTCCTTATAGAAGGAGCATTGGCTGCGGGCCTTGTCATACTTATAGAGGTGCGTCTCGTACCTGTTATAGCAGAACTGATTGACGGCCAAGGCCTCGAATGCCCACCGAGAGACCACGAGGTTGCCAAAGGCCGGCACCGACGTTGACGAGCTCAGGTCTGGGTTCATCTTGTCGAACTTCACAAACACGCCGCTCAGGATGAGCTGCGGGATGACCATGAACGGGATGACAATGTATATGTTGATGGTCTTCTTCAGCATGTCCGACAGGTTGAGGCCAAGCAGGTTGGCCGACACCGCCGTCGAGAACAGTATCAGCCAGTAGTCCAGATACATGCCCTCGATGCCCAGTATGGTGTTGGATATGAGGACGTAAAAGAGCATCTGGATGGCGGAGAGCAGCGTCGTCTGTCCGAATTTTGAGAAGATGTAGCTCGTCCGGCTCAGATTGAGGAAGCGTTCGCGCCTGAGCACCTGCCGGTCCTGTATTATCTCCTCGGCCGAGACTGTCAGGCCGACGAAGAAGGCTATGATGACCGACACCACCATGTAGACCGGCATGTTGGCATTGTCGGCAAAAGTGTAGCCGTTGACCGACGACGTGTCGTAGTAGCGCAAGATGAGGGACACGAGCAGGGCCATTACGGGCGTCTCGAACATGTTCAGCAGCATGTACTGCAAGTTCGACACCTTGGCCTTGACGTCCCTATGGAGGTAGAGGAGGCACTGCCTGAAGCGGCTGGGCGTCTTGAAACTGATGGGCGGCAGAGGCTCGGGGTCGCCGACATACGTCGTCTCTATGTTTCCCCAGTTGCGCTTCTCGAACCACTCTATTGGCGTCACTTTGCGGATGTCGGTGTTGTTGCCGTACTCGTCCACGACAGGCTGGCTTATGATGTCCAGTATCTGCTCCACGTCGATATTGCCGCAGCGGGGGCATATGACCTCGTTCGAGGCGACCATGTCCTGCTGGAGGCGGAAGTAGTTCAGGGCCTCGGTCGGGTTGCCGTCATAGATGAGGTAGCCCCCCGTGTCGATGATCAGCAGCTGGTCGAACATCTTGAATATGTCCGACGAAGGCTGGTGGATGACCACGAAGACGAGCTTGCCGTTGATGGTGAGATCCTTCAGCAGCTCTATTATATTCTCGGAGTCGTGCGACGAGAGTCCCGACGTGGGCTCGTCGAGAATCAGGATGGCCGGCTCGCGGATAAGCTCAAGGGCTATGTTGAGCCTCTTGCGCTGCCCGCCCGAGATCTTCTTGTTGAGCGGGTTGCCTACCTTCACGTTGCGGATGTCGTAGAGGCCGAGCAGGCGCAGCAGCTGGTCTATGCGAGCCTCGATGGCTGCCAATGGCAGGTCGCCGAAGCTCATGCGGGCGCAGAAGTAGAGGTTGTCATAGACGGAGAGGTCCTCCATCAGGATGTCGTCCTGAGTCACGAAGCCTATGAGACCCTTTATCTTCTCAGGCGACTCGTATATGTCTATGTTGTTGATGTATACGTTGCCGCTGCTGGGGCGGGCCATGCCCGATATGATGTTGGCGAAAGTGCTTTTGCCGGAGCCCGAAACGCCCATTATGCCGACGAGGCGGCCTGAGTGCGACTCGAACGACAGGCTGTGGATGCCTATGAGCTTTTTGTTGAAGTGGTATACGACGTTGCGCGCCTCGATGGAGACGGGGACCGCGTTGTTCGCCACAACGTGGCGCATCATGTCGTAGTAGAATATGGGGGAGCTGACGCCGTTGCGTATCGAGCTGCCCGCGCTCATGATGTACGAGCGGCCTGGCTCGACCTTCTGGCCGTTCATGTCCAGGCTCTGCTTGCCTGTGTATTTGAAGAGGAAGACGTTGATGTCGTGGAGGTAGACGATCATTATCTCTCCATCCAGGTCCTCCCAATAGACGTGCTTCGGCTCAATGATGTCCTCGCAGTTCTCCTGCCCTGAGAAGACAATGCGACGCGACACCGACGTCGGGTTCAGGATGAAGTCGCGCACCATCTCGAACTGGTCGTTGTCGATGTTGAACTTATCGGCGACGATGTCGTTTATCAGTCCTTGCTCGACGTAGGAAATCTGACCCGTGTTCAAGTACTCGTAGAGCTGTACGAGCACGATGTATTTTTGGAAGAGCGACAGCTCCTTGTTCATCTCGAAAGCGATGCGCATCACTTTCGACGAGACGCGTGAAATGGTCTTATACTGGTTCTCGCTTCTCAGCCCGAGGCGCACGTTGGTGCGGTAGTAGTCGTCGAACTTGCCTATGTACTTGTTGGCCAGGTCGGTGTTAAGCTGGGATAGGAGGAATTTGTATACGACCATCCTGCGGTCGCTCATGTCCTTCGCTCCGCGGACTGAGGCCACGACGGCGAAGAGCTGAACGAGCGCTTCGAGTATCTTGTCGCTCATTTTGTGGGCTTTGCGTCCTTACTTGTCGGTCTGCTCTGTCAGCTTGAAGCCTGTCATGACGATGGCGAAGCCCGACGAGGCCTTGGTGTTGTCGAGCCTTGCCTCGACGATGCAGTCCATATACCCGTCCGCCGTGAAATCCCAGTAGGGGGCGTTGCCATAGTCCTTGCTCGTGAAGAGGAGGTTGTGGTCGTCGTCGTAGACGGAGAAGATGACGTTGCTCTTCTCACCATTGCCGACCGCTATGCGGTACGTTGTGCCGGAAAAAAGGGTAGTGTGGAACTCGGCGACCTCGTCGCCAGTGAGGAGGGAGCGGAAAGGGCGCCCTGTTATGATGAACGGGCTTTCGAAGCACGCCTTGCAGGAGTTTTCAATGGCCTCAGCCTGACTGTTCACCTGGGTGGGGACTGCGAGAGCGGCGCATGCGAGAGCCGCGGCAATGTACTTGACTTTCATTTTGACGTTTCTGATTATCTCAGATTGTAAATATTGCCTAAAGTAGCTAAAAAAGCAGTTTTGCGCAACTATGGCCGACGATATTTTATGTCGTCCGCCTCCATCTTGCTGATATTCCTATCTTTGTACGTTGTTTTTACACTTACCGGATGCAATACGACTAATCGAATGAATAGAAAATTATTTGTTATCATGACCTTAGGCTTGGCGCATATGGCGACACCCGCGGAGGCGCAGCCCGGTCAGGGCGATGCCGCCCTGCCCAAGAAGTTTACGCTTGAGAACACAGTTGGCGGTGGCAACGAGATGGGCGACTATTACCCTTACAGCCTCAGCTCTTGGACCTCGCAGTCGGGCAATTCCATATATTACTATGACGACAACGGCGACCTTGTCGAGTCGCGCCTCAGGGGATCTGTCCGCAAAATCATCTCGCACAGCGATTTGCGCAACATTGTCGGGGGCGGTCCAGTCTTCATCCTTAAGGTGGTGGATGCGTCGAGCGTCTGGGTGTCGACGGGTGCGGCCATCTCGCTCATAGACGTGGATAAGAGGGCATGCAAGGAGAAGATTGACTACCCCTATGACGATGTGGCGTTCGCCCCAGCCTCCGGCAATCTCTCGTTCACGGAGGGGGCGAACCTCTACGTTTGGAAGGATGGCAAGAGGGTCAGGGTGAACCCGGGCGGCGAGCCGGGCGTCCTTTACGGCTCGACAGTCCACAGGAACGAGTTCGGCATAAATGGCGGGATGTTCTGGAGTCCGGATGGCGGGCGGCTCTGCTTCTACAGGAAAGACGAGTCGATGGTGGCAAATTACCCGCTTGTGGATGTGACCCGGCGTATTGGCGGGGTCGTCAACACTCGCTATCCCATGGCGGGCGAGACGAGCGAGGAGGTCAGCGTGGGAATATATGACGTAGCGACAGCCCGTACCGTGTATCTCAATACGGCATCGCCCGTCAACCGTTACTTTACCAACATAAGTTGGAGTCCCGACGGCTCGAAAATCGCGCTGGCTGAGATCAACCGCGATCAGGATCACATGTGGTTCAACGTGTATGACGCTAACAGCGGCAAACTCATCTCTACGCTTTTCGAGGAGGAGGACCCGCATTGGGTTGAGCCCTGCGAACCCGCTGTCTGGACTGACAACGGGCACTTCGCCTGGGCGAGCTATCGCGACGGGTATCGTCACATCTACCTCTACGGGCTCGACAAATCGGTCAGGCAGTTGACGAGCGGCGACTGGTGCGTCACCCAGATTTATGGGTTCGACCCCAAGAACAAGCTCCTCATCATCCAGACAAACCGTGAGGGCTACCTCTACCGCGATGTCTGCTCCCTCTCCCTCGGGGGAGAGATAAAGGCTCTGTGCCCCGAGAAGACCGTCTCGTCGGCGACATACACCTCCGGCAAATCTCGCCTCGTGGTCAACAGCAGCAGCGTGAGCGAGGCGAAAGTTTCGTCAATTTGCTCCACTGATGGGCGAGAGAATAAGACCGTGAGGCGATATGTGGACCCGTATAAAGAATTCATTAAACCCGAAATACGGCTCGTCGACCTTAAAACGGCCGATGGCAGCGCTCCACTCACAGGCCGTATGATTCTCCCCGTGGGCTTCGACCCCGCGAAAAAGTACCCCGCAATTGTGTACGTCTACGGCGGCCCGCACTCCCAGTTGGTTGACGGCAGTTGGCTCAACGGGGCTTCGCCATGGATGCTCTATTTCGCCCAGGAGGGCTACATCGTCTTCACGATGGACAACCGCGGCACTGAGTTCCGCGGCTCGGCTTTTGAGCAGAGCGTCCACCGCCGGCTTGGCGAGTGCGAGATGGCTGACCAGATGGTCGGGGTAGACTACCTCAAGAGCCTCCCCTACGTCGACCCGGAGCGTGTAGGCGTCCACGGGTGGAGCTTTGGCGGCTTTATGACTATCAGCCTCCTGACCACTTATCCTGACGCGTTCAAGGTCGGTGTGGCGGGCGGCCCAGTGTGCGACTGGAAATACTACGAGGTGATGTACGGTGAGCGGTATATGGACACGCCGCAGCAGAACCCCGAGGGCTACGCGGCCAACAGCCTGCTCAACAAGATTGGCGACCTGAAGGCTCGCCTCCTCGTAATCCATGGCTCAATGGACAGCACCGTCGTCTGGCAGCACAGCCAGCAGCTGATCAACAGTGCCATAGACAAAGGGGTCTACTTTGACTATTTCATCTATCCCAACCACCCTCACAACGTGTCGGGTCACGACCGCACCCACCTGATGGGCTACATCAAGCGCTACTTTGACGACTGGCTCAAGAGGGAATAGTAGTCAGGAATAAGCAACGAGGAACAAAAAGTCCAGCCGCAGGAGCATAAGAACGCCTGCGTCTGGACTTTTTGTTTTATCAGGTTTTTCACCCCTCGTTTTTCACGCTCGTCAGAGCCGACGAGTCTTACTCTGCTCTCGCTTAACCCAAAACGTCGGCTATTTGGCGAGGACATCGCCGTTGCCCGACTTAGTCACGTTGGCGTCATTGCCAATGTAGTTGATGGTGCCGCTGACTGCCTCGGCCTCAAGCCTACCGGAGAACTTTACTGTCGCCTCGGCATTGACGGCCTTAATCTTCACGTCCTCGCTTTCAAGCTCCTCGGCGTTGTACGTCGCCTTGCCAAGGGTGCCGGCCACGAATACTTTCTGGCTCTTGGCTCGCCCCTCAATCTCGATGGTGCAAGTGCTCGCGTCGACCTCAAGGTTGTCCACGTCAATGTCCATCTTTGCGTCGCATTTCGCGCCCACGTCAAGCTTGAATGTGCCTGAGTGCTTGATCGTTCCGTCGGTCTCGGCCGAGGCGCCGCGGCGGACTGTCACTTTGTCGATGTCCTTAAAGAATACTTTCACCTGCACGGCCGAGCCTGGCGTGCGCTTCTTCATCCTGACCGTCAGCTGAGCGTTCTTTACGAACGTCTCGACGTCCGCCGTAGGGCAACCGTCGGTCACGACTTCCAGCCCGTCACGGTCTCCTTGGACGAGGGTGACGTTCGCGCCCTTGCTGACCTCAACAGAAGAGAAAGAGCCACCAGCGGCTCGCTGCTCCCGGTCTTCGGCCAGCGCCTGGGTCGCTATTGCGGCCGACAGGATTGCGGCCACCATAAGTTTAGATGTCATTCTATTTCGTGTTGTGGGCTGCTGCCAGCCCGATTATTACTTTTCGCCTTTCTTATCCATTTTTACGAAGAGGCTGGCAAGAAGTGTGCCAGATATCGAATGCCACGCGCACGATATGGCGCACGGGACCACGGACAGCGGGTGCGCCGCCACGAAGAACGTAGAGGCGAGGTTTGTCGCCAAGCCCGCGTTCTGCATTCCGACCTCTATGCTTATGGTGCGGTTCTTCGCCTTCGAGAAGTGGAACAGCTTGCCGGCGGCGAAGCCCAGCGCATAGCCGAGAGAGTTGTGGCACAGCACCGCTCCGAACGTTATCGCTATCAGCTCGATGCCGCCCTTGGCGATATCGGGCTTGACTTGGCTAACCACCCCGCCGACGATGAAAGCGAGGGCAAGGACGCTCAGCGACGGCATTGCCGAGCTGATAACGTCGAACACCTTCTTACCGCTCAGGGCGGCGTTGAGACTGAAACCCACCGCGATAGGCAAAAGCGTGACGAGCAGGATGTTGAGGAACATGCTATACGTGTCCACCTCGACGCTCTGACCAGCCAGGAGCAGCACGAGGGCGGGCGTCACGAAAGGCGCGAGGAGTGTCGACACCGTCGTCATCCCGACCGAGAAGGCCACGTCGCCCTTGCAAAGGAAGCTCATCAGGTTGCTCGAAACGCCGCCGGGGCAGCAGCCCACGAGAATCAGACCCGTGGCGACGCCCGTCTCCAGTCCGAAGAGCCTGGTCAGCCCGAACGCTATGAGGGGCATGAGCGTGAACTGCGCGATGGTGCCTATGACGATGTCGAAGGGCCGCTTGGCCAATATGCGGAAGTCCTCGCCCTTGAGCGTCAGGCCCATGGTGAGCATTATGAAGCCCAGGACTATGGTCTGAGTCAGACCGCGCATATAGCAAAATAGGGTAGGGTCAACGTAACCAGCTATGGCTGCGACGATTACGAGTAAGGATGCGTGCTTAGTCAACTGCTTCATCGTGCGATCCTCTCTCTCTTCAGTTAAGGCCAAGGAAAGCCCTGGCGTTGGCGAGAGCGGCCTCGCTTACTGTGGAGCCGCTCAGCATCTTGGCGATCTCCTCTACGCGCCCGTCGTCGTCGAGCTGCTTTATGTGCGACACGGTCCGCTCGTCGGTGTCCTCTTTGTAGACCTTGTAGTGCCTGTGGCCGCGGGCGGCGACTTGCGGCAGGTGCGTTATGGCCAGCACCTGCATGTTGGCGGACATCTCGTCCATTATCTTGCCCATCTTGTCGGCCACGTCGCCCGAGACTCCTGTGTCAATCTCGTCGAAGATGATTGTCGGGAGGCTGCGGGTCTTTGAGAGCAGCGACTTTATGCTCAGCATCACACGGCTCATCTCGCCGCCCGAGGCCACACGTGCGATGTCTGTGGGCGTGCCGTTCTTGTTGGCGGCGAAGAGGAAGCGGATGTCGTCCTGCCCGTCGGGCGTGAGGTCCGCTTTCGCCCAGCTGACGACGAGCTTGGCGTTTTGCATCCCCATCTCGTGCAGCTGACCCTCGACGTAGTCCGTTATGCCGGAGAACACTGATTTGCGTTTCTCTGTAAGGGTGTCAGCCTTTCGGGTCGCCTCCTTTCTCAGCTGCTCCAGCTCGTCGGTCAGCTCTTTGAGCCTCTCGTCGAACGAGTCGACGGCGGCGACCTTTGCGCGCAGGTCGTCGCGGATGGCAATGAGTTCGCCTACCGTGCCGACTGAGTGCTTTTGCGTCAGGGCATTGAGCGTGTTGAGCCGCTCCGTCGTGCGCTGCTGCTCCTCGGGGTCGAACTCAATGGTCTCCAGAAGGTCCTGCAGAGTCCGGCGGATGTCGTCGAGGTCTATGCGGGCCGTCTCGATCCTGCCTGGGATGTCGGCCTCCTTGGGCAGGTAGTTCTCCACGCGTTCGAGGGTGCGCCCCATCTCCCCGAGGCTCTGCACGAGGCCTGTCTCTTCGCCGTCGAGCGCATTCACGGCCGCCGAGATGCTGCTTTTAATCTCCTCGGCCTTGTCCTGCATCTCCTGCTTCCGCTCCAAGTTTTCGAGTTCGGAGGGATCCTCAAGCTTAGCGTTCTCAAGCTCGTTGAGAAGGAACTTGTTGAACTCTAGTTCCTTGCCTTGCCTTGCGTTCAGCTCCTTCAGCTCTTTCAGCTCGCGCTCTTTGCTTTGCATCGAGCGGAACGCCGCCGCATAGTCGTTCCGCTCATTCTCCGTGTGCGCCATGGAGTCGACGACATCGAGGTGGAATGATGTCTGGCTGAGCAGCATGTTCTGGTGCTGCGAGTGGATGTCGATGAGTCGCGCGCCAAGCTCTTTGAGGAACGACACGTTGGCGGGCGTATCGTTGACGAAGGCGCGGCTCTTGCCCGAGGGCTGAATCTCGCGGCGTATTATGGTCGTGTTGTCGTACTCAATGTCGGCCTCATCGAAAATCTCTTTGAGGCCATATTGGGCAATGCCGAAAGTGGCCTCCACGACGCATTTGCGGCTCTTGTCGAGAAGCGCTTGCACGTCGGCTTTCTGCCCGAGGAGGAGACCGAGGGCGCCGAGCATAATCGATTTGCCTGCGCCCGTCTCGCCTGTTATGACCGACATGCCGCCGTCGAGTTTAAGGTCCGTGTGGTCAATGAGGGCGTAATTGTCTATTGTCAGTTCTTGTAACACGCTGCTTCTCTTTATGTAAGTTGGGCGAGGACGGTAGCTCCGCGGCCTTGTCTCGCGCTTGCGCCTCGCCACCGCAAGCGCTTGGGATCCGCTATTTCAGTTTGCTGTATTTGCTCGTGTTGGCAGGGTCGGCCGTCTGTAGGACCTCCAGGACCCTGCTCTTCTCTATCTGTGGCGCCTCGCTGAAAATATTGGCGATCTCGTCGCTCTTGGCCGTGAAGAACAGGTTCAGCAAATAGGGGTTGCGCGACGAGCGGCGACGGATGTCCTTAATCTTGTCGAGAGCCTCGTAGACGGCCGTGCGTGCGCTCTCCATGTTGTCCGCCATCTGGTCAAGCCCTTGCCTGTGGTAGGTGTACATCTGCTGATGGAACACGCGGTGGTTGTCGTCCATGGCATTGTTTATCAGCCAATAGCGGTTTGTTGTCCCGTCGTAGGACTTCCACCCGCTGAATGTGGAGCTTTGCGCCTGGTTCACAATTGTCTCGGCCTGCTTGAAGTATGGCGAGCCTCCGTTTGGCGAGAAGCTGTCGTAGTCCATCCCGAGCATGAAATAGACGTAGAACGCAATGATGGGGACGAGGTTGTCCTGGTCGTAGACTGTCGGGTTGTATATGAGCGGCTGCCCCTCGTTGTAGCGGAACTGGATGTCGTCGTCCTGGACGTTGAGCATGGTGGTAGTGTATGCGCTGCCCCACACTGGTCGGCGGAGTTGGACGGTCAGCGTGCCTTTGAACTCGTTGCTCGATATTTGGCTCGTTATATTGAAATTGAGGCTGCACTCTATCCTCTCGCGAGCCTCGAAGTGGTCGTCGGTCCATATCTGCGCGCTCAGGAAGTCCTGGATGGCGTTGCGCATATTCTCGTACACCTGCTTGTTCGTGCCTTGGATGGAGGCCGACGTCACGCTTACGCTGCACTGGAGCTCCTGGGCCTGTGCGGCGTTGAAGAGCAGCGTGACGAGGGCGAGGGATAGTGCAGTGAGCTTCTTTAGGCTGCGCATGGCTACTTCGTCTTCATTATTCGTTCGAGGGTGTCGGCCACGTCGGCCGCGACCTCGGTTTTTGGCTTGAGCGGGTAGGCGGTCGACGCTCCCGTGGCCTCTATTATCGTCACCTTATTGGTGTCCACCATGAAGCCTGCTCCCTTGTCCGCCAAAGAGTTGAGGACTATGAAGTCCATATTCTTCTTGGCGAGCTTGCCTTTGGCGTTGCTCACCTCGTCGGTCGTCTCAAGAGCGAAGCCGCACAGAGTCTGCCGTGCGGTCTTCATCTTGCCGAGTTCGGCAGCGATGTCGGGGTTTGGGGTGAGGGACATTGTGAACGCGTCGTGCCTCTTTATCTTCTGTTCGGCCATTACGGCGGGGGCGAAATCGGCCACGGCCGCTGTCATAATCGCCGCGTCGGACGAAGGGAATTCAGCCTTCGCAGCCTCATACATCTGCCTGGCCGTCTCGACCTTTATGAGCTTGACGTTCAAGTTCCGTGTCGTGACTTTCACCGGGCCGGAGATAAGTGTGACTTCCGCGCCGC
Source organism: Marinilabiliaceae bacterium (assembly GCA_051875415.1). GTDB lineage: Bacteria > Bacteroidota > Bacteroidia > Bacteroidales > Marinilabiliaceae > W3P20-009. Next base: position 17,827 of record JBJEGU010000017.1, read on the forward strand.
GGTTGGCTATCTCCTCGGCGATGGCGTAGCCCATCTTGCCGCTTGAGTAGTTGCCGATGAACCTGACAGGGTCTATTTTCTCGTATGTCGGGCCTGCCGTCACCATCACCCGCTTGCCTTTCATAGAGCCGTCCCTCCGGGCGAAGAAGTTCTCTATGCGGTCCGCAATGTCGTCAGGCTCGGCCATTCTGCCCTTGCCGCTCAACCCGCTTGCCAGCTCGCCTTCCGTGGCCTCTATTATCTGCACTCCGCGGTTGCGCAGGGTCTCGACGTTCTGCTGAGTGGCGGGGTGGGCCATCATGTCGAGATCCATCGCCGGGGCGGCGAAAACCGGGCATCGGGCGGAGAGGTAGGTAGTCAGCAGCAGGTTGTCGGCTATCCCGCAAGCCATTTTGCCGAGGGTGTTGGCCGTGGCCGGGGCTATCACGTAGGCGTCGGACCACAAGCCAAGGCTGATGTGGCTGTTCCACTGTCCGTTCTCGGGGTCGAAGAAATCGACCACGATAGGGTTTTTGCTTACTGTGGCGAGAGTCAGGGGTGTGACGAACTGCTTGGCTGTCGGGTTCATGACGACCTTCACTTCGGCCCCGCGCTTCACGAACTCGCGGACGAGGAAAGGCGTCTTGTAGGCGGCTATGCCGCCCGTCACACCTACCAGTATATGTTTGCCCTTTAGTTGCATCTTATTTGCTCAGATTGTCTTTTGTGGATCATTCGACGGCCGTTTGAAGAGTCTTTTTACGGCCTTTAAACTGTAAAGAGTAGCCTATGTTCCACTCTATGAAGTCGGCGACCGTCAGGCGGTGCGCATATATGTTGACGCCTGCGTGCATTCCGATTGGGAGTGTGTACTTCAGTCCCGCCCGTTGGAAGCTCGCGTCCTTTCTTTGCCTCCAAGGTATGCCTTTTGGCTCATGGAAGTAGTAGCCCATCTGAGTGACGATGGCCAGTTGGCCAATGCAGAACTCGTGCGCTCCGAAGACGCCGCACCAGAACCTTTTGCTGCTCGATCCAAGCACGACCTCCACGTCGTCGCCCTTCGCCCTGACATCGGAGCCCGTCAGCTCGTCATAAAGGGTCGAAAGCCCAATGCCGTATTTTCCTTTGTGGCAATACCTGTGGAGGAATTGGCACTGCAGCGTCAGCGAGTTGTATTTTGACCCGAGCTTGTACTGCCCGTGAACTTCCGGATGCTCCACCGTGTCCACCTCGAAGCGTTTCAGGCCGTAGCCGAGAGTTATGTCTATCTCGTTGCCTTTCAGTTTGTAGGCCGGCTTCCTTACGGAGGGCAGAGGGCGTCGCTCAAGCAAGTAGGCCAAGGAAAGGTGGGCGTTGCCGAGGTTTATTCCCTTGTTGGGCTTGCGGACGGCACCGTTGGAGTAGTGGGTGAAGCCGGCGCCGAGTCCGATTTTCCATCTGTGGCGGATGGTGTAGGCGTAGTCCAGCCCGACCCCTATTCGGCACGTGGCTTTTGAGCCTATGGCTATGTTGTCGGGGTTGGTCTTGGCGTCGTAGCACGTCCAGCCCCATGCCAGTCCGGCTTGGATGTCGTACATTATGGAGTGTCCGCCCAGGCGGGCTATCGTCCCTTTGTAGAAGCCGAAGAGCGATGTCGGGTGGCCTATCTCATTGTGGTTGTCGAGCCAGGCTGTGCCGACCCCCACGCCAAACGACGGCAGATTGTGCGCCTGCTCCCACTCTTTCGTGCCGAGGCTCTGCCAACCGAACTCCACCTGCCCGCCATTGTAGCGTTTCATGTCGCGGCTACGGAGGAAGTCGTTGGTCTGCATTATCTTGCCAACGTCGCCCCGCAGGCCGACGTAGTGGCTGTATCTGGCGGCATCATCATCAGTCTGCGCCACAGAGCCAAGCGGGACGAGCGCGAGCAGCAGGGCGATGCCGTTTTTCAATGACATGTTCTTTTGTTGGGGTGGGGTGTAGGGCGGGAGTGGGTGCGCTTACTGTTTGAGCAGAATCTGGTTGTCATATCCGCCGGCGTCGAGCTTAGCCTTCATCTCGCTCATGCTCCGAACGGTGTAGTCGACGTTGTCCATTGTGTGGTTGGCCGTGGGCATGAAGCGGATCATGATGGTGCCCGGAGGGACGGCCGGGAACTTGACAATGGTGCAGAAGATGCCATAGTTCTCGCGCATGTCCATAACCATGCTTATGGCGGCGTTGATGGCCACGTCGTCTGGTGATATTCCGGAGAGGGTGTCGTCGGCCGGCACCTCGACTTTCGGGTGGATGTATACTGGCGTTATAGCGCTCTGGGTAGAGCCAATGTCGAGCCCCGCGTCGCGGAACCCTTTTTGCAGGGCGTTGGCTACCTCCCACAGTTTTTTGCGCCTCTCCGGCTCATCTTTCAGGATGCTGAGGCGTTTTTGCAGGCCGACCACCATAGCGAGGGGGAGCGACTCGTCGAATATTTGGGAACGCATGTTGTAGCGGAGGTAGTCGATAACCTTCTCTTTGCCTGCGATGAACCCGCCTATGCCTGCGAGGGCTTTGGCGCATGAGCCGAAAATGAGGTCCACTTTGTCCTCCACGCCGTAGAGTTCCGCCGTGCCGCGTCCGTTGTCTCCCATCACGCCGAAGCCGTGGGCGTCGTCGACGAGGAGAGTGAACTCAACCTCGTCTTTCAGTGCGGCTATCCGGTCGAGCGGGGCGGTGTCGCCGGCGGTCTCGAAGACTCCGTCGGTCACGACCATTATGCCGCCGTCCTGCTTCTCCTTGGCAATGTAGTTTTGGGCGAGGAGGAGCTTTTTGCGGCAATTGTCGGCATCGTTGTGGGAGTAGACGAAGCTCTTGCCGCCCTTGGCCCTGTGGAGCAGGATCCCGTCCATTATTGAGGCGTTGGCCTCGGAGTCGTATACTATTACGTCGTATCTGTTGCAGAGGGTGTCAATGGCCGACACCATGGCCTGGTAGCCGAAATTGACGATGAAGGCGTCTTCCTTTTTGACGAACCTGGCGATGGAGTCCTCAAGCTCCTCGTGCTTGCTCGTCTGTCCGGAGATGATGCGCGTGCCCATAGGGTAGCCGAGTCCCCATTGGCGGGCGGCGTCGGTGTCGACCTCGCGGACCCCCGGGTCGTTGGCCAGGCCCAGGTAGTTCTCCATGCTCCAGTTAAGGACTTTCTTGCCCCTGAATTTCATCGTCGGGCCTATCTCGCCCTCGAGCTTAGGGAAGACGAAGTAGCCGTGCGCAACCTCCTGGTACTTGCCGAGCGTGCCTCCGCGAGTGTCGTCTATTTTTTTTAAGAGGTCCATGGTTTGACAATAGGTTATTTTGTGTGATTTGTTTAACTACAAAAATAAGGTTATTAATTGAAATCAAGAAACGACTAATCAATTTAGGTTTGTGGGGAGTTTTTGCGTTCCGCCGCCATAAAAAAACAGTCCGGGGCGGCTGGTTATCACCTTGCCACCCCGGACTTCCGATTTGTCTGCGATAAAGCCTTATTTCCGCTCCTTCCAGAGCTTTGCCATGTCCTCAAGGGTCTTGCCCTTGGTCTCAGGGACGAGGCGGATGACGAATATGGCCGCAATGATGCAGATGACCCCGTAGAGCGCATATGCAAAAACGTGGCCAAAGTTGGGATTGGCGGCCGTAGACATGTCATACATCGGCACGAAGGTCGAGGAGACGATGAAGTTGAACGTCCACTGGAACGCCACGGCAATGGCCATTGCAGCGCCGCGGATGGTGTTGGGGAAAATCTCGGCGATGAGTACCCAGCAAATGGGGCCCCACGAGAACATGAAAGAGGCCGAGTAGACCATTATGCTCACGACGGGGAGCAGTCCGGCGTCAGCGATAGTGTTGCTGATCGCAACGCCGGCAGCGCCTATGGCCATGCCGACGGAGCCCCAGAAGAGCAACGGGCGACGGCCGAACTTCTCGACAGTGAGGACGGCGAAGAGTGTGAAGGCGAGGTTGACGATGCCCATGATGACGGTCTGGACCATCGGGTCGCCCATCCCCATGCTCTCGAAGATGCGCGGCGCGAAGTAGAGGACCGCGTTGATGCCCACGGCCTGCTGGAACACGCTGAGCATGATGCCGACGAAAATCACCATCCATCCGTAGCTGAGGAGGGGCTCGACCTTCTCGTGGGCCGTGGCCTTGATGTCCGCGAGGATTTGCCTGGCCTCCGAGGACCCGTTGATGCGGGTGAGGACGTGGAGAGCCTTGTCGTCGCGGCCTGTCATGGCGAGGTAGCGCGGAGTCTCAGGCACGAGCATCACGAGGAGCGAGAAAATGCCGGCGGGGAAAGCCGCGCTGAGGAACATGTACCGCCATCCGGTAGAGATAGTCCATGGGTCGGAGTCAGGAGCGACGCTATAGACACCCTCCGCGATGGTGATGACTGGGTTGTGGTGGTCGCCAAGGATCATGAAGTTGACGAAGTAGACGATGAGCTGGCCTGATATTATGGCGAACTGGTTCCACGAGACGAGGGTGCCGCGGATTCTCGCTGGCGCGATCTCGGCGATGTACATCGGGCAGAGTGCGGAGGCGAGGCCTATGCCCAGGCCGCCCACGACACGGTAGAGGTTGAAAGCTATGAGCAGGCTGAACGAAGCCTGCCCGTGCTCGAAGAACAGGAACTCGGGGTCGTAGCTGCCGAGGGCTGAAAGGAAGAAGAGGACGCCCGCGATGAACAGCGACTTTTTGCGGCCGAAGTGTGTGGCAATGAGGCCTGAGAGTCCGCTGCCGATGATGCAGCCTATGAGGGCGCTCGACGTCGTGAAGCCATGCCAGAAGCCCGAGTAGACGAAGTCCGTCGCGCTGAGGAAGAACGCCTGGAGACCCTTCTCGGCGCCGGAAATTACGGCCGTGTCGTAGCCGAAGAGCAGACCGCCTATCACCGCCACCATCACAATGCCGGTAAGGTAGGCCATGCTGCCTTTGTCGTTTATTTTCTCTGTGCTTGTCATTTTGTTGTCACGTTTTTAACCTTGCCGCGGCTAAGCGTCAGTGTCTATGTGCCGCCGCGTCTTAAAACATACGTGAAGACGCTCAACACCAGTTAACAAACCGCGGGAGGAGTGTAAAAAAGGCCAGACAGCCGTGTTGTGAGCTTGGCTGCCTGGCCGTTTGACTCGCTAAACTTTAGCAGTACATGGAGACGATGGTCTCGTAAAGCTCCTGCTGGCCGGAGGTCTGCTTAGGCTCGCCGACGGTCTTGCCGTAGTTGTAGACGTCCTCGAGTGTGAGCTTGCCCTCCTCGAACTCCTTGCCTTTGCCGGAGTCGAAGCTTGCGTAGCGTTTAGCCTTCATCTCCTTGTAGGGGCTCTTCTCGAGGAGCTCGGCTGCAGAGAGGAGCGCACGCGCCATGGCGTCCATACCGCTCACGTGGGCGATGATGATATCCTCGAGGTCGGTGGAGTTGCGCCGGGTCTTGGCGTCGAAGTTCGTGCCGCCGTCCTTGAAGCCGCCGCCGCGGATGATCTCCATCCAGGCCTGGGTGAGCTCGTAGTTGTCGATGGGGAACTGGTCGGTATCCCATCCGTTCTGGTAGTCGCCACGGTTGGCGTCGATGCTGCCGAGCATGCCGGCGTCGACGGCGCAAGCCAGCTCGTGCTCGAAGGTGTGGCCGGCGAGGGTGGCGTGGTTGACCTCGATGTTGACCTTGAAATCCTTGTCGAGGCCGTGGGCCTTGAGGAAGCCGATGACGGTCTCGGTGTCGACGTCGTACTGGTGCTTGGACGGCTCCATGGGCTTCGGCTCGATGAGGAACGTGCCCTTGAAGCCCTTGCTGCGAGCGTAGTCGCGGGCCATGCCGAGCATGGTGGCCATATGCTCCTTCTCGCGCTTCATGTCGGTGTTGAGGAGGCTCATGTAGCCCTCGCGGCCGCCCCAGAAGACGTAGTTGGTGCCGCCGAGCTCGATGGTGGCGTCGATGGCGTTCTTGATCTGGACGATGGCGCGGGCGACGACATCGAAGTCGGGGTTGGTCGACGCGCCGTTCATATAGCGCTTGTGGCCGAAGACATTGGCGGTACCCCAGAGGAGCTTGATGCCGCTCTCCTGCTGCTTCTGCTTGAGGTAAGCCACGACCTCCTTGAGGTTCTTCTCGTACTTCTCGACGTCGTCGTCAGGGGTGACGAGGTCGACGTCGTGGAAGCAATAGTACTCGATGCCGAGCTTCTTCATGATCTCGAAGCCAGCGTCGGCCTTGTCCTTTGCGGCCTGCACGGGGTCGGGGTTGGTGTTCCATGGGAAGCTCTTGGTGCCGCCGCCGAACTGGTCGCCGCCCTCGGCGCAGAGGGTGTGCCACCATGCCATGGCGAACTTGAGCCACTCGCTCATCTTCTTGCCCATCACGACACGGTTGGCGTCGTAATAGCGGAAAGCGAAAGGATTCTTGCTCTGGGCGCCCTCAAACTTGATGGCGGGGATGTTTGCGAAATACTCTTTTGCCATTTTCTGTTATGTTTTTGGATTTTATTCCGGTTATTGGTTCTGTTTGTTATTCGAATGCCGTTCAAATGCCGTTTGAGGGGCGTTTGAAAGCTGTTTAAATGCTCTTTTCAAGGCGGGCTTTCCACAAGGCGTAGGCCTCGTGGTACTGGGCCGCGTTGGCCGCGTCAGGCTCAATGACGGCGACGCGCTCGAGCGACGCGAAAGCCTCGTCGTGGCTCTTGTAGATGCCTGCGCCCATGCCTGCGCCCTTGGCCGCTCCGACGGAGCCGTCGGTGTCGTAGAGCTCGATGGTAGCTCCCGACACGCTGGCGAGCGTGTTCCTGAACAGCGGGCTGAGGAACATGTTGGCGTTGCCCGCGTGGATCTTGCTCACCTCCATGCCCATCTTCTTCATAATCTCTATGCCGTACTGGAACGAGAAGACGATGCCCTCCTGGACGGCCCGGGCCAGATGGCTGCGGTTGTGGACATTGAAGTTGAGGCCTTGAATCTGGCAGCCGATCTCCTTGTTCTCGAGCATACGCTCGGCGCCGTTGCCGAAGGGCAGGACGGAGAGACCATCCGCCCCGATGGGGGCTTTGGCCGCGACTTCGTTAATATCGGCGTAAGAGACATCGGGCATCACGTTGCGCTTGAGCCACGAGTTGAGGATGCCCGTGCCGTTGACGCAAAGAAGGATGCCGAGTCGGGCCGCCTCGGCGCTATGGTTGACGTGGGCGAAAGTGTTGACACGCGAGAGGGGGTCGTAGTTGACAACGCCGTTGACGCCGTAGACGACGCCCGACGTGCCTGCCGTCGAAGCTATCTCGCCGGGGTTGAAGACGTTGAGTGAAAGCGCGTTGTTGGGCTGGTCGCCGGCGCGGTACGTCACGGGGGTTCCTGCCGCGAGGCCGAGCTCCTCCGCAGCCTGTCGGGACATCCGTCCCTGCTCGCCAAAGGTGGGGCAGATGTCGGCCACCATCTCCTCCGGGATCTCGTAGTGGTCGAGGAGCGTCCTGGCCACGGACTCCGTATTGAAGTCCCACATGATGCCCTCGGAGAGGCCCGACACCGTGGTCCGAATCTCGCCCGTCATCCTCATGGCGATGTAGTCGCCGGGGAGCATGACCTTATATATCTTGGCGAAAATGTCGGGTTCGTTGTCTTTGACCCACTTGAGTTTGCTTGCCGTGAAATTGCCGGGCGAGTTGAGCATATGGCTCAGGCACTTCTCGTGGCCTATATGGTCGAACGCCCTTTGCCCGATCTCGACGGCTCGCGAGTCGCACCAGATGATGGCGGGGCGGAGCGCGTTCTGGTCCTTGTCGACGCAGACGAGTCCGTGCATCTGATACGAAATGCCGATGGCAGCCACATCCGTCGCTTTGACACCCGCCTCGCTCATGACCGCTGCGATGGACTGCTTCATATAGTCCCACCAGCTTTGCGGCTCCTGCTCGGCCCAGCCAGGGCGGACAGCTATGATTTTCGCCTCGCTCTTGGGGAAGAAAGCCGAAGAGGCGCACTTGCCGGTCTCCGCATTCACGAGGCTCGCCTTTACGGACGAGCTGCCGACGTCAATTCCTAACAGGTACATAAGTGTAAGCTTGTTTTCGGTTAGCGCCTCGGGGCCCCGTTTTTTGCGAGTGCCGCCTGGGCGGATGAGTTTTATAGAGAGTTCCTTATAATCATCTCGGACGGCACGCACACGTCCATATGCTTCTCGTCGGAGACGAAGCGCGCCGCGAGGCTGCCCATCTTGTCGAAGTCCGTCGAGAAGACTGTTATGCCGTTGTCGATGAACTTTTTCATGGGCGTCTCGTTGTAAGATATTACGCCCACGTCCTTGCCGACTTTGAGTCCTTTCTGGTGGCACTGCTCAAGGATCTTGCCGAGCAGCCTGTCGGAGACGGTAATGTAGGCCGTGCCTGGCTTCACCTCGAAGCGGTCGGGGTTGCGCTCCACGCAATGGTCGATGGAATGGACATCGCAGAACTGCTCGAAGCTGATGACGCTCTGGTAGGGGTGGTAGGTGTAGTCGGGGTAGAGGAAGTGGAACGAGCTGTATTTGCCCAGCTTGTCCTTGACCTCCTCAAGGCCTTTGATGAGGGACTGCCCGAAGTCCTGATAGATGACGCTTGAGGTCTCGTTGGCGTAGAGGTTCCAGTCGATTACCAGGAGCCTGTCTTTTGGGATGCGGTTCAGCAGCTTCTCCGTCTCGTCGGAGATGAAGGGCATGATGATGTACTTGCTGTACCTGCCGAGGCTGTCCTCAATGAGTTTGCGGAAGAGCTTCGCGTTGTAGTGGTGGAAGTTGACATCGGCGATCACGTTGTTGGGCAGGGCGTGGAAGAAGCTGTCGTAGAGCACCTCCTTGTAGGCCTTGAACGTGTCGAGGAAGACGAACACCTTGGTAATGTGGTCGGCGATGTAGTAGCCCTTGCCGGGCTGGCTCATAACCACGCCTTGCTCGCGGAGGAGCGAGTAGGCCTTAAAAACAGTGTCGCGGGAAAGCGAGAACTGCTCGCACACGAGGCTCACCGAGGGGAGTGTCTCGCCCGTCTTGAGGCGGCCCTCCGCGATGGCATTCTTGACTGCGTTGGCGAGCAGCCTGAACTTTGGCATGCTAATCTCGCCGTCTAATTTCAGGTTTATGCTGTTCATTTCCGTTCTGTTCTGTTCGTTATGCAAATATAAGAAGAAACTCTTTATGGAGTAATATTAAATCGATTTTAACATTTGGGGTTTGCCTAAAATCCTCCGCCTGTATGCTGTGGTGGTAGCGAGAGCTTCTTCTATGTGAATGATTTATATTGGTTTGAAAATTCTGATGGGTGGTTATTTATAGCCGTTCTGTTCTATTCGCCCGTATATATAAATGTTAAACACGACTATGCGGGGCGAAGAGAGGAAAAGTGTCGCGGCGATTGCCGCTGGCATCGTTCGAATGGCGTACGAGTGGCGTGAAAATGGAGTCCCGACGTTCTCTGCTGGTGTATGAGGAGTGGCGTTCGGGAGAATGCGGTGCCATTTTTTGAAATCATAGGAGACCGGCCTATGCGTTCTGGGCTGGACATTGTGTGGGGGCGGCGCGGCCGTCTGCCTATGCCGTCGCAGGCGGCCGTGCCGTTCCGACCTGTCCCAGGTGGCGACCTACTGCCTCAGGCGCATGATCTCGCGGCCCGAAGCGTCGAGAATCCGCGCCTCGTTGCCGTCGACCTTGTAGCCCTTGGCTTCGTCGAGGGCGCGGAACACGGCGGCCTCGGTCTCCCTATATGGGCCGGCGGCCATGCGGGTGGAGATCATATCGTTGAACTGGAGCGAGCCGTCGGGCGTCAGGGTGTAGGAGCCGTTGAACGTGTTGGCGCCAGTGCATCCGCTGACGCCGCCCTTGCCGTCGAAGGTGATGTAGGCCTCGTCGAGCGAGCCTTTTGTGGAGTTGCCGCTCGCGTCGACGATCTCCCATTTGCGCTCTATTGTGGCGCCGGGCGTTGTGGCGCTATTGCTTGAGCCGCAGCTTGTCAGCGCGGCGATGGCGAAGGCGGCGGCTGCCGCGGTAGTCATGCGTTTCATTCTGTGTTATGTGTTTATTTGTCGTTGTCGGTTATGCCAGTCTTAGTGGTGTCGGCTGTCTGCTGGCAGTATTTTGACGGCAGCACTCCGAACTCCTCTTTGAAGTACTTGGTGAAGTACTTGGGGTTGTTGAACCCTACGGCGTAGGCCACGTCGGACACGTTCTGCGAGGGGTCCATGAGCATCTGCGCGGCTCTTTTGAGGCGCAGGATGCGGATGAACTCTATTGGCGACCTGCCTGTTATGGTCGTCAGTTTCTTGTAGAGGTGGACACGGCTCATTCCCAGGTTCTTGCTGAGGTCCTCCACGGAGAGGGTGGGGCTGGCGATGTTGGCTTCGACGTAGTCTATCGCCTTCTTGATGAGCTGCTCGTCGAGCGTGGTTATGGTTATCTGGCTTGGCTCGGGCTCTATCTGGTTCTTGAACGTCTGCTGCCTCTTCTCGCCCTGCTCGATCATCTTCTTCACCTTGAGCTTCAGAATCTGTGGGTTGAAGGGCTTGGTGAGGTAGTCGTCGGCCCCGTTGGTGAGGCCCTCGATGTTGTGCTCTTCGGCTATCTTGGCCGTGAGCATTATGAGGGGGATGTGGCTTGTGCGGATGTCGTTCTTGACCTTGCGGCAAAGCTCGTTGCCGTCCATGACGGGCATCATGACGTCGGTTATTATGAGGTCGGGCAACGTCTTGATTATCAAGTTCAGCGCCTGCTTGCCGTCGTGAGCCTCGTCGGTGTCGTATTCGTCGCTGAGCGTGTCGCGCAGCAGGGTCAGGAAGTCGGGGTTGTCGTCGACTATCACTATGCGTTTTCTTGCCGCGCCGTCCGCTGGCTGCCTCTCCTCGGCGTAGCCGCCGCTCTCCGTTCTTTCGGCCTTTTCCGGCTCTGCCGCTGGGGATGCCGGAATCTCGACCGTGAAGACCGTCCCTCCTCCTTCGTTGTCGGTGACGGTGACTGTGCCGCCGTGCATCGTCACGAAGTCCTTCACGAGGTGCAGGCCTATGCCGCTGCCGGCGATGGAGCTGTCGGCTTGCGGCACCTGATAGAACCGTTCGAAGATGTGCTTCTTGTGTTCGTCCGCTATGCCAATGCCTGTGTCGGCCACCCTTATGACCGCCATGTTTTTGTCCGCGTCAAGGCCCACGCTTACGCATACGCGTCCGCCGACGGGCGTGAACTTGTACGCATTTGACAGCAGATTTGTTATGATTTTGCCAATCTTGTCCTTGTCGAACCTGATGTAGATGTTTTTTGGCTGCTTGTTGAACGTGAATTTTACGTCTTTTTTATCGAGGGCGATGTACGCCTCGCAGTTCTGCTCCACGAAATTAGCGAGGTCGCCCTCGGACAAGTTGAGAGTCATGCCACCCATGTCCGTCTTGCGGAAGTCGAGCAGCTGGTTGACCATGTTGAGCAGTTTCAGCGAGTTCCTGTGAATCAGCTCAATCTGTCCGCGGTCGGGGTCCTGGCTCGGCATCTTGGACAGTATGTTCTCCAGGGGCGACACGATGAGGCTAAGCGGCGTGCGCAGCTCGTGGGAGATGTTCGTGAAGAAGCGCAATTTCATGTCGTCAACCTTTCGCTCGTGCTCCACGTCGGCCATCATCTGGCGGAGCCTGAACTTTGCCTTGTCCCTGTCCCTTATCCATTTTATGCTGAGGGCGATAGCTCCCAGAGCCATCACTACGTAGGCTATGTAGGCGGCCGTCGTCCTCCACCAGGGCGGCAGAATCAGGATTTGGAGGGTGGCGGCCTCCTCGCTCTCCTTGCCGTCGCAGTTGGCGGCCCGGACCCTCAGCTCGTATTCGCCGGGCGAGAGGTTGGTGTACGAGGCGTGGTTCTCGGCCGTCTTTATCCATCCGGTGCTGAAGCCGTCGAGGTTGTACTCGTATGTCACCTTCTCGGGCAGGATTGTGGTGAGGGTGGAGAAGTAGACGGTGAACATGTTCACGTCGTAGGGCAGGACAATCTTGCGGCAGTAGGTGAGGGCCTCGCCCAGGCAGAAACGGCCGTCGGCGGGTGTCGGCCCTATGGTGGTCTCCTCGCCGAATGTGCTGAGGCTGGTGAACGTCACCACGGGCTTCTCGGTGTTGTACTTTATGTCCTCGGGTCGGAAACGGTCCACTCCGTTGGCGCGGCCTATTATTATCTCGCCGTTGGCGGTGCACACGGTGGCCCTCTCGTTTATTGAGCCGACGATGGAGCCGTCCTGGTCGTTGTAGTTGTATACCCTGAAAGACATCGCCCCGTCGGCCTCGTCATGCACAACGTCGATGCTCGCTATCCCCTGTGAGGTCGTGAGCCACATGACCCGCCTGCGGTCCTCCGTTATGCCGAGGGTCGCGTCGGCGTTCAGCCCGTCGTGCGTGTTGAAAGTCTCCACGAGCCTCGTTGTCTTCCCGTCGAGGACGAAGAGTCCCGAGCCTGTGCAAGCCCACAGCAGCCCGCGGCTGTCGTAGTACAAGTCGACGATGTTGACCCCGGAGTGCGGCGTGCCGGCCACCTTTATTGCCGGCTCTCCTCCGGCGGTCAGGACGCACAGGCCCTCCGAAGTGCCAATGGCGACTTTGCCGTCCGCCATGGGCGTCACTTTGGTCACGAAATCGGACGGCAGGCCGTCCGCCGCGGTCCACGACTTCCACTTGCCTGTCGCGGGGTCGAGCATCGCCACGCCCTGGCCCAGCGAACCCACCCACAGGCGGCCCGCTCCGTCTCTGCTTATGGACCATACGTTGCCGGATGATGCCGCCTTGGGGAGGGTGGGGTCGCCCTTGTAGCATTTGAAACGCCGTCCGTCGTAGTGGCACATGCCGCCGAGGAACGTGCCGACCCAAATGCCTCCGTCCTCATCGGGGCAGAGCGACACTACGATGTTGCTTGGCAAAGAGTTGGGCCCTGAGTGCGTGAGGATGGTGCTTTCGCCTGTCGTCGGGTTGAGGCGGAGCAGGCCGTTGTCGTTGGTCCCGTACCACTGGTAGCCGTTGGCGTCTTCGGCGATGCAGTTCACTTGCGCGGCGAAGTCGGGCGGCGTCTTGTCGGTCTCCAGGTCGTCGAACCTGAATTTGTATATCGGCTCGCCGAAGACGGATATGCCGAGCTTCACGTCGCCCACCCATACGCAGCCTTGGCTGTCGGAGTAGAGGTCGCTTATGCTGTTGCTGAGGATGGAGCGCGGCGAGTTCTTGCGGCTGCGGATTTCGGCGCATTGGCCGGTCCTGAGGTCTATGATGTTAATGCCGCCGTGGTTGCTGGCCACCCATATGCGCCCCTCGCAGTCCTCGGTGACGTTGTGGATGATGAAGCTCGGCATCCGCAAGGGCGGCGGCGTCGTGTCGTCGCATTTCTGCCAGGCCGTCTGTGAGCGCGGTCGGAGCCACAGGCCGTGGCTGTCGCCCGGGATGAGCCAGATGTTGGCTTGGCTGTCGGTGAAGATATCGAAGCGTCCGTCGGGCGCGTCGGGCGGGGCGTCGATGCCTTTCTCCAGGCGACATTCGCCGCTCTCGGTCTGGCTGAAAATGGATATGCGGCCGTCGCCGTGGGCGGCGTACATCTTGTCGCCCCTTTCGAAGAAGGAGGTTATCGGCGCATGCGAGAAGCCGTCCACTTTGCGTTGCCGCGCCGCGGCTCTGGAGGTCGGCCGTATGGCGCAAGATCCGCCGTCGGCGATCCATATGTCGCGGTTCTTGTCGACCGTCACGACGGAGGTGAGCGGCGATATGCCCCTTGTGGCGAGGACGGAGTCGGCGTCGGAGAAGCGCTCCGTGCGTTTGTCGAATATGACGAAGGACTTGTTCGCGCTCACGAGCAGGCGTTCGCCGTCGATGTCCCATACGCGCCCTATGTAGGCGCGCCCGCCTGCGGCTGACGTCTCCTCGGCGGGCGAGAACGCTTTTATGGCGTAGCCGTCGTAACGGTTGAGTCCGCAGTCGGTTGATATCCAGACGAAGCCCCTGCCGTCCCTGTATATGCTGTTGACGGTGTTGCTCGTCAGTCCGTCCTGCATGGTTATGCGCCTGAACGAGACATTGTCCGATGTCGCGTGCGCGCTGCCCGCCAATGCGGCGAGGCAGGCAGTGATAAGTATGCCTATTTTAGAATACATGCCCAAATATAACATAATTTGGTTTATGGCACGCCTGGGGCCTGGGCGCGTGCCCATCTCCTAACCAACTCTATTCCTTGTCTACCCTTATCTTGGTCATGTCGCCCTTTATCCCATTTTTTATATCTTTGCGTCAGGCCAGTAACCACCCTCATTATGGACTATCCCCACTATGCGGCTGTCGACATCGGCTCCAATGCCGTGAGGTTGCTTATCAAGCGTCTCGAGGACCCGTCCTCGGGCCGTTTCGGTAAGGTGGTGTTGCTGCGCGTCCCTCTTCGGCTGGGGCAGGATGTGTTCACGCGTGGCGCGGTTTCCGATGTCAAGTTGCAGAATCTTGTGGATCTCATGTCGGCCTTCAAGTTGGTCATGGGCATCTATAGGGTGGGGCGCGGGCGCTACCGCATGTGCGCCACGAGCGCCATCCGCGAGGCCTCGAATGCCGACGAGGTGGTGCGGCGCATCCGCGAGGCGACGGGTTTCGCCGTCGACGTCATATCGGGGCAGGAGGAGGCCGCCATCGTGTGCAATCTCCGTTCGCCGGATGACAGGCGCAAGCTTGTATATGTCGATGTCGGTGGCGGCAGCACGGAGGTGAGCGTCATGCGCGGCGATGAGGTTTTTGAGCGAAAGTCGTTCCCCGTGGGGACGGTGAGGATACTCAACAATGCGGTGCCGGCGTCGTGGCGCGCGGATATGAAGGCTTCGCTCACGGCTCTGGAGGATGACGCCCGTTTCGGGCGGGGGTTCTTTTCCGACGCGGTCATAGTGGGGGCGGGTGGTAACATCAACAAGCTCTTCGGCCTTGCGCAGGAGCGCGATATTGCCGATTGCACGATGAGCGTATCCACGCTCCGCGCCCTTTTCGACGAGCTCAGCGCGCTTACCGTGGAGCAGAGGATGGTGAGCTATAAGCTTAAGGCGGATCGGGCCGATGTCATAGTCCCGGCGGCTGACATTTTCCTCTCCATCGCCGACTCGCTCGGGATAAGCAGTATCGAGATTCCGTCCGACGGCCTGTCGGACGGAATTGTGGCCGACCTGTGGCGCCGTGAGATCAATGGGGCGGCCTACGTCCCGTCAAACATAGAATAATAGTTCGTTATAATGATATTGTCAATGACTGGCTATGGCAAGGCCGTTAAAGAGTTGCCAAACAAGAAAGTGACTGTCGAGATCAAGTCCCTCAACAGCAAGCAGCTCGACCTCGCCATGAGGGTGCCGAGTTTCTACCGCGAGAAGGAGCTTGACATCCGCTCATACCTCGCCGGGCGCATTGGCCGTGGCAAGGTCGACTTCGCCATGTTCTGCGAGTCGCAGCAGGCAGAGCGCGTGGCCCGCATCGATGCCGACGCCGTAAGGCTCTACTATCAGCAGCTCTCCGCCATCAAGGAGCAGAACGGAATGCCGGGCGAGACCGACTTCATGCGGATAATCATGTCGCTGCCCGATGTCGTCAAGGTTGAGCAGCCTGAGCTCGATGAGAAGGAGTGGGAGTCCGTTATGGACTGCGTCCGCGAGGCTGTCGACAACTTCATCAGCTTCAGGGAGCAAGAGGGGCGCGCCCTCGCCAAGGACCTCCTCTCTCATGTGGACCTTATCGAAAAATACTCTCTCGAAGTCCCTCAGTATGAGAAGGAGAGGGTTGAGAAGATAAGGACCCGCATCCAGAGCAATCTCGATGAGATCATTGCCAAGGACAAGGTCGACCAGAACAGGCTTGAGCAGGAGCTGATCTACTACATCGAGAAGCTCGACATCAATGAGGAGAAGGTCCGCCTCGCCAACCATATCAAGTATTTCCGCGAGACTACGGATAACGATGCCGATGCCGGCAAGAAGCTCGGTTTCATCGCTCAGGAGATGGGGCGTGAGATTAACACGCTCGGCTCTAAGGCCAATCAGGCTGAGATGCAGAGGCTCGTCGTCAAGATGAAGGACGAGCTCGAGAAGATTAAGGAGCAGGTGCTCAACGTCCTTTAAATTTCATTCTATAACGAGCCGAGCGGCAGCCTTGTCATTGCCGCTCGGCTTGTTTCGTAACGTTAAGACTCTATTCCATCATTTCAATATGGGCAAGATTATAATTTTCTCCGCGCCATCAGGAAGCGGTAAGAGTACCATTGTCAACCATCTCCTGTCACTCAATCTCGGTCTCGAGTTCTCAATCTCGGCCACGAGCCGGGCGCCGCGTGGTCAGGAGCGCGATGGCGTCGAGTACTACTTCCTCTCGTCGGAGGAGTTCGAGCGCAGGATTGCGGCTGGCGATTTCGTCGAGTCCGAGGAGGTCTACAAAGGGTGCTATTATGGGACCCTCCGCAGCGAGGTGGAGCGTATTTGGGCAAAGGGCAACGTCATCGTTTTCGATGTCGACGTCAAGGGAGGGCTGAACCTCAAAAAGATTTTTGGAGGCGATGCCCTTACTGTCTTCATCCAGCCCCCGTCTGTAGAGGAGCTGCGCAGGCGTCTAATAGGCCGCGGGACGGATTCGCTTGAGAAGATTGAGCAGAGGCTCGCCAAGGCCAAGGAGGAGTTGGCCTACGCTGGTAAGTTCGACACCGTCATCGTCAACGACGACCTTCAGACGGCCTTCGCCCAGGCTGAGAAAGCTGTTCGAAACTTCATTGGCCGATGAGTCTGCGTACCGCCCTCTTCTTCGGCTCTTTCAATCCTATCCACATTGGCCATCTTATGCTGGCGCAGTATGTCGCCAACTTTGGCTGCGTGGATGAGGTTTGGCTTGTCGTAAGCCCGCAAAACCCGTTCAAAAGCCATGACGGACTTGCGCCCGCCGGGGTTAGGCTTGAAATGGCAAGGCTCGCCACGGCTGCGGACTCGAAAATAAGGGTGTCGGATGTCGAGCTGACTCTTCCGCAGCCCTCTTATTCCATCAACACGATTGACGCGCTCGAAGAGCGGTTCCCCGAGCGTGAGTTCGTCATAGTCATGGGGGCTGACAATTTGCCCGGCCTGCCGCGGTGGCGCGAGGCGGAGCGCCTCATAGGCGGGCGGCGTTTCCTTGTCTATCCGCGCGATGGCGGCTTTGGCGACCATTCCTCCGTTGAGGCTCTGGGCGGCACTGTCGTCAATCTCAACGCCCCTATGGTCGGCATCTCGTCAACAATGATAAGAAAATGGATTGCAGATGGCGTCGACGTGCGCCATTTCGTCCCTGCGGAGGCTCTGCCTCTGGCTTGCGCCACTTATCGGGCGGGTGACCTATAGGCTTGCCTTAGACGTGTTTGCCAGGTACACGCCTGCAAGTATTAGTGCCGAGCCGGCGAAAGCGAGCGAGGTCATCGGCTCGTCAAGTGCGATTGCGCTCGCTATCACGGTCGTTATTGGGTTGAGATACACGTAGTTCGTGGCCTGAAGCGCGCCAATCTCTTTTATCACCCAGCTCCACGTTGCAAAGCATACGAACGAGGCGACGAAGCCAAGGTACAGCAGGTTGCCCCATACGGCTGGCTGACTCAGCATCCTCACATCCACATGCCATGGCTCGATAAGGAAATATGGGAGAACTGTCAATATTCCGTAGGCGAATACTTTCCGTGTAACGAACACGGCTCCGTACCGGCCGTCTGACACCCTTTTTATCAGCAGGCTGTAAACAGCCCAGCAGATAGCGGCGGCCAGCGCAAGCAGGTCGCCGGCGGGCGAGAGGTGAAGCACGAATTGCCCGTTGAATATGACCACTCCGACACCCACAAGGGCAAGGATTGAGCCGACTATCAGCCTCCCGCTGAGCGATACGGACTTTGTGAATATCCGCCCCAGTATCACGGTTATGAGTGGAGCTGTGCACACAATGAAGGCTACGTTGTTCACGTGAGTCAATGCGACAGCGGCGTTCTCCGTGCAGAAGTAGACCGATCCGCCGCTTAGTCCCAAAAGGACGAACCTCAACTCGTCGCGCAGCGAGTCGGCGAAAATGCGCATCTTCCCTTTGCTCCTTATCAGTTCGAAGATGCTTATGCTGACGTAGGCTATTGCTAAGCGGAGTAGGAATAGTTCGCACGGGTGAAGACCCGAGCTTACCGCATATCGGGTGTTGACGAACGTCACGCCCCAAATGGCCACTGTTATTATGCCCAGCACGTGGGCTGTCAACTTGCTGTTTGTCATCTGTTTTCCGTTGTATGCCGCCACTGTGTCGCGTGTCCCGCTCCCTTTACTTATGGCTTTGCTACCGCATTGCAAATATAGTCAGCTAATCCCGTCGGGCGTGGTTCGCTTTGGCTAATTAGTGTTTAGGGTACATCATCGAAAGGTGAAAGGTCAAGGCCATCCTCCTCATCTGAGTCTGAGGCCGCGAGCCTCATTCTCCTGTCGCTCAATAGGCAATGTTTCGTTTTACTGCCTCTTTTTTCGTGAGCACTGCGACAAAAATGCTACTGTTAAAATTCATTTATCCGCTTTTATTGCTAATTTCGCACAATTGATATATAATCCGAGCTAAGAATCTAATGGGACTTTTCAGTTTTTTGTTCGGTGGCGGTAAGTACCCCACGACAAGCAAATATGAGGCGCAGCTTGCGCAGTTCAAGGCAGACTATGCCAAGTTCTCCAAGATTGCCGGTGGCGCCGACCTCAAGACCTACGAGGAGCTGAAAAACATAACGGCCTCCGCCGATTTCAAGAATAGGGTCGACCACCTTAAGAATGACAAGTTCTCTCAGACTGACGAGTATAAGAAGGAGCAGGAACTTAAATCTCTCACTAAGAGTTCCGACATAAAAGGCTATCTCAAGTTTATAAGCTCTGGCGATGACAAGAAAGCCGAGGCAGCCCTCGCAAGCCAGTCTTACGCTGAGTTCCTCTCTCTCCAGAAGGTGGTCGGGTCCGCCGCTTTCGCAGCCAAGGCTAAGGACAAAAAGTCCGAAGAGGCCAAGACTCTCGCCCGTTTCAAGCAATTGGAGAAGGACCCGTCCGTCAAGGCCGCCGTCAAATATGCAAAGTCAAGCGCCTACGCCAATTATAAGAAGGTGGCTGGCTCTGAGAGGCTCAAGAAGTTTAATGCTCTTTCCGAGTTCGTCAAGACTGACGCTTTCCTCGCCAAGAAGAAGGATCTTGAGGACAAGAACCGCTTCAAGAAGAGTGACGAGGCCCGCAAGCTTGAGAATCTTGCTCAACTCGAGAAGAATAAGGATATCAGGTGGTTCTTCGACAAGCGGAAGTCCAACGCTTTCAAGGATGCCGACAGGTGGCAGCTCGTCTTCTCCGACGAGTTCGCCGGCTCTAAACTCGATTCTCAGAAGTGGGGCTTTGGCTATTGGGCGTCCAAGGCGAGTGGACTGGTCTACTCTCTTGCCGACGAAAGGCAGAAGTTCACGGAGGCAAACGCCAAGATTGTCGGCGGATGCCTCGACGTCCAGACTCGTGCTGGCAAGGCCGTTGGCACTGTTTGGAACCCTGAGGCTCTTGGCTTCGCACAAAAGGAGTTCGAGGCATCGTCGGCCGTTGTCAATACGGGAGTCTCCTTCCGTCAGAAATTCGGAAAGTTTGAGTTCAAGGTTAAACCCGTTGGTGTTAAGGCTCCTGTCATTGCCAACATCTGGCTCAGCTCCGAGAGGAACGAGGAGATTAACGTCGCTTCGTTCGGCAATGTCGCAAAGGGCTTCGCTTGCGGCTCTGCCCCAAAGCTATCTGTCGTGGCCGACCTCAAGCCCGAGTCTGATTTCTACATCTACTCGCTTGAGTGGAACTCTAAGAAGATTGTCTGGCGCGTCAACGGTGTCGAGGTCTATTCTCAGAGCTCCGCAGTCCCGCAAGACGAGATGTTTGTCAACATCAGCGCCAACGTCATAGGCGATGGAAAGATTGCCGATGCAGACCTTCTTGTCGAGTGGGTCAAGGTCTACGCTGAGAAATAATCTTTAGTCTGCTAATTAAGCGGCATATGGCGTCTTGCGGAGAGTCGCAAGGCGCTTTTTCTATGCCGTCTCCATTCATTTTCCTTATGGCAAACCCTATGCCCCAGTTCAGGTGGTCTACTCCGGTTTTAACTGGTTCCAGCCGCGTCGGCATCTCTTTCAGTAGGCCAATGTTGATTCTCGGCAGCTGTTTTGCCGACAACATTGGCCGCCGTATGTCGGAAGTCGGTTTCGATGCCCTTGTCAACCCGCTTGGCACTATGTACAATCCGCTCTCTATCGCCGACTCGCTGCGTCGTATCGGCAGGTGCGAGCAGTTTACTGCCGCCGATTGCGTGCCCATCGGGGCGGGCGACGGGCGTATATGTTCCTTCTCTCACCATACGCGCCATGCGCGAGCCACTCAGTCCGATTTCCTCGACTCCGCCAATAAGAGCTTGCGCGACGCTCATTGCCATTGGCTGCGTACATCTACGCTCATTATCACTCTTGGCACTGCCTGGTGTTTCCGTCACTTAGCCTCGGGCAAGGTCGTGGGCAACTGTTTAAAGCATGTCCCAAGCGAGTTTGCGCGTTTCCGACTCACCCTGGCAGAGTGTGTCTCCGCCCTAAACGACATTGTCAGCCTTGCCGCAGGCCGTGACATCGTCTTTACTGTTAGCCCCATACGCCATATGGCCGATGGCGCTCACGGCAACCAGTTGAGCAAATCGACACTGCTGCTCGCGGCTGACAACGTGATGGCGAATCATGAAAATGTGGATTATTTCCCGTCCTACGAGATTATCCTCGATGAGCTGCGCGACTACAGGTTCTATGCCGACGACATGACTCACCCCACATCTCTGGCAGAGGATTATGTCTTTAACCGCTTTATGGAGTTCGCACTGTCTCCGGCGGAGTTCCCACGGCTTCAAGAGGGCTTCAAGCAAGCCCGTAGGGCTGCCCATCGGCAGATGTCGTAGAGTCCCGTCATTCGATAAGTCCTTTGTCACCCCTATAACTTAAGAGTCCGTCGGCTAATTGGCTCAGCTGGCGGACTCTTGCGCTATATTTTTCAATCGTAAGCTTACAGCTCGCTCTCTATATAGTTGAGCATCATTTCATACAAGTGGTTGCGGACGTTGCCACCGTATATGCCGTGATTCCTGTTAGGGTATGAGAACATCCTGAATTGCTTGCCGGTCTGTACGAGAGCGTCGACCATCTCCATCTGATTCTGATAGTGCACGTTGTCATCCGCCGTGCCGGCTATTATGAAGTACTTGCCGCTCAGGTCTTTTGCGTGGGTCAGAGGGCTGTTCTTGTCATATCCGTCGCCATTCTGATCTGGTTTGCGCAAATAGCGTTCGGTGTACACCGTGTCGTAATATCTCCAGTTGATTACCGGAGCTACGGCAATACCTGCGGCAAACACGTCCGATTTGCACATGCACAGCGAGGTCATAAAACCGCCAAAGCTCCATCCCCATATCCCTATTCGCTTGCTGTCAACATATGGCAGTGATGTCAGATACTTGGCTGCGGCAATCTGGTCGTCGCTCTCAAATCGGCCAAGCTGCTGATATGTGCATTTCCTGAACTCCGCGCCCCTCGCTCCTGTGCCGCGCGGGTCTACGCAGGCGACAATGTAGCCTCTGTTTGCCAATGTCTGCTCCCAGTCGAGCGACCATTCGTTCAAGACCTCTTGCGAGTTCGGGCCACTGTATTGTGTCATCAGGACGGGGTACCGCTTGCCTTCGTCAAAATCCTTGGGCTTCACTATCCATGCGTTGAGCATCGTGCCGTCGGCTCCAGGAATCTGTACGAACTCTTTAGTAAAGACTTCATATTCGTTTAGGTGACTTTTCAGCGCGTTGTTATCCTCTATCGTACGCAGTTTTTTGCCCTTCCCGTCGCATACGGTGTATACGGGCGGCTCTGTCACCGACGAGTGGCGCAGTACGAAGTAGCGGCATCCGTCGCTGAAGTCGGCTGAGTTGCTGCCTGTGGCAGAGGCTATGGCCGTCGTCGTGCCTTTCTTTATGTTGTATGCGTACACTTTGCGCTCCATTGGCGTGCGCGCCGCAGCCTGATAGTAAATGGTCTGAGTCTTGGGGTCGTATCCGTAGTAGTCCGTCACGTCATAGTCACCATTGGTAATCCGCTTCCTCAAGTCGCCGTTTATCCCGTACAGGTAGAGGTGGCGCCATCCGTCGCGCTCGCTCATTACGACAAACTCGTTGCCGCCGTTTATGAAGTTGAGCTTTAAGTAAGCTGGCTCGTCAACGTAGCGAGAGTCTTTTTCCGTGAGGAGGGTCGTGCAGACGAGGCTCCTGGCGTTTACGCCTATCAAATCCATCCTGTTCTGGAGCCTGTTAAGCTTGAATACGCCAAGCTGGTTCTCTTGCCCTGTCCACGCAATCCGTGGCACGTAGCACTCTTCGTTGCCAAGGTCAACATCCTTTGTCGTCTTTGTGTCAATGTCGAATATGTGTACAGACACTTTTGAGTTAGCCTCGCCCGCTTTCGGGTATTTGTAAGTGTAGGTGTCGGGGTAGAGTGCGGCTTCTGGGTGTTCTGGTGCTGATGCCGAGTATATCGGGAATGAGTACTCCGGTACGTCCGTCTCGTCATACTTGACGTAGGCGATCATCTTGCTGTCCGTGCTCCATTCGTAGCTGCGGCTTGCCGAGAACTCTTCTTCGTTCACCCAGTCGGGTATCCCGTTTATAATCTTGTTCTTACAGCCGTCCGCCGTCACTTTGCTCGAAGTCTGGTAGCGTAGCTTGAAGACGTATATGTTGTTGTCTTTCACGTAGCTGACCATAAACCCGTTTGGTGAGAACGCGGCCTCTTGCTCGTTGCCGTCCGCGCTCAGGGGGATAAGTGTGTTGTGGAAGACATCAAGTATGTAATGGTCCGCCGTGTAGGATCGACGGTATATCTGGTTCTTGTTCCCCCATACGAGCACGTGGTCGCCTGTCGTGGCTATCTCGTATCCGTCAATACAGTCAATCTTCCTTTCACCTTTTACGGTTCCAAGGTCGAGTATCGTGGCCACTTTTTTACCCGTGGCGTACGAGTAGCTCTCTATTTTTTGCCCGTCTTCCGATATCACTGAGTAGCTCTCTCCGTCGGCCATTGGCTTCAAGGCTTCCGGTCTTGCGGGGTAAAGCTCAGGATCCGATTGCAGCGCGTCGACGGTTATCTCCCTCTTCTGACCGCTTGCGCTGATTGTCAGCGTCGTGACAAGTGCTGCTGCGGCTATGTGCTTTAAGATTGTCATCTTTCGTGCTTATTGAGTTTGTAAGATTGTCGAGAGTGGCGAGCCGGACTTTCCGCATGCATCCCTCACTCTCATAATAAACGCAAGACAAAGGTAAATAATGTTTTTCGCATCTTTAGTGATTCTTAGTATCTTTGCCCGTTACGGCTCATCGCCTTAATTTACTCAACTTAGTAAAGTGTCCGAGATTAAACCATATTCTGCCGACGATGGCAAGCGTACGCAGGTTGAGCGCATGTTCGACGGCATAGCGCCGCATTACGACCTGCTCAACCATGTCCTCTCTTTCGGGATAGACCGCGGATGGCGTAGCAAGGCCATTGACCTTCTCTCTGACCGCGAGCTCAAGGAGCTTCTCGATGTCGCCACTGGCACTGCCGACATGGCTCTTAAAGTCTACGAGAGTCTCCATTGCCGCGTCGTGGGGTGCGACATCTCCTCGGGGATGGTTGAAATCGGCCGTAAGAAGGTTGCCGAGGCCGGATTGTCCGGCTTTATCGAGCTTAAGGTGGCCGATTCCGAGGATTTGCCTTTCTCCTCAAACAGGTTCGACGCCGTCACCGTAGCCTTCGGCGTGCGGAATTTTGCGCATCTCGACAAGGGTCTCGCTCAGATGGCGCGCGTCCTCAAGCCCGGCGGGCGTATCGTCGTCCTTGAATTCTCAACCCCGCGTAACCCTCTCTTCAGGGCTGTCTACAATTTCTATTTCAAGCATATACTTCCCCTTATAGGCGGCGCCATATCGAATGACCGCAGGGCCTACGAGTACCTCTGCCGCTCTGCTATGGCGTTCCCTTCCGGCCCCGATTTTGAGGCTCGCCTCGTGCAGGCTGGCCTCAAGCCGGTCACGACAGTCCCGCTTACCTTCGGCATCGCCACGGCCTACCTTGCCGTGAAACCTTAGATTTGTGAAAACCGTTTCCTGCCTATGACGAACTGATACCACATTTCATCCAAAGTCAACCAGCTTGCGCGGCAAGCCTACCATTTCGTCACTTAATGTCGTCTCTCTCAAATCTTTGTCGTTCCATCGCGGTGGCTCTCTTCACCACGGTGGCAACGCCAATTGCGGCTCAGTACACCTCGGCGTCTGAGTTTACTACGGCCAAGGGCGTGCCAAACCTCCCTGGCTATGATCGTAAGCCTATCCACTTCGGCTTCCTCCTCGGCATAAATTTTCTCGACTATCATGTCTATAACACAGGTTTGAGGACATTTGACAACAATGGTATGGCGCGCTACGCCGAGGTCACTCAGCTCGACGCCGGTCTCACGCTCGGCATCGTCACCGATTTCCGCATTTGCGAGAACCTAAATTTCCGCATCCTCCCCGGCATCTCTTTCGGCCAGAGGCATCTCCTCTTTGTCGACGAGCAAGGGCAGCCCATCGACGAGGAGCCTCTCAAGATTAAGTCGACCTTTATCGAGAGCCCGCTCCTCCTGAAGTATGGTGCAAAACGCCTAAAGAACGTACGGCCGTTCGTCGTCGGTGGCTTCACCCCGCGTTTCGACCTTGCCAAGGATAAGCAGGACCACCTCAATATGCGCTCTCTCGATGTCTATGCCGATGCGGGCGCCGGTCTCGATTTCTATCTTACCTATTTCCGCTTCTCTGTCGAATTGCGCTACGACATTGGCCTCACTAACGTCTACGACTCTACCATATCCGATGTCGAGGAGGATATCCCCTACCAGCAGGCCATCCGCAAGTTGAAGTCACGCTGGTGGGGCCTTACGCTTTATTTTGAGTAAGCGCTTGCGCCACTCCTCTCCTTCTTTTCTGAATATTCATCCTACCGTGATAAGTTTCCAACGAAAAACACTTCCCAACGGCTTGCGCATCGTCGTCCATGAGGATCCGCTTGCGCCCATCGCCACATTCAATATGCTCTATAAGGTCGGCTCACGCGACGAGGTGCCTGAGCGTACAGGCTTCGCCCACCTCTTCGAGCACCTTATGTTTGGCGGCTCTGAGCATATCCCCGATTTCGATGCCGAAGTGCAGCGTGTAGGCGGCGACAGCAACGCCTTCACCACGACCGATTTCACAAATTACTACATTACCCTCCCCTCCGACAATATCGAGACCGCATTCTGGCTCGATAGCGATCGTCTCCTCTGTCCCAATTTCACTCAGGAGGCCCTCGATATCCAGAAAAAAGTCGTTGTCGAGGAGTTCCGGCAGCGTTATCTCAACCGCCCTTATGGCAACTACCGGCACATTTTCCGCGACCTCGTCTATAAGGTGCATCCCTATCGCTGGCCAACCATTGGTCTCAAAATCGAGCATATCCTCAACGCGACTATCGACGAGGTGCAGGCTTTCTTCAATGCCCATTACATCCCTCGCAACGCCGTTATCTCCATTGCGGGCAATGTCAGTGCACAGCAAATGTTCGACTATGCCGAGAAGTGGTTCGGCGACATTCACCGCGACGCCCCTGATTCCTCTCCTATGCCGGAGCCAGAGCAGACGGAGGCGCGCATGCTCGACTATGAGGCATCGGTGCCGGCAACCAAGGTGGCCATAGCTTTCCGCTCTTGTGAACGTCTTAACCCCGATTTCCATAAGGGCGACCTCCTTACCGATATATTGGCTGATGGCGCTTCTTCTCGACTCATTCAGAACCTCATTAAGAAAGAGCAGACTTGCACCGATGTCAATGCCTTCGTTCAAGGTTCGCTCGACCCGGGAGTCGTCGTCCTGACCGCGACGGTGGCCGATGGTGTCGAACCCGAGAGGGTCATTGACCAGCTTTGGCGCGAGGCTGACAATATTGCGGCCAACGAGCCTACGGCCAACGAGATGCGTAAAGCCCGCAACCGCCAGGAGGCCTCCTATATCCTTGGTCAGATTAGTGCTTCCGGCCTCGCGCAGTCGCTCGCCACATATGAGCAGTATGGCGATGCGGGTATGATTAATACCGACTACCTTGCCTATGGTGAGATCTCAGCTGCTGACATCTCGGCCTACGCCCGCAATTTGTTCAAGCGGCAGAACAGCTCTACGCTCATCTACCGGGCGAAAAAATAGTGCTGATTCCTAACCTTATTTTTCTGAAAATATGAATCGCAATATACCGCCACGCTCCGGTGACATCCGCATGCCGGTCGTTCCGTCCTTCTCCACATCTTCATTGCCTAATGGAGTGGTGATGCACGTACTCCGCGGCGGCTCGCAACCTATAGTTAAGGTCGATATCCTCGTTAAGGCCGGCACACTGCGTTGCGATGCCGCACTCGTGGCAAGGGCCGTGGCCGACCTCATGGCGGAGGGTACGGTCAACCATACCTCAAAGCAAATCGCCAACAAGCTCGATTTCTACGGAGCATCTGTGTGGGCATCGGTTACGGCAAACTCCTGCGTGCTTTCCATGCTCTGCCTCAGCCGCGATGTCGCCAACGTCGTCCCTCTTTTCGAGGAGATTGTCAAATACCCCACATTCCCTGCTGACGAGGTGGAACTATATAGGGCGCAAGAATTGCAGAATTTTGAGATAGGAATTCTCAAGAGCTCCGTCAATGCTTCGCGTCAGATGCTCAAGATGCTCTATGCCGACGATGACCGATATTCGCGGATAGGGTGCCGCGACGACTACGCCAACAACTTGACTACGGAGAACCTTGCTAATTACCATCGGTTGGCCTATCGTCCCAAAGATGCCAGGATTTTTGTCTCCGGTCAGCCTTCCGACGACGATTTGCGTATTGTCGCCAACGCCTTTGGCAATAACTGGGAGGGAGGCGAGGAATGGAAGGCCCCGGCCCCGAATTTTCTCGACGGAGTCCGCTCTAATTTTGTCAATTTCGACGGGCAGCAGACTTCTTTGCGTATGACCAGACGGGCTTTCGAGCGTCTTAATCCCGATTTCCTGCCCATGCAGGTCGTCAATCTCGCGCTCGGTGGCTACTTCGGCTCTCGCCTGATGCAGACTTTACGAGAGAAACTCGGTCTCACTTACGGCGTGTCGTCATACATCGTTTCAAACAGGCTCTACGGCTTGCATAGCATCTCCACTGAGGTTAAGGTCGGCTCTGAGCATAAGGTAATTGATGTAATAAAGGACGAGATGCGTAGGCTCACCGTCGAACCCATTCCCGACAGCGAGTTCGATGCCATAAGGGCCGTGATGCTCGGCGAGCTCCTGCGCTATTTCGACTCTGTGATTTCATCGGCCGAGACGCTGTTCTCTTTTGTCGCCGACGATATTCCTTTGTCACGAGTCGAAGAGTATTATAATATTATAAGGTCTATCTCACCGTCTGCGGTGAGGGAGGTGGCAGCCAGGTGGCTCGAGCCTGAAATGTACAACATAGTCTGCGTCGGACCAATGAATTGATGAGTAACCATACGTGGCTCAGTAACGTAAAAGCCTGTGTCCCACCTTCCGCGGCGGGGCGCAGGCTTTCCTCTTATTTTAAAGAAATGAAGTTCATACCGCGTCTTTTGCTCTTTGTCGCCATCCTGCTCTCCCCGTCGTGCGATACTATTCACGACCTGTCGGATGACTCCATTCCCGAGACTTCCGTCTTCGAGCCAATGTCAGCCGCCCGGTTGACCGCCATTTCAGTAAGCGAGCCTCTGTTTTCTACTATGTACGCGACCCTCCATCTCGCCGGCATCCACAAGTCAAGCTGTCGACTCCGCAATTCTTACCCGTCGGTCACATATAGAAGCATCTTCGATCTTTATAAGCTCGGAACCTCTACGGCCAAGGAGTGCAAAGAACTTAGGCAGCGTTTCCGCGACGAGTGGGATTGCCACCCCGAGCTCCACCCGCTCTACGATTCCGCATCTGAGTTCGTCGGCAGCCGCTGCGCCGAGTTCGCTTCCGAAGTTTTCGGCCCTGAGGTCGATTTGCTGAAAGACGCCTTCTCCGATGTCTGGGATGCGCTCCGTGAATCGTGGAATGAGGTTTTCTGAACCCATCCCATAACAACAGAAAAAGCGTCGACAACCTGATTTTATATTCAGGTCGCCGACGCTCTCTTGTTATCCTGTTCCGCTGACTCTTACTTGGTCAGTTCGTCAGTGTCCATTGCTATCATAAGCTCCTCGTCGGTCGGGATTACGCATACGGTAACCTTGCTCGATGGCTTTGAGATGATAGCCTCTTCGCCCATGACCTGGTTGTTCTTCTCCAGGTCGAGCTCTACACCCATAAACTCAAGCCCCCTGCAGGCGACCTCACGGCAGTTGCACTTGTTTTCGCCTACGCCTCCTGTGAAGAGTAGAATGTCGACACCGCCCATCGCCGCAGCGTATGAGCCGATATACTTGCGTACGCGGTAGAAGTACATGTCCTGGGCCAATGCCGCGCGTTTGTCGCCGTTGTCGCGAGCGGCCTGAATCTCGCGCATGTCGCTCGTCGTGCCGGATATGCCAAGGAGACCAGACTTCTTGTTCATCATTGTGTCTATCTCCTCTATTGTCATGTTGGCGTGGTGCATGAGGTAGGGCAGGATGGCTGCGTCGATGTCGCCGCAACGGGTTCCCATCATAAGGCCCTCCAAAGGAGTCAGACCCATGCTCGTGTCCATGCACTTGCCGTCGACGATAGCCGAGATCGAGCCGCCGTTGCCGATGTGGCAGGTGATGATTCTCTTGCCTATAGGACTCACTCCGAGGAACTCGCATACGCGGCGGGAGACGTATTTATGGCTCGTGCCGTGGAATCCGTACTTGCGGATGCCGTACTTCTCGTACAGCTCATAAGGAAGCGGGTACATATACGCGTAGTCGGGCATCGTCTGGTGGAACGCCGTGTCGAATACGCCAACTTGAGGAATATTCGGGAGAAGAGCCTTTACAGCGTTCACGCCCTTGAGGTTCGCCGGGTTGTGGAGCGGTCCCATGTCAGAGCATGACTCGAAGATGTCCAGAACCTCCTTCGTCAGTATTGAGCTTTTAGTGATTTTATCACCGCCATGAAGCATTCGGTGTCCCACTGCGTCAAGCTCGTTAAGGCTCTTCAGGACTCCTATCTGCGGGTCGGTCAACTTCCCAAAGATAATCTCAACGCCCCTCGTGTGCTCGGGGATGCTTATCTCCTCAATCTTCTTCTCGCCGTTGGGCAATGAGAATTTTATGAATGAGCCGGGCATGCCAATCTTCTCGATGCCGCCACTGGCTACGACTTTCTTGGAGGTCATCTCGAACAGCTTGTATTTGATTGACGAGCTGCCACAGTTGAGGACCAGGATGTTTTTCATATCTCTATTTCTTTCCGTCGCTGACTACCTCTGCGACTCTATAAATAAAAAGTGGCAAGCGGCAGCTTATAGGTCTCTACCCTTCTGCCGCCACTTGCCACGTCTGATTTCTTTCTACTTGTCCTGCGCCTGATTTGCCGTTATGGCTATCATCTTGACGATGTCCGATACCGAACATCCGCGTGACAGGTCGTTGACCGGCCTTGCGATACCCTGAAGAACCGGGCCGATGGCCTCTGCCCCACCAAGCCTCTGGACGAGTTTGTAGGCTATGTTGCCAACCTCAAGCGAAGGGAAAATAAGCACGTTCGCATGGCCTGCAATCGTGCTGCCCGGGGCTTTCTTCGCTCCTACGGAAGGAACGAGAGCCGCGTCCGCCTGAAGCTCGCCGTCAATCTGCATGTCTGGCGCCATCTCCTTCGCAAGCTTGGTCGCCTCGACCACCTTGTCCACGACCTCAGCCTTTGCGCTGCCCTTGGTCGAGAAGCTCAGCATTGCTATACGGGGCTCGAAGCCGCCAAGAACTCGTGCCGTCTTACCTGTCGCTACGGCAATCTCGGCAAGCTGCGGGGCGCTGACAACAGGGTTGACAGCGCAGTCGGCAAATACCATAACGCCGTTCTCGCCATACTCCTTGGTCTGGAGGAACATGAGGAATGCGCCGCTCACTACGCTGATTCCGGGCTTCGTCTTTATTATTTGGAACGCAGGGCGTAGTACGTTGCCGGTCGAGTTGTCCGCACCGCTCACCTCGCCGTCTGCGTCGCCAGCCTTTATCATGAGGCAGCCAAGGTAGAGAGGATTCTCTGCGAGCTGCTCAGCCTGCTCAAGGGTCATGCCCTTGTTCTTGCGAAGCTCATAAAGAAGGTTCGCGTAGTCCGCTTTCTTGGGGTTGTTCTTCGGGTCGACGATGGTCGCCTTTCCCAAGTTCTTCAAGCCCAGCTTGGCTGCGTTGGCCTTCACGTTGGCCTCGCTGTCAATTAGGATGATGTCAGCAAACCCCTCTGCCAATACCTGGTCGGCAGCGCAAAGCGTGCGCTCCTCGTAACCCTCAGGCAATACGATGCGCTGCTTGTTCTTTGCCGCGCTCTCTTTCAGATTCTCAATGAAACCCATTGTTTTATATGTTTTTTTGTTTCTTTGTGCGTGTTTTGTAATGCAGGTTGCCCTGCCGCCACAAACCGAACGCACTTACGTTTCGTCCAGTCTTTTGTTTCGCGTAGCAAAGTTAAAACAATCGTTTGCACAAAACAAATTTACTTAAACTCTTTTTAGGCTGCTGCATCCTTCGTATAGTCACTCTTCCCCCATCCCGAGTGCCATTCCTACTATGCTCTCTCACTGCCTTTGCCTAACTTTGCGTTTGCTTACCTAATTCCCGATATTATGCGTACTATCTTTCGCGCGGTTTTTCTTCTGGTCATCATTCTTTCCTCTTGCAAAGCTCTGGGGCAAAGGGTTGTGTCACTGCTCCCGTCGGCCACGTTCTCCGCTGTGCAAATGGGGGCAGATGCCAATATTGTCGGTCGTACAAGCTACTGCCCGGCAGCTTCAGATGGTGTTACGACTTCCATTGTTGGCGATGCAATGACTGTCAATGTCGAGGCTATTGTCGCCCTTTCTCCCGATGTCGTAATCGCCTCTCCTTTTACGTCGCAGCCCGTAGAGCTGCGTCTGCGGTCGCTCGGCATTAAAGTTGTTTCTCTGCCAACTCCCAAGGATTTCAATGAGGTCTGTTCTCAATTTTTGGAGGTTGGCAAACTTACAGCTCACGAGGCTGAGGCTTCACGTGTTGTCCATAGTGAACAAGAGGCAGTCAAGGCAATCAGTGCCAAATTCGCCGGCAACTCACATCTCCGCTTCTATTTCCAGATTGGAACTAAACCTCTGTGGGGTGCCACGCCCGACTATTTCATATGTGATATAGCCGGCAAGTTAGGCGGCTCCAATGTGTTGGCAGTGGGCGAGGGGGCTTGCTCTCGCGAGGCTGTCGTGTCGCGTAAGCCGGATGTTGTCGTCGTCTCCTCACTTGGTGGACTCGCGGCAGGTGAAGTGGGACTTTGGCATAAGGTCTCTTCGGCCAAGACCGTCGTAGTCGATGAGAATGTGCTTTGCTGCCCTACGCCTGTCTTTTTCCGCCAATCATTGCAGATTGTAGCCGATGCGTTGGCCAAGTAGTGTTGTCTACGGGCGCGTTGCAATCATTGCTCTGATGGTTGCAAACCTTTTGGCAATTATAGGGGTCGCTTATCTCTATATCACAACAGGGCTCGATGGTGTTGATGAGCAGTCGGCTTCTCTCATTGTCAGGGAGTTGCGAGTCCCTCGCATGCTGTGCGCGGTTGGTGTCGGCGCACTACTTTCCATTGCTGGTGCACTTATGCAGGGCGTGTTCCGCAATCCGCTCGTAGAGCCCTATACGATGGGTATTTCGGGCGGCGCGGTTCTCGGGGTCGCTGTGGCGTTCGCCAGTGGCTTGGTTTCTTCTTGGGGCGGCATCGCTGTCTCGGCCTCTTCCGCCGCCGGCGGCTTGGCTACGCTTGCCGTGGTGCTTGTCGTCAGGCGTTTTGTGGGTGGAGACATCGGTGCTATGCTCATGTGCGGTATCATGGTCAGTTTCACCTCTTCTGCCGCTACTTCCATCATTTTGTCGTTGGCTTCGCGCGAAGATGTCTCGCAGGTTTTCGCCTGGACTATGGGCTCTTTCTCCGCCGTGGGGCATGCCGATGCGTTGGTCGTCTTCTGTGTGGCGTGCCTCGCTGTGCCTCTTTCCGCTTTTGCTGGCAATGCTCTCAATGTCCTTGCGCTTGGCGATGACGATGCGCGGGCTCTTGGCGTGTCTCCCGATAGGGTTGCGGCGGTTGTTTTTATTGTGGCCACGCTCTTGACGTCCCTCGCTGTGTCGGTCGTCGGTGTCGTCGCGTTTGTTGGTATGGCTGTGCCGCATTTCACCCGAAAGCTTTATGGTCAGGATTACAGGGTTGTGGCTCCTGCAGCCGGACTTTTGGGCGCGCTGGTCTTGCTTGTTTGCGATTTGTTCTCCAAAGAGGTTGTGAGTCCTAAGGAGCTGCCTGCTGGCGCCGTATGCGCTGTTTTCGGGGGTGTAATGTTTACCTATTTGACTCTCAGATGGAAAAAGTCGGATGTCCTGTAGTCGAGTTTGATGATTTTTCGTGCGGCTATCGTAAGGGGGAGCCTGTTGTGAGCGGCGTTTCGCTCGAATTGCCGGCAGGCTCTTTCTCTGCCATCGTAGGTCCCAATGGAGCCGGGAAGTCCTCACTTCTCCGAAGCTTAGCGCAACTTATGCCGTGGAGTTCTGGCGAGGCCTCCATTTTCGGCAGGTCTGTTTCTTCTTATGCGAGTCGTGAACTCTCTCGGTCGGTTGCGTTCGTGTCGAGCAAGGCTCCGTCGCTGAGTGTCTTGGTCGCTGACTATGTTATGCTTGGCCGCACCCCTTTCCGCAGCATTTTCTCTGTTGCCGACAGCCGTGCGGATCGCGTTTTAGCTGATGATGCGATCAGTGCTGTAGGCATCTCCTCTTTAAAATATGCCCCGATGTCGATGCTCAGCGATGGCCAAAGGCAAATGGCAGGTCTGGCGCGTGCCATAGCTCAGCAGCCAAAGCTCTTGCTGCTCGATGAGCCGACGTCCAATCTCGACCCTCGCAACGCGGTCCGTGTCCTCTCTGCTGTGCGTGGCCTGTGCGATAAATATGGCTTGACTGCCGTGGCGGTTATTCATGATATAAACGCCGCCATCCATTGGACCGACTTCGCCGTCGTCATGTCCAAAGGGCATGTGTCGTTCTCTGGCGCTGTCCGCGACGTGCTGACCCCGTCCAACATGTCTGCCGCCTTTGAGACTCCATTCGTGATGGCCGATGCGCTTCTCCCGTCGCCCGATTATCATGCATAGTCCGCTCTTTCGCTGACGCCATCTCATCTCGTGCGCATTTTCCCTTCTTTGGATGAAAATGTCAAAATATTTGTAGGCGGATTCCCTCCAAATACGGCCAAAAGGCATATCTTTGCACCCAAATTAGCTTTAAACACAGTAAACTACAATAAAGACAGACATGTCAAAGGAGATAGAAAAGAATGAGCAGGCTACCGAGGAAGGATTCGCTTCCGTGCAGAACGGCCTCAACACCATTGAGCAGTTCTTTGAGGATCACCAGAAGCCGATCGGCATCGGGTTCCTTGTACTTGTGGTTGTCGTAGCGCTTGGTTGGGTCTTCAAGTCACAGTATCTCGAGCCCCAGAAGAAGGAGGCGCAGGCGGAGATGTTCTTCGCCCAGTATAATTTCGAGGCCGACAGTTTCCGCGTCGCTCTTGAGGGCGACGGGATGAATAGCGGCTTCCTCAAGATTATTGACGAGTACTCCTCCACTCCTGCTGGTAATCTGGCTCGCTACTATGCTGGTGTTTGCTATCTCAGGCTTGGCGAGTTTGAAAATGCGAAGAAATACCTCTCCGATTTCTCTTCAGACGATGAGATTCTCAATAGCTATGCTGTCGGACTTATCGGAGATGCAGAGGTAGAACTCGGTAACAACGATGCTGCCCTGTCAAAGTTCAAAAAGGCGGTTTCGATGGGGAATAAGGTGACAGCACCCGTTTTCCTCGAGAAACTTGGCAACCTCTACGAGGTGCTTGGTCAGCCCGAAGAGGCCATCAAGGCTTATCAGCAGATTAAGGACGAGTATCCCTTGAATCCCATCGCCCAGAGTGTCGATAAGTATATCAACGCCGTTAAGAGGTAGAACTTATCTTTCGGCGATACACTTAATAATTATGACAAGGGGTGCCTCTTCAGTGTGGCAAACCCTTGTCTTTTTTCTTCATAACATCTTTCTATGGCAAGCAGCCTTAAGAATCTTTCGGACTATGACCCGAAAAAAGTGCCGACTGCTGAAAACATGTCTTTCGGCATCGTTGTCTCTGAGTGGAACAACAATGTGACAGATAAACTTCTCGACGGGGCGGTCGAGTCTCTCGTCAAGCATGGCGCTAAGAAAAGTAATATTGAGATATATCACGTCCCTGGCAGCTTCGAGCTTGTCTTCGGCGCAAAGATGCTCCTTAAGCACCGTAGGCTCGATGCCGTCATCTGCCTCGGCAGCGTCATCCGTGGCGACACTCCCCATTTCGATTACGTCTGCTCGGGTACGACGCATGGCATTTCCCAACTCAATGCCGAAGGCAATGTTCCCGTAATCTTCGGTCTTCTTACCACTGATAATCTTCAGCAGGCCATTGACCGCTGCGGAGGGCGTCTCGGAAACAAGGGGACAGAGTGTGCGATTACCGCGATAAAGATGGTCGATCTCAATATGCAACTATCCGTTTCCAATATGATTGGGAACGAATGACAGAGTTTTGAGATGGTCAAACTCAACAATCAACTGTCTGGTCCCAACGAGTAATCGAAGTTCTTCGCCGAACTTGTTCTAAGTTTCGCGCCTTTGACCTACGTTTCTTCGATAATTGTTACCTTCGCTTCGTAAAAATAGTGCGTCTCCCTACGCTCGCGGTTGCGTGGTTTCAGGCGGGGTATAGTTTCCCCGTGACCCGCAAAAAGTGTGAGCCTAAGAGTGCGCAGATCTGTTATTAACAATTTTAACCTCAATGGTAAAGATTACATTCCCCGATGGGACTTCTAAGGAGTTTGAGCAGGGCGTGACTGCTATGCAGATAGCAGAGTCAATCAGCCCCAAGCTCGCTAAGGAGGTTCTTGTCGCAAGCGTTAACGGTCAGTTGTACGACCTGTCGCGACCCATCAATCAGGACAGCTCAGTCGAACTTCACAAATGGGATGACCCTCAAGGTAAGAAAGCCTTCTGGCACTCTTCTGCTCACCTCCTCGCCGAGGCACTCCAGCAGCTCTATCCAGGCATTAAGTTCGGCTTCGGCCCCGCGACAGATAATGGATTCTTCTACGATGTCGACCCGGGTGAGAACACGATAAAGGAGGGGGACTTCCCAGCCATCGAGAAGAAGATGCTCGAGCTTGCGCGCCAAGGCAACGACTTCGTCCGCAAGGATGTCTCAAAGGCCGAGGCTATCAAGATTTTCGAGGCTACAAACCAGACATATAAGGTAGAGCATATAAATGACCTTGACGAGGGCAACATCACAACCTACACCCAAGGCTCTTTCACCGACCTCTGCGCAGGCCCTCATATTCCAAACACCTCGCTCATCAAGGCCATTAAGCTCACAAGCATTGCGGGAGCCTATTGGCGAGGCAATGAGAATAATCCCCAGCTCCAGCGCATTTACGGCATTACTTTTCCAAAGCAGAAAATGCTCGAGGAGTACCTGACAGTGCTCGAGGAGGCCAAAAAGCGCGACCACAGGAAGATTGGCAAGGAAATGAAGCTCTTCACGTTCTCTGACCGTGTAGGTGCTGGTCTGCCTCTCTGGCTGCCGGACGGCGCACGTCTCCGTCGTAGGCTCGAGGAGTTCCTCCGCGACGTGCAGGAGAGCTATGGCTACATCCCTGTCATAACTCCGCATATCGGCAATAAGGCTCTCTATGTCACCTCTGGCCACTATGCTAAGTATGGTAAAGACAGCTTCCAGCCCATCCATACCCCGGTCGAGGGTGAGGAGTATCTCCTCAAACCAATGAACTGTCCCCACCACTGCGAGATATACCGTTCCGAGCCTCGCTCTTACAAGGACCTCCCCCTCCGTTACGCTGAGTTCGGCACGGTCTATCGCTACGAGCAGAGCGGTGAACTCCACGGTCTGACTCGTGTTCGCGGGTTTACTCAGGACGACTCACATATTTTCGTCCGCCCCGACCAGATTAAGACTGAGTTTGAGAAGGTTATGGATATCATCCTCTACATCTTCCGTACCTTCAACTTCACCCAATACACAACTCAGGTATCTCTCCGCGACCCCAACAACAAGGAGAAGTACATCGGCTCAGATGAGAACTGGCAGAAAGCCGAGGCGGCCATCATCGAGGCTTGCAAGGAGAAAGGTGTCCCGTTTGTCGAGAAGACTGGTGAGGCCGCTTTCTATGGCCCGAAGCTCGACTTTATGGTCAAGGATGCCATCGGTCGCGAGTGGCAGCTCGGTACTATTCAGGTCGACTACAACCTTCCTGAGCGTTTCGAACTTGAGTACACCGGCGCAGATAATAAGCCTCATCGCCCTGTCATGATTCACCGTGCGCCGTTCGGCAGCATGGAGCGTTTCGTCGCCGTCCTCATCGAGAACACTGCTGGCAAGTTCCCTCTCTGGCTGACACCTAATCAGGCTATCGTCCTCCCCGTCAGCGAGAAGTACAACGACTATGCGCAGAAGGTGGCCGAGCTGCTCAATAGGGCTAAAGTCCGCACAATCGTTGATGACCGAAACGAGAAGATTGGTCGCAAGGTTCGTGACAATGAGCTCAAGCGTATTCCTTATATGCTCATCGTCGGCGAGAAAGAGGCTGCCGACGGCACCGTCTCCATCCGTAAGCAAGGCGAAGGCGAGCAAGGTACTCTCTCCGTCGCCGACTTCGCAAAGAAGATTAACGACGAGGTGTTTGAGATGCTCAACGCCAATAAACTCGATCCGACGAAGTAAATAAGTCATAAATAAAATTTAGGGCAAGGTTACGCATTGGAAAATCAAACCATTGCGTATCTTTGCACCTAAATTTACATCAAACCTAAACCAAGAGATTTTTATCGCATGGTGAACACCACCACCAATAACAACGGCCGCCCTTTCGGCAATGGAGGTGGCAATGGCGGCAACTACCAAGGCCGCCGCGCCCCCCAGCAACCAGAGGCTGAACACAGGATAAACAACAGAATCCGTGTCCCGAAGGTTCGCCTTGTTGGAGACAACATTGAGAATCCTGGCGTCTATACCATTCAAGAGGCTATGAAGATGGCCGACGATCAGGAACTCGATCTTGTCGAAATCTCTCCTACCGCCGACCCTCCTGTCTGCAAAATCCTCGACTACCAGAAGTTCCTCTATCAGCAGAAGAAGAAGCAAAAGGAGATTAAGGCAAAGCAGGTCAAGGTTACAGTTAAGGAAATTCGCTTCGGCCCGCAGACGGACGACCACGACTACGACTTCAAGCTCAAGCACGCTCAGAAGTTTATCGAGGAAGGGTCTAAGGTAAAAGCCTACGTCTTCTTCCGCGGCAGGTCTATCGTCTTCAAGGAGCAAGGTGAGATTCTTCTTCTTCGCTTCGCCAATGACCTCGAAGAGGTCGCCAAGGTAGAGCAGATGCCTGTTCTTGAAGGCAAGAGGATGACGATGTTCCTTGCCCCGAAGGCTAAGAAAAACTGATTGCAACAACCCATTAAGCCTGGGTGAGTCATAATCCAAGAACCCGGTCACGCATGAGCAAAGGTCTGCGTATTTATCCCGCTGAGGGAGGCGCATAGAACCTAAGGCAGCTCAGCTGGCCTAAAAGACAATCCAAAATGCCTAAAATGAAAACGAATTCCAGCGCCAAGAAGAGGTTCACTCTCACCGGCACTGGCAAAATCAAGAGAAAGCACGCCTACAAGAGGCACATCCTCACCAAGAAGGAGACCAAGCAGAAGCGTAACCTTACCCACGCTGGCCTTGTCGACAAGACCAATATCCGTGAGGTTAAGCAGCTCCTCCACATCTAATCTGAGTGAGACGGCAAGGTGACCGGTAATGATTTGGAACCGTACGCCTGCCACTTTTTTCAAAACACGCTCGCTGAGCATCCGCAAGCCACGGCGTGACGCTGTGCGCCAGCAGCAAATATTAAGACACTAATGCCAAGATCAGTCAATCACGTAGCTTCACGCGCAAGGCGCAAAGCTATCCTCAAACTAACTAAGGGTAACTTCGGACGTCGTAAGAACGTCTGGACAGTAGCTAAGAACACCTGGGAGAAGGGTCAGACCTACGCTTACAGGGATCGTAAGAAGAAGAAGCAGGCTTTCCGAGCACTTTGGATTCAGCGTATCAACGCGGCCGCTCGCCTCGAAGGTCTCTCCTACAGCAAGCTCATCGGTCTCATCAACAAGCAGGGTATCGAGATTAACCGTAAGGTTCTCGCCGACCTCGCTGTAAACCATCCTGAGGCTTTCAAGGCTGTCCTCAATAAGGCCAAAGAGGGAGCGAAGTAGTTCCCGCTCAATTACCTCCGAAGTTTTTCGGCTCATTCAGGCTTAATAGTAACTCCAAATGCTCTTAGTAGGATTTGGAGTTACTTCTTTTATTATATACGGTTAATCAAAATTGGTTTTCTGAGTGGGCAAATCCTTATCTTTAACGCCGATACTATCTAACACGCCCCCTCTAAAACAAACAGCGGGATGGCTACCAGAAGGTGGCCATCCCGCAATCTCATTTATATAAGCCGCAAGACTAACCTATGCGTCAATATTGGCAAAAGTTGCGTTCTCCTCTATGAACTGGCGTCGCGGCTCGACATCCTCACCCATAAGTACTGAGAATATCCTGTCCGCCTCCATCGCATCCTCAATGTGTACCTGCCTCAGCGTGCGTTTCTCCGGGTTCATTGTAGTGTCGAACAGCTGCTCCGGGTTCATCTCACCCAGACCTTTGTATCGCTGGACGTGTATCGAGTTGTCTGCTTTGTCGCTTCCATCCTCTGCCGTCTTGCTGTACCTTGCGATGAAGCTGAGACGCTGGTCTTCTGTCCAGCAGTACTCCTCTACCTTGCCCTTTTTGCAAAGATAGAGAGGCGGTGTAGCTATGAACACGTGACCGCCGTCTATCAGTTCGCGCATATAGCGGAAGAAGAAAGTCAGGATTAGTGTGGCTATGTGGCTTCCATCAACATCGGCATCAGTCATGATTATGACCTTGTGATACCTCAGCTTGGTGATGTTCAGAGCCTTAGAATCATCATCCGTGCCAACCGAGACTCCTAACGCAGTGTAGATGTTCTTAATCTCCTCACTCTCAAAAGCCTTGTGCCACATCGCCTTTTCGACATTCAGAATCTTGCCTCGCAATGGCAGAATCGCCTGATAATGCCTGTTTCTGCCCTGCTTGGCAGAGCCACCTGCCGAGTCACCCTCCACAAGGAAAAGCTCACACTCGGCGGGGTCTTTGCCTGAGCAGTCCGCCAGTTTGCCAGGAAGGCCAAATCCATGCATTGCGCCTTTCCTCTGTACTGTCTCGCGAGCCTTACGCGCCTCGACTCTTGCCGTCGCCGCGAGGATTATCTTGTCGATAATCATTTTGGCTTCCTTGGGATGTTCCTCAAGGAAGTTCTCCATCGCTTCCGATACGGCGTCTGCGACAGCCTTGTCCGCCTCCGTGTTGCCGAGCTTCGTCTTCGTCTGACCCTCGAACTGAGGCTCCATCACTTTCACGGAGATGACGGCGGTCAACCCCTCGCGGAAATCCTCCCTGTCAATCTCGAACTTGAGCTTGTCAAACATCTTGTTCTGCTCCCCCCATGCCTTCAGTGTCCTTGTGAGGCCGCGGCGGAAGCCGTTCAAGTGGGTGCCACCCTCTATTGTGTCAATGTTATTGACGAAGCTGTATATTTTCTCGGAGTATGAGTTATTGTAGAGTAGTGCAACGTCAACGGGTATTGCGCCCTTGTCGTTGCTTATGCAAATTGGGTTTGGTATCAGCCTCTCGTTGCCTCCGTTAATGTACTCTACAAACTCCTCAAGTCCCTTCTCGGAGTAGAACGACTCCTTCTTGGGCTGCTGAGGCTCGCCATTCTCATCAACAGTGCGAAGATCCTCAAGGGTGATCCTTATCCCCTTGTTAAGGAACGCAAGCTGCCTCAGCCTCTTGGCCAGAATGCTGTAGTGGTAGAGTGTGGTGGTGAAAATCGTGCCGTCAGGGTGAAAGTGCACCGTCGTGCCTGTCGTGTCTGCCGTAGATATTTCAGTCACCGGCGTGAGGGGTTTCCCTTTCGAATACTCCTGCCTGTACCGCTTTCCGCCGCGGCACACCTCGACCTCCATCTTGTCCGAGAGGGCGTTGACGCACGAGACGCCCACGCCATGAAGACCACCCGACACTTTGTACGAGTTCTTGTCGAACTTGCCACCTGCGTGAAGAACCGTCATGACGACCTCCAATGCCGAGCGATGCTCCTTCTCGTGCATGTCGACAGGGATGCCGCGGCCATTGTCTTTCACTGTGATTGACTGATCCTCGTTTATGGTGACTTCAATGTGGGTGCAATATCCCGCCATAGCCTCGTCAATCGAGTTGTCTACAACCTCATACACAAGGTGATGCAGTCCTCGCTCGCCTATGTCGCCTATATACATCGACGGTCGCTTGCGTACAGCCTCAAGTCCCTCAAGGACGGTAATGCTGC
Source organism: Marinilabiliaceae bacterium (assembly GCA_051875415.1). Lineage (GTDB taxonomy): Bacteria > Bacteroidota > Bacteroidia > Bacteroidales > Marinilabiliaceae > W3P20-009. The sequence goes on from JBJEGU010000017.1 coordinate 58,578, forward strand.
TCGCGTCATAGCTCGCCCGATCGTTCTTCTGTTCTTCGCTCATAAGTTTTTTCTTTCTGCGCGGGAGGCTGTGTGCGCATCCCTCATCCGAAAATTTAATGTTAGCCTACAAATATAGTAAAAATTATCGACGTCGAGGTAAAAGAGCCGCTTAACAATGCATTAGCGTAGTTTCTACTTCCCCATGCCCATCTCCTCGTGCATTTCTGATAAAATTGATATGTCAATTACGTTAAATACGGTCTATTTGCCGCCCGCCCACTTTGGTATTTTTAATAATTGTCTTACATTTGAGTTCGTTACGGCGTTCCCCGTATGCGCCGTATCGGCATCACTATTTCTCAGCCAAATAATTTGCGCCATGAATGTAGAACAAACCAATGTTGCCAAAATTGACGAAAAGGATATAAGCGTATTCACCCTCTCGAACGACAGCGGGGTGACGGTTAAAATTACCAACCTCGGTGCTACAATAATGAGCATCGTCTCGCCCGACAAGGAGGGTAAGCTCGGTGAAATCGTCCTCGGTTTCGACGACCCGATGAAATACATATCGCCCGACTACCTCCGCCACGGATTCTTTTTCGGCGCCACGGTCGGGCGTTTCGCCAACAGGATTGCCAACGGCAAGTTCTCAATCGACAACAAAGTCTACCAGCTCGAGATTAACAACGGGCCAAACCACCTTCATGGGGGCTCCGGCTCGTTCAACACCAAGGCCTGGACCCCGACTCCCATACAAGGCGAGGACCGCGTAGGCGTAAAGATGGCATACGTTAGCCCCAATATGGAGAACGGCTACCCCGGCACCCTTTCGGTGACAGTCTCCTTCTGCCTCAACAACAAGAACGAGCTGTCCATCAATTACCAAGCAAAGACCGACAGGAAAACTGTCCTCAACCTCACCAACCACTCCTACTTCAACCTCGCAGGCCGGGGGGACGTGCTCAACACCGAGGTCACGATGCATGCGAGCAAGTACACGCCAAAGGATGAGTTCAACATCCCGACAGGCGCCATCGAGAGCGTCAAGGACACTATGCTCGACTTCATAATGCCTCATAAAATTGGCGAGCGGATCTATCAAGCCGATGACGGCTACGACCATAATCTCGTAATCGACGGCACCGAGGGTGTGCTCCGCCCCGCCGCCGAGGCGTATGAGCCAGTGAGTGGAAGGACGTTGGAGTTCCTTACTACCGAGCCTGGCTTCCAATTCTATACTGCCTACTACCTCGGTGGCGAGTTCTCTCGTGGCGACTTGCAGTTCAATCGTTTTGGAGCCTTCTGCTTTGAGGCGCAGCACTTCCCAGATTCACCTAATAAGCCCGACTTCCCGTCGCCACTCCTTAAACCTGGCGAGACGTACACCCAGACCACTATTTACAGGTTCGGTACAAGGTAGCCAAATAGAAAGTCATCCATAAGATGGCGGAGGGGGACGTTTGCGCTTTCCTCTCCGCCTTTCTGTTCTCAGTGGCCGCGTCTCGTGTCCGGTGTGCGCGGCTGTGTAAAAGTGTACAATATGAAGCCATCTTTTTGCATCCTCCTTACCTCCTTATTAACCCTCCTCGCGTCCTGCCGCCATTCTCCCGACGGGGCAATCCCCCTTGGTGAGGCCGAAATCGATTTGGACAGCATCGTTGCCCGAGGGTATCTCACAGTCGTTACCGATTATAATTCGGTTAACTATTTTGTCCACAAGGGTGTAGAGGTGGGCTACCAGTATGAGCTGTTCAGGGAGTACGCTCGTCATCTTGGTGTGGAGCTGCGCGTCGTGGCGGACAATGAGTTGCAGAGCGCATATGATATGATGGAGTCGGGCAAGGCCGATGTCGTGGCGGTCACAATGGTTTCGGACTCTACTCTCTTGCCCGATATGTCAATGTGCGAGCCATACGGACGGAGCAAGATGGTCATTGTAGGCCGGGCAGGCCAGATGTCCCCGGATGCCGACCTGAGGACTGTCCTCGATGGCGACACGGTGTCCGTCATGTCGGGCTCTTTCTACGATACCGCACTCAGGATGGCTGCCGACTCCGTAGGTGCGGACGTGAATATAGTCCGCATTAGGCACTACGACGCTGAGCAGCTTGTCGGCCTTGTCGCTGAGGACGAGGTCAAGATGACCGTCAGTCTTGAGTCTGTCGCCAAAGCGAGCCAATGGTATTACGACAACCTTGCCATCGGCCCGGCTGTCTCTGACGACAAGGATCTCGCATGGGGCGTCCGCCGTTCCTCGCAAATGCTCAAAACCGACATTTCCAAGTGGCTTCGTTCTTTCAAACGGACGTCGCTTTTCAAGCGCATCTACCGCAAGTATGTCATCGACCCTCGTGAGCACCATTCCGCCACTCAGAGCGTGAGTGCCGATACCTATATCCCCGTCTATGAGCATGTCATCAAGGGTCTTGCCATCCAGCCTCGCTACGATTGGATTCTCATCTCGTCAATGGTCTATCAGGAGTCCCATTTCAACCCCTCGGCACGCAGTTGGGCCGGAGCCACGGGGCTTCTGCAGCTTATGCCGGAGACGGGGCTGCGCTTTGGTGCCGATGATCTCACTGATCCCTACCAGAATATCTCGGCGGGCTATGATTACATCATTTGGCTCGACCGCCGCCTCGCCACCAATGTTCCCAACCCTTCGGAACGCGTCAAGTTTGTCCTCGCTGCCTATAATGTCGGGCTGGGACACGTGATGGACGCCATACGCCTTGCGGAGAAGTTTGGCAAAGACGCGTCGGTGTGGAACGGAAATGTCGAGACCGCAATCCTCCTCAAGTCCAACCCGGCCTACTATTCCGACCCGGTCGTCAAGCATGGCTTCTGCCGCGCCACGGAGACTGTCGCCTACGTCAAGAGCGTTCTCGACCGCTACGCCAATTACAAGCACGTCCTCAAAAAGTAGCTTTTCTCGAAGTGTAAAAACAAAAAGATCCGAGTCCATAAGCCGTAAAAAAGCAAAATTTGAACGAACTCGTCCGTTCCGTCTAGCGGCCAAAACGATGGTTGAATCCAAAGCCCCAAACCCAACGTAAATAAAAGCCCTGCCAAGTTCTTCGCTTGGCAGGGCTTTCGAGTAATTCAAACTTCGTGTTTATCTTTTACTTATTTTTCTCTCGTCTGCTACTCTGTGGAATGTAAGATTGGGCGAACAGAATAGCCACGGTAGCGGTAGTCGTAGTCCGTGTTCCAGCCGCCAGGGCCGAGTGTGAGGAAACGAGCGAAGTAAGATTCGCCCGAACTGAGTTCTGCTGACCAGTAGAAGCCGCGCAAGCCAACATATCCGAGTGATGGGGCGGTGCCCTTACGGCAGCCTGCGGCGGGGAGAAAGAGTTTCTTTCCGTTAGGTCCAGTAATCAAGTAGCCTGCAAAGGATCCGTTGGCGTCCCAGTCGGCCTCTTCACACTCGATGGCGCACTGTGTGAAGAGTTCGGATAGCTGCGCCTGTGTAGGCATCCGCCAGTCGCCGCCCCAGTTCACGGCTGCGGCATCGTCGTCGGCCTCCAGGGTTGTCTTGCCGTCGCCGATGAAAGTGCTGCTGTACCAGTCGGCGGTTGTTTGGTTGTCATCAATTGTGTATTTGTTTATGTGCCACCACTCGCTCTCGCCATTCTTCATATGCTTGTAGGAGTCCCAGTCGTAGCTCTCCTTGGCGGTCGTCTCGCCCCAGGCGAAGTAGGAGCCGGCATCGCCGGGCTTGGTGGCGCCGACGTTCCACGGCGCCCAGAGCGTGCCGGAGGTCAGACCGAGGTCAACAGCGGCGGACTCGTCGGGCACTGCCCCGCCGACGGATGGGTCTGGCTTGGCGTCGGCGATTGAGCCGACGGGGGAATAGTCGAACGTGACGTAGTCGGCGCGGCCATCCTCAAGAGCGTAGACTGACACGCCGTCCTTCCAGACGGTGAACTGGGCAGTCGCCTCGGTGGGTGTGAGGGATGCGAGAGCAAGTGCGCCCGACAATGTAAGTAGCGCTTTCTTCATTTTATTCCAGGTGTTTTTTTGTTCAGATGTTACTTGACGGTCAAGCGCACTGCTGCGTCGCCCGCCACGACTATGTAGAACCCTGACTGGAGTCCCGACAGGCTCACTGTGGGTGCGTAGCCTATGAGGACGAGCGCGCCCGAGAGTGAGTGGACAAAGATGGGAGAGCCGTCGGCCAGGCCATCGATGCGGATGGAGCGGGTAGCTGGTTCGGCGACAATTTGCACCTCGGTGTTGGCAGGCAAGATGTCGGCGATGGCCGTGGGCGTGCCTTGTCCGAAGGAGACGCGGCTGGTCTCGTTGATGGGCTTGGTGTAAATGATTGAGCCTCGGCGGCGGGGACGAGACGGCCGGCGTCGCCAGTGAACGTGACGCGCACCACACTTGCTATGGCGGCAGAGTACGCGGCTCCGTTGATGGGCTCGATGGTGACTACATCACTCTCACCCGCAATTGCGGGCAGGACCGCCGCAATGATGGCGGCGATGGTCATAAGTTTCTTGCGCATTGGCGTTGAGGTTTCAACCTTCGTTTCTCTCGCTCGGCAGGGCGAAACAAGTTTCGGCTCTGCACTCGCTTAATCGATGCGTTGGTTTATTTCTCCGTCTTTTACGCTCGGCAGAGCATAAGCGTTTGCTTTGCTTTCGCCTAATCGAAAACGTCGGGTTTTGAGTTGTTCAAACAAAACGGGTAATCTCGAAAAGATGGAATCCCTCAGCTGGTATGGTGGTTGAGAAACTCAACTTCCAGCCTGAACCCGCATGCTCTGGCATAACAGAAAAAACATATAAATGAATAGCTTACGCACTCAATTTAAACTGCTATTAAGTTCAAAAACAGGTATGATAACAGCCCGCGTGGGGTGTATGGCTCTCCTTTCGCATGCTTCTGTCTGTCACATCTTGCAAGGCGATATGGAGGATGATGGCGCTAAGCCGCATAGTCGACCGCAGATTTCCCCATGCATAGCCCGGGGGTGTATGTAACCCAATGCCAATCTTGTATATGCGCCTTGCAATACGGGTTGTCGTGAGCCTTAAACTTTGCATACAGAAAAGGGCGGCGCACCATCAAAGTGCGCCGCCCTTCCTGTATGCGTTCAAACGCTATTTAAATACTCTTCAAACGCTGTTTAAATGCCGTTTAAAGCATGGCCTTGACCTGCTTATAGACATTCTCGCCCGTGAAGCCGAGCTTCTCATCGAGTACCTTGTAGGGTGCGGAGAAACCGAACGAGGGAAGTCCCCATATCTTGCCGTCAGTCCCTACAAGCCCCTCAAGGTTCACGGGAAGGCCTGCCGTCATGCCGAACTTCTTGGCCTTGGCGGGTATCACGCTCTCCTGATACTCCTTGCTCTGCGAGCGGAAGAGTCCCTCCGAAGGGGCGGAGACGATGCGCACCTTTACGCCGTCTTTCCTCAGCAACTCGGCACCGGCCACGAGTGTTGACACCTCAGAACCAGAGGCCACAAGTACGACATCCGGATTCTCGTCAGAGCCCGCTACTACGTACGCACCCTTAGCCGTTAGGCTGTAATCGTTGCCTTCGGGGAGGTTGGCTATGTTCTGGCGCGAGAAGATGAGGGCGGTAGGAGTTGATGTGTTCTCCATGGCGAGCTTCCAAGCCTGGGTCGTCTCCTCGCAGTCGGCGGGGCGAAGAACGAGTGTGGAGTTCTTGCCGTGGTGGTTCTGGAGCTTCTCCATAAGGCGGATCTGAGCCTCCTGCTCCACAGGCTCATGGGTCGGTCCGTCCTCGCCAACGCGGAATGCGTCGTGTGTCCAGATGAACTTGACGGGCTGCTCCATAAGGGCCGCCATGCGGATGGCCGGCTTCATGTAGTCCGAGAAGACGAAGAAGGTCGCGCATGCCGGGATGACACCGCCGTGGAGGCTCATGCCTATGCATACGCACGCCATTGTGAGCTCAGCCACGCCCGCCTGGAGGAACTGGCCGGTGAAGTCGCCCTTGGTGAAGGCGTGCGTCTTCTTCAGGAATCCGTCGGTCTTGTCCGAGTTCGAGAGGTCGGCCGAGGCAACGATCATATTCTCAACCTGGGTGGCAAGCGTGCCGAGTACGACAGCCGAAGCCCCACGGGTGGCGGAACCCGGCTTTTGCTGTATCGAAGCCCAGTCTACGACGGGAGCCTTGCCAGAGAAGAATGATGCGAGCTTGGCGGCGAGCTCCGGGTTAGCTTTTGCCCATGCCTCCTTCTTCGCCTTGCGCTCAGCTACAATCTTCTCAAGCTCCGCAGCGCGCTTAGCGTAGAGTTCTTTCACCTCGGGGAAAATCTGGAACGGGTCGTCAGGGTTGCCGCCAAGGTTCGTTATCGTGTTGCGATACGCGTCGCCACCAAGCGGCGCGCCGTGCGTGGCGCAGTTATGCTCGTAGCTGCTGCCGTCGGCCTTGCGGGCGCCCTTGCCCATCACGGTGTGGCCTATGATGAGGGTTGGCTGGTCCTTTACGGCCTGCGCCTCCTTTATGGCCTTGCGGAGAGCGTCGGCGTCGTTGCCCTGCTCAACCTTGATAACCTTCCAGCCCCATGCCTCATACTTTTTCGCTGTGTCCTCGTTCGTTACGGCCTTCGTCTCTGTCGAGAGCTGGATGTCGTTCGAGTCGTAGAACATGATCAGGTTGTCAAGCCCGAGAGTTCCAGCCAGGCGGCCTGCGCCCTGCGAAATCTCTTCTTGGACGCCGCCGTCGGAGATGTAGGCGTATATCGTCTGACCCATGACCTCGCCAAACCGGGCCTCAAGGAATTTTGCGGCTATTGCGGCTCCGACAGCGAACGTGTGTCCCTGACCCAGAGGCCCAGAGGTGTTCTCAATGCCTCGCTCTACGCACACCTCGGGGTGGCCGGGTGTGGGCGAGGCCCACTGCCTGAACTGTTTGAGCTCCTCCATTGAGAACTTGCCCGTGAGCGCGAGGGTGGAGTAGAGCATCGGGCTCATATGGCCCGGGTCGAGGAAGAAACGGTCTCGCCCTTCCCACTGCGGATTCTTAGGGTCGTAGACCAGGAACTCGCTGTAGAGCACGTTGATGAAGTCGGCGCCACCCATTGCGCCACCCGGGTGTCCAGAGTTGGCTTTTTCTACCATTGAGGCAGCCAGGATTCTGATGTTGTCGGCTGCTTTCTGCGTTGCGTTTGACATGTCTTATTTCGGTTTGCGTTTTTTGTTATGGCTAATGTCCTTCGGGGGGTGGCGAGCGACTTTCACATCGGCTTTCGCCAATAGGCCGCAAAGTCGCCAGACTCCTTTAGAACCTGTCTATCTTGTCTATCCTGCGCTGGTGACGTCCACCCTCAAACTCCGTTGAGAGGAAAATCTGGGCGAGTTTCCAGCATGTGTCTTCGGGAAGAAAGCGGGCGGGCATCACGCATATGTTGGCGTCGTTGTGTTGGCGGGCGAGTTTCGTTATCTCCTCCTGCCAACAGTATGCGGAACGGACGCCCGTGTGGTGGTTGAGGGTCATGTTTATGCCGTTCCCGCTGCCGCAGAAGGCTATGCCGCGCTTCAACTCGCCCGTGCTTATGGCGTGCGCAAGCGGATGGGCGTAGTCGGGGTAGTCGCAACTGTCGGCGCTGTGAGTGCCAAAGTCCTTCACCTCGTAGCCCGCGGCTTCCAACTTTGCCTTGATGGCTTCTTTCATCGCATAGCCTGCGTGGTCGCTTGCCATGCCTAAAACTTCCTTGTCCATTATGCTCTATTCGTTTTCGGGTCGCTCAAATCTGTGCGTTTTGTCCGATAATGTGTTTTAAAAATGCCGATTCTTGGCTTTTATGACCCGATGCTGAAATCAAAAGTAACATTTTTTTATTTATCGGGGGTGGATTTCCGTCCCCAATTTAGTGTAAGTCGCACCTTGTCAACCTCTTTGCGCACTATTTTACCCGTTTTGCCCGGACGCTGGTGACTGTGGTGGACGCTTCCGCTTCTCTGGCCTGAGCATTCCATTGTTCAAGGACTTGTCCGGTGCCAGTGCGCTAAGCAAAAAGGGTTGCGCCGGCATTAACCGTGCGCAACCCTCTGTGAGCGTACCGCCACCTATTTGCGGACGAGCTTCACGATGAAGAGCAGTATTATCGCTCCCAAAACGGCCGTCAGGAACCCTCCCAGTGAGCCAAGCCCGCTCAGCATGCTGCCGAAGACAAGGCCGCCAATGAGGCCGCCCACTATTCCTACGATGATGTTGATGAGGATGCTGGTGCGGGTCTTCATAATGAGACCTGCCACCCAGCCGGCTATCGCGCCGAGAATGAGTTCGACAATGATGTCCATGGTTAATTATGTTTGATTGAGTTCTTTTATATAATTAGGTGTCATTTCGCCTGCTGACCGCGTTCGCCGTCATTCTCCTTGTGGCGGAACAGTTGCAGGAACTCGCCAGGGATTTTCGTCTCGAAGTTGAGTATCTTGCCCGTCATCGGGTGCTCAAACTCTATTTGGCGGGCGTGCAGGCACAGCCGCCCGATGGGGTCTATCTTCGAGCCGTATTTCTTGTCGCCAGCCAGAGTATGGCCTATGTAGTTCATATGAACCCTGATCTGGTTCTTGCGTCCAGTCTCAAGTTCAAGGGCAAGAAGTGAGAGCCCTGGCGCCTCGTCTATCAGCTCGTAGTGGGTCGTCGCTTTCTTGCCCGTCCCGGGGCGGCACACGTACACGCGTTTCGACTTCTGGTCCTCGTCGAGCCATGTCGTCACGGTGCCATACGTCTGCTCCATCCGGCCTTCGACCACAGCCACATATTGGCGGCTCAGCACCATCTTGTCCCAGTTGCTACGCAGTATCCGCTGCGCTGTTTCATTTTTTGCGAATATGAGAAGACCCGATGTCATACGGTCAATCCTGTGGATGATGAACACCTTGTCGTTCCTGTTGTAGAACTTGAGGTAGGCCGAGAGGTATGCGAATGCCGTGTGGTCTTTTTCCGTCTCCGTCGCTATCGTCAGCAGTCCCGATTCTTTGTACACTACCAGCAGCCAGTCGTCCTCGTAGACTATGTTGAGGCCGGGTGGCATAATGAATTGCGGGTCGGGCTTGGGCACGATGGTGACGGTCGAGCCGGCAAGGATAAGGTCGTCCAGGTGTTTTAGCACCCTCTCGCCTATGCGTACGGCTCCTTTGCTGAGCAGCTGCTTCTGGTTCGTCCTGCTCTTACCCTGCATCTGCCGTTCGAAGAACTCCTGCACGGTGCAGTCCGACTTGACGCTGTATGATGTCGCTTTTTTTGAGCCTCGGTAGTTGTTGTCCATTCTATGTTTACTTTTTGTGGCCTCGTCAGGTCTCCCAGTCTCTGCGAAGACGCTACTTCGTCTACGGCCGTGTCTCGCTAATGTTTCATGCGTTCCTTTTGGCAATGTCCCGCTCGCATATCCCTATGGAGGGCGGATGCCGCCAGACTTTTTATCTCTGCTTGAAATCCTCTATCAGAGCCTCGGCCATCCATCGGGCCATGGCCTCCCTGTTGTTTGGCTTGGCTAGCCGCACCATGTCCATCTCGTTCTGTATGTTCCCAATCTCTATGAAGACGCCGGCGGGGTTCGTTTGCCTCAGCACGAAGAGGTCGCGCTCTTTCACTTCGCCACTGAAGCCTCTGTTGGGCTGGTGCTTGGCGTATTTTTCTGCCATTTTCCTCTGCAAGGTCAGTGCGAGCCTCTGCCCGCGCTCACTTTTCTTGAAGTGGTAGAAGAATATGTCGATGCGCTTGTCCTTGCTCCGGCTGTCGACGTGAATGAAGACCGAACGGCAGTAGCCACCTCGCTCTTTGGCGTACAGTGAGTTGATCGAGTCCGAGCGTTGCCTGAGCCTTTCCACTTGGTCCAGTGGTATCGGCGCACCCATGCAGGTCTCGTCCTCGTCACATTTCAAGGCGGCATCCTCCCTTATTCCGTCATTAGGGTCCTGAATTATGAAATGCACATTGGCCCTGTGGCTTATCAGCTGCCTGCCCAGCCTCAGGATTACGTCGTATGCGTATTCGTCCTCGCATATAGTCTGCCCGCCATATGTGCCCATGGCCCCGGGGTCGGGTCCTCCGTGTCCGCTGACAAGGTAGTAAGTCGCGCCCGCGAGTTTGCTGTCGACGTATTTGACCTCCTCGTTGCCTTTACCGAACAGAGGCTCATTGAAGGACTTTTTCTTCTTTAGCCCCTGTCGCTCTTCCGCTGGTTTGTTTGTTTTGTCAGTCGGCTCGTTGATTGGCGTTATCGGTGTCTTTGCTGCCTGTTTGTCCAGCTGCCCGGCTTTCGCCTTCTTCTCTGCCCTCGCTTTCCTTTCACGCTCAATCAGCACCGAAGCGTTAGCCATGTCCGCCTTGTTGGGCAGATAGTAGTTGAAGCCGAGCATAAGCATGTCGTCGTCGGTCAGTCTTGGCCAGTTTATGGCTATGAACAAGTTGTGGTTGCTCGTCTCTATGTTGCATCTGGTCAGGAGTTTATCTATGCTTTCGCCGGCCAACGCTTGCGTGCGTTCCCTTCCTTCTTGTTGCCCGAGGGCGCATATCGATGCCGATGCCGTCAGGACGATTATCGACAGTTTTACTATGTATGACCAGAGCTTGTCCATTTCATCGCGAAATTAACAGATTTGGGCAACGGTTGGAACTGATTGTTAACCTTTTGCATAGTTAGATGCGCAATATCCGAAGTGGCGGGCGTAGTCGGGTCTCTCTCCCCTTATGTGTTGTTCGCCCTTAGGAAGGAGGAAATAAGAAAAGAGCCTCGACTCCGCCATTATGCGTGTCGAGGCTCATGTTAATGCTCAAAATGTGCTGACGCTACTGAACTTTGAACGATATGTACCTGTTCGCCCCGTTTTTCAGCTTCGCGAGTACACCAATCTCATTTGCCGATACTCGTATCGACGACTTTATGCCTTCCACGTCGGCATGGATGTTCTCGATGTCGCCGACCTCGCCCGTAGCCGAGATTCGTGCGCAGGCGAGTGCGCCTTCCGCCGTGATGCCCGTCACGACATACCCGTCGCCGACAGCGTCAATCATCAGGGCCTTTGTCAATCCGCTAATAGGCGTTGTCCATTCAGCCTGAGCCGATGTCTCTTGCGCCATGCTTATCGTGGGGCTCTGCTTGTCGTTGCCTTCCGCCCATACTACCGTGCCAGTCACGCCGTCCCTCTCCATAACGTCGACAGTCTCAGAGGCTGTCGGTACGGCGAAGGCCTCCTTGCCGAGGGCGTTGACGTATATGATTACGGGTTTCAACTGCCTGATGGCCGCCACGAGGACGCCATCATCGGTGGCTCTTAGTCCGCTTACCGAGTTCACATTCTTAAGCTGCGTCAGCCACTGTGTCGATGCCTCGCCCGCTATTCCGGCCACAAACCAGTTCCTCGCGTTGGCCTTCGCATAGCCGGCCACGGCTGCCACTGTTCCCCTTGCGCCGCATGCGACGTGGGTGGATACGTACTTCGACTTTACGCTCTGAGGCTCCAGAGTCACCCACAAGGGCAGCGATGGTGCGGCGGCTCCCGATGCTTTGCTGTAAAGGTCTGTCTCTGAGCTGCTTTGTCTCGCAACTCTGTCAATATAGGAGGCCGTGGCCTCCGCCATCGCGTCAATGATTGACTGGCAGTAGGCTTCGTCCTTAGCGAGGAACGACCTTAGTCCGTCCGCGCCTCCGTACTCTTTGTTGAAGAAGTCCCTGAACCTTGCCACTTTCTCGTTGCTGATTGCCGATGAGAGCTGGTTGCGCATTTGGGTTGCGGTGGCTTGCTTCTCGGTCAGCTGGCTAAGGCGGCGCATCTTGCGGCTCTCAAGCGTCATGTCAACTCCGGCATCGCGACCGAGCGAGTCGCCTGCCTCGTTGGCCATCTCGCGTGTTAGTTCGAGGTAGCTGAAGAGCGGCTCTATCAGGGTCCCTACATCGTAATGCCCGACCTTGTAGAAGAAGAACTCCCCGAAAGGCTTGGGGGAGCCGTTTACCATGATGTCGCCCCTGTCAAATTGCGAGCGTGCGGCGGCGTATGCACTGTTTATCGCTTCCACCTCCTGCCTTAGGGGCTTGATGTGTTCAGCGAACTCTTTCTCCACGTTGTCCACCCAAGTCGTGTAGTCCCATATGGTGAACCTGTTTTCGAAGAAGTCGCTGTTCGTAAGGCCGTCAAGCCTATATGTCTCTATGGGCTTCTTTTCGTACAGCTGTCTGTAGTTTGCTATCGGGAACAACTTCGTGAGCCGCTTATACTCGGCAAATTGCGTCTCGCACTCGCTTATGTGGCTCTTCAACTGCGTGAGCCTGCCTGCAAGCGCGTCGTCGTGCCGGAGCAGGAGGTCGTTGAGGTTGCTGTATTCGTTGCAAATGGCGGTGAACTCATCTATGCACAGGTTGTAATTCTGCCTCGAACGCTCAATGGCCGAGAAAATGATGGAGGCCGTGTCGCTATAGTTCTTGCATTTTGCCAGATGCTCGTCCACGTAGCGCCAAAGGTCCTCATCGGTTATCCTGTTACCCGAGCGCGGTATGCCGATGTTCTCATAGTACTCCGATCGCACGTCGTTCGCCGAGTAGTACACTCTCAGGTTTCCGTAGAACAGCTTAGCGTTCTTCGCCCAGAAATTGACGGTGCTGATTTCGCGTAGCGGGTCGTAAAGAATCATCTTCTTCTCACATACATTGCCAAGCTGAATATATGTGTTGCTAAAATAGGGGTTCGATTTCTGATACTCCATCAGCGCGCTGTACGACTGGTCCAGCGTCATGTCGGGCAGTGCGTCGTACAGTTTGCTGTAATTCTGGGCCTTGATGTCCGTGGCTGCCGATGCGCACAGAGTCGCTGTCGCCACCATTGCCCATCTTTGTGCGGCCTTGTGAAGGCTATATGTTGTTTCTAACATCGTTTTACTTTGCTTTTATTCGATAACGAGAATCTCTACGAGCCTGTTCCTTTGGCGACCCTCTTCTGTGTCGTTTGGCGCTATTGGTTTCGAGGCGCCGAAACCTTTCGACTTCATTCTGTTGCCGTCGATGCCGTTCTCCAGGAGATATTGCACGACGGACGCGGCGCGGCGGTCGCTAAGCTTCAAGTTCGAAGCCTGGCTGCCGACATTGTCTGTGTGCGCTTGCAGGCTGATTTTCAAATCAGGGTTCTCGTTCATTAATCGTATGAGGCGGTCAAGCTCGGCATACGACTCCGACCTCAGGAAAGCTTGGTTGGTGTCGAACAAAATGTCGTGAAGCTCCAGGTTGGCTCCGGTAACAAGGGCTGTGAGGGGGATTTCGAACGTCGTGCTGGTGTAGTCCCGCAGGTTCAGTTTCTGGTTGAAGAACATGTAGCCTTGTGGGTGTGCGTTCACGACATATGTGTCGCCATCGCGGAGGGAGACTGACGTCTTGCCGGGGGCGAGTTCTATCTCCTCGTTTCTGTCAAGGCTCTTGAAAGTAGCGGTTGTGCTAATAGGCTCGTTGCTCGACGCATCGAATATCCTGATTTCCATATCCCTGCGTGCGGGCGACATTGGAAGCTCGCGCTCCATGTGGTCAAAAACGAGGTCTCCGCCGGTCTTGAACATGAAACTGTTCTTGGCGAAGCCTTTTGCGCTGGCTATTATGTTGTAGTCATAGCCGACGGGCAGGCTGAGAGACAGCCAACCTTTTCGCCCCCTCGTTCCTTTGAATTGCATCTTGTCACCCTGACGGACAGCCGTCACGTGACCGTCTATAGGCTCATATATATCGCCGTCAAAGAGGGTTATGCCGACAGTCGTCGTGTCGAAAAGCTCGATTGTCGTTGGCATCAGAGGTTTGGGTGAGCCTTTGTAGTCAACTATTTTTGAGAAGTAAGAATAGCCCTCACCTCTGACGGAAATCATATAGCTGCCGTCCGGGTCGTTCACGATGTGGAACGAACCGTCGTCTGGCGAGGTCCCGTATGTGCCAATCAGGTCGTTCGTCGTCGGGTTACGCACCTCGATTGTGGCGGAGACGGGGGCCCCGTTTTGTTTGTTCACTACCACGCCCGTCTCTGTCGCCATCGCCTTGTTCGAATACTTGGGAGTCGGCAGCTTGGTCTTGAATATCATGCCGTAGTTGCTTTTTCTGTTGTCCGGGACAATCAGGTAGAGGTTGGCGCCGGCGTTCTGAAGGCAGAGGAAGTCCATCCCGTCGTCCTCATTCATATACTCGGGCAGAAGCCATTGCTCGGCGATAGTCTCGCGGGTGAATACCGGTCTTGCCTTGTCCTTTCTCTCTGGTCGGGTGGAGTAGAGTAGGGTCTCTCCATCGCGCATTATCCGTGCGCTTTGCACGTAGCCGAATGATATGGCCGGGTTTATCGGCTGAATCCTTGTCCATTTGCCGCCTTTCCCCGCCACGGCATGGTAAATTGACAGCTTGTCGCCGGTCTTTTTCTCCGCTTTGGCGTCCGAAGTCGCCTGATGCCTCAGAAAATAGATCTCTTGACTCCCTTCCACCATCGACGGGAACATCTCATCGCCGCTGCTGCTCAGGTCGGCAATCTTCACAGGTTTGCCCCATACGCCGCCTACGCGCTCACTCGCGTAGATGTCATACCCGTTGGCGTCATCCGTGCGGGCGTGGAAATACAAACGGCGGCAGTCGTCTGTTAAAAACAGTCCGCCCACCATTTGAAAATCATTTAAAGCCTTTATGGGAGTCGCCTCTGACCATAATCCGTTTGAGCATCGCGCCTCAAAGGCAAGTTCACGTCCGTCTTCCTGCATCTGGCTGAACACCATGTAATTCTCGTCCTGGCTAACGGACATGCTGCCGACCCCTTTCCATGGACCTACCGAACTCATTGTCCATTCATCGCCCGCGAGGCAATCAGTCTGTTGGACGCAAAGCACTGCCGCTAACAGTGAAATTAACTTCATCCAACGTGCCTTCATCCGGTGCGCCGTCTTTCCACATTCTCCGCGTCGGATGAATCTCAAGCAAGTGTTTAGTCTCATAATATATTTTAGAGCTGTTGATTATGCGCAAAGTTAACTTAATTTAGATAAGCGGCGCGTCCTGTCTCTCTTTTTTATCGGTGGTCAAACAAAAAAATCGGCTGGCAGTGAAAACACTGCCAGCCGACATACTTTTATACCCCAACTGCTCGGGGTGCGCTTGGTTCAGCTTTTACTCAACGATGCTCTTGAAGTTAGCGTCTGCGAAGTATGCGTCGAACTCCCTGTCGGTCTTAGCGTACTCCTTCCACTTGCTGTCGAGCTTGACAGCCTTGTTGAGGTTCTCAAGCGCGCTGTCCTTCTCGTTCTTGCGAGCGTAAGCGATGGACTTGAGGTAGTACTTCAGGCCGTCCTCTGCGTTGTTTGCGTTGGCAGCTGAGATGGCTGCGTCATACTTGTTGTTGAGAATCTTGACGAGCACTGCGTTGTTGCTGGTGCTGTTGCCGAGGTAGGACTCAGCCTTCTCGTAGTCGCCCTCTGAGATTGCGACAACTGCGAGGTTCTCGTCGAGTGTGCTGCCAGTGCCTGCTGCCTTGCCGAGGTACTCCTTAGCGAGGTTGAGATCCTTGTTGGCGATAGCTACGCATGCGAGGTTGTTCTCGACCTCAGGAGCTGCCTTCTTTGCCTCAGCCTGCTCGAAGAGGCTCTTGGCGCCGGCGACATCCTTCTTGGCGGTGTAGAGGACAACGCCCTTGTTGTTGTATGCGCGGTAATCCTCGGGGAAGTTCTTGATAGCTGCGTCGTAGTACTCGATCTGCTTGTCAGCGTCACCCTCGAAGAGGTTGGCCGTGAAGAGGATCTCCTCGACGTTCAGGCTGTCCTTGTCGGCTGCCTTGAGCTCGTCGTCAGTCTTGCCCTGGAATTCGCCAGTGACGGTGATGGTAGAACGACGGAGAGTCGGGAGGATGTCCTTTGCGAGGACCTTGTAAACGGCGGAGAGGTTCTTAATCTCCTTCTCGCGGACATCGGGGTCGGTGTAGAGGGAAAGGACGCGGAGGATGAGCTCCTTGTCCTGAATCTCGCTCTTCTCAACGGCACTCTTGAAGCCGTCCCAGTCCTCCGGGGTACTCTTAGCGTCGACAGAAGCCTCAGCCTTAGCCTTCTTGAGGGTCTTGGCGACTACGTCCTTGGCTGAACCCTCACGCTTGTTGGCGAGCTTGGTGTTGAGGTCGGTAGAGCCATCGGGAGAAGCGTATGCGGAAATCGCGATGCTCTTGATGCTCTGCTTCTCGTTGGCGTTGAGCTCCTTGATGTAGTCGTTGATTGCCTTGACATCCTCCTTCTTGAGCTCGCCATTGCGGACCTGGGCCTGGTTGATGAGGTAGACGATCTCGGCAACCTTGTCGTTGGTGGTCACGCGCTGGAACTCGTCCTTCGAGCCTGCGCTGACACCCGGCTCCTCACCCATAAGGGTGGAGGTTGCTATTACACCCTTTGCGAGGGGAGCGAGGTCGAGCTCCGGAGTGGTGATCTCGAGGGTCTTGTCGCCGCGGGTGAACTTGATGCGGAGTATGAGGTCAGAGACGCGCTGTTTGTCGTTGAAGTCAATCTCCTGCTTCGGGTACTTGATAACGCCGCCGTTGGTGTAGCTGACGGTCTGGCCGTTGCCCGTAACCTTCTCACCCTGGACGGTGATAGTGGGGTAGGTGTCCTCGCCACCCTCATAGCGGAGGACAGGGGTGATCTCTGCGCTGCACTTCTTGTCCCACACCTTGGCGGGCACAGTTGCGGTCATCGACATTGCGACCTTGCCCTGATGCGCCTCGAGCATCTCAGGGTCAACCTTGTACTGGATCTGCTTTGCGCCTTCCTTCATCTTATCCAAGCTGCTGCAGCTTGCGATGAGGGCAGCCAATGCAAGCGTTCCAAAGATTTGGAGTCTTGTCTGTTTCATGATTTTTGTTATTTGAACTTTTGTTGCCTTTTAATATAGCCACATTTTGTTCGCAAAGATATAATTTCTTTAAGTAATAAAGCAATCGCCAAAGTCAATTTCTTTCCAGTGGCTGCGCCCGAATAAACGTTTAGTATTAAGGCAATCCCATGCTTGCGCGATTAAGCTTGCCGCATATGCGGAAATAACGATGGAGTCGGGCCTTTCGGTCATTCTCGCAAATCCCGCTCAACAAGTGTCACTCACATATAATGTGTAGCAAAACAAAAGCACGGTCTGAGGCGAACATCTCAGACCGTGCAGTAATTGCGCGATTGGCTCAACCTTTATTTAGGCTGCTTGCCGATGTAGGCGAGGATGCCGCCGTCGACGTATAGGATGTGGCCGTTGACGGCGTCGGATGCCGACGAGGCGAGGAACACGGCCGGGCCGCCAAGCTCAGAAGGTTCGAGCCAACGGCCGGCAGGGGTCTTGGCGCAGATGAACTGGTCGAACGGGTGGCGGCTGCCGTCGGGCTGCTTCTCACGCAGAGGCGCTGTCTGGGGGGTGGCGATGTAGCCCGGGCCGATGCCATTGCACTGGATGTTGTACTCGCCGTACTCAGAGCAGATGTTGCGGGTGAGCATCTTGAGGCCGCCCTTGGCTGCGGCGTAGGCCGATACGGTCTCACGGCCAAGCTCCGACATCATGGAGCAGATGTTGATAATCTTGCCGGCGCGGCGCTCCATCATCTCGGGGATGACGGCCGACGAGACGATGAACGGGCCGACGAGGTCGATGTCGATGACCTGCTGGAACTCGGCGCGCTTCATCTCGTGCATAGGGATGCGCTTGATGATGCCGGCATTGTTGACAAGGATGTCGATCTGGCCAACCTCTTTGTGGATCCTCTCGACGAGAGCCTTCACCGCGTTCTCGTCCGTGACGTCGCACACGTAGCCGTGGACGTTCTCTATGCCAGCCTCTTTGTATGAGGCGAGACCCTTGTCCACGAGTTCCTGCTTCACGTCGTTGAATATGATGTTCTTGATGCCGGCCGCCGCGAATGCCTTCGCGATGTTGAAGCCGATGCCGTAGGATGCGCCTGTTATCCAAGCGTTTTTGCCCTCAAGGGAGAATGGGTTCTGTGCCATGTTTCTTGTTTTATGTGATATTTTTTTGACTGTTTTTGTCCCGCCGGCTTATTTCAAGTCGGTAATCTTGGAGAAGTCCTGGTCGCCGTAGTCGAGGTTCTCGCCCGCCATGCCCCATATGAATGTGTAATTGTGGGTTGCGGCGGCGGAGTGGATGCTCCACGAGGGCGATATGACGGCCTGCTCGTTGTGCATCCAGATGTGGCGTGTCTCGTCGACAGGCCCCATAAAGTGGCAGACCGCGTCCTCCGCCGGAACCTCGAAGTAGAAGTAGGCTTCCATCCGCCGGTTGTGAACGTGGGCTGGCATGGTGTTCCAGACCGAGCCGGGCATGAGCTCGGTCATGCCCATTTGAAGCTGGCACGTCTCGACGACCGAGTTGATGATCATCCTGTTGATGCGCCGCTCGTTCGATCCTTCGAGTGAGCCGAGCTGCATCACGTCGGCCTCGGCTTTCGTTATCTTCTTGCAGGGGAACTCCTTATGGGCGGGAGCTGAGTTGAAGTACAGCTTGGCGGGTTTACCCGAGTCCTTGCTGCGGAACGTGACGTCGCGCTTGCCGCGGCCTATGTAGAGCATCTCCTTAAAGCCGAGGGTGAACACTTCGCCGTCGGCTGTTATCTCTGCCTCGCCACCGACGTTGACTATGCCTATCTCCCTGCGCTCCAGGAAGTAGTCGGCTTTCAGGTCGTCGACGCATTCGAGTTTGACGGTCTGGTCCACTGGCATTGCTCCTCCCACTATCAGCCTGTCGTAGAGCGTGTAGACCATCGTCGTGTCGTCGGGGCGGAACAGTTCCTCTATGAGGAACTCTTTGCGCAGCCTCTGGGTGTCGTAGTTTTTCGCATCCTGCGGGTGCGAGGCGTATCTGAGTTCGTACTTCATCTTAGAAATGTGTTTATGGGCGACGTACCTCTACTTCTTCTTTAAGCTTGAGTCGCGCACTATGAGTTTCATCGGGATTGATATCTCCCTCTCCGTGACGCTATGCCCCTGCTTGATGCTGAGGAACGCCTGAGCGGCTTTGCTACCCATGTCGAAGGCGTTCTGTTCGAGGGTTGAAAGGGATGGAGTCACGACGTCTGCGAAAGGCTCATTGGCGGTTCCCACCACGCCGAATTCGTCGGGGATTTTTACGCATTTCACCCTCGCGTATTCCACAACGCCCAGTGCGGCGTAGTCGCCCGCGCAGTAAAGAGCGTCGCACCCGCGCTCGAGGGCTTTGGCGGCGTTGTAGAAACCCTTGTCCCTCGTTATGCTGTCCTCGAACATCAGTGTCTCGTCAATCTCCATCCCGGCCTCGCGCATTGCGTCCTCAAAGCCTCTGCGCCTCTCTACGTAGACGTTGCTGCTCGTGTCGCCGCCAAGGTGGCCGATACGCCTATATCCGTGCTCTATGAGGTGCTTCGTGGCGTTGTACGCCCCCGAGTAATTGTCGTTAGTGACCTCGACGTCGCCGACTCCCGGGAACGTCCTGTCGAACTGTACGAGGGCGACGTTGCTGCCTTCAAACATCTGGGCGAAAGCGGCTGCGTCGACGGTCTCGAGCGAGTGGGATATCAAAATGCCAGACACCTGGTTGCGAAGGAGCGTCTGCACCGCCCTTCTCTCGTCGTCGCGCCTGTCGTGGCTCTGCGTTATTATGAGGTTGAAGCCGGCAGGGTTCAGTATGGCCTCAGCCCCCGATATGACGTTGCTGAAGAAGAGGCGGTTGATCCTCGGGACCACCAGTCCAACCGTGTCGGTCGAACCCTTGCGGAGCGACGAGGCGAGGATGTTGCGCTCGTAGCCAAGCTCCTCGGCCTTCCTTGTGACGAGCTGCCTCGTCTGCTCGCTTACTCTCGGGTTGCCCGCGAGGGCGCGCGAGACGGTGGAGGGGGTGATATTGAGGGCCTTGGCTATGTCGCTGATAGTTGGTTTTGACATTTTTTAAAATCTGTAATTGACTACAAATTTACAAACGTTTGGCTACCTTGCAAATGATTTGTGCGCAAAAAATGCGCAAATCGCACGTTGGTGTGCGGATTGAAAATGCAATTATTTGATTATTAGTTTATTATATAACTTACTCGCGCAGCGCATCGGCTGTGCAAAGGTCGGTAATGGTCGATTTTGGGTTGTTGTGCTAACAGTCTGATAATGAGTGCTGTAAATATTTATTTGCAAAAAGGCTTGTAATATTCTTTTGCATCATCTATTTTCGCTTTTGCTAATAGCGATAACAATATGGCAAAAACTTTCATCAACCCTGATTTCATTCTCACGAATGACACGGCGAAGCATCTGTACCACGACCTCGCCGAGAATATGCCCATCATCGATTACCACTGCCATCTTATCCCGCAAATGGTAGCAGAGAACAAGAGGTTCGAGTCTATCGGCCAAATCTGGCTCATGGGCGACCACTATAAGTGGCGCGCTATGCGTTCCAACGGTGTCGACGAGCGTTTCTGCACCGGCAAGGACACCACGGACTGGGAGAAGTTCGAGAAGTGGGCCGAGACCGTGCCCTACACTTTCCGCAACCCTCTCTACCATTGGACTCATCTCGAGCTCAAGACCGCCTTCGGCATCGACAAGCTCCTCAACCCCCAGACGGCGCGCGAGATTTATGACGAGTGCAATGACAAGATCAAGAACGACCCGAAATTCACCCCGCGTGGCCTTATGGAGTTCTACAATGTGGAGATTGTCTGCACGACCGACGATCCTGTCGACTCCCTTGAGTGGCACAAGATTGTGGCCGCCGACAAGAGCTGCAAGACCCGCATGCTCCCGACTTGGCGCCCCGACAAGGCTATGGCCGTCGAGGTGGCTGCCGACTTCAAGGCTTACGTGGAGAAGCTCGCCCAGGTCGCAGGCAAGAACATCAGCAACTTCAATGACTTCGTCGACGCCCTTCAGGCTCGACATGATTTCTTCGAGAGCATGGGCTGCCGCCTCTCCGACCATGGCATCGAGGAGTTCTACGCTGAGGATTACACCGACGCCGAGATTTCCGCCATCTTCAATAAGGTCTACGGCGGTAAGGAACTCACTCAGGAGGAGATTCTCAAGTTCAAGAGCGCGATGATGATTGTCTTCGCTGAGCAGGATGCCGCATCGGGCTGGACTCAGCAGTTCCACTACGGCGCCATCAGGAACAACAACACCAAGATGTTCAAGCTCCTCGGCCCCGACACCGGTTTCGACTCCATCGGCGAGTTCACCACCGCCAAGAAGTGCGCCAAGTTCCTCGACAAGCTCAACACCTCGGGCAAGCTCGCCAAGACCATCCTCTACAACCTCAACCCGTGCGCCAATGAGGTGCTCGCCACCATGCTCGGCAACTTCCAGGACGGCAGCGTCCCCGGCAAGATTCAGCTTGGCTCCGGCTGGTGGTTCCTCGACCAGAAGGACGGCATGCAGAAGCAGATGAACGCGCTCTCAGTGCTCGGCCTCCTCAGCCGTTTCGTCGGCATGCTTACCGACTCCCGCTCTTTCCTCTCATATCCACGCCACGAGTATTTCCGCCGTACGCTCTGCAACCTCCTCGGCACCGACATCGAGAACGGCGAGGTCCCATACGAGGGCTACGAGAAGGAGCGTGTCGACCAGATGGTCAAGGACATCTGCTACAACAACGCGAAGAACTACTTCAAGTTCTAACACCCAACAAGGACATCATCAAAAACTTAATACCGAGAACATACTATGGCAAAGGTGGTAACACTTGGCGAGATTATGCTTCGCCTCTCGCCTGAGGGAAACGACCGTTTCATCCAGAGCACCTCTTTCCGCATCATCCCCGGCGGCGGTGAGGCCAACGTCGCTGTCAGCCTTGCGAACTATGGCCATGAGGCCTACTTCGTCTCCAAGCTCCCTAAGCACGAGATTGGCCAGATCGCTGTCAACGGTCTTCGCAACTATGGCGTGAATACCGATTTCATCGCACGTGGCGGCGACCGCGTCGGCCTCTACTACGCTGAGACCGGTGCTTCTATGCGCCCCTCGAAGGTCATTTACGACCGCGCCCACTCCTCAATAGCCGAGGCCAATCCCGAGGATTTTGATTTCGACGCCATCATGAAGGGCGCCAAGTGGTTCCACTGGAGTGGCATCACCCCGGCCATCTCCGACAAGGCAGCCGAGCTCACTCGCCTCGCCTGCGAGGCTGCGAAGCGCAACGGTGTCACCGTCTCTGTCGACCTTAACTTCCGTAAGAAGCTCTGGACGAGCGAGAAGGCCATCTCCATCATGCGCCCTCTTATGAAATATGTCGATGTCTGCATCGGCAACGAGGAGGATGCTGAGCTTTGCCTCGGCTTCAAGCCCGACGCTGACGTGGAGGGTGGCAAGACCGACGCCGCCGGCTACGAGAAGATTTTCAAGGCTATGGCCAAGGAGTTCGACTTCAAGTACGTAGTCTCAACCCTGCGCGAGTCGTTCTCTGCCACTTTCAATGGCTGGAAGGCGCTTATTTATGACGGCAAGGAGTTCTACCAGAGCAAGAGGTACGAGATCAACCCGATTATCGACCGTGTCGGCGGTGGCGACTCGTTCTCCGGCGGCCTCATCCACGGCCTGCTCACCAAGCCCACTCAGGGCGAGGCTCTTGAGTTCGCCGTTGCGGCCTCTGCTCTCAAGCACACCATCAATGGCGACTTCAATCTCGTCTCTGTCGACGAGGTCGAGGCTCTTGCCGGTGGCAACGCTAATGGCCGTGTCCAGAGGTAGATTGAGAATGATTTAAATGTTGTTCAAACGCTGTTTGAACACTGATTAAACATTGATTAAAGTGGCAAAGTTCGATAAGATAGCAGTCCTCGCTAAGATTGGCGAGACTGGCATGGTCCCTGTTTTCTATAATAAGGACATTCAGGTTTGTAAGGATGTCGTCAAGGCATGCTATGAGGGTGGTGTCCGCGCCTTCGAGTTCACCAATCGTGGCGACTTCGCTCACGAGATTTTCGGCGAGCTCGTAAAGTGGGCCGATAAGGAGTGCCCTGAGCTGGCTCTTGGCATCGGCTCCGTGGTCGACCCCGCTACGGCGGCTCTCTATCTCCAGCTCGGAGCCAACTTCGTGGTAGGCCCGCTCTTCAATCCCGAGATTGCCCCCATCTGCAACAGGCGTCTCGTCGCCTACTGCCCTGGCTGTGGCACGGTAAGCGAGATAGGCAAGGCTCAGGAGCTCGGTTGCGACCTCACTAAGCTCTTCCCCGGCGATGTCTATGGCCCTAACATGGTCAAGGGTCTCAAGGCTCCGATGCCTTGGAGCAAGATTATGGTCACTGGTGGCGTGGCTCCCGAGAAGGAGAATCTCGAGAAGTGGTTCGCAGCCGGAGTCTTCTGCGTAGGCATGGGTTCCAAGCTCTTCCCCAAGGACAAGGTCGCTGCTAAGGACTGGGCTTATGTCACCAACAAGTGCAAGGAGTGCCTCGATATCATTAAGGCTGCTCGCAAATAAGTTACTCTAAAACGGGATGCGCATCGGGAAGTCTCCGGTGCGCACCCCTTATTTAAAAACCAACGTCAAGCTCGAAGTAACCAAGTTTATGTGCTGCTAAGCAAGCTTGGCGCTCTGTGCCGAGAGTTGTGTGGCTCGCAACATCTCGCTTGACCTTTAACCCGAACTATACTTATGGGTGAAATAACACAAAAGATGACAAAATACAGGTGGGTGATAGCAGGCCTTCTGCTCTTCTCTACCACCGTCAATTATATGGACCGAAATGTTATCGGTTTCCTCAAAGATTACTTCTGCTCCGAGGAGGGCTTCGGTTGGACATCCCAGCAGTTCTCCACGCTGACGGCAATCTTCACGGCTTTCTACTCCGGCTTCACTCTCGTGGTAGGTTGGATTATCGACAAGCTCGGTACTAAGCTCGGCCTCGCTTGCTCGCTCATCCTCTGGTCTGTCGCTGGCATCATGAGTGCCTTTATGGGCAAGAGCCTCGCCGCACACTGCGTCGCTCGTTCGCTCTTCGGGGCTGGCGAGGCGGGCAACTTCCCCTCGTCAATCAAGGCCGTGGCCGAGTGGTTTCCAAAGAAGGAGCGTGCGCTTGCTACCGGAATCTTCAACTCTGGCTCCAATGTCGGCGCGATGATTTGCGCTCTGTTCGTGCCCTGGTGCCTCCTTACTTGGGGCGACGGCTCCGAGTTCCTCGGCAGTCTCCACGGTTGGCAGATGGCTTTCATCATCACCGGCGTCTTTGGCTTCCTTTGGCTCATTTTCTGGGGCATCTTCTATAAGAGTCCGAAAGTGATGCTTGAGAAGGGTCGTATCAATCAGGCCGAGTTCGACCACATCAACAGCGACGAGGTTCAGCCCGTCGAGGCTCAGCCCGCCGAGTCGCCCAAGAAGTCCGTTTCTTGGGGCAAGATGCTCACCTTCAAGCAGACTTGGAGTTTCGCCTTCGGCAAGTTTATGACTGATGGCATCTGGTGGTTCCTCCTCTTCTGGCTCCCGACATACGTAAGGCAGCAGTTCTGCGACGGCATGTCCGCGGCTGACACCTCCCATATGGTCATGATTACCAACTTCATCGTCTTCGGTGTCGCGATAGTCGGTTCCATCTATGGCGGCGCGCTTCCTATGTACTTCATCAATAAGAAGAAGATGGAGACCTACAAGGCGCGTATGACCTCTATGTTCATCATCGCCCTCTTCCCCATCCTGCTTCTCTTCACTCAGACGCTTGCCGGATTTGAGGGACTGACGGGTCTTGTGCTCGCCATAACCGTCATCTGCATCGCGGGTGCTGCTCATCAGGCATGGTCGGCAAACATTTTCTCTTGCGTCTCCGACATGTTCCCGAAGCATGCTGTCGGCACTGTCACGGGCATCGGTACAGCGTTCGGTGGTCTCGGCGGCGTCCTTCTTCAGATCCTCGCCGGCTACTGCGATGGCACTTTCGAGACATCGGCCGCATACGCAATCATGTTCGGCATCTGCTCTGTGGCTTACCTCATTGGCTGGGCGGGCATGAAGTTCCTCGTGCCGAAGTACAAGGCTGTTGAGCTCTAAGCGAGACGCTGAGGCGGTCGCTTCCTTTCGGCGGCCGCCATATATATATAACCAAGAACGATTTCTGTAATGGCAATTTTTGGTACGATAGCAACGCTTGAGAAACAGGCTTGCAAAAAGAAGTACGGCAAAGTCTTCGAGTTCATCAAGAACCACGACCTCGCTGCCGAGTTCGCGGGGATGAACCCTGGCGACAAGAAGACGGTCGAGATCGATGGCAAAGATGTCAAGGCAATCTTTCAAGTCTACAAGACTAAGATTCACTCCCTTGCCAGGCTCGAGGGACACCGCAAGTATACCGATGTCCAGTACATATTTGAGGGTCAGGAGATTATCGGCTGCTCCGATTTGGCGTATGTGTCTGAGAACCCTGACTACAACGAGGATAAGGACATTTACTTCACTACAGCGCAAAAGCAACTGAGCCACGTGGTCCTTAGCGCGGGCGAGGCTGCCATCCTGACACCGGAAGACCTTCACGCGCCATGCATGATGATTGGCGAGCCAAAGGTGGCCAAGAAGATCGTCTTCAAAGTCAAAGAGGGTTACAAGGCGGAGTAATATCTCCGTTTTCCATTGAATGTACAACACAAAATAATACCACATAAAATGCTTAAGTCATTAAATAAGCGTACCGCTCCCAAGAGCGTTATGCCCGAGAGAATCATCCAGTTCGGTGAGGGGAACTTTCTCCGTGCTTTTGTCGATTGGATTGTCTACAACATGGATCAGAAGACCGACTTCAACGGCTCTGTCGTCGTCGTTCAGCCCATCGAGCGCGGTATGGTCGACTGGCTCAATGGTCAGGACTGCCTCTACCATGTCAACCTCCAAGGCCGTCAGGATGGCAAAGCCGTCAACGAGCTCACCCGTATCGACGTCATCAGCCGCGCCCTCAACCCCTACACTCAGAATCAGGCCTTCATGGCCCTCGCTGAGCAGCCCGAGATCCGTTTCGTCATCTCCAACACGACCGAGGCCGGAATCGCTTTCGACCCCGCTTGCAAATTCTCCGACGCCCCCGCGTCTTCTTACCCCGGCAAGCTGACGCAGCTCCTTTTCCATCGTTTCAAGGCGTTCAATGGCGACCCGACGAAGGGCCTCATCATCATGCCTTGCGAGCTCATCTTCCTCAACGGTCATCACCTCAAGGATTGCATTTTCAAGTACATCGAGCTTTGGAAGGCGGACTTCGGCGCCGACTATGAGGCGTTCAAGGCTTGGTTCACCAACTACTGCTACGTCTGCGCAACTCTTGTCGACCGCATTGTCCCGGGCTTCCCACGTAAGGACATCGCCCAGATTCAGGAGAAGGTAAGCTATGCCGACAACCTCGTCGTCCAGGCTGAGATTTTCCACCTTTGGGTCATCGAGAAGCCCGAGAATATGAGCATTGAGGATCTCCGAAAGGAGTTCCCTGCTGAGAAGGCCGGTCTCCACGTCCTTATCGCCGAGAGCGAGAAGCCTTACCACGAGCGTAAGGTCACCCTCCTCAATGGCCCCCACACAGTCCTCTCTCCTGTCGCTTTCCTCAGCGGCGTCAACATCGTCCGCGACGCTTGCAACCACCCCGTCATCGGAAAGTACATCCACAAGGTGCAGTTCGACGAGCTTATGCAGACCCTCAACCTCCCGATGGAGGAGCTTCAGCAGTTCGCTTCCGATGTCCTTGAGCGTTTCAACAACCCGTTCGTCGACCATCAGGTGACGAGCATCATGCTCAACTCCTTCCCGAAGTTCCAGACTCGCGACCTCCCCGGCCTCAAGACCTACCTCGAGCGCAAGGGCGAGCTGCCTAAGGGTCTTGTTCTTGGTCTCGCTGCCATCATCACCTACTACAAGGGTGGCAAGCGTGAGGACGGTGTCGAGATCGTCCCGAACGACGACCCGAAGATTATGGAGCTTCTCAAGCAGCTTTGGGCTACCAACGACACCCGCAAGGTCGCAGAGGGTGTCCTCGCCGCCAAGGATCTTATCTGGACAGAGCACGGCGATCTCAACCAGATCCCTGGCCTCACCGATATGGTCACTGACTTCCTCAATCAGATTCAGGCTAAGGGCATGCTTGAGACCGTCAAGGGAATCCTTTAGTTCCTCTCGCGCAGTTACATACTGACATTTTACCATCAGGGGGATTGATAGCAATTCTGTCAATCCCCCTTTTTCAAAACCAAAGAATATAATGGCTGTTCGATATCTTAAAATAAACCCCGACGACAATGTGGTTGTGGCAATTCAGCCTCTCGCCAAAGGTGAAGTCATCACTGTCGACGGGCGTGATATTACCCTTCGGGACGATGTCCCTGCCGGCCACAAAGTCCTGCTGAAGGATCTTAAGGCTGGCGAAAATGTCATCAAATACGGTTATCCGATTGGTCACGCTAAGGATGACAAGCAGGCCGGCTCGTGGATGAACGAGAACAACATAAAGACCAACCTTGCCGGCCTTCTCAACTACTCTTACAACCCTAAGCTTGTCGATGTCTCAGCTCCCGACGAGGGGCGTACTTTCAAAGGCTATGTGCGTAAGAATGGCGATGTCGGTGTCCGCAACGAGATTTGGATTATCCCGACCGTCGGTTGTGTGAACGGCATTGTCAATCAGCTCGTAGAGAGGCTCAAGGCAGAGACTGGCTCAAAGGGTGTCGACGCGATTGTCGGTTTCCCTCATAACTACGGCTGCTCGCAGCTTGGCGACGACCATGAGAACACGAAGAAGGTTCTCCGCGACATGGTGCTCCATCCCAATGCCGGTGCTGTTCTTGTCGTAGGGCTCGGGTGCGAGAACAACCAGCCCGATGTCTTCCGCCAATTCTGTGGCGATTTCGACGAGGAGAGGGTGAAGTTCTTTGTCGCCCAGAAAGTTGAGGGTGATGAGATAGAGGAGGGCATGAAGTTGCTCCGCCCACTCTACGAGAAGGCAGCAGCCGATGTCCGAGTCGACGTGCCTATCAGCAAGTTGCGCATAGGTCTCAAATGTGGTGGCTCCGACGGATTCTCTGGCATCACGGCCAATCCGCTTCTCGGCGTTTTCTCTGACTATATTGTCTCCCAGGGTGGCACGTCAGTCCTCACCGAGGTCCCTGAGATGTTCGGCGCTGAGACCATCCTTATGAACCGGTGTGAGAACAAGGAGCGGTTCGACGAGGTCGTTAAGCTCATTAACGACTTCAAGCAGTACTTCCTTTCCCACGGCGAGCCGGTTGGAGAGAATCCCTCTCCCGGCAATAAGGCGGGCGGAATATCTACACTTGAGGATAAGGCGCTCGGCTGCACGCAGAAGTGCGGCAAGAGTACCGTAAGGGCTGTCCTTCGCTACGGCGACCGCATCTCAAAGCACGGCCTCAATCTCCTTGAGGCTCCAGGCAACGACCTTGTGGCTTCTACCGCTCTTGCGGCCGCAGGATGTCAGATGGTGCTTTTCACCACCGGCCGTGGCACGCCATTCGGAACCTTTGTCCCGACAATGAAGATTTCCACCAACTCGGGGCTTGCACAGCGTAAGCCGACGTGGATTGACTTCAACGCTGGAGTCCTTGTCGAGGACAAGACTTGGGACGAGGTAGCCAAGTCCTTCACCGACTACGTTATACGGGTCGCAAGCGGTGAGCAGGTCAACAATGAGAAGAAAGGCTATCGTGAGATCGCCATTTTCAAGAATGGCGTTACGCTCTAAAGCGTTTCTTTCCGGCCGATTGAATTGATAGATTATTTGTGTGAGCGCACGGCAGTCGAAAGCCGTGCGCTTTTTTTTTATCCCTTCGAAGTCACTATAATCTCCAAGTTGCTCGCAAGTCCGTCTGCGCAGTAGCGTGCGATGTCGGCTTTGCCGTTGTCGGCAAAGTAGGCGACTATCTTCATGTCGGGGCGTGCAAGGGCCGCGATGATGGCGCTCGCCCCGTAGTCTTCGTCGTCGTGTATGTTTTCTACACTGCCGCTCATGTGCTGGTACGCTTTTCGCACCGCGTCGCCGCTTTTCACGTATGAGCATACGGCATTGTGGATTCCGCCCTCTTTGTATCGGAATCTGTCCTTTACCATTTCTGTGAAATGCTCCGGTGTCGAGGCGTAGTTCACGTTAAGCCTGTCGTTCTCTTCGCAAATGGATTTCAATTGAGCCGGTGTCAGACCCATGGTCTGAATTTCCCCGCCTACTCTTATTGTGACCGTCCCGCTGTATAGGCATGGGTTCTTCGTCTCATGAATCTCCTCGATGCCAAAAATGGAAATAGGTCTTATGGGCAGATTCAGCTCCTCAGCGGCTTTGACGGCCTCTTCTATGCCCATAAATACTGATTGCCCCTTGGCTGCCGCCGTCTTGTAGTCTCCACGCGTGTCGATATTGTAGTCCCACCTGCGCAGAATATCTCGCAAGATTTGCGAGTCCGTGCTGCTCGTCACTATGCTCTGTTTGGTCAAATTGGTGCATGACGATTCTGGGTTCACCGATATTTTAATTCCCGTCAGACTTCCTGTCAAGTGGTATTTTACGCCTGCGATGAGCGGTAGTATTGATATAGGCCGCCGCCACGTCACTCCCTTGTGGCCCACCAGCACTTTGAAAAGGAGCGGCGGCAGTACATAGGCCATCAGCACGACCGATGTCATCCCGGCTATTGTCACTTCGGCGAGCGACCTCAGGGCAGGGTGGCGCGCCACGATGAGTGTGCCTATGCCAATGAACATTATGAGGGCGGAAAGCAGAATCGAACTCTTATATGAGGCCAGCATCTTCCTCCTGTACGTATATTCGTAGCTCGCACCCTCGGTCATAAAGATGGTGTAGTCGTCGCCCTGCCCGAAGATGAATGTGGCCAGGATGATGTTCACGATGTTGAACTTTATCCCCACAATGGCCATTATGCCCAATATCCACACCCAGCTCACTGCCATCGGCAGGAATGATATTATCGCCAGCTCTATGCTCCCGAACGACAGCCATAGGAAGACGAAGACGATGAGTCCGCACGCCCAGCCTATGTAGTTAAAGTCGTCCGACAGCCTTTCGGCGATAGTTCCGTTCATCCCCTTCACGTCGAACGCGTAGGCCCCGGCGGCCGACAATGCGTCTTTCACTTCGTCGTAGTCGCCCTCGTCCACGTCCATCATGCTCACGATGCTGCACTTCCCTTTGGCCGGCATGCTCACGTTCGATGCGAAGACCGACTCATATAGGGTGGCGAAGTAACCTATGCCCTCCGCCTCAAACACCTTTTCCCTCAAATCGTAGAAAGGCTCGAATGCCTCATTCGTGAAACCTTCCTCGTCCGCTGCTCGGGCTATCGCGTGTTCTATCTCGCTCCATTTGCGCGTCATGAAGTCGTCCCACTTCCTCAGCCGCGCCTCCTGAGTATCTTTCGAGCACAGGAAGTCGCCGCAATAGCTTATCCCGCTTGCCTTTCCCTCTCTCTCCACTCTGGTGAGAGTCTCCCTTATGCGCTCGTTCCGTGCCAGAGCCTGATCAGGCGTGCTGTCGCTGACGATGGCGTATATTTTACGCTCCGGCCCCGTCTTGCTCAGTTGTTTCTCAAAATACTCGATGTCCGACTCCTGCTGCTCGGTCATGTAGTTTATGTTCCCCATATCCGTGTCGAAGCTCGTCCCGAAGCTGAATACGCCGAACACGACGGTCAACGCTCCTATCGCCCACAGCAGGACCGGACGGTTATCTGTTGTCTTCTCGCAAAGCCTGTCAATGACGTTGCGCCTGCCCGCCTGATGACTCTTAGCGGCGTGAGGCAGGTAGACAATGACGAAAAGTATCGTGCCCACGAGCATAAGCGAGGCGAAGAGGCCCAGGTCGCGCAAGGCTGTCGAGTTGAGTGGCACCAAGGCGAGGAATGCGCCCACGGTCGTGACGTTCCCTACGACAAGAGGGGTCACAATCTCGCGCAGGGCGACGCGCCTGTCGGGCGTGTGGCGCAGGTGCGAGAGGTAGTGCAATGGGTAATTGACGGCTATGCCGATTATGACGGACGATATACCCAGGACTATTATCGACATCTCGTCGCGCATAAGCGACATTCCGCCAAGAGCGAACAGCCACCCCCATGCAATCGAGAACCCTATGAGCAGCATGTCCCTCAGCCCGCCAAATACGGCGAACAGCAGCAGTAGGATCAGCACGACCGATATGGCTACTGACACAGTGCAGTCGCGCTTAATCTGGGCGGAGTTGCCGGCGGCTATCACGGGCCCGCCCGTAAGGTGGATATCCACCAGGGGGTTCGATTCCATGGCAGCGGCTGCGCACTCCGACAGCAAAGCGGCGAGTGCGCCGTTCTTGTCCGACTCCATCGCTCCAGCCGCCGATGTGGCTATTGCTATCCCTCGGCTCATGTCGGGTGAGAAGATGTGGCCGTCGTACATCTCGTAGCTCAGGTCGCTCTCGGTCTGTCTCAGCCGTTGCATTACGGGGCTGAAGAGTCCCGCTGGGTCGTGCATTATGGCGAATGTGGCGAAGTCTCCAGTCGGGAGCATAAGCTGCTCTTTAGCCTCGTGCATGGCCTTCTGGGCGAACTTCCCCTCTGCCGTCAGGCTGTCTATTCGCGCGTAGTCCGCATCGGTCATAAAGTAGGGGATGTTCTCGTACACGAAGTCTGTCACCTCCTCTATTTGCCCGGCATCGACCTGGTAGAGTATGTCTTTAATGAGCGATGAGCTGTCTCTTTCGCTAACGAGGTCGGCGAACTGGTCTATGGCGAGTGTAATGTCGTCAGCGTCGCCCTGGCACGAGTCCGCCAACAGGAAGATTGCTATTATCTTGTCTCCTCCCGAGATGTCTTCGTACACTCGCATCGCGTTCTGATAGTCCTCGTCGAGAGGCAGGAAGTCCGTTATGTCCTCCTTATATCCGAGCCGCAGCGCCTGCATGACTAATAACGAGGTTAGCGCAATAACGGAAAATGCGCATACCACTTTGTGGCTGCGCATAAAGTCGAATATCTTTACAGAGATGTCGGTCATGTCGTTTCGTGGGCAAAAAATGGTGGTCCCTATGCGTCCTGCTCTATCTTGTTCGCCAATGACTCATATGTCGCCTGACTTCGGCGGCGTAGTTCTGATGCTTGTTGCAGAAGTCCGCCTATCGCTTGCAATTCGCTCTGGCTTATGGGTTTCCCAATTTTAAGCTCCACTGTCCCTTTGTTAATCCATAGGCTCCGCTTTCTCAGGACCCTGTTGGTGCCGTAGACGACAGCGGGGGTTATGGAGGCCCCGAGCTTCTCGGCTATCACGAATGCGCCCTGATGGTAACGGCCTATGTTGCCGTCCTTTGAGCGTGTGCCCTCAGGGTATATGACGATATTGTTGCCTTGCTCCATCTGCTCCTTCAGCTCCGGTATTATGGTCTCAATGCCTTCTGATGACGAGGGGTAGCCGGCGCACCGGACTATGAAACCGAAGAAGAGGTTGTCCCTCACCCAGTCCTTGGTCAGGAATATTATGTTCGGTGTGACGCACAGTTTGCACAGCATGTCGAGAGCCGAAATGTGGTTGCACACTATCACGCTTGGTCTCTTTAAGTCCGTCTGGCTGTCTATGCTCGCTTTGTATTTTACGCCAGGTATGCCATGTATTATCATTACGAACCTTGCCACGTGGTGGATAAGCCTCTGGACTCTCTGTCGCCTCCTTCTCAGGCGGGATTTGAGTATGCCCTTGAACCCTTTCTCATCCCTCTTCCCCCTGATTATGCTAATGCGCTCAATCATCCACACTGCGGGGGTGAACACGAGTAGTAGGGAAATGGAGAATACCGCCAGAGTGTACGCCGTGCGCAACGATTTGGCAGTCATACGTATAACAGTGAGCGGAAGCCCGTATACTACCGCCATTACGCACAGCAGTGTGTTGAGTATGCTTATGCGGGTGAAGTCCGCGGCAGGGCGGAAATGGCTCACGCGCTCCTCGCGCGGCGGGTAGTATACGTCTATCCCGGTTTCGTGGATCTCGACCCCGTGCCACGAGGCGAACACGAGCAGGCTAAGCTCGGCCTCGTATCGTGCCGAGACGAGCGGCAGCAGATGGAGCTTCTTCAACGGGTACAGCCGGTATCCCGATTGCGTGTCGGACAGCATCCGGCCAGTCTGTACGTTAAACCAGAAGTTGGAGAACGCATTGGCGAATTTGCTTCCGCCCGAACGCTCCGCATTGGACAGATTCCTCTTGCCTATTATTATAGCTCCCGGGTGCTGCTGGTTGGCCTTGAGCAGTCTGGCGATGTCTCTCGGGTAGTGCTGCCCGTCGCCGTCAAGCGTTATGGCGTAGCTGAACCCCAGCTCTTTTGCTTTGGCGAAACCGCTCTTCAACGCTTGCCCCTTGCCTCTGTTCTTGTCGTGGCGGACTACCGTTACTCCGCTTACTTTGCCGAGTTCCTCCTCCGTGTTGTCCGTGCAGCCGTCGTCCACGACAATGACGTCGTCACATTCGGCGAGCGTCTCTTGCGCCACTCGGCCTATTGTCTGGCCATTGTTGTATGTGGGGATAATTACGCATATGCCGCGCTCGCGCAGAGTCTTGCGTTGCTTCTCTTTTTCCGTGGAGGGGGACATCGGCTTTTGCGTTTGTCTTTATGATTGGTTCTGTCTTCGATTCCTATTCTCAGGCAAAGCGTATACGCCGCCCGGTCTGCATTTGTAAGCTATTGAGCTTTAATGTTTTTCAGCTCTATCGACGTTGTGTCGCCGCTTTTGCTCGTAATCTCGATAGTTTTGACCACGCAGTCTTTTTTGTCGACATAAAGAACCATCTGTGACGCGAACTGGGCAATCTCCTTCTTGTTTGGGATTAGGGTCATCACCCACTTTGTCGGCTCTTCGGCGACAGTCGTCATGAATTTGTCGCTCTTCATAAGGCTCTCCATTCCTATTCCCTCGCCCGTCATTCTTTTTATCCGCTTGAACATCTTGTTCGACTTCAAGTCTATGGTCTTCGTCTCGCCGTCTTTCTTTATCGTGGCCTCTTCCCCGTCCGTGGTGAATATCGTCTTGCTCGGAGTCGCGCTTTCCCAATATATTGAGCTGGGCTTCCGGAATGCCATGTTACCTGTGACTACGGCCGGCTCTTTGAGCAGTTTGCTGACTTTTGTTATCACAAAGTCGCATTCGACGGACTTTTTACTTTTTGCCGCCGCGATTATTTTGCTCTTCACGTCATCGACGCTCGCATTTTGCGATAGTGAGAAAGCCGTCGATGCGACAAATATCAATGCGCACGCTATCAGTCGTTTGGCTATGCCTATTGCCATCTCTTTCTTCTGTTATAAATAGATTCGGGTCAATTGGTGGCCCGCTCTAAGCCTGTTCGCGTCTCGTCAGCACCATTGCTACAGAGTGGAGGTCGTTCGCAATTTCCTCGCCGCTGCGTTTCAAGAAGTCGGCGAACGCCGGGCTCATCTCGTCGTGGCAACCTACAAGCACGTTCTTGCACTTTCCGCTGCTAATTAGCAATTCGGCATCGTTAATTGCGTCCCTTAGCGAGTCTCTGCCGTTGCTGTATGTCACGTTATATCCGTGGCACTTCAGTTTAATCGCTATGCCGCTGCCTATGGTGTTGTGCGTGCTTTGCATAAAATCGGTCGGGCTGACGGAGCTCTCGCCGTTTTCCTTCATTTGCGTAAGGATGCGCTCTGTGTTCGCAAGGCATCCGAACCGCGTGGCGGTCACGATGGCGTCAGGCTTATCGATGCCAGCTTTTTCGAGGGCTTTGAGCGAACACAATGTTGCGCTCTTCGCCAGTCTGCCCATTCGGCGCGCCTCCATCGGGCTGACATATTTCTTTATCTCGCCCAGAGTGGCATCATTGTCAGTCTCCACCACCGACGCCACTCTGACGGAGAACCGCGGGTGCCACTCTTCAGCATCTCCCGCCTCTGTCGACAGGACAATAGACGTGTCGTTTCCTCCGAAGCCGAATGAGTTGCACATCGCGTTATGTATGTCCGATTTGACGACCGTCGGGGTAGGGCATACGCACTCCTCGTCGCCCTCAGCCCAGCCCAGGTTGGCGGGGATGAACTTGTTGCGCATGGCGAGGATGCATATCACTGTCTCTATGCTTCCCGACGCGCTTGTAGTGTGGCCTGTGGCCGATTTTGTGCTCGAGATCGCCGGCATCTTGTCGCCGAATATGCGCCTCAGGGCTTGGCTCTCGCTCTTGTCGTTGCTGACAGTGCCGGTGCCGTGCGCATTGACATATTGCACGTCGCCTGGCTGAAGTCCGGCCATCGTCATGGCTTCTTTCATTGCGAGGTAGGCTCCCTCGCCGTCGTCCGACGATGCCGTCTGGTGGAATGCGTCGCAAGCGTTGCCATAGCCTGTCACGTAGGCGAGTGGTGTCTTGCATCGCCTTTGGGCGGACTCTGCGCTCTCCATGACAATGTATGCGGCTCCCTCTCCGAGGTTCAACCCTGTGCGTGTCTTGTCGAACGGGCGGCAACGCTCGTGGTCGAGAATCATCAGCGAGTTGAACCCGTTCAAGTGAAAGCGCGACAGAGCCTCTGTGCCACCCGCCACAACAATGTCCGCGTCGCCCGCTTCCAGCATTCTGGCTCCGAGGAGTATTGCGTTGGCGGCCGACGAGCATGCCGTCGATATTGTAGTGCTTTCGCTAAAGAGGCCGAAATGGTCGGCTATGGCCGCCGTGTCGCTGCCGCACTCGTGCTGGCGTATGAATGCGCAATTGCCGCACCCGCCGTCCGAGGCTTCTGCGAAATACAGCTCCGTGATGTCCATCCCGGCCACTGTCGTGCCTGAGATGAACGCCACCCGCGGTCCGCCATTCGCGTCCGTGGCTGCCAAACCAGCCTCTTCGAGCGCCTCGCGGGTCGCTATCATGCCGAGCAAGGCCGTGCGGCTCACTGTCTCGCTCTCCGCGATGCCAGCCCGTGCCTTCAGCTCTTCGTTTGTCAGTTTAACTTCCCCCACGGGCAGGTCGGTCCGCTCTGAGCGCAGATAGCGCATCTGGCCTATGCCTGTCTCGCCATTGAGCAGAGACTTTAGCACACCGGCCTTGTCTGTTCCAATGGCCGATATGATTCCACATCCCGTGATGGCTATTCTCATTTCCGCCTGTTTTGAGCTATGTACTCCGCCATGCAGCGGACGCTCTTCAAAATATCCTTGCTCTCAGCGGGAGACGAAAGTTTTATGCCGTACTGCTTCTCCATAAGCACGATAAGCTCAAGTGCGTCTATTGAGTCAAGGCCGAGGCCTTCGCCGAAAAGGGGGGCGTCGGCGTCAATGTCGGCCGTGGTCATCTCCTCAAGATTGAGTGCCTTTATTATCTGAGCTTTGAGCTCTTCTATCAGTTCTTCCATAATGTTTCGTTTTGATAGTGGAGGTCGTTTATCGCCTGTCGGCTTGTTCCTTTTTTATGGAGCAAATGAAGGTAATCTTCGCAAAAATAGCTTATTCGGCGAAATATATGCTTATGTCAGCCTCGAACGAGTCGTCATTTTCATAGTCCAGCCAGCCCGCTATCATGCTCCGGGTCCCATTGTCGGCAAATGTGGCCTTTATCAATTCTTGCATCATCTGCTCGTCCTTGTCGGGCAGCATGTAGAGCGACGTCTCGCCGTGGTATTTGTTTCTTATGGCTATTTCGCCGGTCACGATGTTTGGCAGAGTGCGGATGAAAAACGATGGGCTGGGGTAGTCAAATGTCTCATCGCCAATTCCGTATGTGTATCTATCATCCATCTCTATCGACGAGGTGCGGTTGAAAATCACCACTGCCCTGTCGTCCCTCTCCACAAATCGCTCACGCCCGGTCTCTTGGCTCAGCAGCAGCTCCGACGCGACGAAGCCCAGGTGGGATAACGCGTCCATCTTGTAAAAGTATGGATATCCGCCTATCTCTTTCTTATATATCTTCGGGAGGATGCCGTACACGTCTTCGCCTCTCTCGATGTCTAATCTCTTGCCGTCTACCACGGCCTCGTCCGGCGTTATCACTACTCTGTGCTCGCGCCTGACTCCCGCGACTCGACGGTAGTTTGCCTTATTATGGACTCCTTTCGATATTATGGCCGCCGCGTTGCATCCGCCGAAGCCCGACATGATTTTCAGCAGTGATTTCCCATCTCCCGGGAGAGCCGTCTCTTTCTCCAGCACGTTTATTTTGCCCGACACGCCAAGTTCGCTAAATCCGTGCGTCGGCAGGGCATAGCCGTCGTCAAGGGTGTGTATTGACACGATGGTCTCAAGTATTCCTGCCGCCCCCATTGTGTGGCCGTAGAATCCTTTGAGGCCGTTGACGGGGATGTCGTTAAGGCCCGCCCTCTCAATGGCTACCGACTCCATTTGGTCGTTGAAGAGTGTGGCAGTGCCGTGGGCGTTAATCAGGCTGATGGTTTTAGTGTCATAATCCTTCGTGGCCTGTTTTATGGCAAGGAGGAGTCCCTCGCCCTTTTTGTGAGGCGCGCACAGGTGGAATGCGTCGTTGCGTATGGCGTTTTCGCCAATGCTCCATTGCCGCGCTCCCTCTGTCGGCGACGCGGTCATTATCATGGTGGCGGCAGCCTCTCCCAGGTTAAGCCCGTTGCGCTCCATGTCGAATGGGCGGCAGGGCTCCGATGACAATGCCTGGAGCGATTGAAATCCTGCGATTATGAACTTGCGCGGGATGTCGGCCCCGCACACTATGGCTGTGTCGTATGTGCCTTGGCTCAACAGCCTGTCGGCTATGATAATGGCGGCAAGGCCGGATATGCAAGCGTCGCATACGACAATGGGCTTGGTCGTCACCCCGATCCGCTCGGCGATGACGTGTGCGCTCTCCGTGGGGAGTAAGCGATCCCCCTTGTGGAATATGCCCTCGATGTTTCCCTTTGTTGTGCTGATAATCAGGACTGTGCGATGGCTGCCAATCTCAACATTGCTCGTGCAGTCCTTTAGGGCTTGACCGATGGAGTGGAGGCAAACCCGCTCAAATGGCTTAAGCCCGTCATTCTGCGCGGAAGTGAACTTGTCACTTATCGATGCGACGCAATCCTCGCTGACTCCAATTTCTTCAGCCCCGTAAAAGCAAATCTTCGACACTCCCTTGCGGAGTGAGGCCACATTCTCTGACGTGCTTTCGCCCAGAGGTGATATTATGTTGTCCGATATGATGTATGCCATTGCCGTTAGCTAATCTTTGCGGAGTCGTCATTCCAAAAATCGAAGAAGTTGTACCATTGCGTCGGGTACATTTTGAGCATCTTGTCAAGTTGGGCGGCGTATGCGTGGGCAATCTGTTTTACCTGCTCGTTGCGCGGGGCGGAGTGGTCGTACTCCAGTCGCGAGATGAAGATAGTGTAGCCTTTGGCGCAAGTCTTCATCACATTGACGGCCAATACGTCCAGCCCTCGCATTGCGGGGGTTAGGAATGGTCCGACGGGCAGCTTCGCCTTGGCTCCAAGTATGTTGACTTCAACCGATTTCGTCGACCCGACAATCCTGTCGGCCGGCATGGTGACGATGTGTCCGTCCGCAAGGGCGTTGTTGAGGGCGAATATGTGGCTCATGTCCTCCCGTGTCGGCACCAGCACTATATTGTGTTGGCTCAGCAGCCTGTTTCTCTGTGCCATTACGGACTCCTTCTCGCCACCGAAAACAAGCGCATGGATTGTTTTCCGCTCCGATTTCAATGTGAATCCGGCAATCTCAAAGTTGCCAATGTGTGAACTGAGCTGGACGAAGCCCTCGGCACGTTTCTCAAGCTCTGCGAAGTGCTCATAGCCCTCAATCTTGATGTCGAACTTCTTGCCCGCGAACATTGCGAACTTGTCCACGACCGCGGCTCCGAACTTACAGTGGTTCACGTATGTGGCCCATGCCGCGTGCGCTCGGCCATATCCGTGCCTCTTCCGGAAATAGCGGTACGCCGTCCGCCTGCTGTTCATCGTCAACAGGCACACGGGGATGACGAAAATGTCGACGAAGGCGTATAGGATGCGGGCGTCGATATGGCGCAAGATGCTGATCAGTTTTTTGTGCATCCAGCTGTTGCCCATTGTCGTGCCGGCCCATTTGCGGCCTCCGGTGTCGCTGTTGCTCTTTGGGTTCTCCTCTTCTTGTGGAGTGGGCATATTATGCGAGTGTGGCCAGAATTCTGGCGTGATGTTCTTCTATTTCGTAACTTCCAGAATAGTGTGGCCGAGTCCGAGGCCGTCGTGAATATTGCTGACGTGCAGCCCGGCCAGCTCTATTTGGCGAATCATGTCGTCTGAGTGGTACATCTTGCTGTTGCCGTTGGCCATAGCCGTGAAATACACGCTCGTCATCGTCAGGCATAGTGACGAGGTCTCGAACTTCTGCCTGTTCCAGAATGTCTCCATAATGTAAAGTACAGTGGAGTCTGTCATCACTTCGGCGGCCTTCTTCAGGATTTTGCATATCTCGTCCTCCGAGAAGCAGTCGAGGAACTGGCTCATCCAGATGGCGTCCCATGCCCCGCCAGGCAGTTTGTTGTCGTCGTTCAGCAAGTCCGTCGCATAGCCCGCTATTCGGTCTGCGCCCTCTTTACCTTCGGTGTTTTTGCGCATAAGCGCTATTTGGCCTGGCAGGTCTACAATGGTCACGTCGACAGTCTCATCCTTACCCACGCAGTTGAGCGCGAAACGGCCGGTGTTGCCGCCCACGTCCATGAGCCGTTTCGGCTTGCGCGATAGCACTATGCGCAGTGCCTCCTCGAACGAGCTGTCGCTGTAAAAATGGTCGAATCCGAACCAGCTCTTCTGCGCCGATGGCGAGAGTTGCGACAACCCTTCGTATATCGTGGGCCAGTCGCCTAAAGTCTTTAGCCCGGCTGGTTTGCCCGTTTCAAGAGCTTCGTCGAGGTAGAACAGTCCGCGGTAATTGACGTCGTGGTTAAAGTCGATGTTCGCGCGGGTCGACATGTCGGTCAGCAGGAAATAACCGGTTTTCGATATTGTGTACCGGTCAGTCTCCGGGTCTATCAGGACGGTGCCGGCGCTAAGCGACGCCTCAAGCAGGATTTTCACTGCGTAGGCCGACAGTCCGCAGGCTGACTTTATCTCTTCTTGAGTCATTCCGTCAAGGCTGTCACGCAGCTTTTCGAGGATGCCGTATTTAAGCATCAGGCGCGACACTTGGAATATTATAGGGCTCCAAGCTATGTATTCAGCTTGCCGCTGTGCTTCGCGGGCGGTCAGCTGATCCTGGCTATACCTTTTCCTTTCGTCGGGGAAGAGTTCCATAGTCCGTTAATTTAAGTGTCGCTAAGTTATGCTTTTTTGTCTAATAATGCCAACTGTGCGCTTCGCTTTTGATGGGGCATGTGAGTAATGCTCCATATGTGAGCGATGTGGATTTTCATTAGACGACCGGCTCTTCGCATTTGCTCTATACCAATTCTCATCTAATTCTCATCCCGTCTCTATCTGTTTGAATTTCACGCTTCTGCCCCAAATGAACTTTTAGTTCGCCCGTTTTAATATGCGTTCAAATGCCTGTAAAACGACATTAAAAATCTACGGGCGATTTTGTTTGGCTTCGATTACGACTTTCCATACGTCGTTCAACGAGCAATTTTTAGGGTGTTTTCCAAAACCATAACCACTTGTTTGCCGTAAATTACCGTAATTTGCAATTTTGGGATGCTGTCTCACTTTGAGTATTCCGTATATCAAATCGTAAAAAACACGCCTACAATACTTAGCGCTACCATAATCATGTCCAGGAAAAGCAATTTTATGGCACGTCTTAGCTCTTTCGTCATCACTATCCTCTTGTCGCTTTTTTCCGCAGTAGCCGTCGCTCAGACGATTGACGTCAATGGTCTGGTGTACACGGTTAATGCTGACGGCAAGACGGTTACGCTCACGTCGTATTCCAAGACGCTCAGCGGAACGCTGAATATTCCTTCGACCGTGACGAAAAATGGGCGTACATATACTGTCAATGCCATTGGTAACGATGCGTTTCTTTACAGGTGGAATAATAAGTTCAGTTGTACTACTGTCGTAATCCCTTCCACGGTCAAGTCCATCGGGCAGAGTGCGTTTAAGAACCAATCGGCCATACAGAAGATCACTTTTTCTGAGGGGCTTGAGTTAATAGGTGCCGGTGCGTTCGAGGGAAATAGAAATCTCAATAATATAACCCTTCCCAAATCTCTAAAAACAATTCAGGCTCACGCGTTTAAGAATTGCCCTTCGCTCTGCAATGTGACGGTTCTCGCCCCTCCCGCCATCCTTTCAAGCGACGGATGTAAGGGCGGTGAGGCGACTGGGCGCGACCATTGCGACTGGTTCAACTCCCGCAACGAGGACTGTCAGAAGTTGAATCCGCCGCAAAGCTGTTCCCATTGTTCCAATCCTTATCTCAAAGTCCCAATCGAGTACTATGAGGAGTATTTCCGGAACTCCGAGTGGAACTACGAGTTTGAGCACATACAGAGCGATTTCAATTTTACAAGTTGCTATCATCTCCAGGTGGCCGATAAGGTCTACGATGGCACTAATGAAATCACGACTGAGAATATCGACTTTAACCAAACTTGCGATTATTTCTCCGAGGGTTTCCTACGCGATAACATCTTCAAAGTAAAGTCCTTCACCGCCAACGGTGTCGAGGTTGGTAGTGGTTATAAGGCTACTGTCGAACTTGGCCTTCAAGACAAGGTTAGCCTCACTCTCAACGCTGATGAGAGCGTCATAACTGGCACCTATTCCATTCTACCCAAGACGCTTACCTTCGACGGCGATGTTGTTGTCACTCCTAAGACTTATGATGGCACTACCGATATTGACCCGTCAACAATCACCCTCCCCAATCTTGTCGGCGTAGTTGGCGATGATGATGTACGCCTCGTCATTGAAGGCACGCCGCAGATGGAGTCGAAAGACGTCAATGACGACTCCAAGGTCAACGGCGGGCTCAATCTCATACCCTCCATCAAGGTGCGCCTCGTCGGCGCAAAGGCTAAGAACTATGTCCTTGAATCTGATGAGATTAAGAACGCGCTTGTCAAGCTCAACCCGCGCGACCTCAATGTAACTTGCGACAATATTTCTGTCAGCTCCAAAGTCTACGACGGCAAGGCCGATTTCAAGAAGCAGTATTTCACTCTTCCCTCCGAGTTCGGTCTCCTCGATGGCGACCGTCTAACAATGGAGCCTGTGGCGACTGCCCCATCCGCCAATGTCGGTGAGTATTCCGTGCAAATCGGAATTTATTTTACTGGAGATGACCAGATGAAGGCGAACTACGGCGTAAGTGGTTACAGTAAGAAAA
The DNA here is from genome assembly GCA_051875415.1 of Marinilabiliaceae bacterium. Lineage (GTDB taxonomy): Bacteria > Bacteroidota > Bacteroidia > Bacteroidales > Marinilabiliaceae > W3P20-009. The sequence goes on from JBJEGU010000017.1 coordinate 100,765, forward strand.
ACCCTTATCTCACTTGCGCTAAGACGCTCAAGATTACCCCGAAGAAGATAACCAACATCAAGTACGACATTTCAGTCGCTGACCACACCTACGATTGCTCGTACGATGACAAGGATGACGTCACAGTGAGCAATGTGGTATTCGGGAAAGAGGAGCTTTTCGACTCCGATGTTGAGCTTCAAGTACTCTCTGCCACACTTGATGATAAGAATGTTACGGGATCGCAGACTTCTACGACAATTGTTCTGACTCTCACTGGCAATAGCTCAGGCAACTATCAACTCGAGTTGCCTAACAACGGCGTTGAGGTCAAGTCTACGCGTGTCCTGCCCGCTAAACTTTCCATCGTCGGGCAGCCAACATTGAGCAACCACGTTTACGATGGTACAACCAACTGTCTCTCGGATGTTGACATAAAAGGAGTGTCGCTTGCCGGGTTCTCTTGTGACGATAAGGCTTCAGCTTCGCTCGTCTCTGCAATACTATCGCAGAAAAATGCTTCATTAGCATGCGGTGAGACGGGAGCAGGCTCAGTGTCTGCCGATGTTACTGTAAAGTTCACGGGCGACTGTCTTTCCAATTATACCATCGACGGTCTTAGCTCCGACGGTTCGTATACTTTTAAGGGGTTGGCTACCGACATTGAGCCTAGCATTGTATCAATTGATGCGTCTAAAACCTCGATAGACGACAAGGTCTACGATGGAAAGAAGACAATAGACCCTTCTACTGTTCACTATAGTGCTTCTATTAATACCGTTGTCAGCGGTGATGATGTCCGGGCTGAACTTGTTGACGGTGTCACTATGGGAACAAAGACCGCGGGGCGCAACCTCGTCCTCTTTAAGTCGAGGCTTGCCGGGTCCGATGCTGCTAACTATGCGTTGAGCGGCTGCGCGACTGAGCAAACTAATTACGTTAACATTACAGTTTCTAAGCGAAAAGTTGATTTCACAAATCTTGACCTTGTCGTTGATTCCTATCCTGTCACTTGCGGCGGTTGGATGGATGTCTCCGCAAGTGTCAAATTGCCCGACCCCAGTGAGTATCTGCAATATGATGAGGATGGCAATCCTGACGATTACCATATTGAGGCTAATGATGCTGTCTATTATCAAGAGTGGAATGGCACTAAATATTATGCGCGTCTCACTCTGAAGATGTATGGAAGTGATCAGCCCAACTATGAGTTCGTCGGCTCTAACCAGTTCAATGAGGAGATTGAGTTGACGCCCAAAGAGGATGTAAAGATAGACTACTCCAGTGTGACAGCGTTAATTTCCCACGTCTACGATTGTGGTCTCGATGTCACTGCGGACTATAATGGGACTACCAAGATTCAAATATCAGGTCTCTGCCCCATTGACGGGTGGCAGCAACCCGATGTATATTATGAATTTAAGTCTGCCACAATAACAGACAATCCTAATGTGGGCGAAGGGCATCCCACGCGTCTCGTCTTTGCCTTGGCAGGCTCATCGCTCTCCAACTCCAAGTTCGATAAGTCGCTCTATGGTCTCAAAGATGAGATTGAGATAACGGATGGCGTGACGACAAGTGTTACGCCTGTTCATGCCGAGGCTGATTTCTCCTCTCTTCCAAAACAACTTCAGCATACGTATGACGGAACGAACACGTTTACCAGTGATGAACTGAAAAAATACAATCTTTCGCCTGTCCCTCTCAATACTCCATGCGGCGGCGATCTGGCATATGAACTTCAGGATGTTTATATTGATAAGTCCGAAGTCTGCAATGACGCGGTCGCAACTCTTACCTATAAGATCGCCAATGCTGACTCTGAGACTTTGAAGAACCTCGGTCTCTCTTCTGACGTCATAGTAAAGACAATTAAAACATCCATCGTCTCAAGGATGCTGAAAGTCTCTGTCACTATGCCAGATTGCCACGTTTATGACCGGAGTAAGAATGTTTCAATCGAGGAGTTGAAAATTGTCGTTACAAATGTTGCAAGTCCCGATGGTGTCCGAGACGATGTTCAGGTCGGACTGTCAAAAGCTCAACTCGATTCCCCTAATGTCGGCGGCAATCGCACACTTACAGTCAAGTTATTTATCACTGGTAAGAAAGCGCGTAACTACACTATTGCCAGTGGAGGTTCTTTTACACTTAAGAATGTTGAGGTCTGCCCGGCTGAGCTTGAGGTTATAGGGCTTCCGGAATTCAATGATCATATGTATGACTGTGGTGACGACGCTATCAATGATGTAAGGTCGTTCCCCTACGTCCAGATCGGCACGAGTACCGTCTATTTGGAGTTTGATGGCGATGACTATGCCCGTATTTCAAGTAAAGATTGCGGAAGCCGCACTGTGCAATGCCGATTGTCGCTTGTCGGACAGCCTAATTACAAACTTAAAGGCGGGGTAGGGGCTTCGTCTAATAAGGTTATTCTTTCCGACATTCCCATCAGTGTTGTCGCTCGCCATCTTTCTCTGAGTGGTTCTGCTATTGCGTCGCCCCATACCTACGATTGTTCAAATGTGTACAACGGTTCTCTCGCTCTGCCGTCACTCTCCAATGTCTCGTGCAATGAGGTGGTCGGTCTTAAAGTCGTTAGCGCACTCTTCGCAAATGGCGCAAATACTGTTGGCACCCAAGATCTTACTGTGACCTATGCTCTTGACGGTAAGTCAAATGTAATATCTAACTATGTGCTTGATAACCCCGTTCAGGTTGTCAAGGCTGAGGTTCTGCCCATCACAGTCTCATACTCTGACCCTGACTTCGACAAGCCCCTTCTGCATAAGTACGATTGCAGTAATCTCACCAACGTGATGTCGGATTATCTTCTGACATATCCCGACAAGATTGACATTCAAGGCCTTTGCGAAAACGATAACCTCTTCTTCAAGCTCTTCAGCGTTACTATAACCGATGCCGATAAAACGCCTGGCAATGGTCGTGAGACTACAGTTGTCTATAAGCTTAACAATATCGCGTCAGCTTCCCTGTCAAATTATACAGGTATCCCAACCAGCCTCACATACAAGATTAAGACTGACATATCAAAACCCGACCCTGCCACAAAGGAAGATCCTCGTTTTACGACAGTATACCACAAGTATGTATGTGCTGAGACTGGCGATGTGACCGAGGACTATAAGCGTTCAAGTTTTGCGAATATCCCTGTCTCTAACATATGCGACAATGATGTCAAGTATGTCATCACAAGTGCGCAAGTACTTTCCGATGACCTTACTCCCGCAGAGAACCTCAAGACCAGGGTAGTATATAATCTTCAGGTCAACTCTGTAAATTTCGACCCGGAAGACTATGCTCTTCCTCTGACACTTACCTACTATTCGGCTCTGACAACCATCACCCGTCCTGACAAAGCTACTTACGAAGATCCCACGCTTCGCAGCGTAACCCACCAGTATAATTGTGAGCGTGAGACGGGTGATGTGACGGCTGAATTTAAGGCTAATGCCAAAATCAATAAACTAATTGTCAATGGTGTATGTGGTCAGGATGTCTATTATGAGATTGTCAAGGCTCAGATTACTGAGCCTGTAATAACGCCTGGTAAGTACAGGGCGACAGAGGTAACTTATGAGCTTGTTGCTCCCGCTGATTTCGACCCCTCTGATTTCAGTCTGCAGACTATGCTAAAATATGCCACAGCTTATACAGAAGTGACATATCCCGATCCGGCTTCTTTCTCCAAACCCGCCTTTAAGCCGGTTGACCATAAGTACGAATGCAATGACAATGGCGATGTTACAGAGGACTTTAAAAAGTCTGAGTTCGCGACCATCACGGTCTACAATGTTTGCCGTGGTACTGCAAAGTATGTTCTGCGAAGTGCGACTATAAATGGCACAAATTATAAGCCCTCTTCCGGCCGTGCCACAACAGTCGTCTACGATCTTGTCCTTCCCGAGGGGCATATCGCAAGCTACTATGGACTTCAGGATACTATCACATATACCGATGCGCTGACCAATATCTCGAAGCCCGATCCTGCTACGGTCGTAGCTCCTGTATTCACCCCCGTCAACCACAAGTACGTGTGCAACGATGATGGTGATGTTACAAGTGAGTACAGGGCTGCCTTTGGCTCTTTGACAGTCTCTGGTGTCTGTGGTCTTGATGTACGTTACGAATTGGAGAGCGCCCATATTACTGGCTCTGACTATACACCCAACGATAGCCGTCCAACCCGTGTGACCTATAGACTTGCCATGCCTTCGGGCGATCCCGACCTCTTCAGCCTTGCAAGCGTCGTCACGTATGACGATGCGCTAACCAACGTCCTTAAACCCGACTCCGCAAAGTGTCAAGTACCTGATTTTAAAGCTGTTGACAAGACTTTTGTCTGTGGTTTCAATGGCGACGTGACATCAGAGTTCAGGGCTGCTGGCTACGGCACTATTCCCGTGACAGGTGTTTGTGGCGCCGATGTTAAGTACGTATTGTCATCTGCGACTGTGCTCGGCTCTGACTTTACTCCTGCAAACAGTTTGCCGACAAGCCTCGTCTACGAGTTAAGTTATCCGTCAAATTTCGACCCCTCTATCTTCGGATTGGCTACACAGCGGTCTTTCAATGCGCTGACTAACATTCTAAAACCAGCCCCAGCAGTCATAGAGAATCCTGTCTTCACGCCGGTTGACCACAAGTATTTGTGCAGCGAGACTGGTGATGTTACTTTTGAGTTCAAACAATCGAGATTTGCGACGGTCAAGGTTTCGGACATTTGTGGGCAGAGTGTTTATTATCAGCTCCGTAGTGCTACTGTCACGGCAAAAGATCTTACGCCCGCCGATAAGTTGCCAACAACAGTCGTCTACGATCTCGTCATGCCAAGCGGTTATGACCCCAGTGACTTCGGTCTCTCGACAGAGCTTGTTTATAACAATGCTCTGACCAACATAGCTAAGCCCGATCCTGCCTCTTTCTCAGATCCTGCCCTTACAGCCGTAGCTCATAAGTACGACTGTGAGGATACTGGCGATGTCACGAGCGACTATCAGGCTTCAAGTTTCAATAGGATTGCAGTTTCTGACGCTTGTGGGGCAGATGTCTATTATGAGATTTCCTCGGCTGAGATTTCCGACAAGTCGGATCTTACCCCTGCGGCAGGTGTCAAGACAACTGTCGTCTATTCGCTCCACTATCCTGCCGACTTTAACCCGTCTGATTTCAGTCTTTCACTTTCATTGACATACTATGATGCCCTTACTGACATAACTGTCTCTGATGCAGCATCTTTCGTCCAGCCAGTCTTTACTGCCGTCGACCATCAGTATGTGTGCGATGAGTCTGGCGTTGTGACAGCTGATTACAAGAATGTGAGCGAGCTTAACATGCTCGCAGTGACGGGCGTGTGCCGCGACGATGTGTTCTATGAAATAGAGAGCGCAGAGATTATCGACAAGTCCGATCTCACTCCTGCCAATGGCTTGCTCACTAAGGTCACATATCGCATCCACCCGTCCGACTTCAATTACTCAGATTTCGGTCTGAGTCAGAGTCTTGTCTTCAAATCGGCTCTGACCAACATCACGAAGCCGCAGCCAGCCACATACAATGAGCCTGTGTTTACTGCCGTTCGCCATCAGTATGTCTGTGGCGACAGTGGCGACGTGACTCCTGAGTATCAGTCTTCCCAGTTTAGCACCATAGCCGTGTCCGGCGTGTGTGGTCAGTCCGTTACATATAAGTTGACGTCTGCCATCATAACAGACCTCGACAAAACCCCTGGCGAGAACCGTCCGACCGATGTCACCTACGAGCTTGAGTATCCCCAGTCTTTCGACCCCGAGGATTTTGGTCTTGCCACATCTATAGTCCTGCACAATGCTCTTACTACCGTAACAAATCCTGAACCTGCGCATTACGATCGTCCAGCCTTCACGGCCATTGACCATCAGTATCAATGCCCCGAATCAGGCGATGTGACGGCAGAATATCAAGCGTCACAGTTCAACCGAATCAATGTCGATGGCGTATGTGGCGCCGATGTTTACTACGAGGTGACATACGCGACCGTCGTCTACGAAGACTTGACTCCAGCGTCGGCTTTGCCTACTACTGTCGTTTACACTCTTCGCTTCCCCGATGGTTTCGTCCCTGACGAGTTTGCTCTCGCAACATCGATCTCCTATGATGATGCCATAACTAACATTACGAAGCCCGAGGCCGCGACTGTTGAAAAGCCTACGTTTGCTCCTGTAAACCACAAGTATGTCTGTCTCGATAATGGCAATGTGACAGCCGAGTACCAGGCTTCGGAATACAAGTCTATTGTAGTCAACGGAGTCTGTGGCGGCGAAGCTCGCTACGAACTTGTCAATGCGCAGATTGCTGGCACTGACTTCACGCCTGCTGATGGGCTATCGACAACGCTCCTCTACAAACTCCAGCTTCCCGCAGGCCAGTCCGCCGAGGATTATGATCTCGCTGAGACCGTTTCATTCGACGATGCCGTAACCAATGTTACAAAGCCAGACGGTGCCACTTTTGTCGCCCCCACGTTCACACCTGTCGATCACCAGTATCAGTGCAATGATAATGGCGACGTTACTCTCCAGTATCAAGCGTCTGCGTTCGGTTCTATCTACGTAGATAATGTCTGTGGCGAGAGCGTCTTCTATGAGCTTTACAAGGCTCAGATTCAGGGTAGTGATTTTACCCCCGCCGACGATTTGCCAACGACTGTCTATTACCGGCTCCACGCTCCTGCCAACTTTGACAGGACTGACTTCGACCTTGAAGAGGAGATTGTCTATGATAACGCTAAAACTAATGTCACCAAACCCGTACCGGCTGGCTATGTCGAGCCTAAGTTCGAGGTTGTTGAGCATAAGTTTAAGTGTGAAGACGATGGCGATGTCACGGCTGAGTACCTCGCTTCGGGATATCGTACGATAGAGGTGTCTGGCATTTGCGATAAATATGTATGCTACCGCCTCGAGAGTGCTCAAATCCTTGGCAGCGATTTCACTCCTGCCGATAGTCTCCTGACCCGTGTCGTCTATCAGCTTGAGCGACCCGAGGGCTACAACCCTCAGGACTTCGGTCTCAGCCTGACCCTTACTTTTGAAAACGCTCTAACGAGCATTGTCAAGCCCGAGAAGCCGTTTATTTTAAATCCCGTCTTCACGCCTGTTAACCATGACTTTGTCTGTGACGATGACGCTGATGTCACGTCCGACTACCAGAAATCACCATTCAACGAGGTTGCTGTCTCTGACATCTGCGGCAACAAGGTCTATTATAAACTTGTGAAGGCGACAATTCTCTCCGATGACTTGACCCCGGCTGATAATCTTCAGACCAAGGTCGAGTATGAGCTTGTCATGCCCGATGGCTTCGACCGAGAAGATTTCAGGCTCGAGCAGACCCTTACCTTCTCAGATGCTTTAACCAACATATTGAAACCAGAGCCTGCTTCGTTCGCAAAGCCTAAGTTCACTGCGGTCAACCACGTTTACGACTGTGCCGACCGTGGCGATGTTACAGCTGAGTATCAGGTGTCTGACTTCAACGAGATTGCTGTTTCTGACATTTGCGGCAATAAGGTATCCTATAAGCTTGTAAGTGCAATTATCCTCGGTGATGATTTCACACCAGCCAAGGATTTACCTACTGAGGTCACGTATGTCCTCAATATGCCCGACGGTTACGAGGCTGCCGACTTCGGACTTAAGACGACGGTTAAGTATTCTGACGCTCTTACCACTGTGCTTAAGCCATCTCCCGCAACATATGATGAAGAACCCGAGTTTACAGCGGTGGAGCATAAGTACCGTTGTGATGACAATGGCGATGTGACTGACGATTACCGTAAGTCGGCGTTCAATGTGATTGCTGTCGACAACATATGTGTCGATTACGCCGAGTATGTCCTGTCGAGTGCCCAAATCATAGGTGATGACTATGCCCCGGCCTCTGATAAGCCTACTAAGGTCACGTACAAACTCCGACTCTCCGAGGGCTATGACCCCGCTGATTTCGGTCTCGACACCGTGATATTCTTTACTTCCGCCGTAACTGATGTTACGAGGCCCGATGCCGCCTCATTCTCCGATCCTGTTTTTACGCCTCTTGTCCACAACTTCAGTTGCGATGACAATGGCGATGTGACGCCTGAGTATTCCGAGGTCTATCCGACTATTGAGGTCTCTGGCATCTGCGGTCTCCGAGTTTACTACAAACTCGATAAGGCGGTCATCATGTCTGATGATTTGACTCCAGCCTCCAACCTCCCGACCAATGTCTACTACTCCCTTGTCATGCCAACAGGTTATAAGGCAGAGGACTACGGTCTCAATGAGAAACTCATTTACACTAAAGCACTCACCAGCATTGCATACCCGGCTCCGGCGGTCGTTGCCGATCCCGTGTTCACACATCTCTCTCACAAGTATTCTTGCGATTGGGATGGTGATGTGACCGCCGAATATCGCAACTCTGAGTTCGCTGAGCTTGCCGTTTCCGATGTCTGCGGCCAAAAAGTTTCATATAGACTTCTTTCGGCCACAGTGTCATCCGCCGACCTGACTCCGGCCGAAGGTCTGCCTACAACGGTAGTCTATGAGCTTGTCATGCCCGACGGCTACGACCCGGAGGACTTTGGCCTCGCTATGCTCCGTACCTACTCCAACGCTTTGACTGACGTCCTTCTCCCTGACCCGGCAAAGGTTGACATCCCTGTCTTCAAACCCATTTCGCATAAGTACGTTTGCGGCGAGAATGGCGATGTCTTTGCTGAGTTCAATGAAAGTGCCTACCGCACTATAAAAGTGAGTGGCGTATGCTGCGATAGCGTAAGATATGAGCTCGTTAAGGCATATGTGACTGCTGCCGACAAGACCCCTGCCGACAATCTTGCAACCGAGCTTGTCTACAACCTCGTGATGCCGTGCGGCGACCCTGAGGATTTTGCGCTCAATTCAACGTTGATAATTTCTAACGCCCTGACAGACATTACGAAACCCGATGCTGCAGTGGCTATGAAACCAACTTTTAAGACTGTAACTCACAAGCTCGACTGCGACCTCTCAACCGATGTCACTGCCGACTATCTTCCTATTTATGGGACGATTGACGTCGATGGGGTCTGCGGCAATAGAGTGTCTTACGTGCTTAAAAAGGCGTTCATCCGAGGGGCAATGTCGCCCGCAACAGGCGTTCCTACGACCCTTGAATATGAACTTGACATGCCCGACGGCTACGATGCCGACGACTTCGGACTTCCACTTGATTTGACATATGACGATGCCGCTACGGATATCATCAAGCCAGAGTCTGCTTCTTTCAAGTTGCCTAATTTCACGCCTGTCGACCATGACTACGCTTGCGCTGCAGAGGATGGTGATGTGACGGCCGATTATCTTCTGTCTTCCTTCGCTACTATATCCGTGTCTGGCGTTTGCGATGCCGATGTCTATTATCAGCTTGCGAGTGCGCAAGTTGATGGCGGTGACTTCACGCCTGCTGACACGATGCCGACTACGCTGACCTACGATTTGGTAATTCCCTCTGCATACAGTCCTGCCGATTATGGACTCGAAGTGCGACTCGTTGTCAATAAAGCTCGGACCAACATTCTTAAGCCAGCTCCAGCGGTCTTCAGCAAGCCCGTCTTTGAACCCGTAGCGCACAATTTCGTCTGTGACGACAGTGGCGATGTCACGAGCGAATACCTCTCTTCGAAGTTCGCTTCAATAACTGTCGATGGAATATGTGGCGAGACCGCCACTTATGAGCTTGCGAATGCTGTTATCGAATCTTCCGACCTTACTCCAGCCGACAGTCTCTCGACAAGAGTCTCCTATAGGCTCGTGATGCCGATGGGATATGATGCCGATGACTTCGGCCTCGAAGAAGAACTTACCTTCCACGATGCCATTACGAATATAATTAAGCCTGCTCCTGCGACCTATTCCGTTCCTGACTTCGAAGCCGTCGACCACCAGTATGTTTGCAATGAGAATGGCGATGTCCTTGCCGACTATCAGCGAGAGGGTTACGGAAGCTTTGACGTAAATGGAGTCTGTGATGCCGAGGTGACCTATGTTCTGACCAATGCGCAAGTTATGGAGGACGATCTCACTCCTGCCAATGGACTGCGTACAAGGTTGACTTACACGCTTGACGGAATTGATGGTTATGACACTGCCGATTTCGACCTGTCAGAGAAGATGGAATTCGATGTGTTCACTAACATTCTCAAGCCCGACCCTGCTGTTTTCGTCAAGCCCGACTTTAAGGCTATTGACCATCAGTACGTTTGCAACGAGGGTGGTGACGTGACTGCTGATTATCTACAGTCTGACTACGCTGAAATTGTCGTTAGCGGCGTCTGCAACAGGTCGGTTTCCTATAAACTTGTGAACGCGCAAATTTATGGCGACAATTTCTTGCCATCAACAAGTCGTGCTACGACAGTAGTCTATGAGTTGACCCCCGTAACCGATTATAATCCTGATGATTATGGCCTCGCTCCAACCATCACGTTCACTGATGCCGTAACTAACATAACAAAGCCTCTGCCGGCTCACATAGAGCTGCCGAACTTCCTGCCTGTCGACCATAAGTTCACTTGTGACGACGACGGTGACGTTACTGAGGATTATGCACTCGCTGGCTATCGCTCTATAAATGTGGTGGGAATGTGCGATCTCGATGTCCATTATGACCTTGTCTCTGCTCGCCTTTCTTCTCAGGATGTCACCCCCGCCGACGGCATCCTTACTAAGGCTGAGTACAAGATTGTTATGCCTGAGGGCTATCGTCTTGAGGACTACGGTCTTACTGCTACAATATCGTTCGAGGCCCTTCTGACCAATGTAACTCTTCCCGACAAGGCTACTTTCCAAAAACCAGATTACACTGTTGTCGCTCATAAATTCGAATGCGGTGATAATGGTGATGTGACGGCAGACTATGTCGCAACAGAGTTCGCTAAGATTGACATCTCGGGCGTATGCGGACAAGACGCATATTATGAGCTTGTGAGTGCTGTTGTCAATCAGGAAGACGTGACTCCTGCAGACAGTCTTCCGACGACGTTAAGGTACGTTCTCGTGATGCCTGACGGTTATGATGCGGTCGACTTCCAGCTCTCGGCTGAGATTTCTTACTCTGATGCCCTGACTAACGTCCTGAAACCGGCTCCTGCCTCGTTTGCGATTCCTCAATTGCCCGTGGTAAAGCATACCTACGATTGTTCAGGAGATGTGACCTCGGACTTTGCGGGAGACAAGATTATTCCCGTTTCTGGCATTTGCGGCGTGGCGGACGGTGAGTCCTACTATGAGTTCGTCTCTGCCACAATAATTGGCGATGTCATAACGCCCTCTTCCGAAGCCTACCTTACTAAGGTTGTCTACACATTGAAGGGTGTACCAGACTTCGTCGACATTGACGATTATGACTTGCGCAACAAGGTTGAGTATGACGATGTTAAGACAATCGTGAATCCAAAGGCCGTTGATGTTGAGTGCTTTGCCGATGTCAAACTCACACACACGTTCAATTGTTCGTCAGATGTCCTTAATGATGTGCCAAATGAGTTCGTCTACATCGATATCCCTCAAAGCGCATTCTGTGACGCTATCTCAGCCCGGTACGAGCTTTCGTCAGCCTCCATTGCTGACGGCGAGTCATATTCTGTCGGAGATGCTCGGGTGACACGCCTTACCTACAATCTCGCAGGCCTTGATGATGAGCAGCAGGGCTACTATTCTCTAAGCCCTGTCCTTCAGTGCGAGGCCCTTACAGATGTCGTCGCTACTAATGTTGGCTTCGACGAACCCAATATCCCTCAGCGTCTTGCTCATGTCTACAACTGCTCGCCCGATGTGAAGTCGGAGTTCGTTGATGCTGGCGGAGATGATAAGGTGGCACTCAATGGAGTCTGCGGATTCGATGGCGTCGATGTGTTCTACTCGCTCGAGTCTGTCGAGATGGTCAGCGAAAGTGGCGAGTTCACTCCATCAGTCTCGCTTTACAAGACTGTCGCGACTTACGTGCTTAATAATATGTCCGCTGCTCAGGCTAACCTCTACAGCCTCCCTGTCGAGTTCACCCGTGAGACCTATACCGAGGTGAAACCGGCGTCCGTGACTATTGATTGTCCTTCAGACCTCGATGTGACTATTAGCCACGTTTACAATGCCGCTCTTGACATAACTGCCGATTACAATGGAGCATCAACTATCGATGTAAGCGTATGTAGCAAGCCAAATGGTGCAGTGTCATACTCGCTATCAAGCATTACGCTTGACGAGGCCGAAGGCTCATCAGTCGGTGACGATAAAGTGGCTTACGCTAAGTTTGAAATTAACGGGCTTTCGGAGAAAGAAAGAGGCTATTACTCTCTTTCCGAGGTCGTCACATGTCCGACAAAGGCCGAAGTGACACCGGCCACTCTCAATTTGGTAGCAGATAGCAAGATTATTGGTCGAGTTTATAATGGCAGCAAATACTTGACCGAGGATATTGTCACGCCACCAACCTTCTCTTTCAAGTCGGCAGACGGAACTGACAAGGAGCTGCCTCTCTCCTCTCTTGCCTTCATCTCGGCAACAATGGCCGATAAAAATGTGGGCGAAAATAAGGTGGCCGATGTCATTTTCGAATTGTCTGGCGACTATGCGCGCGACTTCCGTTTCGATGATGGTCGGATAACGTTCAGTCAGGCTGTCTCTGGCATTTCCATTACCAGGCTTGCAGTTCAGCTCGACGGAACGCCGACTCTGTCCGATAAGGTTAACGACGGCACTGTCAACATCCCGTCCCATATTGTCGTGTTGCCGCATATTATGAACGCGCAGTCGGATGACGATGGCGCTCTCGATGAGATTGAACTTACCTATGACGAGGCTAACTCCCGTATAAACGAGTTCGACTACGAGGTGGGCGCTCATACAGCAACTGTGGCTCTCGGACTCTCGGGTGTCGATGCCGGCAATTACGAACTCATTCCGTCTTCTTGGGATGACGTGAGCATCAATGTATTGCCTGTTTCTCTTTCTATAAAAGGTGAATTCCTGACGGCCGAAAAACGTATATACGATGCTAAGAAGGAGCTCGATATTGCTCAAATCTCAGTTCCGGTGCTTGTCTATCCCGACGGAAGCCCTGTCGACTCTGCCCTCGCCCATATAGTCGTCACAAAAGCCGAGATGCAAACGAAGGATGCAGGCGACGCTAAGGCTACGACTATTGAGTATGAGATTTCGAACCCCAATTTCTCGTTTGCCGATGGCTCTAACTCTGCCACCTATTTGGCGATGGTGGTCGACAATGCTCAGAGAACTGTCGTCTTGACCCCGTCCGAACCGGCGTTCCCCGCCGAGAAGGTGTACGATTGCTCTACCGACATCGCAATGCGCTCCGTCCCCGTCATAGACAACATCCAAGTGAATGAGGAAGGCCTTGCTGATGACATTGCCTACTCTGTCCTGAAAAATTCAATTGACAACCCTAATGTCGGTCAGCGCACTGCGACATTCGAGATTGAGTTGAACGGAGTGGATAAGGGTAACTACTATCTTGCCACATCCTCATGGACGGGCAGTGTTGACGTCACCCCTGCGCAGCTGCAACTTGACACAACCGATGTCAAGCTCGATGCCCATGTCTACAATTGCTCTGCCGACGTGTTGCCCGACTTTGCCGATAAGGCCGGCGTGATGACTATTGCTAATGGTCTTGCCCCGTGCGACGCTGGAGCCTACATTGAGCTTGTCAGTGCGAAACTCAACTCGCCTGACGCTGGTTCACGTCGTACGACACTAACATTCGAGTTGCGTGGAGCTGTGCCGGAGAATTACGCCCTCTCCAACGCACAGTTGGTCAAGGTCGTTGACACGGATGTCCTCCCCGCTCAGCTCCGTATGACGGCCGATTTCCAGCTTGACTCTATTGCCTATACTGGCAGCGTGGACGTCACAGAGCAATTTGAGTCCACCGGTCAAGTTCCTGAAATCATTTCCGGCCTTGCCCCTTGCGACGAGTCCGCCACCTTCCGCCTCATCTCGGCTAAGCTGAGCGATGCGTCACCAGGAACTGACAGGGAATTGGAACTTGTTTTCACCCTTAAGGATGCCAATGCCAAGAACTACGGCTTGACAGAGAGCGACACAGTCTTCGTCATCTCAACCAATGTCACTCGCAAGCCGCTCACATTGCGAGGTGAGCCGCAGTTACCAACGCATATGTATGACGCCTCGGTCGACGTTTTCTCCGACTTCTTTACAGCCTCTATCCCCGTCGTCGAGAGTACTGGTCTGAACGACGATATTTATCTGCAACTTGTGTCAGCAACCCTCGACAATCCCAATGTAGGTCAACGGAGCAGCACTCTCGTTTTCGCTCTTGGAGGCCAAGATGCCTGGAAGTACACCATTCCTGGTGCCACATTCAATGTCAGTACCGAGGTGACACCCCGCCCTCTGTCTTTTGGTGATAACGCGGCAGTTGCGCCACGAGGCTACGATGGGACTGACAACGTGCCGGCCGAGTCTGTCGCATTGCCAACTTTAAGTGGTGTTCTCGATGCCGACCTTGCGGATGTCGCCCTTGTCCTTGCTGATGCGTCGCTCGACGATAAGGAGATTGGCGACAGGGTCGCCATGTTAAGATTCGAATTGAGCGGCGACAAGGCTTATGACTATGTTCTTGTGCCCGACACGGTCTCTGTCCCCACCGAGATTCTTGACACCCGTAAGGTTCTCTACGTTGACGGCAATCTCCTGGTTGACGAAAGAGTCTATGATACGACAGTCGACATAGCGGATGAGCTAATAACTTTGCCCATCCTTACCGGGTTCGACGAGACGGATAAAGTCAAAGTTGCCCTGGGAGTCGAGAATGCGTTCTACGACAAGCCAGATGCAGGTGGGAGGCTTGCGACTGTCGTCGTGAAGTTGGTCGGTGACAGTGCCGATTTCTATAAACTTGACGACTATGTCCTGACAGCGGACGCTCTCATACTTCGGAAAGAGGTATCTTTGAGAGGCGAGATACAGATTGACAGTAGGCGAAATGATGGCACCCTTGTGGTTGACACAAGTCTCATCCACCTGCCAAGTCTCGACGGTGTCTTTGACATTGACGTTAACGATGTACGTTTGAATGTAAATTCTGCTACTCTCGACTCGGCCTCCATAGGACTTCGTAATGTGGCTCTCGATTTGTCGCTCGTAGGATCTAAAGCTCCGAATTATGAGCTTGTTGGCGCGCCATTCGTATCGCAGATGACGATAAAGGCTGCCGACAGGAAGAGAGGTAACTCAATTCCGCGCTATTATTCTCTCGATGGGCGTTTTGTCGGCGAGGGCAAAGACTTCGTTATATCTACGCCTGGCCTCTACATAAAAGTAGTAGGTCGTCATACGGAGCGTATCATCGTCCGATAACGCAACAGCAAACGAACTAAAATGATTAAGCTAAAGATATTCCTATCCATACTCATTGTCGTCACCTCGTGCGCTGATGCCATTGCGCAACGCCGACCCAATCGCAGTCGACGCGGACGCGCAAGGGTGGGGATGGAGCAGATTAATGGTCTCGACTATGGCATAGGCCAGTTTCTCACGAGCAACGACGCTTTCGCCTGCTCGGCTGAGGCCTGGGCTTCCGTATCGTCAAATGCCGACCTCCGACCCTTACTCAGCTATAGCAACGAGTGGGGACGATTTACTCAGTATAAGCAAGGTGAGTTCGCCTATCTTGGCTCTGTCGCTTTCGCCCATAGGATGGTCGACCACAGGTTCGGGTTCAAGGCCTGCGTGACAGGAGAGGTCTCGGCTGACAATAAGCGGATTATGTTCAACGAGGCCTACCTCAATTTTGACATTTGGATGGCTCAGGTGCGAATAGGCCTTGAGCAGTATACCCCAATTGAGACGAACTCCGACTTGTCAATCGGCTCCTACCTGATGAGTAACAATGCTCACGCCATACCGCGTGTTTGGCTCGGCGTAATGGACTATTGGGCGCCCCTCTCTCTCCTGAAAACAAAGGGCTTCAATGCAGGTGACGCTTTCGACTTGCGCTTCGGACTCTCTTTCGGACGTATGGATGACGAGGGAGACGAATCTGCTACCGATGATGTGCTTATTCATGAAAAGTTCGCCTATATCCGTGCCAGCCAGTGGTTTCTGAAGCCGTATGTCGGCATTTACCATAGCGCGCTTATTGGCGGAGTGACTGCTTACGACGAGAACATACCCAAAGATTTAGGCGCCTCGATTTTCGGACATAAGGGAAGTAAGTCAAAATTCTCGGATGATTTCCTCCGCGAGGAGGTATCAACGCCTGCTGGGGCCAATCAGGGAATGTGGGATTTCGGCATCGACTTCGTTTCACCAATAGGCGACGGGAAACTCTATTACCAGCGCCCTCATGCTGATGGACAGTCGCGTAAACCCTTTGGTAAAGAGGCTAAGGACTTCACCTTAGGACTGCAAATCGATTTTGACAACCTCAGCTTCCCTCAGATTCAGTCCCTTACCCTTGAGTTTATGTCGCAAAAATGGCAGGGAGGTGATAATATGAACATTCCGTGCGTACCCGATCAAGATGGCGGCTATTCCTATGTATATTTGGATCAGATTTCGAACTCTGACATAGACAAACTGAAGAGCGAGACCCTTAATCGCTCCGATGTCAGCTCTTGGGAGGCTGAAAATGGTGTCATTGATTCGAAGTCCGATTTGAAGAAATTCCTCAGCGACACGTATAACGGGGGAAAAGATTTCGGAGGTCGCTACCAGTACCTTGACAACTACCTTTACCGTCAGGGGTGGACGCGACGAGGTCTCTCCACTGGAAACCCGCTTATGCATACCCGCCGTACAGTCCAATCCTACGCTCCCGATGGCAGTATGCCACTCCTTGCCGCATTCCCGAATACGAGAGTCGTAGCCTTCAATATCGGACTGAAGGGCAACATATTGCCCGATCGCCTCGACTACCTTTGGCGTACAACCATCACCAAGAATTATGGTAACTATAATGAGCAGTATATTGCGCCCGACTCATCGGCGATGTCGTCAAGCATCAAATCTGGGAACTACTTCTATGATCAAAGTCGCCTTGAGGTGTACACGAAAATCGATGCAACATACACTTTCAGCGATGAGCTGAAGTTCAAAGGGAATATCTCATTCGATGCGGGTGATCTCTATTCGAGCTTCGCGTTCCGCCTCGGTGTGGGCTACTACTTCAATCAAGATAACATCTCAAGAGTCACAAGAAGCAATCCTGCTAAGCGCAACGATTGGAGAAAGTCGAAGAAGAAGTCTAACTCTAACAAGCAACAGGGGCTCTCAACGTTCAAGCGTGGACGTTAGAAAGGCAGAGCCTCGTTGTACACGTCGCCGTCAGCAATTACAATTGCCGACGGCGATTTCTATATGCTGTTACGTTAAAAGTCCGCAGGGCAATCTATTATAATCGCTTTGCCTGTGTATGGGTGGGTGAACTCAATCCTGTCTGCATGCAGGTAGAGCCTATCAGCTGTACGCCCGTATAGATTGTCGCCCACAATCGGGCAGCCCAAGCCCATCGGGCTGGCGCAGTGGATGCGCAATTGATGCGTGCGACCAGTTCTTGGGTAGAGGAAGATGCGCACACCCTTGGATGAGTCCGATGAATGGCCCGTTACTTTATATTCTGTAACCGCCTTTTTCCCACGGACGAAGTCTATCATTTGCCTTGGCCTGTCATCGGGGTTTGGTAAGAGCGGTAGGCTGATGACACCTTTTGCGTTTTCGGGCCGCCTTATGAGAATGGCCGTATAACGCTTTCTTATCTCTCTATTCTCGAACAGAGCCTGCATTTTAGAGTGAGTTTCCCTGTCCTTGGCTATCAGTACGATGCCGCTTGTCGGCTGGTCGAGTCGATGAACATAGCCTGGCCCACTGATGTTTGGGCGCTCCGCCCTGACGCGTCTCATGAGTGAGTCAGAGGTCTCATCCCCCGACACGGTAAGAAGTCCAGACGGCTTGTTGACAGCCAATAACCATCTGTCTTCGTAAAGAATTTGAACTTCTGGCGCGATGGCTGTGGAAATTCCATAGGCTTGTCCAAATTTGGCAGGCTCGCATTCGATGCCATCGAGCATCCATTTTAGCAACGGGGCGCATTTCGCTTGGCAAGCGGGGTAGAACTCTCCATCAATGCGAATCTCTCCAACCGGTGAGTCTCCAACCCAGAACTCGGCCATGGAAATTGGGGTAAGGCTGTGTGTGAACGCATAGTTTAGCAGTCTCGGAGCGCAGCACTCGCCCGAACCAGAGGGGGGCTCAATGTGGCGGTTCTGTAAAAAGATGTCCCATACGCTAAGGCTTTTGCCATTGGCATTGTGTAGCCTCATCGCACGAAATAGCCATCGTTGCAATATGTTAGAGCGTTTCGTCCTTTCTGATTTTAATGAGGCTATTTCGTCTCTATATGTGTCAATCTTCTTTTCTAAAGCAGATAGTCTTTCCTTCCAACGCTGTTTAAGTCTCTTTATCTCCGCCTTTTCGTACTGGCTTTGCGAATTGAGTTCATCGCCAAGTTCGGGATGCCGTTCTCGCTCCGTTTTCCTTGACAGTTTGTTCGCCGCATATACGGTCTTCGCTTGAGCTATTTCTTGTCCGCTGTCTTTTTTCAACTGGTCATATTCGGCGATTGCGGTTCTGTATTCATGACTCTGGCTGATATGGGAAACCGATTCGTTCAATGCCGAGATTTGCGCCTCTTCCGTTTTGAAAACGCCATTAGGCTCCTCATAGTCAAGCACGGCAGGGACAAACCACTCATGGTTGAGCCTACTGCTTATTGTACCGCTGAATGCAGCGAGGAAGCCTGTGTCTCCATTTGAATCTCGGCATACGAGAACGCCAAGCATCTTTCCGTGGCTAAGTTCTTCGCTCCACTTTGCGCAATGTTCTTTTATGTGTTGCCTGACAATGCGAGCTGCCTCCACGCATTCATCAGAGGGCCTGTATTCAAAAGGGTTTGAGAATCGGGTGCTATGGCTTATGTCAGCGAACCTGTGCTTATGGAAGATGTCTGACATCTTATTCTCCTTTAGTGTTGCTATGCTCTAATTCTAATAGAAAGCGTTTGGTCTCTACACCACCCGCATATCCGCCCAATTCCCCGTTCGCCCCAGTAACCCTGTGACATGGATATATAATCGCCAAAGGGTTGTTTTTATTCGCTGAGCCGACAGCTCTACAGGCTTTCGCCGCTCCTATGTATGCTGCTTCTTCCTTATATGTGATGGTCTCCCCGTACGGAATCCCCGCCAATGCTTGCCATGCTGCTTTTTGAAAGTCGCTGCCGATAAGTAAGGTCGACACGTCGAACCTCTTCCTTCTGCCGCTGAAATACTCGTCGAGCTGCTTCTTCAGTGTAAGGGCGGTTTCACTCTCCTCCCGTACTATGGAGTCGGCGTGCAGAAACTCCATAATGCGCTTCTGCGTCAGAGTGCCGTTGTGGCCTAACCATCTGCACAATACGACTTTGTCTTCATACGTCCATATTGTCATTAGTCCGCATGCCGACGCATATAGAGTAGCATATATAAGGTTCATATGCGGCAAAAATACAGATTCCCGCAATCTGTGGTAAAGACAGACTGCGGGAATTGTAGCAATTTACTGTTGGTCTACTTGACTGTGGAGAACTTGTATATGCATAAGTGGGTGTACCTTTCGCCAGGGTTCAGGCGGGTACTTGGGAACGAAGGTTCGTTTGGCGAATTCGGGAAATGCTGAGTTTCGAGACAGAGGGCGGAACGGAATGGGTATTTGTGTCCGCATTTGCCTGTTTGGGTAGAGTTTATGAAGTTGCCGGCGTAGAACTGCAGGCCGGGCTCCGTGGTGAAGACAGTCATGACACGGCCGCTTTGGGGGTCTGTGACGACGGCCGCTTCGCGAAGGCCGTTCTCATCAACAGGACTGCTGAGTACGAAGTTGTGGTCATAACCGTTGCCAAGCTTTATTTGGCTGTGCTGGCTCGAAAGGCTGTCGCCAATGACACGTCCGCTTCGGAAGTCGAACGGAGTGCCGTCAACGGGCATGAGTTCGCCAGTTGGGATGAGAGTCTCATCGACAGGTGTGATGTTGTCTGCAAAAATCTGAATCGTCTCATCGTTAATTGTCGTGTCGGCCTCTCCAGCCAGGTTGAAGAAACTGTGGTTGGTGAGGTTCACGACTGTCGGTTTGTCGGTTGTGGCCTCATAACTAATTTTGATTGAATTGTCAGAGGTGAGTGTATACGTCACCTTGACGTCAAGATTGCCAGGGAAACCCATCTCGCCGTCGGGCGAGACGCGGCTGAATGTTATAGCCGTGTCGCCTTTCTGCTCGGCAGTGAAGACTTTGCTGAAGAAGCCACGACTTCCGCCGTGTAGGCAGTTGCCATTCTCGTTTTGGCTCAACTGGTACTCCGTGCCGTCGATGTTGAGCTTTCCGCCCGCTATCCTGTTGCCGTATCGGCCTATGGTTGCGCCAAAGAAAGGTTCTCCTTTGCCCGTGGCGTTGTCGCATTCGGCGTATTCCTTCGCTGTGGCATAGCCGAATACAATATCGCCAATCTCCCCATTTGCGTCAGGAACGCATAGCGCAACCATCTTAGCTCCGAGGTTTGTGAATTGAGCCTTGCATCCGTTGGCGTTGCGCAAAGTGAAGAGCCTTATCTCCTGTCCGTCGACTTGAGCCGTGCCGAAGCGTTTGGGGCATACGCCGGCGCACTTGCCCGTGCACTGTTTTTGTGGCTGGGTCTGCTGGCATGCCGTTAGGGTCACAGCCAAAGCAGGGATTATAATCTTAAAGAAGTTCATTGCTTTGTGTTTTTTTCAGACTATGCCTTGGCCTCTACGGCTGCTTTCTCTATGCAGAGGCCGGTCTTGTACCTCTCAATGTAAGCGTTGAAGCCTGCGACATCGTTTGCGTCAGGGGCTACTTCTATTCCCGTATTGCCTTCGAACACCTTCTTGTCGAGATACTCGGCGAGGTCAAGCCTGTCATCATTGTTGACGACGTATGAAGCGAGTAGTGCGATGCCCCATGCTCCGCCTTCGCCCGCTGTCTCCATGACGGATATTGGCGTGTCAAGGGCAGCAGCAAGGACTCTTTGGCCGACGCCCTTTGTCCTGAACAGGCCACCGTGACCAGTAATGCGGTCCACCTTGACCTTTTCCTCTTTCAGCAGGATGTCATTGCCAATCTTGAGTACTCCGATAGAGCCGTAGAGATGCACGCGGATGAAGTTGGCCAGAGAGAACTTGTCATTGGCGGACCTTACGAACAATGGGCGGCCATCGGCAAGGCCAGTCACAGGCTCGCCCGACACATAGTTGAACGACAACAGTCCGCCACAGTCGGCATCGCCCGTCATGGCATTGTTGTAAAGCTTGCCATAAAGCTCGTCCATGTCGACCTTCTGCCCCATAAGTTCGAGCGACTCCTTGAAGAGTCCCACCCATGCATTGAGGTCCGACGTGCAGTTGTTGCAATGGACCATGGCCACGAGTGATCCGTCGGGAGTGGTCACCATGTCGATGGCCTCGTAGGGCTTTGTGAGTTCCTTCTCGAGTACGATCATCGAGAAAGACGACGTGCCAGCCGACACGTTGCCCGTGCGCTGCCTTACGGCGTTAGTCGCCACCATGCCAGTGCCGGCGTCGCCCTCTGGTGGGCAGAAAGGAATGCCGGGCTTCAAGTTGCCCGAAACGTCGAGCATCTTGGCGCCTTCTGCGGTCAGTTCGCCGGCTTTTTCGCCAGCCGTCAGCACCTTGGGGAAGATGTCGCGCAGCTTCCACCCGAGTTTGCGTGGGGCTACAAGGGCGTCAAACTTGTCTACCATCTGCTGGTCGTAGTCCTTGGTCTTCGGGTCTACTGGTATCATGCCCGAGGCGTCGCCAACGCCAATTACCTTCTTACCCGTCAACTGCCAATGGACGTAGCCGGCAAGTGTCGTCTGGAACTTGATTTTGGAGACGTGCGCTTCACCGTCCAATATGCATTGGTAGAGGTGGGAGATGCTCCACCTGAGAGGGATGTTGTAGACGAACAGCTTCGATAGCTCGGCGGCCGCTTTGCCTGTGTTTGTGTTACGCCATGTCCTGAACGGGACGAGAATTTCATTCCTGTCGTCAAACGCCATGTAGCCGTGCATCATAGCGCTAACGCCAATCGCGGCGAGGCTTTCAATCTCCACGCCGTAGTCCTTTCTGACGTTGGCTCGCAAGTCGGCATAGCAGTCCTGCAATCCTCCCCATATGGCATCGATGCTGTAGGTCCAAAGCCCGTCGACAAGCTGGTTCTCCCATGTGTGGCTTCCCTGGGCTATTGGTTTGTTCTCACTGTCAATAAGCACGGCCTTGATGCGTGTGGAGCCGAACTCGATGCCGAGAATGGCCTTGCCGGCTGTTATAGTCTCTTTCGCTGTCATTTTAAGTCGTTTTTCATTGTGTGGCGTTTCGCCAGCCAACATATGGCCGCAAATGCGACTCGCCTATAAACAAAAAGAGCCAAGGAGCGCTCATAAATAGCACTCCTTGACCCTGTGGAGTGTGGCCTACTGAAGTGACTTGTTCAGGAGATAGTAGACCTCATTGTTGCGAAGCTGTTGCTTGAAGTTGGCAATGGTCGTGTCCTTGTCAATGTGGACCATCTCTATGCCCGCAATCTCCGCATAGTCCTCCCAATATTCGGGGGTGATGTCGTAAGAGAAGCAGCTGTGGTGAGTGCCGCCGGCAAGAATCCATGCGCCTGCGCCAACCTCGAAGTTGGGCTGTGGGATCCAAAGGGCTGAAGCGACGGGGAGCTTGGGCAGTGGCTTCGGCTTGACGCACTCTACGTCGTTGACGATAAGGCGGAAACGGTTGCCCATGTCCACGACGGTTGCCGTAACGCCGTTGCCCGTCTTCGAAGTGAAGACGAGGCGAGCCGTCTGGCTCTTTCTTATGCCAATGCCGAGGAAATGGACTTCGAGCTTCGGCCTCTTCTCTGCGGCGATGAGTGGGCAGACCTCGAGCATGTGGCTCTGGAGGATAGCGCTGCGTTCGCCGTCGAAATTGAGGGTGTAGTCCTCAAGGAATGAGCAGCCTGTCGGCAGACCCTGAGTCATGAACCATACGGTGCGGTAGAGCGCCGCGCTCTTCCAGTCGCCCTCGGCGCCAAATCCGTAGCCCTCAGCCATAAGCCTCTGCGAAGCAAGACCAGGAATCTGGTCGAACCCTACGAACTTAGGGTCGTTGATGTCCTGGGTGCCGAGGTCGTCGAAGTTGGTCGTAAAGCCCTTTGCGCCCTTGGCTTTAAGGATGGAGCGGATGGCCAGCTCAGCCTTGGCCGAGTTCCAGACCTTTTGTCCGGCCTCTGTGGTCTTGTCCTCGAGTTCCTTAGCGTGGTCATACTCCGCCATGTAGGTGGCGAACAGAGCGTCGACATCCGCATCGGGCACCGCCTTGAAATGCTCCATAAGCTCGCTGACCGGGCAATAGTCGACGTGGTAGCCGAGAACCTGCTCTGCGGACACCTTGTCGCCATCGGTGACAGCCACGTTGTTCATCTGGTCGCCGAAACGGATGATGAGCATGTCCTGAGCGTCGGCCCATGCCGCGGCGACTCTTGCCCATACGGCAATATGCTGCTGTGCCTTGGGGTCTTTCCAATAGCCGACGACAACCTTGCGACGGAGGCGAAGGCGGGCGCAGATGTGGCCGAACTCTCGGTCGCCATGTGCGCTCTGGTTCAGGTTCATGAAGTCCATGTCCATAGTGTCCCAAGGGATCTCCTCATTGTATTGGGTGTGGAAATGGAGCAGCGGCTTCTTGAGCTGCTGGAGGCCGTGGATCCACATCTTGGCGGGGGAGAAAGTGTGCATCCAGGTGATGACGCCAACGCACTTCTCGTCGTTGTTGGCCGCCTTCATGAGGCTCTCGACCTCTTTCGACGAGTTAGCCGTACCCTTGTAGACGATTTTGACGGGTATGTTGCCGCTTTTGTTAAGGCCGTCGACCATCTCCTTTGAGTGTCCGTCCACCGCTACTACGGCATCGCCACCGTAGAGGAGCTGTGCGCCGGTAATCCACCAAATCTCGTAGTTGTCAAATGCTTGTGCCATATTGTCTAATTTTTGCGTATTCGCCAGAGAGTTAGATGTAACTACGCAATGGCGAAGTTCGATTATGTGTTTATTTTTTCTTCTGACCGTAGTATGCGTTAGGGCCGTGCTTACGCATATAGTGCTTCTCGATGAGCAATGGGTTCATCGTAGTCTCCGGGTTTACAGAGAACGATATGAACGCCATTTTGGCGCATTGCTCCATCACTTTAGCGTTGTAGACCGCATTGTCGGGCGACGTGCCCCACGAGAATGGACCGTGGTTCTTCACGAGGACTCCGGGCGTGTGGTCAGGGTTGATTCCATTGAACGTCTCGACAATCACATTGCCCGTCTCGAGCTCATAGTCGCCTTTGACCTCGGCCTCCGTCATGTCGCGAGTACATGGGATGTCCTTGTAGAAGTAGTCGGCGTGGGTGGTGCCGATGTTCGGTATCGACCGGCCTGCCTGGGCCCAAGCCGTAGCATATGTAGAGTGGGTGTGGACAACGCCGCCGATATTCGGGAATGCGCGATAAAGCGCAAGGTGGGTCGGGGTGTCGGATGACGGGTTGAGGTCGCCCTCCACCACATTTCCGTTCTTTAGGTCGACAACAACCATGTCGCTGGCCTTCATATCGTCATACGACACGCCGGACGGCTTTATGACGATGAGGCCTTTCTCGCGGTCAATGCCCGACACGTTGCCCCACGTGAAGATAACGAGGCCCTGCTTTACCAAGTCGAGGTTAGCTTTGAGAACCTTCTCTTTTAAACTGTTAAGCATTTTGTGTCTATGTTTTATGTTGTGGCCGATGCCCCATGATTTCGTAGGACATGGCCATATCTGCAAATCGTTTAATTCCTCTTTTAGAAGAAGTACCAGTAGAAGGCGGCGCAGAGACCTATGACCACAAGAGAGCCTACAATGTCCCAAACGCCCCAGCTCTTACGGATGCTCTCCTTGAAGTCGCTGGTGAAGGTGATTGCGTCAACCTGCTCCTTCGAGGGCGCGGGAGTGAAGAATGACACGACAACCATAAGAGCGATGATGAAGACGAGCAGCCAAATCTCGAAGACGAGCCAGTTGGTCTGCCAGAACCAAGCCGTGCAGTCCCAGAATGCGCCGTCCATTGCGGCATTGCCGGAGTCGGTGATGACATTTGTCACGAGCCTGAGCATGCCGACGACGAATCCGCCAATCAGGCCCCACTCGCCCGCCTTCGGGCTAATCCTCTTCGAGAATATTCCCAAAGTGAAGACCGCCACCATTGCCGGGGCAAGAAGCGACTGGATTCCCTGCAAATAGGTGTAGAGGGTGTCCATGCTCATCATGACGGGCATCCAAGCAAGTCCGAGCAGGACGACAACCACTGTCGCAATGCGGCCCACGAGGACGTAATGCGCCTCGCTCTTCCCCTTTTTCATAGGCTTGTAGAAGTCCTCGGTGAAGAGGGTGGCGCAGCTGTTGAAGAATGCTGCAAGTGATGCCACAAGAGCGCAGACGAAGCCGATTGTCACAATGCCCTTAACTCCTGCCGGAAGGACGTTCTTGACCATTTCGGCGTAGGCGGCATCCGTGTTGTCGAGGGTCAAACTGCCCTTGTTGCTAAGCGCAATGCATATCATACCCGGAATCAGGAACATGAAGCAGGGCAGAATCTTAAAGAAGCCGGCTGCTATGGTGCCGCGGCGGGCCCTTGCTATCACCGCCTCGTTTGTCTCGCCTTTCGTCTGGCCAAGAACTCGCTGCACTATGTGCTGGTCGGTACACCAGTACCAGAACCCGATTATTGAGGCTCCAATGAAGACCACGAATCCTGGGTAGCTGTGGTACATCGGGTCGGCCTCATCCCAGTGGAACATATGGTTGATGCCGAACCCGTCATGCATCTGGCTCGCATTGTCCATCATTGCCGTCCACCCCGCTGCTATGCTGCCGTCGCCAAGCGCGTTGAGACCCAGGAATAGGACGAGGAAGGAGCCTATTATGAGAATGGGCGTCTGGATGGTCGAAAGGGTCATTACACCCTTCATACCTCCGAAAACTGTGAAGATGGCAGTGACAGCGATGAGGCCAATAGCGCCCACCCAGAAGTTGAGGCCGAGAAGAAATTCAAAGAAAATGCCGCCGGTGAAGGCCGTAACCGATACTTTCGTGAGAATGTAGGCGACGAGTGTGATGATAGACAGCCAGCTGCCAGTCCGCTGCGTATAGCGGAACTTGAGGAAGTCTGGCATAGTGATAATTTTGCCCATCTTGTTGATGAGCAACTGGTAGAATGGCACGAAAACCCAGCCCAGGATCAGGATCATCCAGCCCTGCATCTCCCAGTGAGCCATGCCCACGCCATCCTTCGCGCCCGTGCCGGCAAGGCCGACCAGATGCTCCGATCCGATGTTTGCGGCAAATATGGCCATGCCGATGACGTACCACGGTTCGCCCTTGCCAAACAGGTAGTCCGAAGAGCTTTCGCCTGCCGATGCCTTCTTGTCTTTTACAATGGCGCGCCATACGGCGAATATTACCGCAAGGAGGCCTAAGCCCAATATGGCCCAATCGAGCCAGACGAATTCCTTACTTGTCCAAAAGTCCATATTATTATATAATGCCTTTGTTAATGTATATCGCACAAGCAGGAACTCCGAGCGTTACTGTTTGTGCTTTTTTGTTAATGCAAATATAGGTTAAAGCCGTCGCTCTTCAGGATAAATATATTTAGAAATGGTGGACAATCGTGTTTCCGTGTGCTTGTATGAGTGAATTAATGTGTAAAGCTGTTGGACTGCTTCGCTCTGACGTTGTGTGATTTGGCTGCGTAGGCCGACTTCCGTGTATAATTTTATTGGATACGAATGCGGCGGTTTGCGCCTAATTCTAATCTTGTTACAATAAATAGGCTTCTGAAACCCGTTTAACAACTCGAAAAATGTACCTTTGTCCAAGGCTCTTTGTTAGTGTCCATACCAAATCTCCTTTATGAACATTTAGTCCACGATGATATGAAGGTCTCCATCGTTACAAGTTGTTTTAACAGGGTCGGAGTTGTCTCTGAGGCCATTGAGAGTGTCCTTAGTCAGGATTACGACGACATTGAGTACATAGTTGTCGATGCGGCGAGTACCGACGGGTCGCTTGATATCATACGTAGTTATGGTGGACGGATTTCCAAAATAAAGTCAGAACCCGACCACGGAATATATGAGGGTCTCAATAAAGGAATCCGGATGGCGACGGGCGACATCATAGGGATTCTGCACTCCGACGATGTATTCTACGCCAGCGACACCATCAGTTCCGTTGTAGCTGAGATGAAACGCACAGGCGCCGAGTTCCTCTACGGCAATGGCATTTTCGTCAAGTTGTCCGACCCTAACTATGTGGTCCGCGACTGGGTGTCGGGAGGCTATGTGCGCGACAGCGTCAAGAAAGGCTGGCTCCCGCTCCATACGACGTGCTTCGTGAAGAGGATGGTCTTTGACAAGGTCGGCTTTTATGACGAGAGGTATAAGATAGCGGCCGACACTGATTGGCTCGTCAGATGTCTTTACGTCAATAGTCTGAGAGTGGCATATCTCGACAGCTATGTTGTGAGGATGCGAATGGGAGGGGCATCAACAAGCTTCCGGCAAATGAGATTAAAGTGGAGCGAGGACTTGGCCATATACAAGAGTCACGGCATAGGGCGGTTCTTCCCTCTTTCGCTTAAAATTATGTCCAAAGTGCCCCAATTCGTCAAGGCAAGGCTCAAACGCCTTGTTAAGCACAAGGTAAAGTAGACATGCCATCGGTGGATTCGGACATAGTGTCTGAAATTAACATGAGGTCCCGTGGACGGGAGCCTTTCCTGTTCGCCATAAACTACGCTGGCAACGAGGCATATATAAAAGGCCTCGACTCAATCGACCCCGATGAGTGCCTCTACGATTTCAATGGGCTGACCAACAGCGAGGGCTTGCGTCCCGACCGAGAGCCGCTCCCCTCGCCCCGATGGGAAGTTCACGCCCCTGATTATTCGGCGTATGAGCGGAGCTTCAATGTAGTGAAGGGCAATATTATCAGGGGCAATAGCTACCTTGTGAACCTCACCTGCGAGGCGAGGGTGGGGTGCGACTTGAGCCTGCGCCAGATGTTTCTGCGCTCCGATGGTAAATACCGCCTATATTTGAAAGGACGCTTCTGCTGCTTCTCGCCAGAACCTTTCATTCGAATAAAGGACGGTAGGATATCATCTTTCCCGATGAAAGGGACTGCCGATGCCCTCGCCCCTGGCGCCATCGATCAACTGCTTGCCGATGAAAAGGAGGCTGCGGAGCATGCCACGATAGTAGACCTCATACGGAACGATCTGAGCATTATGGCTCATGACGTGACGGTCGAGTCCTACCGCTACGTCGAGACGCTGCGAACAAACAAAGGCCCGATATTGCAGACCAGCTCACGAATCGCTGGCGTTCTTCCTCAGGGCTACGAGGCGAGGATGGGCGAGATTCTGGCATCGCAATTGCCGGCGGGCTCCATAACAGGTGCGCCTAAGGAGAAGACGATCAGCATAATAGCCGAGGCGGAGAACTACGACCGGGGATTTTACACAGGCGTTATGGGCATCTGCCGAGGCGGTGAACTTGATTCCGCCGTAATGATAAGGTTCATCGAGCAGGCGGATGACGGTTTCCGCTTCAAAGCTGGCGGCGGGATAACCTCGAAGAGCATCTGTGAGAACGAGTACGATGAGGTGCTGAAAAAAATATATCTCCCATTGCTATAATGAGCCGTGAAGGACATTTCGTAGAGACGATAAGAGTTTCTGGAGGCGTTGCGAACAACCTCAATTACCACCAGGTGCGGATGGACGCTACCGTGGCTCACTTTTTCCCAAATGTCGCGTTCCCTCCGTTGGAGCAGATTGCCGACAGATTCCACCCTCTCGGACTTAACAAGCTCAGGGTGGTGTACGGTCCGCAAGGTATTGAATGCACGGAGTGCGAACCTTATTCACTTAGGACCATACGGAGTCTGAAGATAGTTGACGGTGGCGAAATAGACTATTCCTACAAGTCGACGGACCGTTCTCAATTGGACAGCCTGAAGGCTCTTTGCGACGGATGCGACGATGTGGTCATCATCCGCCGTGGGCTTGTGACGGACACGTCGTTCACCAACATTGCCATATTTGACGGCAATTCGTGGCTGACGCCGGAGTACCCTCTTCTGAAAGGGACGCGCCGGGCATCCTTGCTCGACATGGGCAAAGTGGCGGAGTCCCCTGTGACTGTGCGCGACCTCTTAGCGGCCAAGCGCATACGCCTTTTCAACTCTATGATTGAGTTCGGCGACATAGAATTGGATGCCGCCTCCATCCGTATGTAGGAAATGCTGTAAAAATGGTACTCAGACAGATAGTCTGTTTACCACCCGTCATCGCTGCCGTCGCTAAATTTGCATCGGATAAAGGAAAAAATATGATTGGTAAAGGTATTATTTTCTCCCTGTTGTCCGTTCTGACATTAAACACATATTGTATGGCACAGCAGAAGATTGTTCAAACAGCAGGTCGTCAGCAACTCGGCGAGTTCGCGCCTGAGTTCGCCCACCTGAACGACGACATCCTTTTCGGCGAGGTGTGGAGCCGCAACGACATTCTGAGCCTCCGCGACCGCAGCATCGTGACGCTCACATGCCTCATAAGCCAAGGCCTCACAGACTCTTCGCTCTCGTATCACCTCCAGACGGCCAAGAAAAACGGTGTGACTCGTACCGAAATATCCGAGATCATAACGCACATAGCTTTCTACGCCGGATGGCCCAAGGCATGGGCGGCGTTCCGACTCGCAAAGGACGTCTGGGCCGATGACGTGTCTGAGGCTGAGAATGCCAAGGAAGCCTTTCAGCGCGAGATGATATTCCCCATCGGCGAACCCAACACGGCCTATGCCAAGTACTTCATCGGCAACAGCTATCTCGCCCGCGTTTCTACGGAGCAGGTGGGCATCGCCAATGTCACCTTTGAGCCAGGGTGCCGAAACAATTGGCACATCCACCATGCGACCAAGGGCGGCGGCCAGATGCTGATAGGTGTCGCCGGCCGCGGATGGTATCAGGAGGAGGGCAAGGCCCCCGTCGAGATTATCCCGGGCACCGTTATCCACATCCCCGCCAACGTCAAGCACTGGCACGGCGCTCAGTCCGACTCTTGGTTCGCCCACCTCGCCTTCGAGGTTGAAGGAGAAAACGTGAGCAATGAATGGCTCGAGCCTGTTACCGACGACGCATATAACAGCCTGGGTAAGTAAGCTCCTGCGCACATCCTGGAAATAGAGGGTAGGGGAGCGGTCGCGAACGGGCTGCTCCCCATTTTTTATAGGCTTGGGATAGACTTGATATAGCCTAAGTTGAATCCCATCCTACAATATTGTATATCAATACGCTATAAGCATACCCACTGTCCGCGCCAGATCCCTTTCGCCATATTTTACAATATTTCATTTAGCCCCAAGGCACAACACAAAAATATGTTCTTATATTTGCCCCGCTCCTGAACGACAGGACGACAACAGGCAAGGAAACCAGAATAAAGAAACATAAAGCGAAATATGGCAAAGACAAAACCTCGTGTCATAAAAAACTACGAGAAGCTCGACGAAAAGCTGCGTGAAGCCATCGCAGCGCGCTATCCCCAAGGCTATGCGCAGGAGATTCAGACCTTCGACATCGGTGGCGGCCGTTTCATGACGGGCCTCCCGTTTGAGACCGACGAGTTCTCCTACATCATCAAGTTCCCGGCTGTCGCTGAGAACCTCAGCGATCTCGAAGACGCCGAGGGCGCGGCCGACGACGAACTCAACCTCGACGGCGCTGTCGACGTCGAGGAGGAGGAGGAACCCGATGAGGTCGAGAAGCCTACCGACATAGAGGACATCGACGTCGCTGACGAGTCAACGACTGAGAACTAAAAAAAAAGACGGTCTTATCTCCATACCGTAAAAGCCGCGAAGCCTAAGCCATGACGCTCAGGCCTCGCGGTTTCTGCTATCCCTTACTTTAGGCGGCGGGAAATTTCATATATTTGCGCAAAAGAGCAAAAAGGATGAGAATTGTATATATGGGCACGCCCGACTTCGCCGTCGCGACACTCGACGCGCTTATCCAGGCCGGCCACGACATAGTAGGCGTCGTCACCATGCCCGACAAGCCCGCAGGCCGCGGACGCCAGCTCCGCCCCTCGGCTGTCAAGGTCTGCGCCCAAAAGCACGGGCTCAAAATAATGCAGCCCGAGAAGCTCAAAGACGAGGCCTTCGTCGAAGAGCTCCGCTCGCTTCACGCCGACATCCAAGTCGTCGTCGCGTTCCGCATGCTGCCCGAGGTCGTGTGGGCCATGCCCCGGCTCGGCACCATAAACGTCCACGCCTCCCTCCTGCCCAACTACCGCGGCGCCGCCCCCATCAACTGGGCCATAATAAATGGCGAGAAGGAGACGGGAGTCTCAACATTCCTCCTCAAGCACGATATCGACACCGGCGACATAATCTTCCAAGAGTCGACTCCAATCGGGCCCGACGACGACGCCGGCTCCATCCACGACAGGCTCATGCTCATCGGCGCACGCCTCGCCGTCAAGACGGTCGACGCCGTCGGCAATGGCACTGCCATCTTCCACAAGCAGGATGACATCGACCCCGCCATCCTCAAGCCCGCCCCCAAAATTTTTAAGGAGGATATGCGCATCCGGTGGGACAGCCCAACATCCTGTGTGGTCAACCTCATAAAAGGGCTCTCCCCTTACCCCGCCGCGTGGACTACCATAACGGACCAGAAGGGCGCCCAGTCCACCCTCAAAATCTTCAAGGCGCGGCCATCCGGCGAGCGGCTTGAGCCGGGCAAAGTGCTGACCGACGGCAAAAAGACGCTCCTCGTCGGCACGGCCGACGGCTCCGTCATCATCGACGAGCTGCAGCTGAGCGGCAAGAACCGCATGACCACGCAGGCCCTGCTCCAGGGCTTCCACCCCGACTCCAATGTCAAGTGTTCGTAGCCCCATGACCCTGAGAACGTTCGTCTTGTCCGCCGTCCTCGCCTCCGCCTCATATGTCGTGGCGGAAGCCCAAGGCACGAGCTACTACGAGGATCCGCACTTCGACCCTTTCCAGCGCCTGCTCTATTTCGTCGGCAAGGACCGTCCCCACACCGCGGCGCGCGCCTACGGAATGGACGAGCTGCGAAGGTTCTTCGACCCCGACTCTGTCACATACAGCGGTGTGCGCCGACTCGTTAATACGCGTTTTAAATACGTAAATTCGTTCTTTAACTCCGATTTCCTCGAATGGCGGTCCGCCGACTCCGCCGTCCGCGTGGCCATCAACCCGATGTGCGACTTTGAGGTGGGGCAGGACAAGTATGAGAAGGACGATAAGAGGACCTGGACAAACTCGCGCGGTTTCTATATCGACGGCAACCTCGGCAAAAACCTCTGGTTCTACTGCGACTTCACTGAGAACCAGGCGCAGTACGCTCATTACTACGCCAACCTTACCGACTCGCTCAACAACATCCCCGGCCTCTCGCGCCCAAGGAAAGACAAGACCATAACCTCGGGCGTCGATTTCCAGACGGCCACAGGCTACCTCGCCTTCCGCGTAGGTCCCTATGTCGATTTCCTCGTCGGCAAGACCAAGACTTTCTACGGCGACGGCTACCGCTCGCTCATGCTGTCCGACGCCGCCGCACCTACGCCCACCTTCCGGCTTAACCTCAACATCCTGAGGGCGCGCTACACGATGATGGTCACCCAGCTTCGAGCCACGAACAACAAGCTCAGCAACAACGGCGAGAAGACCAAGTACAGCTTCACCCATTTCCTCGATTGGAACATGGGCCGCAGGTTCACCTTCGGCATCTTCGAGAACGTCACCCAGGCCACATGGCGCAAAGACGGCTCGTCACGCGGCATCGATTGGGAATACCTCAACCCGTTTGTCATATTCCGCCCCGGCGAGTATAACGCGGGCTCACCCGACAAGATGATTATCGGGCTCAACTGCAAATTCATC
The DNA here is from genome assembly GCA_051875415.1 of Marinilabiliaceae bacterium. Classification (GTDB taxonomy): domain Bacteria; phylum Bacteroidota; class Bacteroidia; order Bacteroidales; family Marinilabiliaceae; genus W3P20-009. The sequence goes on from JBJEGU010000017.1 coordinate 133,903, forward strand.
TGCACCGACCGCCTCACGCTCTACGGCCAGCTGATGTTCAATGAGTTCCGTCTCAAGGAGCTGCTCTCCGACAAAGGGTGGTATGGCAATAAGTACGCCTTCCAAGTGGGACTTAAGTCATACAACCTCCTCAAAGTCGACGGACTCGACGCCCAGTTCGAGTACAACCACATCCGCCCCTACGTCTACTCGCAGTACGACGCCATGGGATGCTACACACACCAGAGCCAGAGCGTAGGCCACCCCCTCGGCGCCAACCTCAAGGAGGGCGTGGCAATCGTGAGCTACAGGCGCAGGCGACTCCTGCTCAGGGCCCAGGCCAACATCATCGCCTACGGCGACGACTACCCCAACGATTCTACCAACTTCGGCCACAACCCCGAGCGAGCCACCGGCACCCTCAACAGCGCCTACGGGGCGCACATCCTTCAAGGCCTGCGGACCGATGTCCGCTACTTCGACGGGATGGCCTCTTTCGTCATAAACCCTAAGAGCATGATGAACGTGGCGGCCGGGATAAAGGTGCGAAACCGTAAAAGCGACCTGACAGACGAGAGCTCCAAGAATTTCTATATAGCTCTCCGATGGGGAATTAAAAGCCGTTATTACGACTATTAAACGACAACAACCAAGACAACATAAATGTAATCAGCCCCTACGGAGTCTCTCCGACACCGCATGGGCCTCAAAACGAAAATCGTGGAAACAGATCTCATAAAAGACATTCTCCGCCGCGAGGCCGAGGCTATTAACGGAATACCCGTGACCGACGGCTTCGAAAAGGCCGTCGATATTATCTACGAGCATGTCCACAAGCGCCACGGCAAGATCATAATGAGCGGCATGGGCAAAGCCGGCCAGATCGCCGTCAACATGTCGACGACTTTTTGCTCCACCGGCTCGCCGTCCGTCTTCCTCCACCCCGCCGAGGCGCAGCACGGCGACCTCGGCGTCATCCAGCCCGACGATGTCCTCGTGCTTATCTCCAATTCTGGCAAGACGCGCGAGATCGTGGAGCTCATATCGCTCGCCAAAGGGCTCTACGACAACCTCCCCATCATCGTCATCACGGGCAACCCCGACAGCCCACTTGCTAACGACGCCGATGTCGTCCTCGCTACCGGCAATCCGCCCGAGGTCTGCATGCTCGGCCTTACCCCTACCACTTCTACGACTGTCATGACCGTCATCGGCGACATCCTCGTCGTCACGCTCATGAAGAAGATTGGCTTTACAAGTCAGGACTACGCGAAGCGCCATCACGGCGGCTACCTTGGCAACAAGTCGCGCCAGCAAGCCGCCGACGAGCGCAAGTAATAAAGCTATAATGCTATGATTGACAAATCTCTGTTGGCTCTGCAAAACGGCTCGGACATCCGCGGCGTGGCCACCGATGGCATCATCGGCCAAAGCGTCACGTTGACTACCGACATCGTGGCAAAGCTGTGCCGCGGCTTTGTCGAGTGGCTCCAAAACCCCAATGGCGACGATGAGAAGAGGGAGCCGCGGGGTCTCCGCGTCGCCGTGGGGATGGACGCCCGTCTGAGCGGCCCGTCCCTCGCCCACGCCGCCCAAGAGAGCATTACGGGCGCAGGGGCCGACGTGCTGTTCTGCGGCCTCTCTTCCACGCCCTCCATCCTCTACAGCACGATAAAGGCTGTGGATGGCGCGGAGGAGACAGTCGGCGCCGACGGGGCCATTATGTTCACGGGCAGTCATATGGGCTTCAACCGCAATGGCATGAAGTTCTTCACCCGTGGCACTGAGCTCGACAAGAACCAGCTGACCGAAATCATCGTCCGTGCCTCCGCCCCCGCCCAGCCACCTCTCGTCAAGGGCGAGGTGCATATTTGCAACATCCTGTCAATCTATAGCAAGCACCTGAGCGAGAAGATCCGCCACGAGCTTAGTGGCTCCGCCGATGATCCTGTCCGCCCCCTGAGCGGTCTGAAGATAGTGGTCGACGCGGGCAACGGTGCCGGCGGCTTCTTCGCCACTCGAATCCTCCAGCCCCTCGGCGCCGACATTTCCGGCAGCCAGTTCCTCACGCCCGACGGCCGTTTCCCAAACCACACCCCCGACCCCGAGGACTATGAGGCCATGCGCTCCATCTCCACGGCCGTCATCCTGGCTGGCGCCGATATCGGCATTATTTTCGACGCCGACGTCGATCGCGTGGCCATTGTCGACGAGGACGGGCGTGCTATAAACAGGAACGAGTTCGTGGCGATGGCCGCGGCCATCACGCTCGAGGAGCATCCCCACACAAGCATCGTCACCGACTCCATAACGAGCAATGGCATAACCACTTTCATTCAGGACATTCTCGGCGCCCACCAGTGCAGGTATCAGCGAGGCTACCGGAATGTCATCAATGAGGCCATCCACAAGAATCAATGCGGCGCCCCCACTTGGCTCGCTGTCGAGACGAGCGGCCACGCGGCTTTCAAGGAGAACAATTTCTGCGACGATGGCGCCTATTTCGCCACTAAAATCGTCATTAAGCTCGCTCAGCTCAAAAAAGAGGGCAAAAAACTCTTCTCCCTCATCGAGAAATTGCCTGTCCCCGCCGAGAGCAAGGAGTTCCGACTCACCATCCTCGACCCCGACTTCGCAAGGGCGGCATCCTCCACGCTCGACGGCCTCCGCCAGTTCGTCAGCCAAATCCCAGAGTGGGAGGAGGTGAGCCAAAACCATGAGGGACTCAGGGTCATGTGCAATGGCGACGATGAGCAAGGCTGGTTCCTTTTCCGGCTCTCGCTCCACAGCCCGGTCATGCCGCTCAATATCGAGGCCGACAAAAAGGGCGGGGTGAAGAGCATCATCAGCAAACTCAAGCTCTTCTTCCGCTCCTCCAAAGCCGTCGACTCAGCGGTGCTTTACCAGTAATGCCCGCCACACAAAACGAATTATGCGAATAGACATACTCACGCTGTTCCCCGACATGTTCGAGGGTCCTTTCACTGAGTCTATCATCAAGCGCGCCCAGAACGCCGGTATGGTCGAAATCCACACCCACGACATCCGCGCTTTCTCTACCGACAAGCACGGCAGGGTCGACGACTACCAGTTCGGCGGCGGCGCCGGCATGGTCATGGCTCTCCAACCCATTGTCAGCGCAATCGAGCATCTCAAGAGCGAGCGGGCGTACGACCATATCATATACATGACGCCCGACGGCGAGACTCTCAATCAGCAGCGGGCCAACTCCCTTTCGCTTAGCGGCAACCTGATGATTCTCTGCGGACACTACAAGGGGATAGACCAGCGCATCCGCGATCACTACATCACGGACGAGATATCCATCGGCGACTATGTCCTCACCGGCGGCGAGCTTGCCGCGTGCGTCGTGGTGGACAGCGTGGTGAGGCTCATACCTGGCGCCATCTCCGATGAGGAGTCCGCCCTTTCCGACACTTTTCAAGACGGGCTCCTCTCCGCGCCCATCTACACTCGTCCCGCCGAGTTCAACGGCTGGAAAGTGCCCGACGTGCTGCTCAGTGGTCACGAGGCCAACATCGACAAGTGGCGGGAGGAGCAGGCTCTCGAACGCACAAAACGTCTCCGCCCCGACCTGTGGGACAAGCTCTTCCCCGACGGCTACGAACCCGACGAGCCTAAGCGCAAGAGGGGCAGGAAAAAAGCGGCTCCCAGCAACAGTGTCCGCAGCGAGGATGTCAAAACGGATGGGGAAAAAGCGTAAGTTACAATCTATAACGAACGAATATGAGAGAAGATACGGAAAAGGAGGCCTTTGTCAATGAGGGGCTCTCGGTCATCGACTTTATCAGCCAAAGCCCCTCCGCTTTCCACGCCGTCGATAATATCAGCAAGATTCTGATTTCCAACGACTACCAGGAACTCCGTATGAGCGAGGAGTGGGCCGTCGAACCCGGCAACCGCTATTTCGTCAAGTACAATGGCAGCGCGATTGCCGCCTTCAATGTGCCGGACAATGGTGGCGAGGACATTGCGAAGTTCGGGTTCCGTATGATAGCCAGCCACAGCGACTCTCCCACGTTCCGCGTCAAGCCCCACGCGTCATGCTGGTGCAACGGTCAAAAACTGCGCACTGAGACCTACGGCGGCGCCATCCTCTACTCTTGGCTCGACCGTCCTCTCGGCCTCGCGGGGCGCGTCGTCCTCCGTAGTGGCGACCCCATCCACCCGTCCGCCCGCCTGTTCGACTTCGAGCGTCCCGTCGGCGTCATCCCGAGCGTGGCCATACATTTTAATAGGGCGGTCAACGACGGTATCGCGCTCAACAGGCAGGTCGATATGCAGATTCTTGCGGGTGCCTCCGATTCCCGCTCCCCCGTCGACCTGGCTCAGGCGATAGCCTCTGAGATGGACATTTCGCCCGACGAGATTCTCGACTTCGACCTCTATGCCTACGATACGACGCCAGGCTGCCTCGCCGGTCTCGACAACAGCCTCATCGTATGCCCCAAGCAGGACAACCTCACTATGGCCTACGAGAGCATCATGGCGCTGACCGACACGGCCGAGAGCGATACTGCCAAGATGGTCATCGTCCTCGACAATGAGGAGGTCGGCAGCGGGACTAAGCAAGGGGCCGACTCCCATATCATCGCCGATATCCTGCGCCGGATATGCTCTAAGATGAATCTCGGCGAGGAGGGCTATCAGCGCGCGGTATATAACTCGTTCCTCATCTCGGCCGATATGGCGCACGCCATCCATCCCAACCACCCCGAACTGTCCGATGCCATGTGCAGCCCGCAGCTCAACCAGGGGCCTGTCATAAAATACAATGCCAACCAGAAGTATATGACAGATGCCGATGGCGCCGCCGTCTTCAGCGAGATATGCCGTAGGGCGGGCGTGCCGTTCCAGGTGTTCGCCAACCGTAGCGATATGGCAGGCGGCTCGACGCTCGGCAACATCATGACGAGCCACCTCCCACTCCGAGGCGTCGATGTCGGCAATCCCATGCTCGCCATGCACTCAAGCCGCGAGACGGGCGGAACGCTCGACGCGCGTTACCTCCGCCTCGCCCTTGGCGAGTTCTTGGCCATGTAGATGCGCCCATCCGCATTAACCTCTCCCACGCCCATAAAGTTCCCGGCGGTTAGCGGATTTGCCCAACTTTAGTTATATTTGCGCAAGGAATAAACATTTCAAAACAAACAGAATAATGAGCAAGAGTGCACTTCAGATTGAGCGTAGCAAGTACGCTCCGAAGATGCCGGCGTCTATCGTCGGTGCCACCCGCCTCGCAGAGGGCAAGGCAACCTCATCGGTAGCCGATCAGGACGAGATTAAGAAGCTGTTCCCCAACACCTACGGCATGCCTATCGTGACGTTCGAGAAAGGCGACGCCGCTGCCAAGAGCGCGCCTTTCAACGTCGGCGTAATCCTCTCCGGCGGCCAGGCCCCTGGCGGACACAATGTCATCTCCGGCATCTTCGACGGCATCAAGGCTCTCAACGCCGACAGCAAGCTCTATGGCTTCCTCGGTGGCCCGTCGGGTCTTGTCGACCACAAGTATATCGAGCTCACCTCGGCAATCATCGACGAGTATCGCAACACGGGCGGCTTCGACATCATCGGCTCCGGCCGCACCAAGCTCGAAGAGACTGAGCAGTTCGACAAGGGTCTTGAGATTTGCAAGAAGCTCGGCATCAAGGCCATCGTCATCATCGGTGGCGACGACTCCAACACCAACGCATGCGTCCTCGCCGAGTACTACCTCGCCAAGAACACCGGCATCCAGGTCATCGGCTGCCCCAAGACCATCGATGGCGACCTCAAGAACGAGATGATCGAGACCTCTTTCGGCTTCGACACCGCCACCAAGGTCTATAGCGAGGTCATCGGCAACATCGAGCGCGATGCCAACTCCGCAAAGAAGTATTGGCACTTCATCAAGCTCATGGGCCGCTCCGCAAGCCACGTCACCCTCGAGTGCGCACTCCAGACCCAGCCCAACATCACCCTCATCGGCGAGGAGGTCGAGGTCAAGAAGCAGACCCTCGACGACATCGTCACCTACATCGCCCAGACCGTAGCAGCACGCGCAGCCAAGGGCGACAACTTCGGCACCGTCCTCGTCCCCGAGGGCCTCATCGAGTTCATCCCCGCCATCAAGAAGCTCATCTCCGAGCTCAACGATATGCTCGCCGCCAACCAGGCCGAGTTCGACAAGGTCGCCGACGACCAGAAGATCGACTACGTAGTCAAGCACCTCAGCGCCGAGAATGCCGCCATCTTCGAGAGCCTCCCCGCCGGCGTAAGCCGTCAGCTCGCCCTCGAGCGCGACCCCCACGGCAATGTCCAGGTCTCCCTCATCGAGACCGAGCAGCTCCTCGCCGATATGGTCGGCAAGAAGCTCGCCGCTTGGAAGAAGGAGGGCAAGTACGTTGGCAAGTTCGCCACCCAGCACCACTTCTTCGGCTACGAGGGCCGTTGCGCCGCCCCCTCCAACTTCGACGCCGACTACTGCTACTCCCTCGGCCGTGTCGCTGCCCTCCTCATCGCCAGCGGCAAGACTGGCTACATGAGCTCCGTACGCAACACTACGAAGCCCGCCGCCCAGTGGCTCGCAGGTGGTATACCTATCACCGCCATGATGAACATGGAGAAGCGTAACGGCAAGATGAAGCCCGTCATCCAGAAGGCTCTCGTCAAGCTCGACGGCGGCCCGTTCAAGTTCTTCGCCGCAAACCGCGAGAAGTGGGCCATCGAGACCGACTACATCTACCCGGGCCCAATCCAGTACTTCGGCCCGAGCGACGTGTGCGACCAGCCCAGCAAGACTCTTCAGCTTGAGCAGAAGTAAAGTCTTCCATCTATAAAATGGCTATGCGGAGCGTCCAACACCTGTTGGGCGCTCCGCTTGCTTGTGAAAAGGCTTGCATCATCGCGTAGCGCAACAGGGGGTCTGGGAAACTAATGCCATTTAAATGTTGCGCGACAGGAGGTTAAGCTCAGCTATTCATCAGCTTCGCAAAAAGATATAACTTTACCCTGAGCGGGGAGTAGCATACAGCTATGCCAGGGCCTCCTGCTCTTTGAGAGCCTCGCGCACGACCTTCGTCTTGAACGAGGCGTCGTTTTTGCCTTTCCTTCCCATCTCAAATTAAGTTTGCTCGCAAATATAATCCTTTGCAGTTGTCTTAATTTCGGGGAGTATTATACTCCCGTCCACATCCACCAGCCCCACCGGGTTCCCTGCGCAATAGGCATAGCCGCCCAAGCCCGGGTAGTCCCCCGCCAGGGCGTCCACCCCGTACCACATGGCCAGCGAGGGGTCGTAGTACCTCGCTCCGTAGAAGTAGAGGCCCGTCTCGGCGTCAAGCTCCTTTCCGTTGAACCTCCACGGCTGCTCGCGGGCCGTGTTATGTTCGTCGACAAGTGCCTCGCCGTAGGGCTTGTAGCTTACGAATTGCGTCGCATAGCCGTCTTTATCAGTAACGTACGACGCGCCCGCCTGCGTGGTCGTAGGTGTAGCGGCTTACGTAGCCGTCATCGCAGAGGGCCTGCAAACGGTTTTCCTCGTCCCACTGCATGACGCGGAGGGTGTTGGCGACGGTGTCCTCGACGGCGACAGGATTGCCGCCAGGGTCGTAGGTGTAAATCCGGCCGCCCACACCGCTGACGGCATTGGGGTGGCCTATGGTGTTGTATTCGTAGAGTGCGCCGTCTTTTTGCAGAGGGTTGCTCATCACGTCGTAGCGCGTGAGCGTCTCGTAGCTCCGGCCTTTCGCCGTGCCGCTCGCGCTGACGAGTCGGTTGATCTCGTCGTATTGGTACGTGTGGCTGTACGCTCCGCCGATGTCCCCGTTTGGCTTGGCGGGGTTGGCGATGCGGAGCACGTTGCCCACGCCGTCGTACTTGTAGGCGTTCTCCATCAAGGCAGAGCCGCCCGACGTCAGCGACATGGAGTTCAGATACAGCCTTTTTTCGTCATACTCGTACCTCGTCTCAGTGCCGTTGCCCATCCTCCTGTAGGTGATGTTGCCATACTTGTCGTAGCGCTGCTCCGCGAGGATCGTTTGCCTGTCGCCCCCCTTCTCCGTGGTGACGGACGTGAGGTTGCCGCCCTTGTCGTAGGCGTAGCTGACGACCTCGCCGTCGGGATAGGTCATCGTCCGCACGCGGTTCCAGCTGTCGTAGTCCGCCTCCCAGACGTAGGTGCGGATGTCGGTCTCTGAGAGTATTACGGATTTTATGGTCTTGGTTGCCGGGCGTCAGGTTCCAGCCGTAGCCTATCCTGGCCGAGAGATAGATTCCCTTGTGGGGGTGGGCCTTTATGTGTGCCGAGGCACCTATGGTGTGGAACGCGGCCTCGGTCGTGTACGTGAGGCCCTCGACGTCGTCGTAGGTCGTGCGGGCCTTAAGCATGTCGTAGTTGAGGCGGGCCTCCAGGCCGACGGGCGTGCCGTGTATGGCGTATGAGAAGAATATGCAGGCCGAGGGGCAGGCGCTGTATTTCTCAGTGAACTCGTAGCCTGAGTAGCAGCCCTCGCTGACGAGCATGCCGGGGACTCCAGTCATCTTGCTCGCCTGCGCCCCCGCCCTCACCCCGAACATCGCGTCGGACTTGTATTGTGCGGCAGCCGCCGGGGACGAGAGAACGAACAGCGACGACAGGAGTATGGCATGGGAGGTCTGCATCTTTGGGAACGTTTTGATTATGCGAGGGCGGAGCAAGCTTGTTTGCTTTGCCGAGCGTGAAAAACGGAGGGTGAAACCCCAACTGTTTCCTTTTGCGGCGCAACTTACGACTTCTTCCGCACTTTTCGCAATCGAGGAAAGCAGAATTATGCAAAACAAACATATTTAGAGACCGTATAAGTCGTGCGGCTGTCTGCCCTCATATGCTAACCAGATCGCGTTTTTGGGGGACTTCCGTCCTTTGCGACAAGGCTCCAATTTTTGCGACTGTCGGAAAATAGGAGTGGTGAAAAACAGGGAGAGCCGGTACGAAAAGGGTGGGGGAAGACGCAAAAACATCAAAACAAAGGGATAGCCTCAACTGGCCGCATATTCGCACAATCGATACTGTCTATGATAGTTATCAGTTCAGGAGGCGTTTTTGTAAGTTGAATTCAGCTCATTCCAAAACAGCTTCTAAGTAATTATGAATATACTTCTTGCTCTCGATTCTTATAAAGGTTGCCTAACCTCGGCCGAGGTTGAGAAGGCGATGGCGCTTGGGCTCGTAAGCCGAGGCCACTTCGTGAAAAGCGTGCCGATGACCGACGGCGGCGACGGGATGCTTGAGGCGTTTGTCGCTGCGACGCACGCTCAGTTTGTCGATGTCCGTGTTCACGACCCTCTGATGCGGATGGTCGACGCAAAGTACGCCATCGCGCCCGATGGCGCGGCCATAATAGAGACTTCGCAGGCATGTGGACTCAACCTTATAGGCGTTGACGACCGTAACCCTATGATTGCTACAACTTTTGGCGTGGGCGAACTGATTGCCCATGCGATCCTGAGCGGATGCCGCAAGTTCATCATCGGACTGGGAGGCAGTGGGACGAGTGACTGCGGCATTGGCATGATAAAGGGAATTATAGAACGCCTAAAGCCAGGCGATGACTTTGACGCAGTCTATCGTGAGCGGCTGAGCAGTTGCTCGTTTGTGCTGGCTTCGGATGTGCGCAACCCTTTGTGCGGTGATAACGGTGCCGCGGCTGTGTTTGGCCCGCAGAAGGGTGCGTGTCCCGATATGGTTAGGCGGCTTGACTTGCGAGCGCGAAGATTTGCCGAAGTTTCGGCGAAGCATTTTGGGTATGACATGTCAATGAGTCCTGGTGCCGGAGCAGCAGGTGGACTTGGCTACGCTTTCCTTCAGTATTTCAAGGCCACGGTACGCTCAGGGGCGGATCTTCTTTTTGAGTTCTTGGACTTTAGAAATTTGGTGGCAAAGGCGGACCTTGTGATAACCGGAGAGGGGCGGGCTGACAGGCAGACCCTCATGGGTAAACTTCCTGAGCGGGTACTGCGTGTTGCAGATGAGGCTAAAGTGCCAGTGTGGCTTGTGTGCGGTGGCGTGGAGGACGAGGCGGAACTCATTAAGGCCGGTTTCGCCAAGGTGGTTGCCGTGACACCAGACAATATGCCTAAGGAGTTGTTTATGAGGCCTGACATCGCATCAGCAAATATTACCGAGTGGGGTAGGCGAGAGGTGTTTATCTAAACATATTAGTGAGTATGAAAAAGCCCGATGCGGGGTTATCGCATCGGGCTTAATCTGCTAAAAGTCGCTCAGGTCATTCACCTTCCTGTGAATCTCCGCCTGCTCCTCGCGGACCTCATTGTAGGCGTCGGTGAGGTCCTCTGCTATTCTCCTTTGTTTCCTTTCGGAGAACTCGTCCTCATTGACCCCTCCGACGACTTGGAATCTGTATTTTGAGAAGCCGTACTTCATAAGAGCCTCGAGCTGCTCTCCTGTTATCGGATAGCGGGCCTGAGCTGTGTAGACCACCTGCTTCGCTCCGCTCAAAGCGCCCAGGACTCCAGCTGAGCCGACGAACGTGTCGTGTGAGCCAGCCCAATTGGTGCCGTACTTCGTCGTGAGGACCATATTCTCGCCGTTAACCTTGAGGATGAACTTGGAGTTGGCGTTGATTTCCGCCCACTTCCCGCTACTATAGGTGTAGACGATGAGTTCGGTGACTATCACGTCAGGCGCGTCGTCATATGTGCCGACACATATTCCGAATGCCGAATAGTCCTGGCTTATGGCTGTCGTGCCATCGAATTTTCGGACAAAACGCGAGGCTCCAATATACGCGGGGCCTGTCTCCGCCGGTTTTGTGACGTTCTGCGCAAGAGCGTCGGATGAGAGAATTGAAAGAACAGCCGCGGCAAGAGCAGCGAAACGAAAGTTTCTCATAAATGAAATTGTTTTGGTTTTCTTTGCCGCGAATAAAAGTCCGACTTGCCCCAAATCTTGGAGCAGGTTCAGAATATGAGAAAGAAAACGCCCCGCCTTGCTGCATAAGCAGTCGGCGGGGCGTTTTGTGTTCGTGGCGCAGCCTGTTTACCGGATAAGCTCCTCCTTCAGATATTTGGCAGTGTAGCTCTCTTTGCATTCGGCAACTTGCTCTGGCGTGCCTTGGGCGACAATTCTGCCGCCTCCACGGCCTCCATCAGGCCCCATGTCAATGATATAGTCGGCCATCTTGATGACGTCGAGGTTGTGTTCAATGACGATGACTGTGTTGCCGCGGTCGACGAGCTTGTTCAGCACATCCATAAGAATACGGATATCCTCGAAGTGTAGACCCGTCGTTGGCTCGTCAAGAAGGAAGACAGTGCTGCCCGTGTCCCTCTTTGCGAGTTCGGTGGCGAGCTTGACGCGCTGGCTCTCGCCGCCCGAGAGTGTCGTGGAGGGCTGACCAAGAGTGATATAGCCCAGCCCGACGTTGCGGAGCGTGTTTAGCTTGTTGTGGATGGATGGGATGCTCTCGAAGAACTCCGTGGCCATATTGATTGTCATCTTCAAGACGTCGCCTATGGATTTGCCTTTGAACTTGACTTCGAGTGTCTCACGGTTATAGCGGCGACCGCCGCAGTCCGGGCACTCGACCATGACATCGGGCAAGAGGTTCATCTCTATCACTTGCACGCCGGCGCCCTTGCATGTCTCGCATCTGCCGCCGCTTACGTTGAAGGAGAAACGCCCGCTCTTATAGTTGCGGAGCTTTGATTCTGGCAGCTCTGCGTAGATCTTGCGGATGTCGTCGAAGACGCCTGTATATGTGGCGGGGTTGGAACGCGGGGTGCGTCCGAGCGGGGTCTGGTCTACCGTCACTACCTTGTCGATATTTTCGAGCCCCTCGACAGAGTCGTAGGGCATAGCGTCGCGCAGCGAATTGTAGAAGTGTCTGCTAAGGATGGGCGAGAGGGTCTCATTAATAAGAGTCGATTTGCCGCTACCCGAAACCCCTGTCATGCATATTAGCTTGCCGAGCGGAAACGAGACGTCGACATTCTTCAGGTTATTGCCTCGGCATCCCTTGATGGTCAAGAATTTGCCATTACCCTCACGTCGCTTTTCCGGCACATCCAACTTGCGAGTGCCGTTCAGATACTCCGCCGTCATCGTGTCTGTCTTCAGCACTTCGGCGGGCGTTCCAGCCGCAACCACGTAGCCACCTTTGCGACCCGCGCCCGGGCCTATGTCGACAATGTAGTCCGCGGCCAGCATCATGTCGCGGTCATGCTCGACGACGATGACGCTGTTGCCCACGTCGCGGAGGTGCTTGAGCGAGTTGATGAGCTTTATGTTGTCGCGCTGATGGAGTCCGATGCTCGGCTCGTCGAGAATATAGAGCACGTTGACAAGCTGCGAGCCTATCTGGGTCGCCAGTCGGATGCGCTGACTCTCACCGCCCGAAAGGGTCGTCGCGCTGCGTGAGAGCGACAGGTAGTCAAGCCCCACGTCGAGCATGAAGCCTACGCGGCCGCGAATCTCCTTGAGTATCTCCTTCGCTATGGCGCGCTGCTTCTCATCGAGGCGGTCTTCGAGGTCGCTCAGCCAGTCAGAAAGCTGCTGCATGTCCATGTCGCTAACCTCGGCTATGTTCTTGCCGTCTATGAAGAAGTTGAGGGCAATCTTGTTCAGCCTCGCGCCTTTACATTCGGGGCAGATTGTGTCAGTAATGTACTGTTCCGCCCATTTCTTCTCCTTGATGGAGGTGGCAGAGTCTTGAATGGAGCTGATGTAGCTGACTATGCCCTCGAACGTGGGGAAGAAATTGTTGGGCAGCCCCATGTCGTCCTTCAGGTGAAGAGGCTCTGCCGTTCCGTTGAGGACGGCGTCAAGTCCCTCGTCCGAAATATCTTCGACTGGCGTGTCGAGGTCGAACCCGTAAAGTTCGCCAATAGCCTCAAGCTGCGCGAATATGAGGTTCTTTTTCGCCTTGCCCAAAGGCTCTATTGCACCCTTGGCTATGCTTAGCTTCGGGTTAGGGATAATCCGGCTCGTGTCGACCGATGCGAAGTGGCCCAGTCCCTTACATTTCGGGCATGCGCCCTGCGGAGAGTTGAATGAAAAATTGTGTGGCGCCGGCTCGGGGTACGAGATGCCTGTCGTGGGGCACATCAGTTGCCGGCTGAAGTACTTGGGGCGGCCGTTATCGGCGTCGAGTACCATCATGACGCCTTTACCGATTTGGAGGGCCGTCTCTATCGACTGTTTGAGCCTCTTGGTGTCAGTCTCCGCATCGCCATCTTTCTTCACGGCGAGACGGTCTACTACGAGTTCTATGAAGTGTACCTTGTACCTGTCCACTTTCATGTTAGCCCCCACCTCGCGCAGCTCGCCGTCGACGCGGGCGTAGATGAATCCGCGCTTGCGGATGCGCTCAAACAGCTCCTTATAGTGTCCCTTGCGTCCTTTGACGAGCGGGGCGAGAAGATAGATGCGGTGGCCATCGAAGCCATTCTCAATCATCTCGAAAATCTGCTGCTCTGAGTACTTGACCATCTTTTCGCCTGTCTCATAAGAACGGGCCTCGCCTGCGCGGGCATAGAGGAGACGGAGAAAGTCGTATATCTCCGTGATAGTCCCTACTGTCGAGCGCGGGTTCTTATTGGTAGTCTTCTGCTCGATGGATATTACAGGGCTCAGTCCCGTAATCTTGTCGACATCAGGGCGTTGAGAGCCGCCAAGGAACTGGCGTGCGTATGACGAGAACGTCTCTATATACCGGCGTTGCCCCTCGGCGTAAATCGTATCGAAGGCCAATGAAGATTTTCCACTGCCGCTCATTCCCGTAAAAACGACGAGGCTGTTTCGCGGCACGGATACGTCTATGTTTTTAAGGTTATGCTCCCTTGCGCCGTATACGTTAATGCGCTCGGTCTCCTCAAATTGCTCTTCGTTCTCCATTTGTGCTCTGCTAATGCTGTGGCTGGTTGATTGAATTGACGCAGTACAGCCTATGCATATTTCCAAAAGTGGCAAACTGGCCCGTGGCCTTTGCCAATCTCGTACTCTGCTCCGGCCTTTATGGCCTCTGTGATGTACTCTTTTGCCGCGATTACGGCCGGGGTGAGGCTCTTGCCTTGCGCAAGGCCGCTCGCTATGGCGGAGGACAGGGTGCAGCCTGTGCCGTGGGTGTTCTCCGTCTTCACCTTGTCGGATGGCAGCTCAAGGCGTTGCATGGTTTCAAGGTTGCAAAGAACGTCAATCATGACATCGCCTTTCATATGGCCGCCTTTGAGGAGTACCGACGCTCCAAGGTCGGTAAGGTCCGACGCGGCCTCTTTCATCTCGTCGACGCTCGTAATCTTGCGCCCGCCAAGAAGACGCTCAGCCTCGGGGATGTTCGGCGTGATGATGCGGGCGAGGGGGATGAGTTCCCTCTTAAGCGTCTCAATGGCTTCGGACTGCATAAGGTCGCCGCCGGAAGTCGCAACCATGACGGGATCCAGGACTACATTTTTAATCTGCCGTTGCCGCAGAATTTCCGCTATGGCGTGAGCCAGCTCCGCAGAATGGAGCATACCGATTTTAATGGCGTCGACACCAATGTCGTCAAGCACTGACTCTATCTGGCCCCTGACGAAGTCGGCGGGGATGTCGTGCACTCCATACACGCCCGCCGTGTTCTCGTTGACGACGGAAGTTATGGCGGAGGCCGCGTAGCACCCCATGGCCGAAATAGTCTTGATGTCAGCTTGGATGCCAGCACCGCCGCTCGGGTCGCTGCCAGCTATCGTGAGCACTCTGTAATATTGCTTTTTTGTCTCTTGCATGATAATTGTCTATTAGCGTTTTACGCCCAGATCAATAGGTTTGCCCTCGCATCCGTCAGGAAATCCCGTCCTGATGAACGAGCATATGGTTGGCGCGACATCTGTCATGTTGTGACGCTCGTATACGACTCCGCGTTGAATCTTCCAACCGAAGAAAACCAGTGGCACAAACTCGCCGCCCCAAAGCTGCGTCAATTTCGAGCCGTCGTCTTGCTCCTCTGCCCAGCCAGGTTCAAGGTGGATCAGGATGTCGCCCGAACGTTTGGGGTGGTAGTTCCGCCTCATAGCCTCTATTACGGGCGACGACGACACGAAGGTGTTGAGTCTCCGTGCCGGGATCGCCTCGCCGATACCCTTGACTTGGGTGAGGAACTCGGCTGATTCGGCCACGAGGGTGTCGAAATTAACCTTTTTCTTCTCAGCCAACTCCTTGTCAATGTATACTGAGCCGGGCGCATAGTTTTTGACCCATTGCGCCTGTCCGTGGATGGCCATAAGGTAGAGGTTCAGCAGTGCCGTGGCACGCCTGAGGCTCACGAAGCCGCGCTCTGCCCATTGGGGAGAGGTTGAGTTCGCTACATCGTATGCCCCTTGCGCGGCGGTGAAGACCACCAGAGTGTTGTCCATCCCAATTGTGCTGTCGATCATTTGGAGCAGCGAGGCGATGTTTGAGTCGAGTCCGAGGAGCATGTCCTCCGTCTCCGGGTCGAGCGGCTGGAGCTTCCTGCCTATGGCTGGCGTCGCCGTAAACTGCACGAGCATTACGTCGGGAATGTCGTCCTTGCCCATCTCTTCGAACGTCAGGGCGTAGGCTGCCAAGTCGCGTATAAGGTCATTGCCGTAGGGCGATCCCATGACAGCTCCATAGCGTGGAAGTTTTGCAGTCGCGGCATTCAATGGATAGTAGAAGCTTTCGCCCCTGGTCGTTTCGGGGAAAAAACGGCACTGGTGATAGTCGGCAATGTCTTTGCGCGGCGCCCAGGTCTTCGCCCTGTAGACCGTCGCGATATCCTTAGAGTTGAACTCTTCGACCCATTTCAAAGTTGAGGCCGATGACACATTGGCAGTGCGTGCCTTGCCTGAGCGCGGGTCGAGCCAAAGGAATGGTTCGCCGGAGAGTGTGCCCGACGACCATACGAGCATCTTGGGGTCGAAGCCTATGGAGAAAATCTTCGACTTGTCGTTGTATATCTTGCGGATCTCGTTGACAATAGTGTTGCACAATAGCGCCCCGTTGTGAGGGGCTGCAAGGGTGTCGAAAACTCCGCTTGGCGGCACATTGCCATAGATGGCGTCAACCTTTCTGCCCGAGAATTTGTCAATCCACTTCTCTGCGACTATGCCATGGGTGGCCGCAGGCGCGCCAGTGAAGAGCGTGGCGAGGTTTTTGCCCGCAAAATTGCCGCCTGCGTCGTAGTAGGCGTCGGTAAGCTGCTTGCCGTCGCCGAAAAGTCGGTTGAAGCCCTTGTTGCCGCATTGGCTACGGATTATCTCCACCTGCTGGCTGTTGAGGTTGTCCACCACGAGGAGCAGAACCAGCTTAGGCTTCTCGGGACAGAGGGCGACGTTCTGCTGGGCAGTGGCATTGAAACTTGGTGCTAAGACCGTCGCAAAGGCGACCGCCAAGAGGCTGAGTGTGAATTTCTTGATGGCTCGTATCACCACAATTGTATATTATTTAGCCTACACGAAGGATGCCCTCGGCTCTCTTGACTTGCTCCGCTGTCGGGCATGGGACATCGGCCAGAGTGTACGGCAGCCCCAGCTTCTCATACTTGAACTTCGCCATGTCGTGGTATGGCAGGACCTCGACCTTCTTTACGTTTGAGAGAGAGTCGGCAAACTTGCGTATTGAGGTTAGATTCTCCTCTGAGTCTGTCCACCCCGGCACGAGCACGTGGCGAATCCATATGTCCACACCCTTGGCTTCGATGGCTTTGGCGCACTCTTTGATGTTGATGTTGGGCTGCCCGGTGAGTCTTTTGTGCGCTTCATTGTCGAAATGCTTGATGTCGAGCATCACGGTGTCGGTAAGCTCCATAAGGTGGTCGAACTTCTCTCTCCATTCGCCTTCCGATGCGTAAGGTTGACCTGACGTGTCGAGGCAGGTTGATATGCTGCGGCGGTGGGCCTCGGTGTAGAGCTCGATGAGGAAGTCGATTTGGAGGAGCGGTTCGCCGCCACTTGTCGTTATGCCGCCAAGCGTGCGCCCGTTTGGCAATGTCTCCCCCCAATACGAGCGGAACCTCTCGGCCTTGTCCAGAAGCTCGGTCGCCTCCATTAGTTTGGCAGTCGGATTGTCGCCTTCGCGCTTGCCCCAGGAGTCGGGGTTGTGGCAGTAGCGGCAGCGCATATCGCACCCTTGTGTGAATATGATGTACCTGATGCCCGGCCCATCTACTGAACCGAAAGACTCTGTTGAGTGTATGAGACCCTTCATCTGAAAATGTGTTGTGTCATAAGCAAGGTCCGCTGCGGCGGCCGAATTGCTCAAACCGCAAATATACTAAAGAAATCACAGTCAGTTGGTGGTCCTCTGTCTTGAATTGAGGATTCGGGGCATGTCTGCCCTTTGGAAAAATAAGAGGGCGGCTGGCATATGACTGCCAGCCGCCCTCTCGGTTAAATCTGCTTTCCCTCTTTACCCGCTTGTTATGCGAGGAAAGAGATGAGGATGCCTGCCGCTACGGCGGAGCCGATGACGCCGGAGACATTGGATGACATGCAGTAGTTCAGCACGTGGTTGCGCGAGTCATACTTAAGTGCGATGTCGTTCGCGACGCGTGACGCCATAGGCACAGCGCTGAGGCCGGTAGCGCCGATGAGCGGGTTGATCTTCTTTTTGCTGAAGACGTTAAAGAGCTTGACGAGCATGATGCCTCCGAAGATAGAGAGGCCGAAGGCAAGGAAGCCGCCAGCCACGATGGCGATGGTGTCCCACTTAAGGAACGCGTCCGCCGTCATTGTCGCGCCTACGCAAAGCCCCAGGAAGATGGTAGCTGAATTCATGATGGTGTTAGACGCCGCATCGAAGATGCGTGACGTGTTCGCCCCAATCTCCTTGAGGAGGTTGCCAAACATAAGCATGCCAACAAGAGATACCGCGCTCGGGACTATGAGGGCGACGACGGTGGTCGTGGCGATAGGGAAGATAATCTTCAGAGCCTTGAGGTTCTTTATCTCTGTCTTGTTGGGGTAAAGCTTGTCTTGCTCTTTCATATTGATCTTCAGCTCATTCTCAGAGCATGTCAACCTGACGACGAGCGGCAGGATGACAGGTACGAGTGCCATATATGAGTAGGCCGCGATGGCGATAGGTCCAAGAAGGTGCGGGGCGAGCTTTAGGGTCGTGTAGATGGCCGTGGGCCCGTCTGCGCCACCGATGATGGCCATGGCGCCAGCCTCCTGGAGGGTGAAGAAATTGCATGCGACAAGGAGGACGGCAAAGATGCCGAACTGCGCGCCCGCGCCAAAGATGGCGAGCTTGAGGTTGCGTAGCATGGGTCCGAAGTCCGTCAATGCGCCGACACCCATGAAGATGATCGGCGGGAGCAGGCCCGACTTGATGAGCGCATAGTAGAGGAAGTTCATAATGCCCAGGTCATGCGCTATCTGCGGCAGCGGCATCTCGTATATGTTCCTTGCTACTTGCGTTCCGTCCGCCAGCGTGTAGTGGACAAGACCTTCGCCATCGACGGGTAGGACACCCATTCCGCCCCCCGGGAAGTTGGCTATGAGCACGCCGAACGCGATTGGGATGAGCAGAAGTGGCTCGAACTCCTTCTTGATGCCCAGATAGAGGAGCAGGAAGGCGATGGCGTACATTATCAGGTACTGCGGTTCGTCAATGATGGCGCCGAACGCAGTCATCTCGTATATTTTCTCAAATATCTCTTGCATACCTGACCTCTTTACTTGATTTTCATCAGGACGTCATCTTCTGCTACGGCTGAGCCACTCGTGAGGCATATCTCCGTCACCACGCCGTCCTTCTCGGCTGCGATGGCGTTGAACGTCTTCATGGCCTCGATGTAGCATACCATCTACTGAACCGAAAGACTCTGTTGAGTGTATGAGACCCTTCATCTGAAAATGTGTTGTGTCATAAGCAAGGTCCGCTGCGGCGGCCGAATTGCTCAAACCGCAAATATACTAAAGAAATCACAGTCAGTTGGTGGTCCTCTGTCTTGAATTGAGGATTCGGGGCATGTCTGCCCTTTGGAAAAATAAGAGGGCGGCTGGCATATGACTGCCAGCCGCCCTCTCGGTTAAATCTGCTTTCCCTCTTTACCCGCTTGTTATGCGAGGAAAGAGATGAGGATGCCTGCCGCTACGGCGGAGCCGATGACGCCGGAGACATTGGATGACATGCAGTAGTTCAGCACGTGGTTGCGCGAGTCATACTTAAGTGCGATGTCGTTCGCGACGCGTGACGCCATAGGCACAGCGCTGAGGCCGGTAGCGCCGATGAGCGGGTTGATCTTCTTTTTGCTGAAGACGTTAAAGAGCTTGACGAGCATGATGCCTCCGAAGATAGAGAGGCCGAAGGCAAGGAAGCCGCCAGCCACGATGGCGATGGTGTCCCACTTAAGGAACGCGTCCGCCGTCATTGTCGCGCCTACGCAAAGCCCCAGGAAGATGGTAGCTGAATTCATGATGGTGTTAGACGCCGCATCGAAGATGCGTGACGTGTTCGCCCCAATCTCCTTGAGGAGGTTGCCAAACATAAGCATGCCAACAAGAGATACCGCGCTCGGGACTATGAGGGCGACGACGGTGGTCGTGGCGATAGGGAAGATAATCTTCAGAGCCTTGAGGTTCTTTATCTCTGTCTTGTTGGGGTAAAGCTTGTCTTGCTCTTTCATATTGATCTTCAGCTCATTCTCAGAGCATGTCAACCTGACGACGAGCGGCAGGATGACAGGTACGAGTGCCATATATGAGTAGGCCGCGATGGCGATAGGTCCAAGAAGGTGCGGGGCGAGCTTTAGGGTCGTGTAGATGGCCGTGGGCCCGTCTGCGCCACCGATGATGGCCATGGCGCCAGCCTCCTGGAGGGTGAAGAAATTGCATGCGACAAGGAGGACGGCAAAGATGCCGAACTGCGCGCCCGCGCCAAAGATGGCGAGCTTGAGGTTGCGTAGCATGGGTCCGAAGTCCGTCAATGCGCCGACACCCATGAAGATGATCGGCGGGAGCAGGCCCGACTTGATGAGCGCATAGTAGAGGAAGTTCATAATGCCCAGGTCATGCGCTATCTGCGGCAGCGGCATCTCGTATATGTTCCTTGCTACTTGCGTTCCGTCCGCCAGCGTGTAGTGGACAAGACCTTCGCCATCGACGGGTAGGACACCCATTCCGCCCCCCGGGAAGTTGGCTATGAGCACGCCGAACGCGATTGGGATGAGCAGAAGTGGCTCGAACTCCTTCTTGATGCCCAGATAGAGGAGCAGGAAGGCGATGGCGTACATTATCAGGTACTGCGGTTCGTCAATGATGGCGCCGAACGCAGTCATCTCGTATATTTTCTCAAATATCTCTTGCATACCTGACCTCTTTACTTGATTTTCATCAGGACGTCATCTTCTGCTACGGCTGAGCCACTCGTGAGGCATATCTCCGTCACCACGCCGTCCTTCTCGGCTGCGATGGCGTTGAACGTCTTCATGGCCTCGATGTAGCATACCGTCTGACCTTTCTTGACCGTGTCGCCCACTTTGACCGGCGTGTCGCCATTGCCTTTGACGAGGTAGAACTTGCCCTCAAGAGGGGCGGTCAGCGGCTCGCCTTCGCCCGTCGTGGTCGCCTGTTGCGAAGATGCTGCCGCCTGAGCCTGAGCCTGAGGAGCGGCTGCGGCTGAACCCTTCGGCCCGATTGTGACATGATATAAGGCTCCGTCGACCGTGACGTCGATGGTCTGCGGCCCGGTGAGGGCTGCGCCCTTGTTCTTCTCCGCCTTGCGCTTTGCGAGGTCGGCCTCGAAGTCGGCCTTCGCCTTGCCGCTCTTGTATGCCCTGTACTGCTGTGGGTGCATGGCGAGTTCGAAGAGCTCCTCGTCGTCTTCGCCAAAGTCCCAGTTGTTCTCCTTCATCTCCTTACGGAACTCGTCGAGTGCGTCGGGATAGTTGCTCTGCGGATCCTCTTCGTGGAACTGAAGCTCCTTCTCCTTGGCTTTCTCAACGAGCTCAGGAGCAAGTGCGCCAGGGAGCTTGCCGCTCTTGCCAAGCATCATGTCCCAGATGTCGTCGGCTATCATGCTCCAACGCTCTTTGCCTTTCTCCATCTGCATCACGTTCATCAGCGACATGTTCTTCACGTACTGGCTGAACGGCGTTACGAGGCATGGGTAGCCCATCATCGGCCAAACGTAGGCTACTTCGTTGAACAATTTTACAAGGAGCTGGTCTTGCGTGAGCTTGGCCTGGCCGTGCTTCTCCTTCCACGCGTTCAGCGAGGCAAGGTTGGATTCGAGGTCAGTCATAAGGGAGCCCATCATGCCGCCCGGGAGTCCCGGTCCGATGAGGAGGGAGTTCATAAGCCTGTTGCGGCTCGGGATGTAGTAGCCCAGGAAGTCGTCCATCATCTCCTGTACCTGCGAACGCACCTCCATATAGGCCTCCATATTTATCTCCGGGACCTTGAAGCCCGCGTCCTTGAGCATGGCCTGTACTGCGAGCACGTCAGCGTGGCCCGTACCCCAAGAGAGGGGCTCCATGCCCACGTCGATGATATCGCAGCCGGCTTGGCATACCTCAAGTATTGAGGCCATGCTGAACCCTGGCCCTGCATGGCTATGGTACTGGATGGTTATGTCAGGATACTTGGCCTTGATTGCCTTGACGATTTTGCCGAGGGACACTGGGCGTCCGATGCCCGCCATATCCTTTAGGCAAATCTCGTCGGCCCCGGCCTCTATGAGTTTGAACGCGAGGTCGGTGTAATAGTCGACCGTGTGGATGGGCGAGTATGTGATGCAGAGGCAGCATTGTGAAATCATGCCGCCTTCATGGGCGTAGCCGATGGAGGGGATGATGTTGCGCGGGTCATTGAGGCCGCAGAAGGTGCGCGCGATGTCCGTCCCTTGCTTTTTCTTGACCTTGTAGAACAGCTTGCGCACGTCGGCGGGTACGGGGCTCATGCGCAGTCCGTTGAGCGCACGGTCGAGCATATGGGTCTGGATTCCGGCCTCGTGGAACGGCTTGGTCCACTCCCTGACGGCGCGGTTGGGGTTCTCGCCGTAGAGGAGGTTGACTTGCTCAAAGCCTCCACCGTTGGTCTCGACACGGGCGAAACACCCCATCTTGATGATGGCTGGCGCTACTTTGACGAGCTGGTCTACGCGCGGCACGTATTTGCCTGCGGACTGCCACATGTCGCGGAAGACGAGGCTGAACTTTATTTCTTTTGACATATCTGCCTTTGATGTTATGTGATGGTGGTGGGATGAGTTTCTGCTGCCCGTCCCGATTTAAATTGTTTTTAAGCTTTCTTTATCTCGATGACCTCGGCTTGCCCGCCTGTCGCCTGGTTCACGGCCTCCATGATGGCCTTGGTGACGGCTGGCGATATGGCAGCATCGGCGGCAGTCTGAGACGGCTTGGCCTCTTCCTCGGGCACGAATTTGTTTACCGCCTTAATGAGCAGCTTGCCGCCCTCTATGATGATGATAAGCACCACGAAGACGGTGCACATTCCAACGACAAGCAGCTTCAGGGCCTCAATCAAATTTCCTTCCATTTCTTGAACTTGTTGTTTTATTGGGTAATACAGATGTCGGGACAAGGCGCGTTCCACGCTCGCCGCCCAACGACTTCCCAAATCTATAAAAAAACATTAAATATCGCAAGGACGGGGCTATATCAAGTGACTTCGCTTATGCCACGCTTCTGAGAGGCTCATCCTCTTCTTGTTTAGAGAATGAGGATTATTAATTTTGCGGCGGTTAATGATTACGTTATGAACATTAAAGAGATTCCTCTAATAAAAAATACGGACAGCGGCAATTTCTTCGTCATGGCCGGCCCATGCGTTATTGAGGGCGAGGAGATGGCTCTCCGCATCGCCGAACACCTCACCTACGTGTGCGATAAGCTCCGGCTTCCCTTGATATTCAAAGGCTCGTATAGGAAAGCCAACAGGTCGCGCATAGACTCATTCTCCGGCATTGGGGACGAGAAGGCGCTCAAGATACTCGCCAAGGTTCGAGACGAGTTCGGCATCCCTGTCGTCACGGACTTCCATTCAGCAGCCGAGTCTCCCATGGCCGCCGAGTACGTCGACGTGCTCCAGGTCCCGGCATTCCTTTGCCGGCAGACCGACATATTGGTGGCCGCAGCCAAGACCGGCAAGGTCGTGAACATCAAGAAAGGTCAGTTCCTCGCCCCAGAGTCTATGGCTCACGCAGTGAAGAAAGTCGAGGACAGCGGAAACTATAAAGTCCTGATAACCGACAGGGGCACGATGATGGGGTACTATGACCTCGTCGTCGACTATCGCGGATTGCCCGTTATGCAGCAATTCGCGCCGGTGGTGCTTGACATAACCCACTCCCTTCAGCAGCCCAATCAGGCGAGCGGAGTGACGGGTGGGAAACCAGCGCTGATTGAGACCATCGCGAGGGCTGGCGTGGCCGTGGGTGTTGACGGCCTTTTCCTCGAGACGCATTTCGACCCGTCGGTGGCAAAGTCCGACGGGGCCAATATGCTAAGGCTCGACCTCTTCGAGGGCCTTATGAAGAGGCTTATAGCCTTAAGGAGCGTGGTGAACGGCTTTAAGTAGGGGGCTGGTTTCATTAAACGGTAAAGCGTCATCCGAACCCGAAAGAAACAGGGTCCGGGTGACGCTCATTTTTTCCTATCAATTTGACTTATGGCAAAGGGCGAGCGGGACACTCATATTGAGGCTTTTCTTAGGAAAGTTGAGAATTGTTTAATCAAACAGGTGGCCGAGTGTGCATATATTTGCGCGTCAAAATGATACAGTTAAAGACTTGAATTATGCTGACGCGCAAAAAAGCCTTGTGGAAGATGAGGATGGCGGTGAGCTTCTTCTTCTTTGTGCAGGGCGTGATATTCGCATCGTGGGCCAACAGGATAGCCGACGTCAAGGTCACGTTGGGGCTTGATGAACGCGATCTCGGCACTGTGCTTTTCGCCATCCCTGTTGGGCAGGTCACGGCGATGATGCTCTCTGGCCTGCTCGTTAATAAGTACGGAAGCAGGCGAATGATGGTGCTTGGCTCTGTGCTTTACGCCCTGTGCCTTGTCCCGTTAGCTTTCGCCTCCACAGCGGCTTGGCTTATGGCAGGGCTGTTCTTTTTCGGTATGGCGGCCAACCTGTGCAATGCCTCGGCCAATACGCAAGCCATTGGAGCGGAGCGGTATTACGGGAAGACGATAATGGCCTCGTTCCACGCTCTTTGGAGCATGGGCGGATTCCTGGGCGGGCTGATTAGTATGGGCTTCGCGGCTGCTGGACTCGGGCCGAAGGCGCAGTTTATCTGTGTGTTTGCGCTTGTGCTGATGTCTATTAATATATTCCGTGGGCAGCTCGTGCTGAGCGACGTGAAGGCGGCTAACGCTCCTGCTGAGCGGGATTCCAACAAGAGGTTCAAGATGCTCGATAAACTTGACGGTTTCGTGGTCTTCCTCGGGTTTATGGCATTCTGCGGAATGGTCTGCGAAGGGTGCATGTATGATTGGAGCGGCGTGTATTTCAAGGAGGTCGTGGCTGTGCCCGACGGCCTTGTGCAGCTCGGCTATGTGGTGTGCCTGTCGACGATGTCCGCCGGGCGTTTCATATCGGACTTTTTCGTGATGAGGTTTGGCCGTAGGGCTGTCGTCATGGCGAGCGGGTTGCTTATCTTCACGGGTATGTCAGCCGCGGTCTTGTTCCCGCGCATTGTGCCAGCAACTTTGGGCTTCCTGCTTGTCGGTTTTGGCATTTCATCTACGGTGCCGATATGCTATAGCCTTGCCGGACACTCGGCTAAGATGAACTCAGCCATGGCCGTGACCACCGTGGCGTCGGTCGGATATTTGGGCTTTTTGCTTGGTCCTCCATGCATTGGTCATTTGGCCAAGGCCATATCGCTTCATTACACGTTTGGAGTTATTGCGCTCATGGGCCTCGTCCTTGTGGCTGGAGCTATGCATTTCCCAAAGAGGGATTCTTAGCGCCGGCGCTCAAATTGCGTTTTAAAGGTGTTTTAAAAGCGTTTTAAACGGTAATATGACAATAAAATCAATTTTCTTGGGCGGTCTCATCTGCGCGTCAGTTCTTGCTGCGGCAGATGCCTTTGCTGTTCTTGATTCAACTGTGCGCTGCGATGCTTACACGTCGGCAACCGGCGTAGTGCCGCCACCTCGACGTGCAGATCGGAAAACAAGCGGAGATGACAGGCGGTCAAGGCGTATGCGTTCGAAGCCTAAACGTGAGGAAACTAAGTTGCGTGGAGACAGTGCCGTTTCTACTATGCGGCGTGTGAATCCGTCGGAAGGTGATTCTACGGCTGTTGATGTCCGAAGAAAGTAGAAAAGCAAAAGCCCTTGACAACGATAGAGTTGTCAAGGGCTTTTGCTTTTATGCCGTCTGCACCGTGATGCGGGCGACGCGTTACTATGCTTACTCCTCCTTGATAGCCTCGGTGGGGCAAGCGCTTGCGCAAGTGCCGCAAGACATGCACTTCTCAGGGTCAATTACGTAATGGCTCTCGCCCTCGGAGATTGCCTCAACAGGACACTCGCCTGCGCATGTGCCGCAGGAGATGCACTCATCACTAATCTTGTATGCCATAATTGTATCGTTTTTTGGTTTTTTGTTGACGCAAATTTACCCGCCTTTTGCTGTCTTTGCAACACGTTTGGTCAAATCGCCCGCAATTTGAATTGTATCTTATTCCAACTTCGTCGTGCCTCTGTCAAAGGGCTATATCAAGTGAAATGGTAACTGCGTTCATCCGATCCCTTTCGCCGATATACATCTGATTGTCGCCCATTGCGTTATATGTATAAGACGCTCCGACAGCCATCCTCTCCGAAATCGTCTTTTTGATGATGAGTGGCAGCTTGACGCGTTGTATGAGGTCGGCTTTTGTGTTCGGGCTTTTCATGTTGCATATGATTTGGCAGCCTACGCTGCCGAAGATGCCAGTCCGCTCCCATCCTTTGCGCCAACCGGCCAGACCTCCGCAAAATGAGACGTTCTTCGCATAGTTGGATGGCATATAGAACAACCGCCTCTGCTCAAAATATAAGCCGAAGAAGAACCCTGAGGCCCTCCTCCAGCTTATTGATTCACTAACGCTTATTTCAGAGTCTTTATTGCCGATGTGCATATAGTCCGCATGAGCCGCCTTTGCGTAGACGGCGATAACGGCCTCTTTGCTCAGGCTGTACCCAGCGCCGGCACCTATCAGGACAATGTTGCTCCTTGTTTCGCTATATTCTTGGCCAAGCTGCCCGTAAGCTCTGACAGTCCACCTGTCGTTCAGTGCTTTCCGTGCGAGAACCTCCAACGAGCCACAGTAGCTCTGGCCAAAGGCGCGCGAACAGGAGATGAGGCACAGAACGCCCGTAAGAACCGCGTAAAACGAGTGTCTATTCGGGCGTGGGAATGGCATATGGGAAGGACCTTCTGCAATGTCTCTATGCGAGTGCGGCAATCTCAGACTTTATTTTCTCCGCAAGGGCATTGGCTTCGTCCTCCGTTTGCGCTTCTGCGTATATGCGAATGATAGGTTCTGTGTTCGACTTGCGGAGGTGCACCCAGCTCTTGGCGAAGTCAATCTTTACACCGTCGATGTCGTTGATGTTCTCGCCTCTATGCAGCTCCTTAACTTTTTTAAGGAGAGCGTCGACATCGACATCAGGGCGAAGGTCTATCCTGTTTTTTGAGATGACGTATGACGGGTATCCGCTGCGCAGTTCGGTGGGCTTCTTGCCCGTCTTAGCCATCTGCGTGAGCATAAGGGCGATGCCGACCAAAGCGTCGCGGCCGTAGTGGCACTCCGGGTATATGACGCCGCCGTTGCCCTCGCCGCCGATGACGGCGTTCGTCGCCTTCATCTTGCTCACGACGTTGACCTCGCCTACCGCTGCCGCTGAATAGCTGCCGCCCCGCTTCTCTGTCACGTCGCGGAGGGCGCGGCTCGAAGAGAGGTTGCTGACAGTGTTGCCTGGCGTATGAGCGAGGACGTAGTCGGCAATGGAGACGATTGTGTACTCCTCGCCGAACATAGAGCCGTCCTCATTGATAAACGCGAGCCTGTCGACATCGGGGTCAACGACGAATCCGATATCGGCCTTTTTCTCAACTACAAGTTTAGATATGTCGCCCAGATTCTGCGGCAGGGGTTCAGGGTTGTGCGCAAAATTGCCATTGGGCTCAAGGTTCAGGCCGTAGACGGTTCTGACGCCAAGGCGCTCGAGCAGCTTGGGTAGGATGATTCCGCCGACAGAGTTAATGGTGTCTATCGCCACTGCGAAGTTCGCCTTTCTGATCGCCTCGGCATCCACTAGTTTGAGTCCGAGGACTTTGTTGATGTGGTAGTCCGAATAGTCCTTTACGCTCAGGCTTCCAAGAGAGTCAACCTCGGCGGCCGTGTAGTCTTCGCTTTCTGCGGTGGCCAGAACTTCGGCACCCTGTGCGGCGGTAAGGAACTCGCCGTTGTGGTCGAGCAGCTTAAGGGCGTTCCACTGCTTGGGGTTGTGGCTTGCCGTGATGATGATGCCGCCATCAGCCTTTTCCCCTGTGACTGCGAGCTCTGTGGTGGGGGTCGTGGCGAGGTCGATGTCGACCACGTCTATGCCCATGCCCATAAGGGTGCCGACGACTATGTCGCGTACCATAGGACCGGAGATGCGCGCGTCGCGGCCGACTACGACTTTGGGCTTCCCTTCGCTCTTGTGGTTGCCGGCAACCCACTTGGAGTATGCCGATACGAAGCGGACTAAATCGGTAGGTGTAAGTCCTTCACCCTGAGGCCCGCCAATGGTGCCTCGTATACCTGAAATGGATTTTATCAGTGACATGTCCTGTTCTTTAATTCTCAGTTTCTGCTCGTTTGTTCATTCGTGCCTCGATATCCGTGAAAATGTTCTCACCCTCAACGTCTTTTGCGACAATGATACCATCTTCGTCAATAAGGAAGCTTGCCGGCAGCGACCTTACGGCATACAGCTCGGCAATCTCGCCTTCTTTGTCAATCAGCTGCACACCTTTAAGTCCCTCGTCCCTAATGGCCTTCGCCCATAGGGCGGAGTCCCCGTCGGTCGAGATGCTGACCACGGAAAAGCCTTTTGCCGCAAACTTATTGAACGTCTCCATCGCGATCTGGTTGTTCTTTCTGCAAGCATCATCGCCCGGCCTCCAGAAGTCGATGAGGACAACGTTGCCTCTTAGGGAGCTGAGGCTTGTGGTGTCACCCTTCTCATTCGGAAGGCGGATCTCCGGCGCATGTTGCCCAATCTCCGTGCGCTTCTGTGCCTCGTAGAGAATCCTGTGCCTGTTAAGCTCGCGGTCTATGAGTTCCACGTATTTGTGGTTGCCGATTGATACCTTGAAAGTTTCGACGAAGGAGCGAGCCTCGTCGAACGTGAAAAGGCCAATGTGGTTCAGGAGAATGAACGGGCCAAGAGCCGAGGATGAATTGCGGACGACAGCTTTGCGGATGTAGTCAGCCTGCGCTTTCTTGATGGCGTTAACCTCCTCGTTGAGCTCCTCCTGCTTGTCGACGTTGTTTATGGTTGAGCCGAGGAGGGCTGCTATTTGGTTGAGCCGCTCCTTTCCCGGCACTCCATTGGTGAACTCAATGAGCTTGTCGTTTATGCGGCTACCGCTCACTTTGATTTCCTCGGGGCGCAGGGCGTTACCCTCTATGGATATATTGGCGTTGCCAGTGAAGACGACCATGTTTTGGTCGCCGCTTGTCAGTATTACGCACTCCTCGTCACCCAGGCGCGTATTGCCCGAGAAAAGGAAATGCCCATTCTCTACTCGCGTGGAGTCGATGGCTGACCAATGTAGGGTGGTGTCGAGTGCGGATAGGTAAATAAGGCCGTCAGGGAGGTTTGCGACGTCTCCCTCTATACGCAAATAGTTGCACTGACACGCGGTCAGCGCAACCATTGCTAATGAGGCGACGAATGCGGGTCGTCTTGTCATTTCTTGTCTATGCTTATTGTGCCGAACCGGGAGTGACAACGTTGCTCACTATGCGGAGCAGCACATTGGAGTTCTTAGGGTCGTTGGTGATGACTGTTATGGTTTTGCTCTGGCGGCCACTCTTGCCGCGCGGGTCAAACGCCACATGGATGTTCGTCGACTCGCCGCTGGCCAGAACCTTCTTTTCGGGCGTCACGGCCGTACAGCCGCATGAAGCTCTCACTTTGCGGATTATGAGATTGTCATGTCCCGTGTTGGTGACGATGAAGTCGTACTCAGCCTTTTGGGTCTGGGGAATGTCGCCGAAATCGTGGCTCTTCTCGTTGACGTTGAACGCGGGGGCGTTTGCGTCGTCGACGTTCGAGAAGTCCTCCTCAATGCTCGCGCTGAGCGTGATAGAGTTGCTGTAGCGGCGCTCAGTGCCAAAGATGACGTATATGCGGTCGGAGACGTAGCCCCAGTCGTTCTTGAGGGCGGCATCGTAGGTAGCCACGAATGTCGCTTTCTGGCCTGGGGCGATGGTTGCCGGGCGCGATTCTATTTTAATGTGGCCGGGGACGTTGATGAAGGTCGGAGTCACGCTCACGGTCGACGTGTTGATGACTTTAAGCTCTCCGGTCTTTGTCTCGTTGGGCGTCATCTTTGTGAAGGGGATGTGGTTGTTCTCAAGCCTTATGCTGTCCATGACCACAGGGTAGTCGTCCTCCACCGTGCGCGGGCGTTGCAGGACGCGTCCCGAGATTCGCAGTATGGTGGTACCCTTCTCTGAGTTGGAGTTGACGGTGATAGTCTTGTTGAAAGTGCCAGGGCGATTGGTCGGGTCGTAAGTGACTTTTATCTCGCCAAAGTCGCCTGCTTTTACTGGTTTTCTGGTCCAGTCGGGAGTGGTGCATCCGCACGACGCTTGGACGTTATTGATGACGAGCGGAGTCTTGCCCGTGTTCTGGTACTTGAAGATGCACGACACGCGGCCGTCCTTTTCCTGAATGTTCCCGAAGTCGTAGGACTCCTGCTCAAACTTGATGGCGGGTTTCTGCGCGAATGCCATCACGCCCACCAGCATCAAAAGAGCTAATGAAAATAATCTTTTCATCTCAGTTTTTGTTTTGTCGCTCAAAGTTATGAACTTTTCTAAATATGCGCTTCTTCATACCGCCTTAACAACAATTGTGCCATATGCCCCCACTTTATGGCAACTTGATGACGGGCATACATACCCTAAGCCTGCTTCACAATCCTGGGGGCCTGCCTTAACATCTTGTCGGGTTGGCTTTTCTGTTATTTATGCTATATTCGCACCAACTATTTTTGCATATTCACTAATGAAGATAGAGTCAGCTCTTGCAACCGCATTCCTCGCCTTTGCTTCGGCGGGAGTTTATGCCCAGAAGGCCGCCACACCTTTCCTGCGCATTGGCAATGACGTTACAACCTTCGGTGAGTTTGACAGGATGTTCAGGCAGAACAACGATGCTGCCCTCATCCCGATGACGGAGGCTGAGTACGCCGCTCTTTTCACCGGCTATAAGCTAAAAGTGGCTGAGGCGCGCGCCCTTGGCCTCGACACTATTGCGTCATACATGGACGAGTGCCATGCCTATGAGGACGACCTGGCCAAGCCATACCTTGAGGATACGTTGGCTTTCGGCAAAATCGCCGCCCGGGAGAGGGAACGGCAGAAGGTTGAAGTCCGGGCGGAGCATGTGCTTATCTCTGTGCGTCCCAATGCTTTGCCCTCCGACACGTTGAAGGCGTACGAGAAGGCTCGGGATGTGCGCGAGAGGGTGTTGAATGGTGAGGACTTCGGCAAGGTTGCCGATATGTTCTCCGACGACCCGTCCGTAAAGTCGAATCACGGCGACATCGGCTACTTCTCTGCTCTGCAAATGGTCCCTCAGTTTGAGGATGTTGCATACTCGCTCAATGTAGGCGAAGTCTCTGGTGTCTTCAGGACGAGATACGGCTACCATTTTATGAAACTGACAGACAGGCGCGAGGCCGAGGGGCAAGTGAGCGTCCGTCATATTATGAAGATTGTGCCTTCCGGCTCAAGCGACAGCGAAGCAGCTCTGGCTGCTAAGGTGCAGATTGATAGTCTTTACGCTCTCGTCGTGGCTGGAGCTGACTTCGCCGTCCTTGCCAAAGAAAACTCCGACGACAGGCAGAGCGCGATGCGAGGTGGGATAATACCGTGGTTCTCACGGTCGCAGATTTTGCCCGAGTTCGCCGATGCGGCATTCGCCTTGGCAAACGACGGCGACATTTCCCGCCCAGTGCGGACGCGCGCTGGTTGGCACATCATAATGAGGGTAGGGCGGCGCACCTCTATGCCCGACAGCGAGTTTAAGCACCTGATGGATAGGGCGAAGAGTAATGTCGAAGCCTACAAGAATGTCAATGTTGTGGCCCGCATGTCCGAACTTGCAAAGGAATATGGTTTCAAGTGGAATCCTGCAGGACTCGACACTCTCGTCGGCCGTTCTTTGAACGCGAAAACCACGAGCGGCAGAATTGCGGCTCTGAAGGACAGCCTCTCGGTCTTGGCGACCATCAATGGTAGGGTGGTAACTCTTGCCGACGTGGCAGGGAGTGCCGGCCTGTGGCGTTCCGATGCCATACCGTCAGAGAACGTGACAAGGATTTTTTGCGATGTAGTGAGGAGTTACGAGAGGTCGCGTCTCGACGTCAAATATCCCGAGTTCGCATATGCGCGAAAGGAGTATGCCGAGGGATTGCTCGTCTTCGAGATTATGCAGCGCAAGGTGTGGGGCGTGGCTCCCGACTCCTCGATGGTTGATAGTCTATACGCATCCAATCCAGCCCGGTATTCGAAAGGGGGTAGTTTTGAAGGCGCCATCCTCTTCTGCCGTTCGCCGAAGGTCGCGGCTAAGGTGAGGACTCTTTTGTCAAAGGGAAATGAGGAGAAGGCGAAGAGCCTGGCCTATAGCGTAGTGGATGGCCCTGTAAATCAAGGTGGTGTATATGACGATTTCCTGTGGCCAATTGCGCCTGTGAGTGATTATGTTGTCGTCTCTGGCAAGGTTAAGGATGGCTCACCACTGAAAATTGAGGAGTGCCGCGGCAATGTCGTCGCCGACTGCCTTATGCTCAACGAGAAGAGGTTTGTCGCGCAACTGAGGGCTAAGTATGCGCCGAAACAACTTTTAAAAATTAAGGATAAATGAGAACTTCCAATTCTTTACGTGCGCTCTGGGCGTGTGCTGCGGCCATGTCGCTCACGCTGTGCGGTTGTGGCAAAACATGTGGGTCATGCGACAAGGCTCAAGCCATTGTCCCTGACACGTCGGCCTACAACACAGTCTCTCTGCCAAGCGGGGCCGAGCTGCTTGTCTTCAATGCCCGTCAGCAGGATACAGCAAGCAAGGCTGTCGTCATCTTTCCTGGCGGTGGCTATTGCCATCTGGCGAAGGAGCATGAGGGTAAGGATGTTGCCGCTTGGATGAGCGCCAATGGCGTGACGGCTTTCGTACTCTACTACAATTTCCCCAATGGAAATCCAAGCGTCCCAAATACCGACGCTAAAGAGGCTTTTGACTATGCGAGGGCGCATTCCTCTGAACTCGGCGGCTACACCAAGCTCGGCGTTATGGGCAGCTCCGCGGGTGGGCATCTCGCTTCCACGGTGGCCACGCACACCGAGCTGGCCGACTTTCAGATTCTTCTCTATCCGGTGATATCTATGGACACCACAGTCACTCACCGCGGATCTCACGATTTCCTCCTTGGCAATGCGCCATCGGCGGAAGATGAGTTGAGCTTCAGTAACGAGAAGCAAGTGACCGAAAAGACGCCCGAAGCTTTCATAGCTCTCTCGCTCGATGACGACGTCGTGCCTGCCTTGCCCAATGGTGTGGCATACGCCAAGGCTCTTGCGGAGAAAGGCGTCCCCACTACGCTCATTTGCTATCCGCGCGGTGGTCACGGTTGGGGCTGGAGAGAGTCTTTCGAGTTCTCTTCAGAATGGAAAGCGGAGCTCGCTAAGTTTCTATTTACGAAGTAGGTAAAAACAGTAATAATATACGCTCCCCCGGCTTCGGAGTTTCCGAGGTCGGGGGAGCGTCTGTTTTTGCGGATGTCTAATCCGCATATGTGATGTTCCTTTCCGCCACTTCTGTGGCCACGCCGTCAATGTAAGTTACGCGGCGTGTCCAATTGCCATATTCGTCAGTCTCGTGTTCGAAAGTCATTGCATTTTTTTCAAAAGGCGTCACATACGAGCCTCGGGCTGGCAGCCCGTCATACGTTAGGACGAACTTTTGGTCCGATGTCGTGTGCCCGTCGTCTTTCACAATGCGGGTGAGGTTATGCTTCTTGTCGTAGTAGTATGTTGCTCTCACCCTTTCGCTGTCGTTGTATACCTCCTCCGTCGTGGCGGACTCTGCCGTAATGCCGACCTCCGTGGTGCTTATCGTCACGGCATCGGCGTCAGTGAATCGCATTCGGGCAAGGTATCCGTCGGCCGTATAGGCGTAGAGCGTCTGTAGCGTGCGTTCGCCGGTCTTTGAGTAGGTGGTGGAGACTCGCTTGTTGCCGTCGTCGGAGTATTGGTAGATGGTCTTGCTGTCCATCTCGTCGCCAGTATCGTAGGCAATGTGTGTGGAAATCATACCGTTCGCCGTATAATAGTCCACGGTGTGCGATATCAATTGCGCCTTTTTTATGGTGCGCTGTGTAAAGTCGACTTCCCATATGCGCGTCTCCACTTTTTCAGCATCACCTTTAATCTGGGCAGCCTGCGCATCGCAACCGCCTGCGGGAAAAACGCCAAACGGCTGTGCTACGGCATTGCCTGACAGTAGTATGGCCAATGCCGCTGTCGCCACTTTGAGAAGCGGCGTATAGAATATGTCCCGTATGTTTTTGGGTGTGTCTGTAGAAGGCATTGTCATATGCTATTTAGCAAAGAATTTTTCGGGGTTGTCCATAAAGTCCTGTGGGTCTTTGAATTTGCCGACCTGACTGTTGTAGTACGAGTTCCTTCTTATCATCAGCGAGTCTGCCTCCTCCTTGTTGACGACAATCCCGTGTGAGTCATATACGATGTCGCCTTCCACGTTCGCATCGGGGTAGCGCAGATGCCACTTTCCCACGGTGACGCCAGAGCGGTATGTCCCGTCGGATGTCAGTTTACCGTCGGCCCCCCACGATTTGAACTTTCCATCGAGTTCGTCGTTGTGGAAATTGGCCTCAATCTCCTTGGCTCCGCTCGGAAAGTATTTTATGTAGGGCCCTTCGCGGACGCTGTCAACCCAAGTGCACATTGAAAGCAGTTCGCCATTGCTGAAATAGAAGCATCTCTTGCCGTGCAGTTTGTTCTTGCTGTAAATAGCCGACTCTACCAGAATGCCATCCTCCGCGTACATGCGCCAGAAGCCTTCGCGTTTGTCATTTACATATTGCCCACGCGCCTGTACTTTCCCGTTCGGATGATAGAAAACCGCCGCTACTGTGTCAGATGCGTTGCGGTATGACAAGACGACGGTTTTGCGCCCGCGCATGTCGAAGCGGGTCACTTTGCCGACAGGCTTGCCATCCCGGAATGTGGCAGTATATTTATACCTGCCATTGGGGTATTTGGAAGCCCATTCGCCTTGCTTACGTCCATGATCGTCAGTCTTGTTGGGCTTGTCAGGCAATGATATTTTCCTTGTTTGCCTGTCATTCATCTTTGCGGTCTCTGCTTTCCGCTCCTTAGAAGCCTCAGGTGCGAAACCGCCTAAAAAGCTCTGAGCCCCGACTGATGTGGATGAGGCGACAGCCAATGCGTAGGCGACAGCTATCCGAATCGCCATCATCTTAAAATTACCGCCGAATATTTTTACCATCTTACTATGTAATGCTCTTTTTGGCACCCTGTTCTGAAAAATGCCAACCCCATTTGCGCAAGCTCTATTGTCGTCTGGACTCGTTCGTCCGCCACAACGTGTTCCCAAGCCTCTGTCATTCCTTTTGACCAATATATGTCGTCGAATACGAGGACGGATAGTTCGGTGTGACGCTCAGCTATAGTCTCAAAAAAATGAATCGTAGCCTCTTTGCTGTGGTCGCCATCAATAAAGGCGAGACCCACCTTCTGCCCTGGGAGCGAGTCTATGGCTCTGTCCAATTGCTCCGTGATGTCGCCATTTATCACCGTGACATTGCTGAACCCTGCCGATTTCAGGCTCTCGTTTGCAAGGTTAGCCACCTCTGGCAGTCCCTCTATGGTCACGATATGCGCACAGTTGCGTGCCGCGGCCATATAGGCAGTGCTTATGCCGAGCGATGTCCCAAGTTCAAGGATGCTGTCTATCCGCAGGTCGGCTATGAGCCTGGCCAGCATCCGCCCGTATTTGTCGCGTGTGGACGTGCGTCTGGCTATATCCGACACCTTCCGCTCTTTAGGCTCTGTGGCGATGGCCCCTATCTGGCCTGTGACGATGGCCGCCTTACTTTCGTATAGCCTCTTGCGGTATTCGCTGGCTTTGGCTCTTACGGCCGAGTCCTGCGGATTCCGTGGCGTTATGACATCGCGGACTATGTGGAACACGAAAGGGCTATGTATGTGATGACCGCGCCAATAGCCAGATATGACAAGATGACGGAATCGCATCCGCACTGTGTGCATAGTGCGTGCCAATTTATCCTTGCGCCTGCTTGCGTTGCTCATTTTTTTCGGTCTTTTGCCTGTCAAAAGGAAGGTAGAAAAAGAATGTCGAGCCTTTCCCTACTTCGCTCGTCAGCCAAATTTCACCACCCATAAGGCTGACGAGATTTTTAACTATGCTGAGGCCCAGCCCGAGTCCCGGGTGTTTTATCATGTTGCCTGTCAGCCGCCTGAAGGGTTCGAATATTATTTCTCGCTTGTCTTCCGGGATGCCAAGCCCCGTGTCTTCGACGCTCATGACGAAAACGTCGCTCGTGAAGTTCAGGTTTTGCGGGAACTGCGGGAGTCCTATGCGTGTCAGTGCTGATGCTTTAGCCTTCCATGCCGACATCTTGACGTAGCCGCTTGACGTGAACTTGAAGGCATTGTACGTTATGTTGATTATAATCTGGCGAAGCCGTTCCTTGTCAGTCTCTATGACTGCACCTTTGAGGTTCTCCGAGAGGTTGAGCTGGAACTCCACGTTAGGGTTCTTCTTCTCAACCGACAGCATTTTGTACGTGTCGTTCACCTCCTGCGCAATGTTTGTCTCGGAGAATGATATTTCAAGGACGCCCCGCTCAATGCGCGAAGAGTCGAGCAATGCGCTAAGCATCCCAAGGAGGCTCGTCGCGCTCTTCAGTATGAGGTCGGCGAACTCTGTCCGGTCCTCGTCGGGACACTTGTCCGTCTGCAGCAACTTCGCAAAGCCGACGATGGCGTTCATCGGAGTGCGGACCTCGTGACCCAGGCTCGCAAGGAAGTCCGATTTCAGCTGGCTGCTCTCCTCCGCTTTAGCCTTGGCTTGCTCAAGGTCGCGGGTGCGCCGTTCAACCATATCCTGCAGGTTGCTGTTCATAGCGGAAATTTCTATGTTCCGCTTGTTTATTTCTGCTTGGCGTTTGCGCAGCTCACTGTTGGCAGCCATCAGCATGTCGGACACGACGTTGACATCGCGTGTCAGCTTCTGTTTTATCCTCTTATATTGGCGATTCCTCCATGCCCACAGTCCCACTATGATTGATGCTGTGGCCGCTATGATTATGAACATGAAGACTCTGCTCTTGTAGAAGAAGGTCTCTTTCTCTATCGTTAACGCGCAAACACCTGCTTGTGGCCTCCCCGAGTCGTCCGTTGACCGCAGGTAGAGTTTGTGCGACCCCTCGTCAAGTGCGGCAAGGTATATGTCGCCATTCGACTCGCTCTTCTTCCATGTTATGTCATTGTCAATCATCCACTCGACGTTGGTCGATTCCGGATGGTCGAAGCTCATGGATCGTGCGTTTATCCTTATGCTGTTGACGTTGGCGGGGACGACAATGCTCCCGCCTCCGTACAGTTTTCGTGAGTAGTCTTCGGGTGCGGGCTTATCCGTGAAGTTGAAGTACTGGTACGATGTGACTTGTGGGGTGGGGAAGTAGTCGTTGTCGACAAAGCTTAACGGCGTGAACTCTATGAAGTCGTTGCGTCCGCCCATAAGGATCTCTCCGTTGACGCCTTTTGCCGACGCGCGGTTGAGGAATTTATTGCAAAGTTGATATTCGCTTTTAGGAAAGTCAGTCACTTTGCCGTCTTTCACGTTGGCTATGCCGAAATCAGTCGACACCCATAGCCCCCCATCCGCATCCAATTCCATAGAATGGATCATCGACTTCAGCACTTTCCCGTTGTTTACTGGCATTATGCCCGAGTACCCCGGATTCTTGTATAGCAAACCCGCCGAACTCGTCGCTATCCAAAGCTCGTCCATCCCATTTAATACGTTGTGGCGGATTTCGCGTATTGCGCCAATGCTGTCTTTCTGAAGTACTACGATGTATTTCCGTTCAAGCGTCGTGAGGTCATAACCTGCCAGCTCCTGGTTGCTGCTGACGGTCCATAGGGTGGCCATGTCGTCGGTGTGCGCCGTCGTAAAGCTCACACCATTCCCCGATTTTAGACACCCCGTCTCTTGCCACGTGGCTGTGTCAATGATATGTATGCTGTGCCGGCATATTACTGCTATTCTTCCTCGCCTCAATGGCTGTGCGCCGCGAACCATATCGTCGTCGTGAAGGATGTGACGGATTATGTGTCCGTCGTAGCCTATTTTGTACGCGTCCTTGGGGGTAGCGACAATCAGCCCGTCGCGATCAAGAGTCTCGTTCACCGCGAGAATCATCTCATCTGTCTCTTCTGGCGCATTCCCAAGGTCTACCTTCTCGTAGAAGATGCTGTTGTCCCGCAATCGGTAGAGTCCGTCAATGCAGCCGACCCACGACGTGCCGCGGCTGTCTTTCGCAAGGCTCCAAACCTGTGGATTGCTCGAGACTGAGTACCTCCGCATGTCGGTACGGAGAAACTTGCTGTTG
This sequence comes from Marinilabiliaceae bacterium, assembly GCA_051875415.1. Lineage (GTDB taxonomy): Bacteria > Bacteroidota > Bacteroidia > Bacteroidales > Marinilabiliaceae > W3P20-009. The sequence continues at coordinate 171,805 of JBJEGU010000017.1, forward strand.
AAGTAGTTGAGTGTCGCGATACCGTCCGCAGTGCCAAGGAAAAAAATGTGCTGCTTGTTCGCCTTGGTTATGCACGCGATGTCATTGTCCTGGAGGGTGGAGTTTGCCGACGTGAATGTTTTGATGGACTTGTCGTCGTATCGGAGGAAGATGAGTCCATGGTTCGTGGCTATCCAGAGCCCGTCATCGGCCGAGGCCATTCCGTGTGGCGAGTCCGTTATGCTGCCAAGGAGTTCTTTTTCGCCCGATTTCAGGTGGAGCAGGTTGATGTCGAATCTTCTTTCGAGCGACATGTTCAGGACGATGAGTGTAGTGTCGTCCTTGGGTACGGCGTCTTTTATGCGGTCTATGCCGCTCAACTGCATTTCCTCTATGCTGACCTTCGAGTCTTTAGTCCGGCTCATCGCGTAGAGTTTGCCCCCACCTACGTTGCATAGCCTCCCGTCATAGCGGAAAAATGGGGTCCGTGCGCTGTTTATGGCTCCTTTATATTTCTTAAGGAGCTCGGTATGGCCTGTCCTTTTGTTGATTGCGTAGAATGCGCGGGCCATCCGACAGACGAGGGTCGAGTCGTCGATGTTTGCGAGGCTGAGCGTCACGCGGTAGGTGTCTGCTTCACCGTCACCCGCCGTCTCGTATTCGAGAATCGTGGTCTCGAAAGTTCGAGTGTCTATCTTGGCCAGAGCTGCGCATCCGTCCAATGATGCCCAGATACAGTTGTTTGCCGAATCTTCCGCAAGAGCCACAACCTTGCGCCCATAGTTGCGCAACCCTGTCTCGATGCTGCCAAAACGGTCGATGTGCTCTCCGTCATATCTTACGATGCCATTGTCCGTCCCGACCCAAATAAAACCCTGATGGTCTTGTATTATACTCCGACAGCTCGTGTTCTCATACTCAAATCGTATCAGCCCGAACGACGGTTTGTCGCACGGCAGCTTCCTGGGTTCTTCTTCACCTTGCTCCGCATATGCCACCACTCCCGCTGCCTGGATGACAGCGAGAGCGAGCCACAGCATAATATTGCGGCCGATTTTCGTGATTATTGTGGGATGGAGGCTCACCTTGTCCTGCGAGATGATTGGTTTTGCGGGTCGCCCGTTGGCAAATATACCCAAATTAAGTCTCTTTGCCGTGAGTCGTGTTCCCTATTGCCGCTTCCACAATCCTCCTTATCGAACCGAAGGCAATCATAGAGAGGTCTATGTCTTTCGGGGAGACCCACTCGAACGAGGACACGTCGTCAGCGCAAGTAGTTGGCATGTCCTTCACTCGGCATATGAAAGCGAGATCCGTAGTCCTCACTTTGTAGTTGCTGAAAATGTACTCGTTGGGGTGTGAGCAGAGATATTCGGCTGACTCGATGTCTATGCATAGCTCCTCTTTGATTTCCCGCCGCAAAGCGTCTTCAGCCGATTCGCCTGGGTCAACGAAACCGCCTGGAAGGTCGAGCTCCCCCTTGAACGGGTTTCTCGCTCGCCTTGTGAGCAGAATGCGGCCATTCCCGTCGAATATGACTGCGACCACAGCTGCAGCCGAGTTGACAAAGAAGTCGAATCCGCAGTCGTCGCACTTGAATTCTTTGAAATTCACATGTGCGAAGCTGCCACTGCCGCAGTGCGGGCAGAAGTGTAGGAAGTTGCGGGGCTCTGTCTCCCCCTCGTCGTGTGGTGATGGCACTTTTCTCTTCGTATGTAAAACGGGGGGCAAAGAGGCGGCTCTGCACCTCTTTGCCCCCCCGGTGTCTTTATTTCTTATGTCATTTATACTCAACAGGGACTACCAGCACAGGGCAGGGCGAGTTGTTGATGATGGATGTGAGTTCCGGGCGGAAGCGGTCGGCGAAGAAAGCGCCCGTGTTCTCTGCCTCCACAATCATCATGTCCGCCTTCTGTATTGCGACAGTCTCGAAGAGCTTGCCCATACAGTCCTTGCCTTTCAGCATGACAGTGCTTGCCACCGTGATGCCGTTGTCATGCAGGTAGTCGACAACCTGTTTCACGGCGGTCTTAATCCTGTAGTATATTGACAGCATGGAAGACGACTGAGTCCCGATGATGGTCGTCTGTGCATTGAACAGCTTCACCATGCCGGCGGCTTGCGGCATCTTCCTGCGGCTGCTCTTGCTGATGTTGATGGGGATGGCAATGTTCTTGAAATCCTCGTTGTAGGTCATCCCTTCGCGGATTACGAGGACCGGACGCGTCGTATTGCATATGAGCTTGTAGGCATTGCCGCCAATCCAGCTCTTGGAGATTCCGGAGACACCGTGGGACCCGGTGACGACAAGGATGACGTCATTGTCATATTTCACCTTGTTTATGAGCTCCTCCGCCACGTTGCCCTTGCCTATGTAGTAGTCAAAGCGGCCGTTGACGGCATAGCTCTGGCCATACTCCTTTATGAGGGTCTCAAGCTTGTCTTGCGCATGCTCGTCGACATTCTGGTCGCCGCCAAAGCCGCTTGCGTAGTGTCCACCCGTGGGCTCGATATGAACCATGCGTAAGTCGGTTTTGATTTTGTTTGCTATGACAATCGCAGTCTTGAGTGCGAGGATTGAGTTCTCGGAGAAGTCAATCGGAACCAATATCTTACTCATAGGTCTGAGTTTTAAAAAGGTTTACTTACTTTTGCCGGTTGAGGAAAGACGGTGCCGCATATTTGACTTCTGAGTCGCTTCCCGCGCCCCCGCTTTCACTGAACCAAAGATAACAATTTTTTGCAAAAAGCGGGCGACCCGCACAATGTTTTTAAACAGTCTTGCGCATTCCTTTCTCTGCTTGTCGCTCGCAGCGTGTTGCCTTAGCCTATGAATAATATGACAAACGATAATAATAGCCGTCTGTTTATCGAGACTTACGGCTGCCAGATGAACGTAGCGGACAGTGAGGTAGTCGCATCGGTCATGCAGACGGTGGGCTATGAGATTACTGATGACATAAAGGAGGCGGATTGTGTGCTGGTAAACACGTGTTCCGTGAGGGATAATGCGGAGCAGCGTGTGCTTGGTCGTCTTGCCGACTTGCAGGTGCTCCGTAAGGACAAGAAAGTAATAATAGGCGTGATAGGCTGTATGGCCGAGCGTACTCGTGAGGCTCTTTTTGCCAACGGGGCGGACCTTGTCGTTGGTCCCGACGCCTACCTCAACTTGCCTCAGCTCGTGGCGCAGGCCGAGACTGGCGAGAAAGCTATGGACACAGAGCTTTCCACCACTGAGACCTACGCCGATGTCGTGCCAATCAGGGTAGGGCATAGCCGAATATCTGGATACGTGTCCATAATGCGCGGCTGTAATAATTTCTGCTCCTACTGCATTGTCCCGTATACTCGCGGACGCGAGAGAAGCCGCGACCCCAAGTCGATAATGACTGAGCTCGACGATATGGACAAAAAGGGCTTCAAGGAGGCTGTGCTGCTTGGACAGAACGTCAACTCGTTCAACTTCTCAGAGACCGGTGTGCGGTTTCCGCAGCTTTTAGCGGAATGCGCCGAGGCTCACCCTAATATGCGTTTTAGGTTCACGTCCTCCCACCCCAAGGATATGACCGACGAGACTCTTGAGGTTATCGCTTCCCACCCCAACATTTGCAACCACATCCACCTTCCGATGCAGAGCGGCAGCTCAAGAGTCCTCAAACTTATGAACCGCAAGTATACACGCGAATGGTATATGGGCAGGGTTGAGTCCATCAGGCGCATTATTCCCGATTGCGGACTCTCTACCGACGTGTTCTGCGGTTTCTGTGGCGAGACGGAGGAGGACCACCAGGAGACGCTCAGCCTTATGGAGTGGGCTGGCTTTGACAGCGCGTTTATGTTCCAATATTCCGAGAGACCCGGCACATATGCAAGCCGGAACATGAAAGACGACGTCCCGCCCGAGGTCAAGGGGCGTCGACTGAAAGAGATTATCGAGTTGCAAGGTCGCCTGTCCGCCCAGAGTAACAAGCGCGATGAGGGGCGGGTGTTCGACGTGCTCGTCGAGTCACGTTCTCGCAAGAGCGCATCGGATCTTATGGGAAGAAATGAGCAGAACAAGGCCGTTGTGTTCCCAGCTGGTGGCCATCGCATTGGCGATATAGTGAAGGTCAGGATATTACGCTCAACTCCTGCCACCCTCATAGGTGAGGAGGTTAAATAACTAAGCGTTCGATATGAGATTTGTCAGGCAGTTCTTGTACGGTGTGGCGGCGGTCTTCTCCTCGTTTCGAAGAGTGAGAGGGAGGGTTTACGCCATTATCGCGCTTTTGTGCGTCGCCATGTTTGTGGCGGGAGTCGTATTGGGGAGGTCGTTATTTTCCGTGACGTACGATTATGTGGAAGCTTTTGTCGCGACGATATCGCTGCCTGATTTCTGCTCAGGGGTGTTACCAAATGTCGTTGGGTGGATAGGTGGTGTGGCTGCATGGCTCGTGGCCTTTTTTGTGGTAAGCCTTATCGGCGGTTCCGTCATATTGCTCGTTCTAAGTCCCATTTTGAGCCGTGTGGCCGATGACGGGTGGGTGAAGGCTGGTCACGCGCGGCCCCAGGACTCTGTGGCGGGTGTTGTCCGAAGTGTCGTACGCGGAATTGCTATCGCCGTACGATGCCTGTTGCTTCAGTTGCTTTGCCTGATATTACTGCTTGTGCTTTCCTTTGTGCCTGTTGTCGGTGTCGTCACCCCTGTATTGGGAGTCATTGTGTCGTCGTTTTTCTATGGGCAGTCGCTGATAGACTATGCGGTTGAGAGGGCAGAGCAAAATGGCGCATGGGGTGGCCGTAAGCCTGGCGCATTTCCTTTCAGTAACATCGGACTTACTGTTGGCCTCGGAATTCCATTCGCCATTCTGACGCTTATACCGCTTATCGGTAGCTATTTCGCTCTGTTCGTCGCTCCGGCGGTCGCATTTGCCGGGGGACAGGTACTCGGCAATGCGGTAAAAAAGTAGGACTATTTCGCGGCGATAGCTCGTGCGGCGGCCATTGCCGTGCACCATGCGGCGGTGAAGTTAAATCCGCCAGTTACTCCGTCTATGTCTGTCACCTCTCCCGCAAAGTAAAGTCCGCTCTTTCGCCGGCTCTCCATTGTGTTCGGGTTTATTGTGCTGAGGCTTATTCCGCCAGCCGTCACGAACTCGTCTTTAAAAGGTGCGCGACCGCTTATGGCGTAGGTGGCGGCTGAGAGTCCTTGAACGAGTTTATTCATATCCTTTTTGCCTATTGCGCACCACTTTTTGTCTCGTGCGTCTGGAAGGCAGTGGTAAACAATGTGTTCCCAGAGGCGGCTGCTGAGTTGGGGCGGTCTTGCGTTAAGAATGTTCTTTTGCGGATTTGTTGATTGAAGTTGTTGCAACTTCTCACGAGTTTCGTCCTCACTCTCGCCAAGCCAGTTCACCACGAGCGTCCCCTTGTAGCCGCATTCCGCCAATATGCGGGCGGCGTAGCTGCTCAGCCTCAGTATGGCGGGACCGCTTACGCCCCAATGAGTTATGAGAAGATCACCCTGCGCTTTTATTTTGTGGCCAGCCAAAGAGGCTGTCACGCCTTCCGCCACTGTACCCATAAGCTCGCAAAGGCGCTCATCTTTAATGGAAAGGGAGAATAGCGAAGGTACTGGCGAAATGAGGTCAGTGTCAGGCAGAGGCAGCCATTCCGGCATTTCTCTTGAGGTTATCCCGCCGGTGCATATGACGACTTGCTCTCCATTTGCGAGCATTGCGTCGATGTCAAAATCCTTAACGCTCGTTCTTATTTCCACTCCGAGGCGTATTGCTGCACCGCAAAGGCAGTTTATTATGGTTTGCGAGTTCTGCGATGCAGGGAATATGCAATGGTCGGCCTGTTCGACAAGCCTTACGCCACGGGTCTCGAACCATTCTTTGATATCCTTCGGTCCAAAAGAATGGAAAAGTTTTCGCAATAGCCTGTGGCCTCGCGGATAGACTTCGGCAAGGTCATCGACACCCTCAAAAGAGTTGGTGACGTTGCATCGTCCCCCTCCTGAGACGGCGACCTTGCGAAGAGTGTCGCTGCCGCGTTCAATAATTATAACGTCTAAGTCCGGCCTCATCTCTTTCAAGTTTACGGCCGTGAAGAATCCGGCAGCACCGCCCCCTATAATGTTTACTCGCATTTTGCGCAATCTTCTTTTTCCGCGGCGAAGGTAGCAACACTTACTGAAAGTGCCGTTATAAGTCATAACAAAGAAAGCCCGGGAGTTGTTTCGTCCCAGGCTAAAATTGAGGCTTATCACCGCCGAAAAGTTTCGGAAGGGCGTTATTCCCTTGAGTCTCCCTTCTTCTCTTCCTTTATCAATACGGTGTAGCCGAGTTTCTCTATGGCCTCCTTTATTTTTTCGCTGTCTGTCTTGTCCGTGCGGTATGTCACCGTGACAGTTTTCTCCTCCAGATTGACTTTAAGATCCTTGACGCCTTTCTCAAAGGCAATGTTGTTTTCAACCTTCTTTTTGCAATTGTTGCAATGCAGCCCCACGGAGTAGACCACAGTTACGACTTCTCCCTTGTTGTGGGCGGATGATGTCGTCGGCATGATGAGTCCGCATACAAGGAAAGCGATAATAAAAATGATGTGCTTCATAAGTCAATATGTCCTATTGGGTTAGCTTTTTAAATGTTAAATTTTATCCAGATGCCATCGGAGTCCGATATAGAAGCGGCGTGACATCAGAGGCCCCCATATGAGCGAGGAGTCGAAGTAACCGCTTTTAGGATTCTCGGCTGATATAATTGGGGATTTCTGCATAAAGTTGCCAATGTTTTCACAACCTGCATAGACGCTCCAACGTCTGAACCATTTGGTTACTTGCGCATTGTACATTTGGTAACTGCCGAAAGAAGTGTCCCTACGGTACTCTTCCGGGTTTGTCGCCGTGGTGGGTATTCTGCCGCCTCCGTTTATTTGCATGTTAGCGTCGAACTGCCATGTTTTGAGCGGGGTCTGGTAGGAAATGGCCACAAGCGATTTATATCTGCTCACGAGAGGCCTGCGCTGCGTTTTCCCGTCGAGGTAAAGCTCATTGTCGTTCCATCGCCATGCCGCGGTTAGTTCTAGTCCGCGGATTAATGTCACCTTGCTCTCTACTTGTATGTTATTGGCGTACCCGCGTTCCTTGGAGAAGTAGGCGTGCAGCTCACGGGGGCTGATGTCTAAGTCCGTAATCATTTGGCGGTCGAAAACAGTGTGGAAATACTCGGCGTTAAGAGTAATCCGCTTGTCTTCGAAGTCAAAGTATTGCGTGACGCAACCACCCATGTTCCATGCCTTTTCAAACCCGTAGTTGTCGTCGAGCGTCCATATGCGTTTGCTCGTCAAGAGAAAGTTGTTCTCTGAGATTAGAGATGCGGCTCTGTAGCCTCTGCCTGCGGCGAATCGGAGTGTCGTGTTGTCAGAAGGAGAGAAGCGGACGTGCAATCGCGGCGTGACGAAAGTCCCGTAGTGGTTATGATGGTCGATGCGAAGTCCCAATATGGCGTTCAACTTGTCGTCGAATCTGCGCAAGGTATATTGGCCGTATGCGCCAAACGAGATGTCGTTGTGGCTAAATGACTGAAGCCCTGCGCCATAGTCGACCGATTCGTCGTATATGTCGCCCTGAGTTGAGATTCCAGCATGAAACTCGTTCCTGCCGCCATTGTTCCAATTGGCGATGCTATTGAAATTATAGCTATGCTGCGTTCCGCGGTATGTCCTGTCTCCGAAAAATGACCCTTGATGGTGATATGTGTAGCCAACAGGGAAGCCTACTGAGAAGTCGTCTGAAAAGACGAATCCGTTTTTCATCCAAGTCTCCAATCGGTCGGTCTTAATAAATACTCCGAAATTTTCACCGTCCCTGTGGTCTGAGTCGAATGCGGTCTGGCCGCCTTTGCGACGTTCATTAAGAGTCTTGATGACAATGTCTAAAGTGTGGAAGTCGGTGTGTTTGTACCATCGGTTGAATAGGTTCAGCTGCCTAACCTGGGGCTCGTCACGGAATCCGTCATTATTCTCATCCATGCTTTTCGTGTCGTCGGATAAGTTGAGCATTATGTTGGTGCGGACTTTCGGTCCGACCTCTATGTTTGCCGTGGCGTTCATCTCAATCCTGCCAGCGTCAGAGCCATACACGTTGAGGCTCGCTATCTCATCTGTCGCTACTGGCTTCTTGTAGTCTATGTTTATCTGACCTGTGATTGCTTCATAGCCGTTTACAACGGTGCCGACACCTTTTGATATTTGGATCCCGTTCATCCATGGCCCGGGGATGTAGCTTAGTCCGTATGGTGTGGCAATGCCGCGCAGTGTGGGTACGTTTTCATTCATCATCTGGACGTAGCGCCCCTGTAGTCCGAGAAGTTGGATCGTCTTAGCACCGGTTGCCGCATCGGCATAGTTCACGTCGACCGACGCGTTTGTCTGAAAACTCTCGCTGAGATTGCAGCAGGCCGCTTTGCTCAGCTCGTCGGCCGTCACTCTCTCTGTAAGTAATGGTGACTTCCTATCAATAGCCGACCCAATGCGGCGAGCTGTGACGTCAATATCACTAATCTCAATCGGCTTTAACTCAATGTCGTAACGACCCGCTTCGCTTATTGTGAGCGTGTCGCTCCTATAACCGACATACGTCACGGCGAGTTTTGAGGCCTTTCCCCCATTAAGCATCTGTAGCTCAAACTCGCCATTGGGCGATGTGATAGTCCCGTGCGATGTCCCGGCCCAGATGACATACGCCCCGGCAAGAGGCTCCCCATTGTCAGAGCCATGTACGAAGCCGTTGATGTTCTGAGCCCCGGACAGCGCACCATAGAACAGCAGGCTGGTTAACAATGCAATCTTCTTCATCTTTTGTGTCTTGTCTACAGCGCAAAAGAACACCTTTTTGCGCTTACGGGTCTTACACAATTGCTGAACAGATTTGCATCTTTACAGGATGTTGAGCAACACCCTCAGGTCGTCGATAATCTCTGCGCCGCACGACATTGTCTCCGATGCACCCTTCCAGTTATACCATATGGCTGCGAGTCCGAAGTCTGTCGCGCCCTTTATGTCCGTCATTGCGTTATCTCCAATGACGATGCATGACGCCTTGCTTCTGTCCAGACGCTTCATGACCCTGTCGAAATATTCTTTCTTGGGCTTCATCGCTCCTATTTCGTCGGATACGAAAACGTCATAAGTGTATTCATCAAGTCCGCTTGCAGCCAGTTTCCCGCGTTGCACGTCAGCAATACCGTTTGTGACAATGCTTATTCTGTAGTGCTGGCTAAGTTCTTTGAGAACTTCGGCTGCATAGGGCATTGTGCCAGGACATTTCACCATAAGGTGCATGTAGTCCTCGTTTAGCCTTTCTCCAAGTTCGGCGGAGTGGATGCCAGCCGCTTCCAAGGTCTTTACGAATCTCTCCGTCCGAACGTCTGCCACTGTCATGTTGCTGTCTGGCAATGCTGCCCACAGCTCGTCATTTATGTGCTGGTAGATGTTGTTGAAACTGGCAAACGAGTAGAAATGCTTGGCGAGCTCGTGGAGATCGTATATCTGGCGTAACGATATCACGCTGTTTCCGGCGCAATCCCACAAAGTGTCGTCAAGATCGAACAGTAAGTCTGTTATGCCATTCCTCATTTTCTTTCGCTACATGTCTGTGTCTCGGTCGACATAGAAGGGGGAGGCTTGCTGCGTAGGCATTATCAGCATGTCGTTTATGCAAACATGCGGTGGGCGAGTAACAATAAATTCGATTGCCGAGGCTATGTCTTGCGCCGAAAGCGGCTTGACTCCCGTGTAGACAGCGTTCGCCTTCGCCTTGTCACCCTTATATCGTACGGTTGAGAACTCTGTGTTGACCATGCCAGGGGAGACTGACGACACCTTGATTCCGTGCTTGAGGAGGTCAATGCGCATCCCTTGTGTAATCGCATCGACGGCGTGCTTTGTGGCGCAATACACATTGCCGCCGTAATAAACGTGCTTCCCCGCCACGCTCGAGATGTTTATTATGTGTCCGCATCCATTGGCCACCATCGTGTTCGACACGAGTTGCGACATGTACAGCAGACCCTTAATATTGGTGTCAATCATAACATCCCAATCGTTGTCGTCGCATTTGTCGAAAGCGTCTGCGCCAAGAGCCAGTCCCGCATTGTTAACGCAGACCAGAAGGTGCTTTTTCCACGAATCGGGCAGCATATCGTAAGAGTCGAACACTTCGTGCTTGTCCCTTATGTCGAAGCATAGTATGTAGCTTTCCACACCAGATGTCTTCTCAATCTCTTTGCAAAGGTCTTGAAGCATAGGAAGTCTGCGACCGGTTATCACGACATTGTATCCGAGGCGGCCGAGCATCAGGGCTGTTGCGCGACCTATGCCAGATGTCGCGCCAGTCACAAGTGCGGTCTTAATGTATTGCTTTGATGTAGGCATCGTAAATGTTTTCTTGTGTTAAACAGGAACTAAAGTGTGCCGAGTAGCCAGTCCCGCAGCTCTTTCTCTATGTTCGGAGTGAGAATCACTGTCCCCATGGCTGCTTTAAGCTCGGAAACAGACCAGAACCTCAGTCGATCAACTTCTCCCACGTTTTTAGGCTCAAACGGGCCGTCGCTCTTCGTTGTGAATACGAATACGAACTCGTTCTCAGCCTCGCATTTCCAAACATAGTGACCTTTAAACTGAGCCTTAAAGTTGGCTAATCCAATCTCCTCCAGTGTCTCTCGGCGTAAGGCGTCTTCAAGTCTCTCCCCGAAAGTAATGTGTCCGCCAACGGCTGTGTCCCATTTGCCGGGCTGTATCTTTTTGCTCATAGGGCGCAACTGAAGCAGAAGTTCACCTTTGCTGTTTATGACGTGCAGATGCACAACGGCATGAAGCCAATGGCTTCCATTGTGAACAAGAGGGCGGGGGGCGCCACCGACAGTGCGTCCGTCCTCGGTCATAAGCGGAACCCACTCAGTGTCTCGGTATCTTCTTCTAATTAGGCGAGAGACGACAATTTCTGTGGCAAGAGTGGCCAGCAATACTGTTAACAGGAGGTACGAATACACCCACCTTGCGGCCGGAGTGTCATCATTAAGTCCCGTGATAAGAAATATGATTGCTGCAAACAGTGCCCATAGCCCCATTCGGAAGAGGCTGTCCCTGATAAGTTTCATCGCAAAAGGGTTGGCCGACGTCATAGGGCGCACACTGTCAATCATAGTTCCTGTAAGGAAACTGCCTTTCTTCGTGGACAGAGCGAATGCAAGTGCTGCAATTAAAGTAGATGTGACAACGGGGCTTGCCGATGGAGAAACCCTTTCCGCCACCATATCCCCGATGAAAAAGAGTAGTACGAGCCCCACGTCAGCAGCTACTGACTTCCAATTCAGTTTCTCACCTTTTGCCACGCATATTCCCACCGACGTCAGGCTAAGCACGATGCCGGCCACGGCGCCCCATGCGTAACCCCATAGCTGCTCAACTACAAAGTAGCACGCCAAAGGCAATATAAACTGTATGACCCTCACCACCGATGCTATTTGAGCAACCTCTTAAGCCGTTTTACTTCCGTCTGGTTGCTCAGCCTGTCGTTTATGTTTATCAGGTATTTGATGTACGTCTCATTGTCAGCGTCAATTTTTCTCAGACGCTCAAAATATGATTTGCTCTCCTTATAGAGCGGAGTGACGACTTTCTTCAAGTCACGAGTCAGATATGCGTATGCGGCCTGAGTCTTTTTCTTATTATAGTCCGACATCAGCTTGGCATATGTGCTTTCTGCTGAGTCGTACTTCCTTTTGCCCAGAAAGTACAGGGCGTTCTGTTTGTCGGGCGATGTCTTCAGGACATCAGCGCAATCGCGCTCAAGCTGCTTATCGCTCACGGAAGTTCTGGCAAACTTGAAGTAAGAGTCAAACAAGTCTGCCTTTACTGACCCATCAGTAAGTCTCCCATATGTGGCTACGAGTGCCTTGTCTTGATTCTTGGCCTGCTCTTTGGCTATAATGCACAGCACTGGCTGCTCGCCAAGGATGGAAAAGAACGATGTCGTGTCGGACAAAATGAGACGACTGCGGCTCTCCATGTCACCAAGACGCTCAAGGCTTGTGCTGACCGCCTTGAGCTTTTCTACATCGCCAAAGGAGCTGAAACGCGCCCCCCATGCGCATGCCGCGCTATCCTCGTGTATGGCCGATGCGCTTATAGTCGCCATTCGGCACGTCTCGCTGTCCCACTCAGTGGATTGCGCCGACGCCGAGGAGTATTTATTGTATGCTTCGGCATACTGACCAGCTGCGTAAAGCTTATTAGCTTCGTCAATGGTCTGTTTGGCGATTAGTTGCTTGTTCGGCGCGCAACCATTCATTATCAAGGTCGATACCACCGCAATGATTAGTGGTACATAGTGGCCTCGTCCGGTGGGCGTCAACTTATTCCTCCTCTCCATATCCGTATTTGCTGTCTCCGTAACCGTACTTGCTGCCGTATTTGCCATATGAGCCATATTTGCCATAACGACCGTAGCGTCCGTAATATCCATAGTTGCCATACCCGTAGCCATATCTTGTCTTCCTGCTGTTGATGTCGTTGACGACAATCGAGGAGTTTGTCACATTGTTCTCTTTTAGGCAGTCAAGAGAGTACTCAAGAGCGGCCTTCTCCGTGTAATCCTGACGGACGACGAACATAATGACGTCGGCAATATTCGTAAGTTGGAGAGCGTCCGACACGAGGCTGATAGGCGGCGTGTCTATCACGATAACCTCGTACATCGTTTTCAGTTGCTCCATCATCTTGCGGCACTCCTCGCTCTGGATTAGCTCGGATGGGTTCGGCGGAATCGTACCCGAGCCGATAATGTCGAGGTCGCCATGCTTGCAAATGACATCATCGATTCCGCAGTTGCCTATGAGGTAATCGGTTATGCCCGTGTTATTCATAATGCCGGCAACTCTTGACAAGCCCGGCTTGCGAAGGTCGAAGCCAAGGAGTACCGTTTTTTTCTTAGCGATTGCGAAGACCGATGCCGTGTTCAGGGCGCAGAAAGTCTTACCATCGCCTGGCATTGATGAGGTCACGACGATGGTTGTCGGGGTCTTGCGCTTGCTCAAAAAGTCGAGCTTTATCCTCATTCGCCTGAACTCTTCTGCCGATACCGACCGCGGGTACTCTTGCACTACAAATGGTGTATCTTTCGTATTGTTTGGCACCTCGCCGATGACGGGTAGCTTCGTTATTTTCTTTATGTCGTTTGATGTGCGAATCTTGCCATCGAGAATCTGTCGGAGCAGCAAAAATATGACGGGAAGCAAGATTGCGGCCGCGAATCCAAGTGTCTGGTTTCTCTTGATGTTAGGGCTTATGAGACCTGTCGTGCGTGCGGCGTCAAGCTGCTTGTGGTCTGGCGTGCTCGATGCTCGCTGAATCTGAGCCTCAGCTCTCTTCTGGAGGAGGAATGTGTAAAGGTCGTTGGTGACAGTGAACTTTCTGTTTATCCCGAGTAGGGTGCGCTCCGTCTCAGGAAGCTCCATAATGTCGCGTGTGTATTCGTCAATTTTACTCTCTACCTCTTTGAGGTTGTCGTTTACCATCTCCTTGTGGCTCTTAATACTCGTGAGCAGCGTGTTGCGGACGATGTTAAACTCGGCGTTGAGCGCATCGAACATCGGGTTTCCGTCGCGGCCGTAGGTGTCGCGGTAGACCTGACGCTTCGCGTTAATGTCGAGAATCTTGTTCAGAAGCTCCGTGATGATGGGCCTTTCCGTTTTAAAAGTGGCAGGGGCTATGTCGCCCTTCATTATGCTGTCGTTGCCGAAGTAGCTTTCGAGGTAGTTGTAATAAGCGCTCTCCAGCTTGAGCTGTTTATATTCTTTCTCGTAGTTCTTGACCTCGCCGAAAAGTTCGTCGCCTTTCTTGGTCAGGTCGTCCTGAATTTTGTTGTTCGATCTGAATCTGCTGAGTTGGTTGCTAACGAGGTCCAGGGAGTCGGACAGCAGCATGAGCTGATTGTCGATGAACTTAATCGTATTGGCCGACATCTCAGTCTTCTGACGTAGATTGTCAGCTACGTAGGTGTTAATAAGGGTGTTAAGGAAAAGTTCGCACTTCTGCTTGTTCGTACCTGAAGTCCGAAGAGTTACAACTGTCGATTCTGATTTCTTTTGACTCTCGATGCCAAGCCCCGCAGTATAACTCGAGATAAGAGCATCTGGGTCGTTAAACACGATGTAGTATTTGTCAACAATAGGCTTGTCCCCAACAATGGTGAACGCGCACCACGGTGTTATTATGGGTTCTCCAAACTTGAAAGTATCTTCGAAAATAACGTTGGACACTGTTGTTCCATATGTCCGCGTTGAATAACAGTAGGTCGGCAGATTCTCACTTTTAACCGTGACCCTGAACATTTCATCACCTTCAGGGCTAATATGTACCCGCGTACCAATGGGCTGGACGTGCGTAGAGTCCATCACGACGGTGAAGTCGCTTGTGCGGAACAACTCAGTGTCCTTGATGCGCCCAATGTGGTAATATGATATGAAAATACCCATCTGTTCGACAACGCGCGTGACAAGAGTCCTTGAGCCAAGAATCGCCAGCTGGTTATCGAAATTGCTCATACTGCCGCCAAGGTCCACTCCTTCCAATATGGTTCGCCGCCAACTGCTCTTTGTTGAGTTGTCTACAATGACGGTAGCCTCGGCAGAATATACTCTGGTCGCGTAGGTGTGGTATATTTTCAGGCCGACGAAGACCACGGCCACTGTTATGACGAACACCCACCAGAACCTGATAACGTCCGACAGTAGCTTTTTGAAGTCTATGTTAGACAGGATGTTGTCCTCCTCTTCTTCCTCCGGATTGTTGTATTGCCCGTTGTTATCCATTACTATCCTTCTCTGCAGCGTTTTTTTTACAGTGTCCTTGCCAATACGATGAGCGATATGATTGATGTCGCAAGCGATGCCATCACAGGTAGAGAGATGGTCTCTCCAAACCCGAACATCTTGACCCACAGCGGGCGCACATATATGACATCATTTGGGTAAATGTAGTAATAGTCTGACTCTATGAACCCGGCGTGCGTCATGTCGAGCACGTGAGTCTCAACTTCCCCTTTGTCATTCTTACGCAGAAGCTTCACCTCGCGGCGCCTTGCATACGATGTGAAACCTCCTGCCATTGATATCGCGTCAAATACCGTCATCTGGTCTCGGCTCATCGTGTAGCTGCCTTGCTTCGCGACCTCGCCAAGAATTGAGAATGTGTTCGTCGTTAGCCTTACGGTAAGAGTGAACCCTGTCAGCGTTTTCGACACAGCCGCATAGATGCGTTCCTTCGCCTCGCGAATGTTACATCCTTTCAGGTCAATCCGGCCTGCCACTGGGAAGTCTATGCAGCAACTGTCGTCAAGCCCGTAGTAGAAAAGATCAGGACGTGAACTGGTGCCGCTTCCCGCCTTTTGATTTGTTTGTGGATTGTAGAACGCCGAGAGGTCGACGTTGGGTGAGGAGACGAAGATGAACAGGTAGTCGTTGGGCTTGAGGATATACCGTTCCGTTACCTGGTCCGTAGTCTTGAACAGGCTCTCCTCAGGTTCTGCGTCCTGAACCAGAATAACCTGTTTTTGAGGAATGCACGACGTGAAAAGAGCTATCAGCGATATGATGGCCAATACGAGCAAATGCTTTTGCTTCATCTTTAGTACTTGGTCTTAGCTTCTTAGAATTTAGTCCTTGAACCGCAAATATAGTAAAATATTGACTGACTTCCATTTCCACTCTCTACATTCACAGCCATACAATGGCTGTGACGCAGAATATGACCGACATGGCGAATGTGGAGATACTTATGACTTTGAGTTGGCTGTCGAGGTAACTTGCGTCTTTGTAAAGCTTTAGCGTTTTAACTGCGTTCACAACGAATGGCATTGCGGCAATTAAGCTCAAATATTGTGGCGCAATGCCATATATCGTTATGTGACACGCCATTCCGGCCGTCGCAAGAATCATAAGCCCGCACTGGTAGCGGGCCGCGTTCCGTATCCCGATTATAGTCGGGATGGTTCTCTTGCCCATACGGGCGTCATTGTCCACATCGCGCATGTTATTCATATTCAACACGCCGCATGACAGTAAGCCGACGCTGACCGCTGGCAGCACAATTTCCGGATCCACGCATCCCCTCTGTAGGAAATACGTGCCCCCTACGCCAACGAGGCCAAAGAAAATGAACACGCTCAAGTCGCCAAGTCCCGCATAGCCATACGGATGCCTGCCAACGGTGTACGTAATGGCCGCCGCAATGCAAAGAAGCCCGACAGCCAGTAGCGTGAGCACAGGCGCAAGGCCGACATGCTTATACGCCACGCCAAGAAGCCCAACCCCCGATATTAGTGACAACACTGCGAACACGACAATAGCCACTTTCATCTGCGAAGGCGATATCTCGCCGCTTTGGATTGCCCGGCACGGCCCTACGCGGCCCTCGCCGTCGACACCTCTCACACTGTCGCCGTAGTCGTTGCTGAGGTTCGACAGTATTTGAAGAAACAGTGTGGTGACGGTGGTGAATAGGAGAAGGTATAGACTTGTCCCCGTCTCGCCAATTGCGACAGAGGTCCCCATAATCACCAAAGAGAATGACAAGGGCAGGGTCCTAAGCCGGAAGGCGGATATCCATACTTTAATTTTGTGCAGGATGTTACTTCGCATAGGTGCATAAAAATAAGCCCCGGCCAAACACTCTGGTCGGGGCCCTAAATCCTAACAGTACTAAAGCTCAAGGTCCACGTCGAACTTCTCATGCCAAGGCAGGCCTTGCTCTCCCAGCCTTGCCAAGAACGGGTCGGGGTCGAACTCCTCGACGTTCCATACGCCCGGACGTTTCCACAGACCCTTCATGAACATCTCGGCTCCAAGCGCGCACGGCACGCCCGTCGTATAGCTGACGGCCTGCGTCCCGGTCTCCTTATATGCCGCCTGATGGCTACAGTTGTTGTAGATGTAGTAGGTGTGCTCCTTCCCATCCTTCTTGCCCCTGATGCGGCAGCCGATTGAAGTCCAACCCTCGTAGTTGGCCCCAAGGTCGCCCGGGTTCGGCAACACCGCCTTAAGGAACTGCAGCGGCACAATCTTCACGCCGTTGTACTCCACCTCGTCAATCCTCGCCATGCCGATGTCCTGGATGACGCGGAGGTGCGTCAGATACTCCTGCCCGAAAGTCATCCAGAACCTCGCCCTCTTTATCGTGGGGAAGTTCTTCACCAGGCTCTCCAGCTCCTCATGGAACATGAGGTACGACTCCTTCTCTCCAATCTCGGGGTAGTTAAGGCCCTTGTGGATTTCCAGTGCGCCCGTCTCCACCCACCTGCCGTTCTCGTAGTAACGTCCCTTCTGCGTAATCTCGCGGATGTTTATCTCCGGGTTGAAGTTCGTCGCGAAGGCCTTGTGGTGGTTGCCAGCGTTGCAGTCGACTATGTCGAGATAGTCAATCTCGTCGAAGTGGTGCTTAGCCGCGTATGCCGTGAAGACGGATGTGACGCCGGGATCAAAGCCGCAACCAAGAATCGCCGTGAGACCGGCCTTCTCGAACCTGTCCTTATACGCCCATTGCCATGAATACTCGAAGTGGGCGACATCCTTGGGCTCGTAGTTCGCCGTGTCCAGATACGACACGCCCGTCGCGAGGCACGCGTCCATAATCGTCAAATCCTGATAAGGAAGCGCGACGTTCACCACCAGGTCGGGCTTCACGCTCTCAATCAGCTTGATAAGCTGGTTAACATCGTCCGCGTCAACCTGGGCAGTCTTAATCTTGCGTCCGGTGGCCTTCTCTATCGACTGAGCCACCGCATCGCATTTCGACTTCGTGCGGCTTGCCAGAGTGACCTCGCTGAACACGTCGGGCTGACTGGCCATCTTGAAGGCCACCACGGTGCCTACACCGCCAGCCCCAATCTGAAGTACCTTTCCCATATCAATTTTAATATGTTGTCTCTGTTTTGTTTACTCTTCGCCGAATATGTACTTCCTCAACTTCGATTTCAGAAGCTCCGCGTTGATTGGCTTCGCTATGAAATCAGTGCAGCCGGCCTCAAGGGTCTGCGCCCTGTCGCTGTCAAAGGCGAAAGCCGTGAGGGCGATAATAGGCGTGGTCGTGTCCGTCCGGCGGATCTGCTCCGTCGTCGCGAACCCTCCCATCCTCGGCATCCGGATGTCCATCAGGATGAGGTCGACGTGGTTCGTCTTGTACAGCTCAAGAGCCTCGACCCCGTCTCGCGCCCACAAAAGATTATACTCGCCCCTCAGGAGGTAGGACACCAAAAGGTAATTGCTCTCGTTGTCCTCTGCCACAAGGATTGTCGGCTTACTGTTTGAATCTGCCATTGTTTATGTTTTACTGCCGACCCCGTTTGTCTGACTCCAAGCTCGGTGGTGTGAGAATTATTACGTCGACTTTCTCAGAGCGGGCGCAATGCCATATCGCATACCCCCAATCCACTGAAAAGTCTTAGCAAATATAGCTTATTTTATTGCTCATTTAATCTGATACAAGCTCCGAGTCTACGATTTTATAAACTTTGTCATTAAGGCGCGTGCGCAGGGGGGTCTTAATCGCAATGCTCTCACCTTTTTCGGCCCGGGCCGTCGCTCTGCCTGAGTCGTCACGAATGTCGCCGACCGTCGTCTCCACTACGCCCGACGTCGGCCCCATTATGACGAGCGAGTCCCCTCTGCTGAGTCCGTCCGTCTCCAGCTTTATTTCCGTGACCTCTATTTTCTTGAAGTAGTTCGTCACCTTGCCTATGTAGACCTTCTTTTTCGTGGCCTTGTTGCCGTTTATGTCGTTCCATTCGCCAAGCTTCTGACCCTGGTAGTACCCGTCCCAGAAGCCGCGGTTGAAGACCTGCGACAGGCGCTCGTCCCACACCGCCACTTTCTCGGCGCAATACGTCCCGTCGGCCACCGCCCTCGCCGCCTCGTCATAGCACTCGCACACGGTCTTCACGTAATCGGCCGAGCGGGCGCGCCCCTCAATCTTGAACACCTTTACCCCGGCGTCAATGAGGACGTTCAGGAATCCAATGGTCTTCAAATCCTTGGGCGACATTATGTACTTCCCGTCCACCTCAAGCTCAAGGCCCGTCTCCGTGTCGCGTACGGTATATTTTCGGCGGCACACCTGCAGGCATGCGCCGCGGTTGCCGCTCTGGCCAAGGTTGTCAAGGCTGAGGTAGCACTTGCCCGACACGGCCATGCACAAGGCCCCGTGGGCGAACATCTCAATGCGGACGAGTTCGCCCTTCGGCCCGCGCACGTCCTCCTCCTCAATCCTTCGGCTTATCGCCTTCACCTGCTCCATGCTCAATTCGCGCGCCAGGACAATCACATCGGCGTACTGGCTGAAGAACCTTAGAGCCTCAAAGTTACTGACGTTGCACTGGGTCGATATGTGCACCTCCACCCCTATCGAGCGGGCGTAGGTTATCACCGCCATGTCCGAGGCGATTATGGCGGTAAGGCCGTTAGCCTTCGCAGCGTCCACAACCTTGTGCATCAGCTCTATCTCATTGTCGTATATCACGGTGTTGACAGTGAGGTATGTCTTCAGCTTGTGGGCTCTCGCTATCTCCGATATTTTCTTGAGGTCGTCGAACGTGAAGTTGTTGCTCGAGCGTGAGCGCATGTTCAACTTCTCGATGCCGAAGTAGACGGAGTCCGCATGTCCTTGGATGGCCGCCATGAGCGACTCGTATGAGCCCACGGGAGCCATTATCTCGAGCTCTTCTCTTGTCATCTGCTGTGGAAGTCTTTGGCTATTTTTTGTAGATATGCTTTGCCGCTTATCGTGTCGGCTTTCGATGATGTGTCGTCCATACGGATGTAGCGGCTCATCTGGTTGTCATAGACTTCGTAATTGCCGGGGGTCACGAAGCCGAAGCCGTCGGAGAAGTCGAAGAAGGCGAAGTCCTTCGCGCTGGGGTCAAGGAGGTTCTTGCTGAAAACAAAATCCTCCGCGCCTATGCCTATCTGCGCAAGAATTGTCGCAGTCAGGTCTGTCTGGCTGCCGTAGCTCGTGACGAGCGAGTCCTTCGGCGCGACAGCCCCGCCGGTGATAATGAGCGGAATGTTGAACTTGCGCCTGTCTGTCTCGTTCACGTTCTCGGGGCCGCCATGACCGTGGTCGGCCAGAAGCACGAAGACCGTCCTGTCCCACCATTCCTTTTTCCTCGCCGCCCTCATGAACCTGCCAAGGCATGAGTCGGTGTAGTACATCGAGTTGAGATAGTCGTTCTCAAGTTTCCGTTCCATTGGCACTGTGAACGGCTCGTGGCTGCTCAGGGTGAAGTAGAAGTCGAAAAACGGAGACGGCTGAGAGTCTATTGTCGAGAGCAGACGCTCAAACGTGTATTCGTCGTGCGCCCCCCATTTGTCGCCCATCTGGTCGCTCGTGAAGTCGTCCTGAGTGATGACGTGGTCGTATCCGTTCTGGTTTACGAGCGAATTGAAATTGTTGAAGTTAATGTCGCCGCCGTATATGAAGGTCTGGCTTGTATAGCCATTCTTACGGAGCGTCTGCGCAAGTGAGGGGATATTTTGCGTCTTCTGAGGAAATTGGATGACTCGGATGGTCGGCAGGCTGGGGTAGGCGTTCATTACCGACATCAGTCCCTTGCCCGAGCGGTCCGACGACGCGAAGAAGTTATTGAAATATAGCCCGGTATGACGTAGCGAGTCAATGTTCGGCGTGGCGTTTATGCCACCGAGGTACTCAATGCCGTGGGCGGAGAAACTCTCCAGAAGAATGACGACAATGTTCGGACGCTCAACCTTGAATATCTTCGGGAATTTGCCATCCGCCTTCATCAGGGCTCCAAAGCGCGCCTCCATGTCCGCCTCCGGCATGAACTCGTATTTTATGTCCGCCTGCTTGGCTCGCTTCGTCGAGTATAGGAAATTCCAAACCGGGTTGACGGCCACGTGGTTGGCGAACTGATTTTGGCTGAAGTACGCGTTGCCTGTGTTGAGCGGGATCAGCCCAACGCCGCCTCGGATGGGTATTATCATAAGCCCGCCAATGACAAGGACCGCCACGCATGTCAACGCCTTTGTCACCGGTGTCGCCACGTCGCCCCACGACGATTTATATAGCGGGCTTGCGAATTTGCGGCACAGGCGGTAAGTCATTCCAAAGAATACGAGGCCCACTATTAGCATGACCACCACGTAGGCAATCTCGAACCATGTCTCGGCCGACGCCAATATCAGGCTCGGCTTGTCGGCCAGCATCATCAGAGAGCCGGCATCCACGTGATGGTTCCACGCCCTGTACGTAATAGCCTCAGCCGGCAGGACGAATATGACGATCCCTGTCAAGACTCCCACGAATATCGACATCGCCCTGAGCGCCGCGCGTACCGTGTCCCTGTCCCAACGAGCGAACCACACGGCAATGGCCACAGTCACGCACGTGACTATCCCGCAGTAACCCCATATGCTCACGTCGAACTTCATCCCGTGCAGCAAGGCGCTGCCAAGCTCACCCGACGTTATGTCGGCCGCCTTCAACGAGTTGACCCCGATGAAAATCAGTCGCCCTACAAGGAACGTCAGCAACCATGCCAGCAGAGTGGCCGCAAGGTTGAGAACGAGCGCAAAAAGGCTCTTCTTAAAATGATTCATTACTATTTGCTGTCTATTTGACCCATCTCCTCCAGTTAGTGGAGATTGTAATCGAATTTAGCGAACCCGCCTCGTGATACCTGTTGTGCGCGTATTGGATGCTGATTTTTGCGATGCTGAGCCCCGTTCCCCACGATATTCCCGCCATCCCGCCAGCCTCCGAGTCCGTCAGCTCCCTGCGCTTCCTCTGGTCGTAGCCCACAGAGAAGTAGAATGCCTTCATAGGCGTAAATTCAAGCCCAACAAGCGTATGGCGGAGGATGTTGTCGCCTACGTTAATCTTTGTGCCAGATACCGACAAGTCCCAGTCCGTGAGGTCTTTAAGTGTCAGCAGGAACCTGAAAGGCGCATGCTCCGCCTTGTACGCGAGCGTCATTTTCACGTCCGTTGGCAAAGTCCTGCGCGTGTCGTCCGGAGTGTATTTCTTCACCACCGCGCCCGCGTTCCTCACCACCGCGCCTATCTGCAGCCTGTTCTCGGCAAACGTGAGGTTCGCCCCCAAGTCCATCGACAGGGCGAACGACGTGTTGTCCGCCATTCGGCCAAACGACGGCTTCACCGTCGCGCCAAGATTAAGCCACGGCGCCATGCGTCGCGAGAAGGAAAGATAAACCGCCGACTCGTGGGCCTTGAACGTGCCAATGTCCGTCCCCTCCGCGTCCGTCCGGTCAAACTCGCCATAGCTCGCGTAGATAAGGCCCGCCGTCAACGTCCCCACTCCGCGGATCTCATACGAGTACGCCGTCGACGCGTACACTATCCCCTCCGTGACGGGCGAGACCGTCAGCCCGACAATCCCACTCGCCGTGTCCACCACGCACGCCGGATTGTGAAAGACCATCGCCGGGCACGCCTCGCCGCCCGCGACATGCATGCCTCCCGAACCCGCGAGCCTCGTCACCTGAGGCACGTCAAGAAACTCCATCGAGGCCCCGTCGCGGGTCTGCGACAGGCAATGCCAGGGCGCAACAGCCAACCCTATCAAAAGTGAATACTTAAGCCGCATGACGCGAATTTAATTCAAATAGTCAGAAATGTGTTATCGGCGGCCGTCTTACGGTTCTGCTCCGTCAAAACGAAAAATCCCCCGCACCCAAAACAAAGGGTGCGAGGGATAGACTTGTATAGGACTTGGTACGTCCCTGGTCGCCTACTGGAGCTGCTTCAGAGCGTCAGCAATGCGCTTCACGGCCGTGCGGAGCTTCTCCTGGCTCGTAGCGTACGAGAGGCGGATGTAGCCCTCGGCCCCAAACGCCGAGCCCGCGACCGTAGCCACGTGACCGACAGTCAGAAGGTACATCGCCAGGTCGCTCGAGTTCTCAATCACCTTGCCGTCGGCAGTCTTCTTGCCAAGGAACGACTCGATGTTCGGGAAGAAGTAGAACGCGCCGGCAGGCATGTTCACCTTCATACCCTTAATCTCGCTCAGCAGGTCGAACACGATGTCACGCCTATGCTTGAACTCGGCCGTCATCTTCCGGCTCGGCTCGTCGCTCTCCGTCAAGGCGGCTATCGAGGCGGCCTGAGTGATGGTGCATATGCCCGACGTCATCTGACCCTGAAGCTTGTTCACAGCCTTCGCGATGTCCAGAGGGGCGCAGACGTAGCCCATGCGCCAGCCAGTCATCGCGTAGCCCTTCGACATTCCGTTCGCGACGACCACCCTGTCCTTCATCCCCTCCATCTGGGCCATAGAGTAATGCTTCTGCCCATAGGATATCATATCGTATATCTCGTCCGACATGACCAGCACGTCCGGATGCTTGCGAAGGACTGCAGCCAGACCCTCAAGCTCCTCCTTGGTGTACATGCTGCCCGTCGGGTTCGAGGGCGAGCAGAGGATCAGCAGGCGCGTCCGGGGCGTGATTGCCGCCTCCAGCTGCTCCGGCCTCATCTTGAAGTCCTGATCGATGCCCGTGGGGACGATCACGCTCTTGCCCTCCGCAAGCTTCACCTGCTCCGTGTATGTCACCCAGTAAGGGGCGGGGAGGATCACCTCGTCGTCCTTGTTTATGACGGCCAGGATTATGTTGACGAGCGAGTGCTTGCCGCCCGCCGATACTATCACCTGAGCGGGGTCATACTCCAGACCCAGCCAGCTCTTCATCCTCGCCACCACTGCCTTGCGGAGGTCAGGGTAGCCCGGCACTGGGGGATAGTGCGTCTGGTTGTCGAGAATGGCCTTGATGGCGGCCGCCTTGATGTGCTCTGGCGTGTTGAAGTCGGGCTCGCCAATGCTGAGGTTGATAATGTCAAGGCCTTCCGCCTGAAGCTCACGACTCTTCTGCGTCATCGCAAGGGTCGCCGACTCCGACATTGAGAGTATACGATCTGAAATCTGGCTCATTTCTCTTATGATTTATAAGTTTTGTTAGTGTGCTATCTTTCAACTCACAAAATTAAGGAATTAATTTCATTCCATTGGTGAGTCGTGTGGATTTCTTTCGTGCTTAGTTTCTAATTTAACAATCAGCCGCAATAATATGGGCATCAGGAAGCTCGCTATCGCATGCCTCGCCCGTCTCCTTCAGTTCGCCAGCGCAAGAAGTATCGGGTTCCCCTCCCTCTCCACGCCGATGCTCGTCTCTCCCCCGTGTCCGGGGTACACGACCGTGTCAGGCGGCAGCGTGAACAGCCTCTCCTTTATCGACTTCACAAGTTTCGACAGGCGGCCGCCAGGCAGGTTCACCGCCCCATACGTGCCGCGGAAGAGCGTGTCGCCCGTGAAGACGACGCCGTCCTTCTCCGAGTAGAACGACACGCCGCCGGGTGAGTGGCCAGGTGTCGCTATCACGGTAAGCTCCGTGTCGCCGAACTTCACCTTGTCGCCGTCGTTAAGCGTCAGTAGCGGCTGGGGCGACTGGGCCGCCGATTCGTCAAGGCCGAAGGCCACAGCCTGATAATGCTGCATCTCGGCAAGCTGGCTCTCCCTCGGGCTGATCTCGGCCCTGAGCCCGTACCTGTCCAGGACGAACTGCGTGCCGAAGACGTGGTCAAGGTGGAAATGCGTGCACAGCAGCCGGACGGGCTTCAGCCCCTCCCTGCCTATGTAGTCCGCCAATGCGTCCTTCTCCGCCTGCTCGTAACACCCGCAGTCTATGATGACGCACTCCTTCGTCTCGTCATTCACGACGTAAGTGTTCTCTGCCATCATGTTCACGCGGAATACCTTAATGCTCAGCATCGCTATTTCTCTGTTTGGTTATACTCCCACGGGTTCTCCACAATCCCGGCCAGCTTCACCATCGCGGCGTGCGTCCGCTTCCTCAGGTCGTCTATGGTCGCGCCCTTGTTCCCCTTCAGCGCCGGGTCCGGGAATATAGGCTCGCCAACGTTCAACGTTACGCACGCCTCCTTGCCGAAGAGCTTGAGCAGCCCCTTCCGCTCCCTGTACGAGTACGCCATCGGGATTATCGGCAGGTTATACTTCTCCGCAAAGACGAACGCCCCCTTCTTGAACGGCCGTATGGGCGTGTAGAACTGCCAACGGCTCTCCTCGGCGAAGAAGTGCATCCAATAGCCCTTCTCGTGGAAATAGTCGAACGCCTTGTAGAAGCTCTTTATCGCCGACAGCTTGTCCGGGATCGGCACACCCCCCATCTCTACCATCCTCGTGCGGTCCTTGCCCGCCATCTGGCCCGCGTAGATGGGAAAGCGCAACTGCCTCCAGCCTATCGCCGTGAACACTCCGCACATGTCCCACCGGAAGACGTGGTTGCAGACGGTCATCGCGCCTCCCGCGAGCTTGTCCATGTTCTTGGTTATGTTCTCCCGCCCCCTCATCTCGAATCCGTAGCGGAACTTGTTGAGGAAGACTATCAGCGTCTTCGACTGGAAATAATACAGCCAGTTAAGGACGCGGAACTTGAGCGAGTTGTCCACGTACGGGTAGTTCGCGTCCACGTTTACCTCGTATATCTTCTTTATCGGCAGCAGGTGGGCGTGCGGATCCTCCCCTCCGTACGATATGTGGTCGGTCGGCACGTACCTGTCCGGCTCCACCCTCAGCTTGTCATAGAGCGGCGGCAGTTTCTTCTCTTCCATTTCTCTTCTGCGTTATGCGATTATCGGCAGCCTCTCCGCACCCGGTGGGTGAAGAGCAGGCCGCCGATAATGTCTCTCTGTTGCTATTTCGTCTCCTCTGCCTTCTCTGTGGCCGAGCCGTTCTCCACCTGGATGATGGCGGCCTTCGAGAATGTGACCTTCACGCCCTCCGCAATCTCAAGTACGACCTCATTGTCGCGGACCGAGGACACCTTGGCCTTGAGTCCGCTCGCGGTCATCACGCGGTCGCCCTTCTTGAGGGCGTCGCGCATCTTCTGCTCCTCCTTCTGCTTCTTCTGCTGCGGACGGATCATCATGAAGTAGCAGACGACCACGATGAGGATGAGGGGGAGGAAAGTCATAAGCGCGCTTCCCTGCGGTTGCGCGGCGGGAGCCGCCTGAAGTAGTGTGCTGAACATTATTCTACGTTTTAGTTATTCAAATTTAATATGTCTCCGTCACGTCCGCCACGACGCATAGCTCCAGAGTCTGCCCTTGGCCATACGTGACAGAGATTTTGTGGAACTGCCGTCCCGACGACGCGTGCGTGTCAAGCTCAAACCTAATCCGGCTCGACCCGCCTGGGGCGATAGTCCCGTCGTCCACCCTCGCTCCGATGCATTCGCAATCCGTGCCGACCGACTCCACATCCACCGGCTCCGTCCCGTCGTTCTTAATCCCGACGGACGCCGAGACTGTCTCCTCCGGGTTCACTGTGCCGATGTCGACGATGTTCGTGTCAAGCCTGAGCGAGTGTGTCCGCTCTTCTCCCTCGCGAACCCAGTCCTCGCCACCGCCCGTACTTTTCGTTTTGCTGCAAGCCGATGCCGCCAGCATTACCGCGGCCGTGGCCAGGCTGATGAGTCGTGCCGTGTCCATCGTGCGTGTCGGAGTGAGCGTGGGGGGCTGCTCTTTAGAAGAGCTGCGCCTCGCTTATGCGCTTGTCCTCTACCAGCTGGCGGACAATCTTCTCCAGCAGTCCGTTGATGTATACGTTGCTCTTGTCCGTGGAGTAGTACTTCGATATCTCTATGTACTCGTTAAGCGTCACCTTGATCGGTATGTTGACCATGGTAGTCATCTCCGCTATGGCAAGGTCTATGAGCAGGATGTCCATGACGGCCACACGGTCGGCGTCCCAGTTCTTCGAGAACTTCTTGATCATCTCCATCGTGTTGGGCAGCTCCGTTATGCTGTGGCGCAGCAGGGATTTCGTGAACTGCACGTCGTCCTCGTCCTTGTACAGGGGCATGAGCTTCACGTCCTTGCCGTTCTCTCCGTCGAACTCCTTGAGCGTCTTGGCCGCCATGCTGATCATGAACTCGGCCTCGTCGTTCCAGTACACGTTCTTCAGCTCCAACGCCTGGAAGAAGAAACTCATCTTCGGGAGCTCCTTAAGCAGGAACTTTATCACGAAATTCCTGTCGTTCTCAAATCCCTCTTCGTCAGTGTTCATGTACTTGCAGTACAAGTCCGAACGGGTCATCTTCGAGAATATGGTCTTCATCAGGCTCTCGTCAGAGGCCCATGTGTTACCAGTCGTCTCTATGATTTTGTTCAGCTCCTCGTTATCCTCAAGCTGGAGGATAAGCCTGTTCAGGACGAAACGCATGTTGGGGTTCAGGTCCGCTGCCGTAGGGCGCAACTTCGCCCTGCCTATCTCTATCCGCTTCGCTCCTAGATGGCGCATCGCGATCGGAATCTGCAATATGAGGTTGTACAAATCCTGGCTTTTCTCAACGCTGTGCGCCATGAGTTTCTCTGCCTCCTGAAGATCCGTGCTTCCCTGACGGTTCAGGGCGTAGAGGATCTGCATCACTTTGACCCTTATCAG
The DNA here is from genome assembly GCA_051875415.1 of Marinilabiliaceae bacterium. Classification (GTDB taxonomy): domain Bacteria; phylum Bacteroidota; class Bacteroidia; order Bacteroidales; family Marinilabiliaceae; genus W3P20-009. The sequence continues at coordinate 199,318 of JBJEGU010000017.1, forward strand.
CCTTCTGCTTAACATTTTCTTTAAGAACTTTTTCTTTATGTTGTGTGGCCTCTTTTAGGCGGGCTGGCTCACTGTCTCCCGCGGCATGGACCCTATTCCTGTCCACTGGCTGCGAATTTAGTCATTTCTGACCACTTACGCGGCCCGTGGGGCAAATAAACCTACATGTCCTTCAAAATCTGCTTGATTTCGTTTATCGAGTCCTTCGCTATCTCGCGTGCGTTGTTTATCGTCTCTGATCCCTTGTTGAGTATCGCCTCGCGTATCTTCGCCGGGTTGAATCGCTGATTCTCGAAAAAACTACCCGACGGGGCCACAACGCTGAGCGCGTTGGGGCTGATCCATACCTTCGAGTGCGGCCTGATGACTATCGGCTCGCCGTCCGCGTGCCCTATCACGTCGGTCTCGTTCATCAGCTCCACCTCCTTAGCCCGGATCATTTCGTCATACTTGTTCGTGTCTATCGACTGGCTCAGGAGCGAGATGACGAGCGACGGTATGGCCATGTTCGGAAACTCCGAGACTATGCACACGTCCATCAGCCCGTCGCTCATGCTTGCGTTGGGCGCTATGTGTATGTTGTTCCCCCACTGGCTCGAGTTGGCGAAGCAGATGAGGAAAGCCTTCCGACGGAAGAGGTCGCCGTCTATGTTGAGCGTGTACTCCGATGGCTCGTAGTTCGGGAACTCTTTGGCTATCAGGTTCACATATTGCAGCGGCCCGCGGGTCTTCCTGTTCGCGAAAAGATGGCTGATGTGGGCGTCAAATCCAACCCCCGCCACGTTCAGGGCCATGCTCTCCCCCACGTTAAGCACGTCTATCGTCCGTCTCTCGCATTCGTTGATCACGTCAATGGCCGACGACGTCCGTAGCGGTATCTCCAATTCCCTCGCCAGCCCGTTGCCCGAGCCGCACGGGATCACCCCAAGCGACGCGCGCCCGCCTATCAGGCCGCGCCCAACCTCGTTCACCGTACCGTCGCCCCCGACGGCCACTATGACGTCCACTTCGTCCCTGTGCTCGCGGGCTATGTCCGCCGCATGCCCCCTATGGGTCGTGTGGACAATGTCGAACTCTATCTCCGCCTTGTCAGTGCGTTCGCGTATCTCTTTCTCTATCACCCTCTTCCGCCCTGTGCCTGAGCGCGGGTTCACTACGTAGAGTATCCGTTTCTTCATCCTCTCTATGGTGTTGAAATGGAGAAATGTATATTGAATTGGTCGATGCGAATTTAATCAATTAATCCGTCCTCCCGCCGTCTATCTCGACGATAAGTCCGTCATAGGCCAGCCGCATGGTTGCTGGCAGGGCGTCCTCCATGGCCGCGGCTGGCGGCATCTTGTGGCTTATGTGTGTGAAAAATGTCCGGCGGGCCCCGATGCGCGACGCTACGCCTATGGCCTGCTCAAGGTTAAGGTGCGAGTGGTGCGGCAGCGGCCCCAGGGCGTTAAGCACAAGGGTGTCCACTCCCTTAGCGGCGCGTATGGTCGTCTCGGGCACGAGGCTCGCGTCCGTGATGTAGGCCAATGGCCCTATGCGGAATCCTATGATGGCAAGGCCCCCGTGCATGACGTGCAACGCTCTGATCCGCGTCCCCGCCACAGTGAAGTCGTCGTCCGTTATCTCGTTCAGGATTATGCGAGGCGAGCCGGGGTAGGGGGTCGGGGCGAATGCGTAGTACAGGTTGTGTCTCACGGCCTCAGCCACGGTTGGCCGGGCGAAGACGGCTATGTCCCGCCTCTGCGAGTAGTTCAGCCCCCGGACGTCGTCAAGCCCGCCTACGTGGTCGTAGTGTTCGTGGGTGAGGAGTATCGCGTCAAGTCTCTCTGTCCCGCTTCTGAGCATCTGGTAGCGGAAGTCCGGGCCGGCGTCTATCAGGATGCTCGGCCCGCCGCATACCTCTATGAGTGCCGACGAGCGCAGCCGCTTGTCCCTCGGGTCTCCCGATTGGCATGTGGCGCAATGGCAGCCCAGGACCGGCACGCCAGTCGACGTCCCCGTCCCCATAAATGTCAGCTTAATTCTCATTTGACCGCATTGTTAACGCCCATCATCTCCAGCCTCGGGCAAATGGCGAATATGTCGCCCGTCTTGTCGAACAAGTCCGATGGCATCGTCGCGGCCTCCAGGTTCCGGCACATCCCGAACGCGAAGCCGCCCACCGTCTCCACATTCCTCGGTATGGCCACCGACTCCAGCCCGCTGCATGCGAACGCCCCGCCGCCCACGCTCCTGAGGTTCACAGGCAGGTCCGCGCTCCTCAGCTTCGTGCACCCGTAGAACGCCTCCTCGCCTATCGTCTCCACGTCGTCGTGGAGGTCGACGCTCTCCAGGCCCGAGCAGTTCGCGAACGCCCCGTCCGAAATGTCTTTAACTCCCGTTGGAACGGTTATCGAAACCAGTGCCGTGCATTCAGCGAACGCGTCCTTCCCAATCGCTGTCGTCATGCCCGACAACGGGGCATCCGCCAGGCTGGCGCACCCCTCGAATGCCATGTCGCCAATGGCCACCGTGTCACATCCCTCGCAAGCCCTGAGTTTCCCGCACCTGCGGAACGAGCCGGTCCCAAATGTGGCCGCGCTCCCCTCTGCGAACGATACCGTCTCAAGGTTCTCGCACCCCTCGAAGGCCGATTCGCCTATGTCCACCGTGCACCGGCCTGCCGAGTGTATCCGGACCTCCCTCAGCGTCTCGCAGCCGCGGAACGCGTGCGGCCCGATAGCCAGATGCCCGTCAGGCGCGTCGATGTCCACCTCGGCCGCTCCGTCTCCCGCCAAGTGGATGACAATGGCGTCCCCGCGCCAGAGGCAGCCATTAGCTTGTCTGAAAGCCGACCCCTCCTGCGTCTCTATGTCCGTCAGGAGTGGCAGGCCGCCGAACGACAGCCCGTCAATTTCTACAATAGATCCCGGTATCGCCACTTTCGTGGCCCGCGGGCATAGCGATAGCGCATACGGGGCTATGCCCTCCGTCCCCTGTGGCAATTCAAGGCGGCCGTCCACCACAGCCGTGGGCAGTGCTATATCTACGCGCTTCGTCTCCGTGCTGATGACGTATCCGCCTTCCTGCCTGTATGCCGCGCCCGTGCCGATGTGCGCGAGCGAATGGCACCCCGCGAAAAGGCCCGGCGTTATGTCTGCGTACGTCTCGGGCAAGTCCACCGAACGCAGGCTTCCGCAGTCGGCGAAGGCGTTCCGCCCTATGGCCCTGACTCCGTCCGGCACTCGCAGCCCCGCCAGTCTGCCGCACGACGCGAAGGCGGCCTCGCCTACCTCCGTGAGGGTGTCCGGCAGCTCCACGGCTTCGAGGTTGTCACACCCGTAGAAGGCATAGTCGTCCACGCGGCGCACACCCTCGGGGATTCTTATGTGCGTCAGGCCCTCCCTCCGGCTGTATTGGCTGATGCCTACCATTCCGGGCTCCGATGGCTCCACGGTCTCTATGTCGGTCGGGCTACTCCCCCTCTCCGTCTGTCCCATCCTTCTCCTCTTTCGTGAGGTCAGCCGTCGTCATCCTTGCCACGCGGATGATGTCCGCTGGCGCCACGAGCACCATCACGCCGCGCTGTCCCGCGCTGACGGTGACGCTCTGCCAGTCGTTGACCGACGAGTCTATGTATGTGGGGTAGTGCTTCTTCATGCCTATCGGCGAGCAGCCGCCGCGTATGTAGCCCGTGTTTTCAAGGAGGTCCTTGACGTGGAGCATCTCCGCCGACTTGTTCCCCGAGGCCTTCGCCGCTTTCTTCAAGTCCACGGTCTTGTCGCTCGGTATGACGCATACGAAGAGGCCGTTCCGGTCTCCGCGCAGCACGAGGGTCTTGAACACGCGCCCATACTCAAGCCCGAACTCGTCCGCCGCATGCGTGGCGTTGAGGTCGTCGGGGTCGAAGTCATACGACTTTATCTCGTACGGCACTTTCTCCTTGTCGAGGATTCGCGCCACGTTCGTTTTAGGTGTCTTCATCCTGATGCTGATTTTTTACCTGTTGACTCTCCAAATATAGTGTTTTTGAGTCTCCGTTGCGCCCTCATCCCCCATTATGATGCCCCTGTCTGGTCGGTCTTGGTGCGTCCCTGGTCTCTGCGTCTCCTGCCTCTTTCCGTCCGCCCTTTATGTAGATGCGCGCATCCTATTTTCGACCTTTTTTCATAATTTAGCGTGCATACCGGTCTCGGGCCCTGTCTCGCCCCGCCAATAGGAGGATTATGCGGCGTCCAACGTCGCCGACACCCTTCCCTAAAACGTGCTTTTTACACCTTCTAAAAACAAAATAAAAACCAATGGAGCAGATTGCCGACCCTATCCCGCGCGATGTCCTGATGGGGGAGTTGTCCAAAGCGCATTTTGTCAGGAACACCAACAAGGGTGGCAACCTGATATACGATTTCGCGGCCTCCGAGGCTCCTTCGCTCATGCGCGAGGTCGGACGTCTCCGCGAGATGGCCTTCCGGATGGCTGGCGGAGGCACAGGCCTCGCTGTCGATGTCGATGAGTGGGACGAGACCGACATCCCTTTCCGACAGCTCATCGTATGGGACCCCAAGGATCAGGAGATCCTCGGCGGCTATCGCTACATCCTCTGCAAGGACCTCCCACAGAACCAGGATGGCGCCCGCTACCTCGCCACGTCCCACATGTTCCATTTCTCCGACGAGTTCATCCGCTCCTACTTCCCCTCAACAATCGAGCTCGGCCGCTCTTTCGTCCAGCCCCTCTACCAGAGCAGCCGCATGGGCGCCAAGAGCCTCTTCGCCCTCGATAACCTCTGGGACGGCCTCGGCTCACTCGTCGTCGACCACCCCGACGTCACCTACTTCTTCGGCAAGGTGACCATGTACACCCACTTCAACCCGCGTGCGCGCGACTTCATCATGGGCTTCTGGCATAAGTACTTCGGCGACAAGAGCCACCTCGTCTACGCCTACAAGCCCCTCCAGGTGGGTCTCTCCCCCGAGGAGTCCGACGCCACCTTCTCGGCCGGCAACTTCCAAGACGACTACAAGATTCTCATCCGCAAAGTCCGCGAGCTCGGCGAGAACATCCCCCCTCTCGTCAACGCCTATATGACCCTCTCCCCCTCCATGAAGGTCTTCGACACGGCCATCAACGACGAGTTCGGCGATGTCGAGGAGACTGCCATCCTCGTCAACCTGCGCGACCTCTATCCCAACAAGTCCGCACGACACATCGATACGTACAGTAAGTCCAAGTAATAAATCGCTTTCACCATGAGATTTCCCCCGCGCTTCGTCGGGTGGGCCCTGTCCCTCCTCTCGCTCTGCATCACGAACCACGCCCTCGCCGGCCCGTTCGACGTGCAGGAGTCCGACGTGCGCGGCGTCTGGAAGTCCGAGACCGACGAGATTATAGGCATCGGCCGAGCCCTCTGGCAAGCAGGCCAACGCGACAAGGCCGAGGGCAAGTTCAACGAGGCTTGGGCCAAGGCCCGGACACCGGCCGACAAGGTGACGGTGGGCGAGGTCCTCGCCGATTTCTACATGTCAGGCTCCAAAGCCGCCTCCGCCATAAAGATCTACGAGATTCTCCTCTCCGACGATAGTCTCGCCGCCGACTCCGCCTCACTCTCCCGACTCTACGACGGCCTGGGCCGTATCTACCACTCCGAGGGGCAATACGTCAAGGCCATCAAGAGCTACCGTACCGCCGAGACGCTCCTGCCCGCCCTCGCCGACTCCGTGTTCCTCGCCTCGCTCTATTCCGACATGGCAAGCACACTCCTCGAAGCCGGCGACCTCGAAGAGGCTCTCTCCCTCGCCCGCAAGGCCGGCTCCCTCGCTCCCCGTGCCGATGTCGTGGGCCGCATCGCAATTCTGCGGACCGAGGCGCGCGTCGATGCCAAATTCGGCGACTACAAGGCCGCCTACGACAAGATGGTCGAGTCGGCCTCCCTCAACGGCGCCGCCTGGGATTCCGAGATTTCCTATATCCTCAACTCCGCCACCCCAGCCCGTATCGGGCAGGTCGACCGCCCCAAGGACGATAAGGCGGCCGATGTCGCCTCCATGCGCTCCGCCATGGAGCAGTCCGACTCCATGCGGCGCACAGCCTACGCCGCCGCGCTCGTCGTCGGCCTCCTCTGCCTCGCCTCGCTCATCTTCCTCTACCTCGCCTTCACCCGCCTGCGCTACTACAGGGAGCGCAGCCACAAGCTCGGCAGCAAACTCTCCGACGCCCAGAGGGTCATATCCATCATCGCCCACGACTCCAACAACCAGTTCAACGCGCTCCTCGGCATGACCGGCATCCTCGCCGAGCGCGGCAAGGCACAAGGCGGTGAGGTAGAGCAGCTCAGCCGCCACATCTTCTCCTCCGCCCAGCTCCTCTACCAGATGATGAACAACCTCCTCACCTGGAGCAAGTCCAAGGAGCTCCTCAACCCCAAGCAGCAGGAGCTCGCTCTCGCCGACTGTGTCCGCTGCTGCGTCTCGTCAGTCCAGCTCATGGCCAAGGACAAGGGCATCGAGATTTCATGCGACGATGTCCCTCCCGATATCAAGGTCCTCGTCGACTTCTCTCACCTCGAGATCATTCTCCGCAACCTCATCTCCAACGCCGTCAAGTTCACCCCGCGTGGCGGGCACGTCGTCATCAAGGCCGCCGCCTACTCCAAGCACGTCGCCCTCTCCGTCGACGACGACGGCTGCGGCATGTCGCAGGACGATGTCTCGCGTTTCAACAAGGAGCTCGACCTCGTGCCAAATGCCGGCACCAACAACGAGATGGGCAACGGCATCGGCCTCGCCATCTGCCGCGACCTCGTCCGCAACAACGGCGGCTCCATCGTCATCGAGCCGGGCCGTAAGCGCGGCACGTCCGTGACCGTCCTCCTCAATACTGTATAAATCTATGGCTGAAAAGAAAAAATTCTCCTACGACGAGGCCGTCGCCCAAATCAAGGACATCGTCGAGAGGCTCGAGTCGCAGGACATGCCCTCCGGCTTCGACGGCATGATCGCCGATGTCCAGAAAGCTCTCAAGCTCATCGAGCAGTGCCGTCAGAACATTACCGAGGCCGAGGCCAAACTGGCCGAGATAACAAAGAAATGAAACACCTGCTCTCGCTGCTCTGCCTGCTCATCGTGGCAGGTCTCTCCCTCTCCGGCTGCGCCTCGTCGCGCAAGGGTGGGGGGGCGGTGAGGCCCGTGGTCAAAAAGACTGGCAATGCCGCCAAAGGCGGCTCCTCCCTGCGCGACGACAGGGTCGAGAGGCCCTCCTCTTCCGGATCGCTCTCCAAGGCGTGCGCCAAGCTCGGCGTCTCTCCGTCCAAGGTCAAGTGCGAGCAGCTCTACCTCGTCTCGGCCTCCTGGCTCGGCACGTCCTACAAGTATGGCGGGATGTCCTCCTCCGGCGTCGATTGCTCAGGGCTTACCAACATCATCGTCAAGAAGGTCTACGGCAAGAGCCTCAACCGCAGCTCGGCGGACATCTACGCCGCCAATGTCACCAAGATAAGCAAGTCAAGCATCAAGGAGGGCGACCTCGTCTTCTTCCGCACCGACGGCCGGCGATCCAAGACGCCCAACCACGTCGGCGTCTACCTCAACAACGACAAGTTCATCCACGCCTCCACCTCCAAAGGCGTCATCGTCAGCAGTATGACGCAGCAGTACTACGTCACCAACTATATCGGCGCAGGCCGTGTCAAATAGGAGTCTCTCGCTCCCCGGTGCGCTCATTCCTTCACTACCGACCTTATCTCGCCGTCCGCCATGTGGGTGACTATTGTGTCGCCCGCCACCGCTTCCCTTGCCGATTTAATCATCCTTCCCTCCGCATTGGTCGTAATGCTGAATCCGCGTGCCAGCACCGCTCTCGGGTCCGAAGTCCTCAGCCGTTGCTCGTATCCGTCAATCTCCGTGCGCTTCGCTTCTAAGGCGCGTCTCGCCGCGCTGGCTATCCCGTCCGCCATGTGCGCGAGGCTCGCCGCGTCGCGTTCCAGCTCCCTCCCGGCGGCTATGGCCATCCGCGTCTCGGCGGCGGCGAGGTTCTGCCTTGCGGCGGCTAGGCTTCGGCTCGCCGCCATGCAGGCGCGTGTTCGCAGTCGCTCAATCTCCTCCCTGTGCCCGCCTACTGCGCCTCTCGCCGCCCCTATGAGGCGCAGCGAGAGCGTGTCAAGGAGCGATTTGTTGTCGGCAATCCCGTTGTCCGATGCGGTCACAATGCGTCGCCCCAGCTCGTCAAGCAGGGCCATAAAGTCCGCGTCTACGCCTATTATGAACTCCGCCACGGCCGTCGGTGTCTTCACCGCCGTGTGGGCCACCATGTCGGCAATGGAGCGGTCGCGCTCGTGGCCTATGCCGGTTATGACGGGCAGCGGGAACTGCGCTATGTTGCCCGCCACGTCGTACGAGTCGAAGCACGCCAGGTCCGTCTTCGACCCGCCGCCCCTTATTATGACCACCACGTCAAACTCCTCGGCCCTCTCGGCAACCCTCTCCAACGCCCTCACTATCGAGGCCTCGGCCTCCGCCCCCTGCACCGCGGCCTCGAACAGCTCCGTGCGGAATGCTATGCCAAGCCCGTTGTCCCTGAGCTGGTTCATAAAGTCGCCATATCCCGCGGCCGTCCTGCCCGAGATGACCGCTATGCGCTGCACCACCGTGGGCATCTCCAGTCCCTTGTTCATGTCCGCCACGCCCTCGGCCCGCAGCTTGTCCCATATGGCCCGCCGCCTCGCCTCCAGGTCCCCAAGGGTGTAGTTAGGGTCTATCGCCAGGATCTGCCCGCTAAGGCCGAATACCGCGTGGAACGATGTCCTGACGTACGCCATCACCTTCATCCCCGCCGCAATATCGCCCCCGGTTGCCTCCCAAAAGGCCGACAGCACGCCCTCGGCCATCCCCGCCCATATCATGCACCGCAGCTTCGCCACGGGCATGTCCGTCGCCTCTCCCTTCTGCACAAGCTCTATGTAGTAATGCCCGCGGCTGATGCTTACCTGCGCAATCTCGGCCGTCACCCAGGCCTCCAGCCGGCCCTGCTCCACCACGTACCGTATCTGCGAGCAAAACTGCTCCAAGGTCAGGCTCCGCGCCCGCTCATTCTCCACTTCTTCCATCTTTCTGTCATGTTTAATAGGGGTGCGTCCCCCTCCCGCAATTTAAAGCAAAAATTCTCCTGAATCACCCCGCCCGCCACACATTTTACCCGCTGTCCCCCCATTTTCTCCCTCCTCCCTCTGCCGCCCCCTTTTTGTCGTCGCGGTTCCTTATCTTTGTGTCTGTATGATGCCCACGGGCAGGAGCGCACGCTCGTCGCCCCCCCTATGCCCACCACCAAGGGGCTGCGCCTGAGCATCAGCGGCACGGTCTGTGAATCCGAAATACTATTGGCTAATGTCAAGGAATAAGGCTTTATGAATGATATTCAGAAACGTGAGGATGCCCTCTTCGAGAAAGTGGCTGCACTAATAGAAGAGATGCGGCAACGTGTGAAAACCACCGTCAACACGGCAATGGTTCATACGTATTATAATATAGGGCAGTACATAGTGGAGAATGAACAATATGGACAAAAGAGAGCAGGCTATGGAAAGTCCGTGTTGAAGAATCTGTCGCGGCAACTGACAGTGAAATATGGCAAGGGGTGGTCTGTTGACACATTAGAGCAGTGTCGCCGGTTCTTCCTCGTGTATTCAATTTCCGAAACACTGTCTCGGAAATCGACAAGCAATAAATCCGAAACACCGTCTCGGATTTCATTTCCCCTCTCCTGGTCCCACTACCTTATCCTGATGCGTATCGAAAACCCCGACGCCCGCAGCTTCTACGAGATTGAGTGCGCACAGCAGCAATGGAGCGTGCGGCAGTTGAGCCGTCAGGTCGGCAGCAGCCTCTATGAGCGTCTGGCGCTGAGCCGCAATAAGGATGGGGTGATGCGACTGGCGCGGGAAGGGCAGACCATTGAAAAACCGTCAGACATCATCAAGGACCCGCTTACGCTCGAGTTCCTCGGACTAAGTCCCGACGTGTCCTGCTCCGAGTCGAAACTGGAAAATGCCATAATCAGCAAAATGCAGCAATTCCTCCTCGAACTCGGCAAAGGCTTCCTCTTCGAGGCCAGGCAGAAGCGTTTCTCATTCGACGAGCGCCATTTCTTTGTCGACCTCGTCTTCTACAACCGCCTCTTGCAATGCTATGTCCTCATCGACCTTAAGACCGGAGATCTTACACACCAGGACCTCGGCCAGATGCAGATGTACGTCAACTACTACGACCGCCATGTCAGGCAGGACTTCGAGAAGCCTACAATCGGCATTCTTCTCTGCGAACGCAAGAACGACGCCCTGGTCGAACTCACCCTGCCGCAAAGACGCCAACATCTACGCCGCCGCCTACCAGCTCTACCTCCCCGACAAGGCCTTGCTCCAAGCCAAGGTAAAGCAATGGGTCCAAGAGTTCGAGGAGAATGAGGAACTCAAAAAACTGGGCGACGATAACGATGAACGCGTCCCCTCAAGTGAAAAATGAGGTTTTTGACCAGCTTGGTCAAAATGGGAATGACACAATATTATTGGCCATCATTTCTTCCGCCCCAAAAATTTGCAATCTCCAAAACTTTGCCTAATTTTGCATCGTCTTAGGGAGGTTTCCAGAGTGGTCAAATGGGACAGACTGTAAATCTGCTGCTTCGGCTTCGTAGGTTCGAATCCTTCACCTCCCACCCCAAAGGTTTTTAAATACCTTTTGAAAACCTTTTAAACACCATTCAAATCCAGCTTCCTCGGTAGCTGGATTTTTTTGTTTTGCCCCCGCGCCATCCGCTGCCCCGCCCGCTTCCTCCCCCCCCCCCAAAAAAAAAAATGGTTCGCTCGCTCACTATCGCGTTGCGCCCCAAAAACGCTGAAGCGGGCCCGCCTCCCCGGCGAGTCCGCTTCCGTCTCAGTGTGTAGTGTGCGGGCCTGGCCTACATCAGCCCCTGCTTCTTTAGCACCTCTATAAGTTTCGCGCTGAACGCCTCGCTCTGGCCGCGCGGGTAGCGCACCTCCGAGAACACCTGAGCGAGGTTCTCCTTCTTGTTCTCCTCCACGAACTTCTTGTTCTGGCTGTTCTCCTCCTTGTCTTCGTGGATGCACGCTATCTGGGCGTCCGTGTAGTCGACGTAGGTCTCGTCGTGCACCACGCCGCATGTCGGCAGACGCTCCGTCAGCTCGGGCTTCTCGTCGGGGTAGCCTATCGTCAGCGTTATCAGCGGGAACACCCCCTTGGGCAGGTCCAGCACGTCTATTATCATCTCGGGGTTGTACGTCGTCGTGCCTACATAGCACAGCCCAAGCCCCTCCTCCTCAGCCGCCAGGGCCATGCACTGGGCGGCTATCGTCGCGTCAATCGACGCCGTCACGAAACTCTCGAAGTTGTTGAATGCCAGTTCGGCGTGGCTCATCTCGCACCACCGGCTCATCCTGTTCACGTCCACGCATACCGTCACCACCAGTGGCGCGCTCGTTATCATCGGCTGGTTGAAGTGCGCCGGGGCGAGCTTCTCCTTTATCGTCTGGTCCGTCGTCAGGATTATGCTGTAGAGCTGCATGTTGCCCGTGTTCGAGCCGCGTATGCCGGCCTCTACTATCTTGTCCACAATCTCGTCCGCTATGGGGCGCGACGTGTACTTCCTTATCGTCCTGTGTGTGTAAAGTGAGTTCAATGCCATTTCAGTATTTCTTTTTTGTCGACTCCGGCTCTCGCGCCTCGGTCCTATTTGTTTATGAGTAGAATTGACAGCATGCCCGCCGCCATTATCACCTTGCTCAGGGTCGCCGCCCTGTGGTAGTCGTGTGGTGTGCGCCCCCGCCAGAGCATCGCGCATAGGGCTATGGTCGGGGTCACTATGAGCGCCACGAAATAGACCGTCGGGATTGTGGCGTCAATGCAGTCCGGCACAGCCGCCAGGGCCATCGTGCACCCCGCTATCAGCACTGCCTCCACGAGCGTTATCACTGTCTTCGCGTACGTGTCGCCAAGCTCTATCACCAGCGTGTGGCATCCCGCCTGTGCGTCGCCTTCCTTGTCCTCCATGTCTTTTATCATCTCGCGCCCCAGGTTGCTTATGAAGGCGAATATGGAGTACGCGCACACTATGTACCATATCCACGACAAGGGCGGCTCGCCCGTGGCGGCGTGCACCCTGTCAAGGGCGGCGAACTCCACCGAGACTACCATATAGCCCGTAAGGGCCACGAGAAGCGCTACAAGCAGGTTCCCCACGAGTATCTGCTTCTTGAAGTGCGTCGAGTAGAACCATAGCAGCACGGGCAGGCTCACGAAGAGCAGCAGGAACGCCGGGCGGCGCAGTATGTACGACAGGTATACGCCGGCGAAGAGGCCCGCGAGAGTCGTCGTCACGTGCGTCAGCAGCGCGGCGCGCCGGTCCACCGTCGTCCCTACCACCACCCGCGCCGGCTTGTTCACCCTGTCCGCCTCCACGTCGAAATAGTCGTTTATCGCGTTCCCGCCAGCCGCTATGCCTACCGTGGCCACCACGAGCATGGCGAACTGGAACGCGCTAAGCCTCGGCTCCACGCCGGCCTCGGCAAGCATCGGCAGCACCAGCCCGTACCGCAGCAGGCACTGGAACGCCACCATGAAGACCAGGTTCGGCAGCCTCACGAGCCTCGCTATCCCCGCAATGTTCATATCCCTGCAGTTTTACCACGAGTGGTCATGCCCCCATTCTCCCTTCGATCGCAGCACCTGCTCCACCACGTCGCGCACGCAGCACTCGCCACCCCTGAAGGGCGATATGTAGCGGCACGCCGCTTTCACGTCCACGCACGCGTCCTGAGGGCATGTCGGCACGCCCACCACCCTCAGTAGCGGCAGGTCGGGAATGTCGTCGCCCATATACAGTATCTCCTCGTCTTTCAGCCCGTTAGCCTCCTTCCATTCCGTATATGCGCCCGTCTTGGTCGCCTGGCCCATGTAGATGTCCGTTATGCCCAGGCCCTCGTATCGTTTCCTTATCGCGTCGCTCTTCCCGCCCGTTATTATGGCTATCTTGTAGCCGAGCTTGACGGCCAGCTGAAGCACGTATCCGTCCTTTATGTTCGCCGTGCGCATCGGGATCCCATCGGCCGACATCGGCACCGTCTGCGTCGACAGCACGCCGTCTATGTCGAATGCGAAGGCCCTCACTCCGGGCAGCAGCTCCTTGAAGTTCTTTTCCATAGTCCTGTCCTTGTCTGTTGCGTTTTTCTGCTAATATACGACAAAGTACCCGTTGATGGATTATCCGCCGCCACTTTTCACCGCCCCAATCTCTTCCGCCGCCTCATAAAAAAAAGGCCGCTGCTCCCTTTTTCGTCTTGTGTCACTGTCGCGCATTCTGCGAATTTAGTCTCCGCGTCCATTGCAAGCCCGCAAATTTCTTAACTTTGCCGCCGCCGTGGTTCTGTTTGCTCCCATTGCGGTGGGAAAAACGGTCATGTCCGGCAGAGGAAGGGCGTTCGGCGTGGAGGTGCCCCACCTCTCCCGTCTATCCCCCCCCCCACACACACCTCACTGCGTCTTTCCCCCTGTGTCGCGTCAGGTGATTACTTCTGCAAATAACATATCGTAATGAACTTAGAGAGAGAAGTCAGGAGTGGATATGAAGTGTCCGCTGATATGAAAAAGGTCTGGAATGTTCAAATAAAACTGGTTGTTAAATTACTTGAGGTCTGTAAAAAAAAACAACCTGAATATTTGGGCTGACGGCGGTACTTTATTGGGGGCTGTTCGCCACCACGGCTACATCCCATGGGATGACGATATCGACATGGTGATGCTCCGGGAGGATTATGACAAGTTGTTGCAGATCGCCCCAAAGGAGTTCAACGAGCCTTTCTTTTTCCAGGACGCCTATACCGATAAGTTGTACCCGCGCGGCCATGCCCAGTTGAGATTCAATGGCACGGCGGCTGTTTTGCCGTATGACGTGCACTGCAGTTTCAATCAGAGCATTTTTATCGACATTTTCGTCTATGATGCTTTGCCAAAGGACAAGAATAAGTTTGTCTCTAACCTTATAAAAGCCGAGAGGTTGCGTAACCTGCTCTATGCCCGTGTCATTCCGTTCAGCAATGCCCATGGGGGAAAGGAGCTTCTAAAGTGTTTCCTTGCCCGCGTGCTATTCCTCTTTTGCGATTATCGGAAAATCTACTCTAAGTTCGAGAGGCTCTATGCTTGTCAGGGCGATGAGGCGTCCGACGTGTATTCTTGCCCGGCTTTTATGCTTTCTCAGGTCTTTAAAATCGCCAGAAGGAAAGATTGGTACTCCGGTACCCTCTATATGCCCTTTGAGGATATTCAAATCCCTGTCCCTTCCGGCTATGATGAGATTCTGACTGACCAGTATGGCGATTATATGACTCCCGTGAAGGCCCCCTCCATGCATGGTAGCGTCATCTTCGATACCGAGCGGCCCTATACCGAGGTCCTGAAGGATATTAAGTCCGGTAAGATAGACATTAGGAAGTATCTCGATGAGTAGCTCCCTGAAGCGGCAGGCTGTTTCGGGTGTGACTTGGACGTCCATTGAGCGGTTCACGCAGCAGGTCATCCAGTTTGTCATTGGCATCGCCATAGCGCGCGTCTTGGCCCCGAGCGATTATGGAGTCATTGGTATGACTGCCATTTTCTTCGCTGTCGCCGCGACTTTCGTCGATAGCGGCTTCGGCAGTGCCCTGATTCAGAAAAAAGACCGCGACGAGGTGGACTATTCCACCTGCTTCTATTTCAATGCCGTTGTCGGGGGCCTTCTCTATGCCGTTCTTTGGTTCGCTTCGCCCGCTATCGCCGATTTCTACCGGACCCCAATCCTTTGCGATGTCACACGGGTTCTGGGGTTGACTTTGCTTGTCAATTCCTTGAGCATCTCCCAGACCGCCAAGATGACAGCCGAAATGAGGTTCAAGGAGATGGCTGTCATCTCTATCGTCACCCAGTTGGTCACTGGCGCCATCGGTCTCTATCTGGCCCATGCCGGTTTGGGTGTCTGGTCTCTGGTGTTCCAGCAACTGGGCAGTAGCCTCGTGCGTCTCCTGACCATGGAGCTTTTCCTGCGTTGGCGGCCAAAACTGGTGTTCTCCATGGCATCCTTTAGGCATTTGTTTTCATATGGCTCCAAAATCCTTTGCTCCAGCCTGATTAACACCATCTACGACAATCTCTATACTCTGGTGATTGGCCGGACTTTCTCGGCAAAAGATGTCGGATTCTACAATCGTGGCAACCAGTTCGCCGTCCTCCCTACAAATACGGTCCTGAGCATCTTCATGAAGGTCGCTTTCCCCCTGATGTCCCAGGTGCAGGACGATGCGGAGAGGTTGAAAGTGGCCTATAAGAAGTTCCTCCGTGTGCCCATTTTCATCCTCTATCCGATACTCTTCGGGCTGATTGCGCTGGCCAAGCCTCTGATCCTGGTGTTGCTCGGCGATAAATGGCTCCCCGCCGTCCCTCTGTTGCAAGTGCTGTGCATAGGCTCTTTCTTCGATCCCCTTACTCACATCAACCTGAATATCTTGTATGTCAAGGGGCGCACGGACTTGGTCCTCCGTCTCGAGCTGGTCAAAAAGCCTATAGCTTTCATACTGCTGTTCTCCATGATTCCGTTCGGTCTGTGGTGGCTGTGCTTCGGCAGGGCGGTATACGGTTTTGTCGCATATTGCTTCAACTGCTATTATACGGGCAAGTTCATCAACTTCGGCTTCTGGAGGCAGATGTATTACAACGTTCCGGTGATTCTGAAGTCCGGCATTACGGGCGCCCTGTGCTATGCCTGCCATTTCGTCTTCGACCAGCCCTCGGCGCAACTGCTCGCCGGTGTCTTAGTTGGCGTTGTGAGCTACTTCGCCATCGCCCTTATAACTAAAGATGAGACGTTGAATGACGTTAGGCAAATCATATTGAAGAAATGACAATGCGGAATATCCAAAAGAGGGAGACGACCTATGATGTCATGAAGTTCTTTGGCATTATGATGGTCATTGTCGGGCATATGACAGTTCATCTCTCCTCGTTCATATTCTCTTTCCATATGCCGTTGTTCTTCATTATCGCCGGCTATTTTTATCACGAGAGGGATATAAGATGCGAACTGCGTTCCGACGCGAGGCGTCTACTTCTTCCTTATGTCTTTACGGCCACTGCCGTGTTCTTTACCTACGCGGCGTTGTCTCTCTTCAAGGGAAGTGTAGATTTATGGTATTGGCTTGTGGCCGCCTTATACGGCTGTGGCTCGACCAACCATTCTTCTTTATATCTTGCTCACGTTCCCGTGATAGGGGCTATATGGTTTTTGCTTGCCCTGTTTTGGTGCAAGACGTTGTTCAACATCATACACCGCCATTCTAAGCATTGGTTCCTGATAAGCGTACTCGCCTCATGTTTGGCCATCATTGTCGATACTCGCCTGGTTAATCTCCCGTTCGCTTTCCTGCCCGGCGTCGGCGCCCTGATGTTCTATGCCATCGGTCATTTTATAAGGTCCAAGGGTGGTTTTCTGCTGGTCAGCCCCTTTCTCTGGGCTCTGTTCATCATCTGCTGGTTCGTGTCTATTTCTATCTCTGACATGTCTATGGTTCGCTGTTACTATCAGGACTTTCTGATTAATGTCTTAGGGGCTTTGGGTGGGACTTACGCGCTTTTTCTCGTCTCCGCTCTTGTCTCCACTACGCATTCGATGGCGACAAGACTGATGATTTGGGCAGGGCAAAATAGCCTGACGTTCCTGTGCATTCACCTTTTTGACTTGGATGTCCCGGTTCGCGAGCACTTCCATATCCCGGCAATCGTCGGCATCCCTTTGGTCATCGCGGTCTGTTTCGCCGGCACTTATGTCTTGGGCAAAATACCGATAACAAGAAAAGTGTTCAACATAAAGAGCCTCGAGAGTCAACAATGATAATTACGTCCGCCCCCGCAAGACAAACCGGTCTTGCGGGGGCGGACGCCTTACAGGGCGGCATCGTTTTGCCGTTTTATATCGCAAGGTCGAGCCGCATCGCTTTGTCTGTCGCAGGCTCTCCGAATCCCTCAATATCAAAGTTGTATACGAGAGCCTCGGTCATCGCGTGCCTGTTCTCTATGTGGGCGCCGCTGTGGTAGAAGTGTTCTTGTGTCGCGACGTTGAAACGCCCCCAGTATTTGCCTATCATATCATTGGCTCTGAACTCGTTGTGATGCCAAGTCGATAAGATGAAGTGCGCCTCGGTGTCCCTCAGGGCTTCGAATAGCTGACGTTCATTGTCTTCTGTCCATCCATTGTAGTAGTCTACGTAGCGCCCGTAATATGGCGGGTCGCAATATATGAGGTCTCCGCGTTTCGCTTCCCGTATCGTCTCCGTGAAATCCTTTTTGCGGAATTCCCACTCATTCTCTCTTATCACTTCGCCCACTGCCTTCACTTGGTTGCATACTTTAGTGATGTAGGCTGGGGCAAAGCGGTTGGGCTTCTTGCAGAACGGGATGTTCCACTCCCCCCTCCTGTTGAAGCGCATCATCCCGTTAAAGCCCGTTCTTGACAGGAAAATGAAGTCGAACGGGCTGTGGCTCACGTTGAACCTGTCCTTTACGAGTCGGTAATGCTCATAACCGTCGTCTCCCGAGTGTTCAAGAAGTTTCCCTTCGCGTTGGAGATATTCCCGCATGCTCTGAGGGGTTACCGTTCCGTCCTGTACGCTTTTGTAAAAGTCTATAATGTGAGGGTTGCTGTCGCCTACAATCCGCCGTCCTCCGATAAGGGCATTCATCCCCACCACTCCAGTTCCGAAGAACGGCTCTATCCAGTTCGCAGCCTTCAAGTCAAGTCCTGACAGGCATACAAGCTCGTTTATCCAAGGGACAAGCTTAGTCTTTATCCCCTGTGACTTTATCGGTGGTACAATTACGGTCATTTCTCAAATCGGGTTAGTCTGTTCAAAAGCCCGTCCAGACGATCAAGGTACTCTCTGTACGTCCTAAGGTTGTTATAGTGCGGCGTGCCAATCCCTGCGTTCATGGCGTCTGTTTTATTGAGAAGCTGTTTTGAAATAGGTGAAAATTATTGATATATGATAGCTTAATTTACTGATTATAAGTTGGTTAACTGAAATATTATTCGTAACTTAATGAGTGACAACAAATTAATGTT
>JBJEGU010000018.1:0-14078 GCA_051875415.1 Marinilabiliaceae bacterium
ATAATTTAAGCTACCATATATCAATAATTTTCACCTATTTCAAAACAGCTTCTTAATTTCGATATAGTCAACCGTTCTTAGCCAAATATAACTACAAATTCCGAACAAGTGTGTGGGCAAGCCCCGGTTGAGCCTATTTTATCCTTTAAATGCCGTTTGAAAACAGTTTAAACGCCGATTTGGCAAAAGTCTGAACCTTGCCCCCTTACAAGATTATTAATCCTTCTGTTTGCTCGCGGCAAGGGAATACCAGTCTCCTGCTTGCTGTTGTTTCAGCTTTCGAGGCAAATTTATTGACGAGTCGTGGATTAATTGTAACTTTAGGCTTCAATTTTTTCTTAAATGAGCATACTTACGAAAAAGACCTCGATACGTGTGCGCTATGCCGACACTGACAAGATGGGGGTCGTATACTACTCCAACTACGCAGTCTTTTACGAGGTAGGCCGCACCGAGATGTTCCGCAGCCTCGGAATACCGTACTCCCTCCTTGAGGAGCAGGGCGTGGCTCTTCCCGTAATCGAACTCGTATCCCACTACCACAAGTCGGCGCGATACGACGACCTCATTACTGTCGAGAGTTCCATAGAGTCCCTCCCGACTGTTAAAATAAAGATTAACTATCGGATTCTCAGCGAGGACGGCGCTCTCCTTAACGACGGAAGCACCACCCTCGTCTTCGTCGACATGAAGACGGGCAGGCCTGTGCGTTGCCCTCAGTCCGTCCTCGACACGTTGAAGAAAGCTTCTGACGTCGAGGCTGATAAGTAAGTCGAGCCGACGGCTTCCGTCAGTGCTCGAGTCGGCACTCTCAAAAACTCCTTTCCTATGATGACTTCCCAGCGTCACGTTTTTACCCTTTTGGCAGCGGCGTGCGGCATATCCGCCACTGCGCAGCAGTCGTCATTTTTCAACTCGCCAGAGGCCGAGTTCGAGAATGCGTTGCAGCTCTACGAGGCCTCGATGTATGGGGCGGCGAGAAACGCTTTCCACTCGTTCATTGAAAACTGGCGCGACATAAATGGCAATTCCGTGCTTCTTGAGGATGCCAGATATTTCGAGGCTCTCTCGGCCAAGTTGGCCGCCAATGCCGACGCCTCGCGGCTTCTCGACGATTTTCAACATTACGACAGGCACAATGCGCATTGCGCCGACGCCTACTATCATGCTGGCGACGCGGAGCTCCTCAAGGGCGACATCTCGCAGGCTCTCTTCTGGCTCGAAAAGTCGGACGAGAGGATGGTCTCTTCGGATAACAGGGTGCCGTTGCTCTTCAAGAGGGGGTACTGCTATTTCATGTCGGGGAAGCATCATCTGGCTATAGCCCAGTTTGATAAGTTCAAGGGTGAGGAAGGTGAGTTCGAGTCCGCTGTCATGTACTACAGGGCGCATGTCCTTTATGAGAATGGGAACTACGATACCGCCCTCAGGCTGTTCCTCGAACTGGAGCAGGATGACGGATTTTCAACTGCGGCATCCTACTACATCGCCCAGATAATGTACATCAAGGGGCATTACGCCGAGGCTATACGCTATGCGTCGCCATTTGCCAAAACTCCAGGCTCCGATGAAAAGGGGGCGAAGGCATCGGCCACTGCGCAATCGTCCGACAAGGTCGTCGAGATGACGCGTATCGTGGCCGACAGCCATTTCATGCTTGGCGAATATGCCGCCGCGCTTAGCTCATACTCGGCTCTTTCCGAACTCCTTAAGTCGAACCTCACGAGGGCTGACTACTATCACGTCGGGCTCTCTTACTCTAAGACGGGCAACTATACTGATGCCGCCGCCAACCTTTCGAAGGTCACATCTGGCAACGACGCGCTTGCCCAAAACGCATACTACAATCTTGCCGTCTGTTGCCTTGAGATTGGCGACAAGAAGAGGGCGCGCACCGCTTTCGATGCGGCTTCGCGCCAGAATTACGATAAGGCGATTGCCGAGGATGCGCATTTCAATAAGCTGAAGCTCGCTTATGAACTGAATTTTTCGCCGTTCAACGACCTTGTGACTCAGCTCCTCGATTTCCTAAAGCTCTACCCCAACACCCTCCACCGCGACGAGGCTTACTCGCTCATTGGCAAAGCGTTGGTGTCCACCAAAAACTATGAGCAGGCTTTCGAGACGATGGAAAAGGTCGAGCATAAGGATTTCTCGCTTTGTTCAGCCCTCCAGCGCATCGCCTTCTCCCATGCTATGGAGCTCTACAGCGATGGGGACGCTGATGGTGCTTCACAATTCCTTGAAAACTCGTTGCGCTACGGCGACTACGATCCTAAGCTCAAGGCAAGGGCCTATTTCTGGCAAGGCGAATGCCTATACACGGACGGGAAGGTGTCCGAGGCGCGCGACAAGTACCTTGCGTTCATAAAAGCTTATCAGGCCGCCGAGGTCCCTGAGTTCTATACTGCGCATTACGATGTCGCCTACACGTATTTCAATACAAAGGACTATGCCAACGCGCGCAGGTGGTTCATTAAGTTCGTCTCCGTCGGCTCTTCAGCGGCCGATCCCGCCCAGATGTCCGATGCCTACAACAGGCTTGGCGATTGCCTCTATGTCGAGCGTGATTTCAAAGGGGCGATAAAGTACTACTCCGATGCCGCCAGCAAGTCGACGGCGAAAGCCGACTACTCGCTTCTGCAGGAGGGAATATGCCTCGGTCTGCTTGGCGACTACCAGGCCAAGCTAAAAAAGCTCGACGACGTCATAACCAAATACCCCAAGTCGGTATACGTCGACAATGCGTACTTCGAGACGGCGAGGGCGTACGTGGCTCTTGGTCAGATTAAGGAGGCCATCTATAACTATAAGATTGTAAAGGAGCGTTATCCGAAGGGCAGTCTCGCTTCGCAGGCCATGCTCCAGCTCGGCTTGCTCTACTACAACAATAATGAGTTCGACAACTCCATGGCGTTCTATAAGAGGGTCATTAACGAATACCCGTCGACGCCGGAGGCCGCCGATGCCTTGGCCGGGCTTAGGAACGTCTATATGGAGCGTGGCGACTACGATGGCTACATCGCCTACACGTCAACACTCGGCTCTTTCGCACATGTCGGTGAGGCCGAGCGCGACTCTCTGTTGTTTGTGAGCGCTTCGAACTTGCAGTTTAATATGAATCAGCCCGACGAGGCCAAAGCGGCCTATCAGAGGTATCTTGAGACCTTCCCGTCGGGGCGTAACATCACGCCGGCAAGCTATTTCCTTGGCAACATATATTACGCCGAGTCCCAGTTCGACGACGCTCTGCCGTTATATCAATTTGTTGCAAGTCAGCCGCGTAGTGTCTTTACGGAGGATGCCCTGCTGCGCTCCGGAGAGTTGCTGTACAAGAGCGACAAGTTCGCCGATGCGCTCGAGACGTTCA
This sequence comes from Marinilabiliaceae bacterium, assembly GCA_051875415.1. Lineage (GTDB taxonomy): Bacteria > Bacteroidota > Bacteroidia > Bacteroidales > Marinilabiliaceae > W3P20-009. Next base: position 3,371 of record JBJEGU010000018.1, read on the forward strand.
GGCGCCTTGAGGCCGAGGCTGAGGTCGAGTCAAACAAGGCTGAGGCCGTAATTGGCGAAATGCGTTGCATGAGCAAGCAAGGCGACCTTGAGCAGTGCGTGGCTGGTGCCGATAAGGTGATAGCGATGTCATATGTCGACCCGGCAATACTCCGTGAGGCGCAATACCTCAAAGCCAAGTCGCTTCTCGCCCTCTCAAGGGCTACTGAGGCTGTCCCGGTTCTGCGCTCCCTTTCCGAGATCACGAAGACTTCTGAAGGGGCGGAGTCGAAGTACCTGCTCGCCCAGTACTACTATGATGGCGGCGATTTGGAAAAAGCTGAGGCCGAGGTGCTTGACTATGTCGAGAAAGGCACGCCGCATCAGTATTGGCTCGCAAAGAGTTTCGTCCTCCTCTCCGATGTCTATCACGCCAAAGGTGACGACTTCCAGGCCGTCCAGTACCTGCTTACTCTCAAAGAGAGCTACTCAGCGGATGACGATATCGCGTCTGAGATTGAGAGGAGGCTCAGCAAGTGGAATGCACAGGCCGCCGAGCCTGCTAAAAATTAGTCTTCCCATCCAATTAGATTAGAGATTGAAAATGGAATACATATATCGAGGTGTCGCACTGCTTTCTGCCATCGTTTGCGCCGAGTCATCCGTGATGGCTCAGGAGGATGGCGGCTTCGACAGGTCGGTTGATGTCGTGAATGAGTACCAGCCTACGCTCAGGCGGGCCAAGAAAATAGCTACCCAGCCAGTAATGGACGACACCGTTACTTTCAACGATTCGTTTAAGTATCAGTTGCTTAACAGGGTGGAGACTGTAAAGACGAAGCCCGAGACTCTTGAGGCGGCTGATATGGGGTTCCCCGAGTATGACAGCCCGTATCGCACGTTGTTGCAGGCTGGCGTGGGCTCTCTTCCTGCCCTCTTTGGGCAGATTACGTTCAACACAGGTGCTTCCGACAAGTACAATCTATCCATAAATGCCGGCCACTCTGCCCAACTTGGCAAGGTCAAGCTCGAGGATGACGCAAAGGTGAAAGCTCCTCGCAATGAGAGTTGGGCCGGTCTGGGCTTCAACAGGTTCAATGGAAACCTGCGGATTGGTTTCGATTTCAAGTTCAAGAATTCCGCATTCCGATTCTACGGGCTGAACAACATTGACGAGAATAAGCAATATCTGCTTGAAGACGGAGGCACAGTCAGTGGGGCGACGCTTGTAGCCGACGAGAAGCAGCGTTTCACCTCCGCCGATGTCGATTTCAACATAGCTAACGCCATGGCTGACCCGTCTCAGAAGTTCACATTCGCGGCTTCTGCCGGTCTGGGGTTCTGGGGCAGCCGCTACGGAGTCCATGAGACCGACGTGCGAATTGGGGGCGCTCTGAGATTCCCAGCCAAAGGGGCTTCGGCCATAGATGTCGATTTCGGCGTTAATGTTTTCAAGGACAGTGGTGGTGATGCCGATTCTGCGTATGTGTTTCTTGACAGGCGCGGAGTCGATGTCAAGGTGTTTCCGCACTTCCTGCTTGGCTATGACTACATGAACCTGTCGCTCGGACTCCGGTTGATTTCTGTTGTCGGGGATGACTACACAAAAGATGATTTCATCGTCCAGCCCGACTTGAATGCCGACTTCTTTATCGGCGACGGCTCTGTAAGGCTCTACGCAGGGCTGACAGGCGATTATGCAGCCAACAGCTATCGGCGTATAGCCGAGATGAACAATTACGTCTCACCCGACTTCCGTAAGTATATTTGGTCCAAGTCGCTTGACAAGTTTGTCAGCCGCGAGGAGATAAGGCCGGCTCAAAGCCCCATTCTCTTCAAGGTGGGTGCAAGGGCGGCTTTCGGTAAGGCAGTTCAGCTTCATTTCGGTTTCGACTTCCGTTCGCTTGGCGACGAGGTCTTTTTTGTCAACCGCAGCTTCGTGGATGCCGCTGATACTACCGAATTGGCCTATAACAGCCAATTCGCGTTTGTTCAGGACGATGGAAAACTTGTCCGTCTGCACGGTGAGTTGAATGTGAACCCGACGGAGGACAGTAATGTAAGGTTCGAGGCCACATATTTCAAGTACTCAATGGATTACATTGATGAGGCATGGAACAGGCCAAATTTCACTATGAGCCTTTCTGGCGGCTTTAAGCCCGTTGAGCGTCTCAAGGTTAAAGCCTCGCTATGCGTAACAGGCAAACGCAAGGCCTTCAACCCCTCGCTTAGGCAGGCTGTGAGCATGAAGGCGTTTGCCGACCTGAATGCGGGTGCCGACTATTATATCTCGAACAGGTGGACGGCCTTCCTCAATCTTAGCAATATTTGTTGTGTGGATCAGCAGATGTTGCTTGGCTATTCCTCCTTCCGTTTCAATGCTATGGCCGGCATAACCTATAAGTTCTAATAGCTGACCTCCGTCAAAATGTTAACCCTCATCCTTGCCCGTCATGCTGAGGCTTCGGTTATCTCTGATAATGGAGATCACAGCCGTGAGTTGAGCGGGAGTGGCCTTGTGCAAGCGGTCGCCGCCGGAGAGACAATAAAGGGGTGGGGCTTTACCCCGTCCCTATGCGTAAGTTCCGACGCTCGGAGAGCTGCGCAAACGGCAGGGCGGATTGCGGAAACGTGTGGTATTTCACAAGGCTGTGTCGTGTACACTAACCGCCTGTACGAATCATACACGACGCAAGAGTTTGTGGAAATTGTCGCATCTGCAGTAGAAAAATCATGTGAGCCGGATGCCGATTGCGTTGTGGTGGTTGGCCACAATCCCGATGTCACGTACAAGGCTGACGCCTTGTCGCGCGAGCCGTTAAAGGCGGCGTTCCCTACCGCAGGGGTCGTCGCGCTCCTTTTCGATGTCGATGATTGGAGTGAAGTCTGCGCACGTGCTGGCACAATCCTCCGTTCGTCATTTTTTTAGGCGACAATGGCGTAACCCCTTAATTGTCTAAAATATGCAAAGCGGGGCTTTCCTAAAGAAGTAATTAGTAAATTTGCATCCCGTGTTGTGCTTTGTGCGCAACTAACGGAATCATAGTGATATAATTCACACACAAGTGGCAGAAACAAGATATGTGTTCGTGACGGGCGGTGTAGCATCGTCCCTCGGCAAAGGAATCATTTCCGCATCATTGGCTAAGTTGCTGCAAAGCCGCGGCTACAACGTGACCATCCAGAAACTTGACCCCTATCTCAACATTGACCCGGGTACCCTCAACCCCTACGAGCACGGTGAGTGCTACGTCACTGAAGATGGTGCGGAGACTGACCTCGACTTAGGGCACTACGAGCGGTTCCTCAACGTCCGCACAAGCCAGGATAATAATGTCACGACTGGTCGCATCTATAAGAGCGTCATCGAGAAAGAGAGGCGTGGCGACTATCTTGGCAAGACTGTTCAAATCATTCCTCATATCACAGACGAGATCAAGAGGGATATTATGCTTATGGGTACTCACCATAAGTACGATGTCGTCATAACAGAGATTGGTGGAACCGTAGGCGACATAGAAAGCCTGCCCTATATCGAGGCCGTCCGTCAGCTCAAATGGGAGCTCGGCTACAAGGCCATGTTCATCCACCTTACGCTCGTCCCATACCTCAATGCGAGCAAGGAACTCAAAACTAAGCCTACCCAGCACTCTGTCAAGGCTCTCCTCGAGGAGGGTATTCAGCCTGATATCCTTGTCCTTCGTTCGGAACACGATATCAACGAGAACATCCGTAAGAAGGTCGCCCTCTTCTGCAATGTCGATCCCGATGCCGTAATCCAGAGTGTCGATGTCGATTCAATCTATAAGGTGCCCATCTTGATGCAGCAGCAGCACCTCGACGAGATCGCTATGCGCAAACTTCAGCTCCCCGGCCATCACGAGTCCGATATGGAGAGCTGGAAGCACTTCCTCACCCTCCTCGACAATGCCACAGAGACAGTCCGTATCGGTCTTGTCGGTAAGTATGTGGAGCTTCCCGACGCCTATAAGTCTATCATTGAGGCTGTCAATCATGCGGCAACATACAATAACCGTAAGGCGAAGCTCGAGCTTATCCACTCTGAAAGCATTACCGACGAGAACGTCGCTTCAAAGCTCGCCGGCCTTCAGGGCATAATCGTAGCTCCTGGCTTTGGCAGCCGCGGCATCGATGGCAAGATTATCGCGACACGCTATGCCCGTGAGAATAACATCCCGTTCCTCGGCATATGTCTCGGTATGCAAATGGCTGTCGTTGAGTTTGCGCGTGACGTCCTCCATTGGGAGCGTGCCAACAGTTCTGAGATGGATCACTCGACTCTGTACCCCGTCATCGACATTATGGAGGATCAGAAGAGCATCCGCAATCTCGGTGGCACAATGCGTCTCGGTGCCTACGATTGCCAGCTCAAGCAGGGCAGCAAGGCGTTCGAGGTCTATGGCAAGACCCTCGTCCGCGAGCGTCACCGCCACAGGTACGAGTTCAACTCGCAGTACCTTCCCGATTTTGAGGCCGCAGGTATGGTCGCTACCGGCACTAACCCCGACACGGGTCTCGTCGAGATAATGGAGATTCCGTCCCTTAAGTGGTTCGTCTGCTGCCAGTTCCATCCGGAGTACAGCAGCACCGTCCTCGCTCCGCATCCTCTTTTCCTCGCTTTCGTTAAGGCTGCCATCTCTGAGTAACAACAGCAACTTTATTAAACGATGGACAAGAAAACCAATATTGCGCTTATCCTCTGCTTCGGCATCCTCGTCGTATTCTGGTGGCTGAATAAGCCATCGGAGGAGGAGAAGGCGCGTTGGCAGCATTACTATGACTCCCTCGCCCAGGTGGAGAGCCTTAGGCAGGATAGCCTTGCCCGGGTGAGGGCGGCTAATGAGGCTGTCGCCGACACCGCAAGCCTCTCCGATTCCGCAAAGGTCGCTCTTCTGTCTCAGAAGTTCGGCCTTATGGCCGGTGCCGTTGACGGCGAAGAGGTAACAACGGTTCTTGAGAACGGTCTCATAAAGGTTTGCCTATCAAACAAAGGTGGTAAAATCACCAATGTCTTGATGAAAGGCTATACCGACTATCAGGATTCGGCTCTATGCATATACGGAGACAAATCCTCAACCTCTTTTGGTTTCCCATTCATCCACAACAACCGGTCTTACAACACCAACGACCTCTACTTCACATGCTCGGGCGTTAATCAGCTCAATGACTCAACCCTTTCTGTCTCCTATTTCCTCAACATAGGTGACGGGCAGGTAAGGTATGACTACACCCTTGTGAATGGACTTTATGAGGTCGGCTTTAAGATGTCGACTTCTAATTTGGCCGACAAGGTCTCTTTGCCAAGGTCTAACGTCGACTTGGTTTGGGCTACGGATATGCCCCAGCAGGAGAAAGGACGCAAGGCGGAGAGTATGTGGAGTAACGTCTGCTACAGGTATGCCTCTGGCGATGTTGAGGACATGAGTGCGGCGGGAGACGACGAGGCTGAGGAGAATATGAGCATAGACTGGGTTGCCTATAAGAACCAGTTCTTCAGCTCTGTTTTCCATTCGAAGGAGTGTTTCGCAGGCATCACGGTCAAGTCTCAGGCTGGTAATCCTGAAGGTGACGGATTCCTTAAGAGAGTTTCGTCGACCCTTGGCGTGAAGCTCGATTTGCGAGGAGAAAACTCTGCCGAGTTCCGTTTCCTCTTCCTTCCCAACTACTTCTATACGCTCGAAGGCTACGAAGGAATGGAGCTGACGAAGCTCATTCCGCTAAGCTGGGGAATTTTCAGGTGGATAAACGAGTACTTCATAATTCCTTTGTTCAAGGCTCTTGAGGGTGTGTTCTCAAGCTATGGAGTCATCATCTTGATTCTCACTCTTATAATTAAGCTCATCCTCTTCCCCTTCACCTTCTCGTCATTCAAGTCTCAGGCCAAGATGCGAGTCTTGAAGCCCCAGATTGATGAGATTAATAAGAAGTACCCGGCCGAGAAGGCAATGGAGCGTCAGCAAGCGACTATGGCTCTCTATCGCAAGGCTGGCATTAGCCCTATGGGGGGCTGCCTCCCAATGCTACTTCAGATGCCTGTTCTCTTTGCCGCTTTCCGTTTCTTCCCTGCGGCAATCGAGTTGCGTGGCGAGTCTTTTGCTTGGGCGAGTGACTTGTCCACATTCGATTCCATACTCGACCTCCCGTTCTCCATACCTTTCTATGGTGATCACGTGAGCCTCTTCTGCCTCCTGATGTGTGCGACGCAGGTTGTCTACACCAGGTTCACGATGCGGTCGCAGAATACTTCGGCAATGCCTGGAATGAAATGGATGATGTACTTGATGCCGGTCATGCTACTGTTCTTCTTCAATGACTATCCGGCGGGCTTGTGCTATTACTATTTCGTCTCGACCCTCTTCACTGTCCTCCAAACCTACATTATTAGGACTTTCTTTATCGACGAAAAGGCTATTCTTGAGCAGATTGAGAAGAACCAAAAGAAGCCAGTAAAAAAAGGTCGTTTTATGCAGTTCTATGAGAAGAAAATGAAGGAGCTTGAGCAGCAATCTCGTCAGCAGAGGAGATAACGTTGTAAAGTGATGATATTTCAGAGCCCTTGCGAACGTGAGGGCTCTTTTAGTATACATAGCATGCATCTCGTTGATAAAGGCAATGGCACTATCTTTGCAATGAGATGCGTAACTGAAAGGAATAGATGCAATGAACGCCAAATTATATGCTGCTTGCGCAATAATGATGTTCTCGAATATTGTCACTGCGAATGCCCAAGGTGATGATGTCAAGTCTGAAAAAGAAGCGAGGGCGATACTCGATGAGATGTCTTCTAAGGTCAAGTCTTGCTCCACAATAGAGATTGACTTCACAGCTGAGTATTCAAGTAAAAGGACTGGCGATAAGCATGCTTCTGAAGGCAATTTGAAGGTTAAGGGGCTTGCTTACGCTTTGGACGTAAACGATATGGTGACATACTCAGACGGGATGACTGTATATGTATGGCAGAGGAATAACAATGAGGTGGACATATCTGATGCAGATACCGACTCAGAGGGCGATATGGCTCCATCAAAACTCTTTGGAGCTTACAAGAGCGGGTATAAACTTAGGCGTTTGCCCAATAAGTCGATTGGCGGTGTCGAATGTGAGCAGGTCGACCTCTATCCCCTTGATAAGAAAACTAATGTGATGAGGCTCAGAATCTCTGTGGCAAAAGAGTCAAGGCGAATACAGCGATTTGAGCAGTCGACGAAGTCAGGTGAAACTCTGACAGTTATAATTAAAGGCTACCGTGTTAACCAGCCGATACCGAATAGTGCCTTTACTTTCGACGTTAATGCGCATAAGGGTGTCGAGGTCGTCGATCTTCGATAAGCGAAGAGTATTGTGGCATATAACGATATTCGGCGGTCAAGCATTGCTTGACCGCCGAATATCGTTATTCCTCTGCGCTCCCCTCCTCTTTAAAACTCTTTTAAAAGGCGTTCAATCGCTATTTGAATGGCTTTCGATGTCGCCTTCTCAATCACTTTTTGGCGATCCCCGTCGAAATGGTAACTCGCTGACGATGTCCCTTTGGGAGTTTTGAGCCCAATCCAGACAGTCCCGACGGGCTGCCCTGGAATAGCGCCAGTAGGCCCGGCGATACCCGTGGTGGATATCGCAAAGTCTGTGCCTATTAGCCTGCTCGCCCCGTCTGCCATTTCGATGGCGACTTCGCCGCTGACTTCCGTGTGCTCGGCAATCGACTTCTCGCTCACGCCGAGCACATTCATTTTGACTTCGTTGCAATATGATACAACGGACCCTTTGAAGTATGCGGAGCTGCCACTGACCATTGTGATGTAATGGGCAATGAGTCCGCCCGTGCAGCTTTCCGCTGAGGATATTGTAAATCCGCGCAAGCTAAGCAGTTTGCCAAGTTCTGCTGATTTGTCGTATATCTCGCTCATCGTGTTTCGAGCCTTTCTACTTTCCTGACGCCTTTGACGGCTTTCACTTTCTTTATGATCGAGTCCAGAACGCTTGCGTTGCTCACGAGGACTGTCATAGTGCCGTCAAAGCCACCCTCTGTGCTGTCTACATTAATGTTGCGGAGCTTCACATCCTTTTCGGAGGAGAAGAGCTGCGATATGTTGCTCATGATGCCAATGTCGTCGTTACCCGACACGTGGAGCATGACGGGCATAGCCTCGCCGACAATGCCACTCCATTTTGCGTCTATAATACGGTAGCCGTACTTTCGGCGCATCTCAGCCTCGTTGTGGCATCCTATTCTGTGAATCTTCACACCGCCAGTAGCTGACACGAAGGCGAAGACAGGGTCGCCATAGATTGGGTTGCAGCAATGAGCCAGCGTGAAGTCGATGTTCGTGAGTCCCTTGTCGAGAACGAGTACAGAGTTGGAGCGTTTCTCCGGGCTGCTGGTGTTGGCATGGAAATCCTCAACCGTTGCAGTTCTTCCCGGCTCACTCTGGCTAAGTTCCTTCTCTCGTGCGAGACGGTCGATGAAGTCCTTTATCTCTGTCGCGGAAATTTTTTCCTCGCCTACGGCTGAGAAGAACACGTTTATGTCCTTATAGCCGAACTCTTTCATCAACATCCGCAGCGTTGAATCGTCAATCTCTGCTTTCCAGTTTTTTAGCCTTCTGTCGAGGAGTTCTTTGCCAATCTCGGCGCGTTTGAATGTCTGCTCCCTAAGGGCCTGCCTGAGCTTCGTCTTCGCACGGGCCGTGACCACATAGTTCATCCAGTCCTGCTTTGGCTCCTGATGAGGGGATGTGAGGATGGAGACTGTGTCGCCGTTCTGGAGTACATACCGAAGCGAGACGTTTTTGTCATTAACTATGGCTCCTGTGCAATGACGCCCTACATTCGTGTGGATGTCGAATGCGAAGTCGAGAACCGTAGCCCCTTTGGCCAACCTTCGCAGGTCGCCCTTTGGCGTAAAGGCGAAGACCTCCTTGTCATATAGGTTCAGCTTGAAGTCCTCAATGAAGTCCACACTGTTGAGCTCCGGGTTTTCAAGCACTTCGCGAATGTTGGCGAGCCATAGCTCCATGTTGGCTTCGGTCTTTATGCCTTTATACTTCCAGTGGGCGCAGAAGCCTTTCTCCGCTACCTCATCCATCCGCTTAGTCCTTATCTGTACCTCGACCCAACGGTTGTCGGGACCAAATACCGTAATGTGCAGACTCTCATACCCGTTGCTCTTTGGCACTGAAATCCAGTCCTTAAGCCTTACCGGGTTAGGTTTATACATGTCTGTGACTATGGAGTATGCGCGCCAGCATTCGGCTTTCTCGTCCTTAAGGTCGCAGTCTATTATGATGCGGATGGCGAAGAGGTCGTATACGTTTTCAAGACCAATGTTTTTCTTCTTTAGCTTGTTGTAGATGGAGCTGATTGTTTTCGTCCGTCCCTTCATCTCGAACTTCATGCCGGTTTCGGACAATGCCTTTTTGAGCGGGGCTATGAAATTCGCTATATACTCCTCGCGGCTCTTTTTTGTCTCGTTAAGCTTGCTCGCTATCGAGTCGTAGACTTCGCGATTCATATATTTCAGTGAGAGGTCCTCCATCTCCGACTTTATGCCGTAGAGTCCCATTCGGTGAGCCAGGGGGGCATAGAGATAGCTGACTTCGGCGCTGATACTCTTTTGCGAGTCGGAGTCAAAGGCTTTCATATGCCGCATGAGGTTCAGCCGGTCGGCAAGGATAACGAGAATCACCCTTACATCCTTGGCAAAGGTGAAGAGCAACTTACGAAAATTGTCATTCTCAATGGCCGACTCTTTGCCGTAAAGCTCGCGCACCTTTATTAGTCCTGAGCATATGGCGGCCGTAGTGTCGCCGAAGAGTTCCTTTATCTTGTCGGAGGGAATGTCGGCCATTAGAATCACTTCATAGAGCGACGCTGCGATGACCGATGCGCGGCCAAGCCCTATCTCGTCGGCCACAATGGTGGCTACCTGCAGGGAGTGCAGGATTGATGGGAACCCTTCCGCCTTATACTTTCCGAGATCCGCGCTCTCCTCTGCCATTCGGAAAATGGAACGAACATTCTTTACATCCACAGGCTGGATGATGTCCGAAGTCAAGTTTAGCAACTTGCGATACGCCGCGCAAATCAGCCGGCGGTCTTCCGCATTGAGTGAAGTCTGTGTCGCCATAGTTTGATTCCCTTTTTCCTATTTGTATTTCACAAATATATGTTTTTGGATGGGCATAAGCAAAGCCGGCAGGATGACTCCCACCGGCTTTGAGATTTTTTAAAAGTAGCGAGCCGACCTTTACATTGGCGTTATGGCCGACTTGCCATAGTCGCTATATGAAACTGTAGATATCATCCCCTTGTTTGCGAACTTTGGGCTTTGCCTCATCGGCAGCATAGCCTATGGGCATAAGGATCACAGCCTCTTCGTCTGCGGCAAGGTCGAGATCCCTGTGAACCATAGCGGGGTCGAAGTTGCACACCCAGCATGTGCCAAGTCCGAGTTCTGTGGCGCGCAGTGTGATATGGTCGGCGGCGATTGCCGCGTCGATGTCAGCATGGTCCTTGCCGTCGCACGGCCTGTGCCAACTTTGGGCGTGATTGGCGATTATGACGATTATACATTGTGCCGTAGCAATCCACTCTCTTGCATATGAGGCCTTTAACTTAGAAAGAGTGGATTCGTCCGTCACGCACGCAATCCTGAAGGGCTGCCTGTTGCATGCTGTCGGCGCCAGGCGGGCGGCCTCAAGTACTTCTTT
>JBJEGU010000019.1:0-14052 GCA_051875415.1 Marinilabiliaceae bacterium
ATTTAAACGACCGTTTTTATGAGGCCAAAAGCAGAAACACATACCAGCAAAAAGACCCTGCAATGTTCAATATTGAGTGGGATGAGGCCACAGGCGGGGTCCGATTGGAAGGCCGGACTACCGAGCGGACTCTCGGTGTCGCTCCGCGCCCGGTCTTCCGCGAGGAGCTTGACATGCTTGGCCTGCGCGACCATGGCATTGACTATCCCGCCGACACCGACGCCCCAATCCTTTGGGCTCAAAACCGCCAATACGTCTACCGGGGGCGACCCATTTTTGAGGCCAAAGCCCCCAGCATTTACCATAAGGCGCAAATAGCCGTGCGCCCCGAAGCCATAGGGTTGAAGCTCGAGCCTGTCGACGTGCAGGCCATGCTCGATGCCAACAAGTATGAGATGTTCCTCATCGAGAGTGAGGCCATAGAGTGGATCCGCTCCACTTTCGACAAGTATTCCAACGCGAGCCGTGCCGCAAACGGAAACTCGGCCAACGGCATGGACTGGGAGAAACTGCGCTCTGAGTACGAGAAGCGTACCCGTCGCAAGGCAACCATCACGCGGCAAGATTGCGGCAGCTTCGACATTATGGAGACCGACGCCGCGGACAGGCTTGGCGCCACAAAGCTCATTTTCACCCGCGTCGACAAGTTCATCGCCTCGTTCTCGGGCGGGAAGGACTCCCAAGTCATTCTCGACCTCTGCACCCGCGCCATGCCGCCCGACGCGTTCGAAGTGCTTTATTCCGACACGGGCTACGAGCTGCCTCCCTCTCTTAGCCTCTATGCCGATGTCGAGCGGCACTATCGCCGGCTTTTCCCCCAATTGCGATTCCATACCACCCGCAATCACGAGGCGGTGACCTCCTATTGGGACCGGATTGGCTCTCCGTCCGACCGCCACCGTTGGTGCTGTTCCGTCATGAAGACGTCGCCTCTCTACCGTTCCCTGAAACTGCCCGACGGCCGCCCGGCCAAGGTGTTGGCTTTCGAGGGCGTGAGAGCCGAGGAGAGCGTGCGACGGTCTGGCTATGAGCGCATCGGCCGTGGCGTCAAGCATGACTCGACAATCAATGCGCGCCCCATCTTCAGGTGGAACTCGGTAGAGGTCTTCCTTTACCTTTTCGGCCATCGCCTGCCCATCAACCTGGCATACCGTCAGGGAATGACCCGCGTCGGCTGCCTCATTTGCCCCTTCTCGTCGGAATGGAACGAGATGGTGGCCGCGCAGAAATACCCTGAGCAGCTCGCTCCTTTCCGCAAGCGGCTGGAGCGTAATGCGGCAAGGCAGGGGGTGACGGATGTCGAGACCTACGTGGGTGAAGGACGGTGGAAGCAGAGGGCCAGCGGCGACAATATCGAGAAGACGGCTTTCGTCGACTTCTCATTCGCGCCGCCGCTCTTCTCTGCCCGCTTTCGCAACCCGGCCAATCCTCCCCTCTCTTTCTTGCCCATCCTTGGCGAAGTCATGGGCAACGAGATTCGAATAGGCAAGGTTGTCTACGCTTTCAGCCTTACGCAAAGCCGGACTACGGCCGGTACCTTCAAATTTGAGATTCGCGGGGTCTCCGACCCTGTCGTCATAGGCAATCTTAAGAAGGTGTTCTTCAAGGCGACATACTGCATAGGCTGCGAGGCTTGCGAAGTGGAGTGCCCCACGGGTGCCCTCCGTGTCCTTGACGATGACAACCGCCCCAAGGTGTCTATTGATGCCGGCAAATGCCGCCATTGCCTCAAATGCCTCAGCCATGACAAGGGGTGCATCGTGGCCAACTCAGTAACAAACACTTCAGGTATGAATAAGAACGGGAAAACATCTTTCAATAGGTATAACAGCTTCGGACTCAGAGAGGAATGGCTCGAGCAATACTTCCAGGCGGCTACTCCGCAGGAGTTCTGGGATAGCGACCATGGCTTGAATGTCGACAAGCAGGTGCCGGCTCTCCGTAAGTATCTCGTCGACACGGGTCTTCTCGACCCGAAGGGCAATGAGACTCAGTTCGGCAGGGCCATAAAGTCAGTCTATGCCGATCGTTCCGATGTCGTGTGGGAGGTCCTGTGGGTCAACCTTATCTACAATGCGTCGTCGTTCCGCTGGTTCGCCGAGAAGATCCCGTTCGGAGGCTCGTTCTCGCAGAAGAGCCTTGAGGAGGCCGCCGCGCTCGATGAGGACTTCCAGGGACTCAAGGCGAGCACCATCCACAATGGCTGCTACGAGGTCGCGCGGACGCTCCGTGAGTCGCCTATCGGCAGCCTTCTTCACCAGTGCGACGAGGAGAAGGCCAAAGGCGGCTGGGTCGGCGTGCGCAATGTCTGCAACAGTGTCAGCCATGAGGCCGTCGCCTTCTCCGTGTTCAAGTATTGCAAGGAACACGGGATTAACAGCGTAAGGGTGTCGGATTTCTATCGGCCCGACGAGGCGCAGGGCCCGTTCCGTGAGTTCGGCATAGGCCGAGCCTATCTTGAGAACGCCTTGCGCTCCCTCAGCGCAAGGGCTGACAGGGTTCTCATAGCCGAACTCAATATGGGGCTTGATCACGTCCAGATTTACGACAACATGTCGCCCGAGGAGGCTTTCGCGCGCACCTGCGGCATCTCACTTTAATTCACCGTAAAAAACATGGCAAAGAAATATTCCGACATCATAGGCGTCACGTCGGGGCGGGCGGCCTATAACATTATCGATGAGCACAGCGGCGAATGGGATGGCTTCATCGTCAACAAGCGTTTTGACGAGATTCTCGATCAGTGCGTCATCCCCTCTGTCCGCAACAACAACCAGGCTGTCCATAAGCCATTCTGGATCAACGGAACATATGGTTCGGGCAAGAGCCATGCGAGCGCGGTCATCATGCACCTCCTGTGCGACGATGTCGAGGACATCAAGCCCTTCGTCGAAAGGGAGTACCGCGACAATGAATATATGCGCGAGTCTATTCTCAGCCTCCGCGAGAGGAAACGCCTCATGCCAGTCTGTCTCTATGGTCTTCAGAACATGGTCCATGAGGCCGACCTCTCCCTGTGCGTGCAGGCGGCAGTGACCAAATCCTTGCAGAAGGTCGGGCTGTCGCTCAACGTCAAGACCGATGTGCAATGTTACCTCGACAGCGTCAACACCATCCCGGAGGTCTGGCAGTCGCTCATCGAAGGCGACGCCCGTCTCAAGGCGCTCGCGCCGACAGTCGATTCCCTTAAGCATAAGCTTGGCGGCATCAATCTTGGCAACGCCGATATTGACGTGGACCTCATCGAGGCCATGCGCAGCGCGCTCCGTGAGAAGAAGCTGGGCGCGCAGCTCGACTCCGCCAAGCTGTCTGACTGGCTCTTCGAGATGCAGGATGCGCTGCGCGCCGCGGCACCGCAGTACAACGGCTTCCTCATTGTCTGGGACGAGTTCACGGCTGTCATGCAGTCGGCCGTGGGCCTTAATGTCCTCGTGCCCCTGCAGGAGATTGCCGAGAAGATGTCGAACCCCGCCAACGACTCCTACCTCCTCATCATCGCCCATCCTTCGGCTCTCAACAACATCGACGAACAGGAGAAGAAAAAGACAAGCGGCCGCTACCATTACCAGAATTACAATATGGAGACCATCTCGGCCTTCAAGATCATGTCGCGTATGTTCGCGCCGAAGGATGCCGCCGCCATCGAAAATGATGCCCACGACTTCTTCGATAAGATCGACGACACCATCAAGTACTACGTCGGCAGCGTCAACGGCAAGCTTGGCTCGCAACGGGATCTCTTCTCTCTCTTCCCTTTGCACCCCGGCACGGCCAATCTCGCAAGCTGTTTTGCCACGTTGGCCGGCTCTCAGTCGCGCTCGGTCTTCGAGTTCATCACAAGCCCGGCCGTCAAGGCTTTCCTCGACAGCGAGGAGGCCTATGAGCGCCGCGATGTCATAACGGCCGACATTATGTGGGATTTTGTGCTTCCGGCCTTCAAGGAGGATTATAACACCTTTGGCGTTGTCACCGACAAGTTCAGCAACTACGCGAAGCAAGTCGGGGAGGCCGGCTCGGCCGTGGCCGCCGTCTTCAAGGGCATCCTTCTTCTCAATGCGCTTGCCAAGAAGGACGACGCTAACCCTGCCGTCGTCCCCAGCGAGGTGAACGTCAGGCATCTTTTCGCCGGCAGCCGATATGCCGACAAGATAGATGATGCCCTGGCCTACATCCGCGACAAGCAGATTGTCCAGCGCGACCCGAGCGGCATCTACTCCGTCCAGTTCGCAGCTCTCGACCCCAAGGAGGTTGAGAATGCCGCTAATGAGTTGTCGCAGACAACGTTCCGGACGACAAAGAGCATCGCATGCTACGACGGTGTGGCGCATAGAGGTTTCGATATGCTCACCCGTCGTGTGCTGCGCCCACGCCACATTGCCTTCTTCTCGGCTGAAGTGCAAAACCCGCAGCAGTTCTATGGTCAGATAGAGACGGAGTTCGCCAAGGTCGCCCCTTCCTGTCTGCGCATAGCCGTCCTTCTGTCCTCTAAAACAGAGGAGCGCGAACACGCCAAGGAATATGCCGCCAAGGCGTCTGCCGATCCCAAGTTCTCCACTGTCATTTTCATTGTCTGTGAGACTGAGCTTGGCGACGACAAACGTCGGCAGTTCTTGAACTATATGGCC
This sequence comes from Marinilabiliaceae bacterium, assembly GCA_051875415.1. Taxonomy (GTDB): domain Bacteria; phylum Bacteroidota; class Bacteroidia; order Bacteroidales; family Marinilabiliaceae; genus W3P20-009. The sequence continues at coordinate 4,626 of JBJEGU010000019.1, forward strand.
AACTATCAGTGCGCCAACGGCCACGGGCTTAAGCAAAATGCCGAGGCGAGCAGGACGAACGCCGTCCTGATCGTTGACGACTGGATGAACCGCATCAAGGTCAGCATGTTCACTTGGTATCTGCAAGGAGAGAGGAACCTCGAAAGTTTCGGGCAACTGACTTCAGTCCTCAATAAGCTCTCTGGCAAGATTTACTATATGGGGCCCGATGCGCTGTCTTATCCGTATACCACGCAGATGTGGGAGCCGAGAAACGCCAAGAAGACGGCCTTGACTGTTATCTCCGGCAACTCGTTGGCCGACATTAACCAAAAGCTCGGCGGTGGCCCCGCTAAGATTGCCAGCCTCATGCTCCATGGAGCGGTGAATGAGCAGTTGCAGCTCAAAGACGGACTCGAGTCCCACCCGCTCGCCGAGGCTAAGAAGTTTGTCGACAAACAGATAGCTAATATCAAATGCGGCGAGGATTTTAACCTTGGCGACATTCTCGTTCCTCTCACCCTGCCGCCATACGGCTTCTACAAGTGCCCGGCATATATGGGTATGATTGCCTACATAATGCGCGACTACGACGAGAAGCTCTATGACTCCAAGGGTCAGCCGCATGATAAGGTCGAGCTCTCTGACGACATCTCCGAGATGTTCGAGGCGTGGGAGAAGGGCGTGCGAAGCGGCAAACTCCAATTCTCGCAAGAGTCGAGCGAGGCGCGTGGACTCTCCTCGCTCATTTCCGAGGTCTTTGGTCTCAAGGAGGCCAAGAGCCTCAAGGATGCGCGATGGGGTCTCAAGGACTTCTGCAACAAGAAGGGTTTCCCGCTCTGGATTCTTAGCTCCGCCCCAGACGTTAAGCCCGATGAGGTGAGGCGGCTCATCGACGGGTTGGCCGACATCCAGCAGAACGACCAGTTGGCTAAGGACACCGCACGTATGGCGTCCACCCTCCAACTCTTCGAGAAGTTCCGCTTCGAGCTTAGCAACGCCCTGTCGGGCGACGAGTCTTTCCGTGTGGGTTTCAACGCCTACGCTAAGAGTTGTGATGGAGAAATAGAGGAGTCGGACCTCGACTCGGTCTACGATTACGTAAAACGTAACATGGAGGGCGAGGCCGGCTTGTGGTCCCGTGAGAAGCTTAAGGAGGTCATCTCCGGGTGGCGCGGATGGAAGAAAAAGGAGGACATTCGGAGGCAGGAGGAGAATCTCGCGTCGCTCATCTCGGATGTCTTTGGCTTCGCCGGCTGCCAAAGCTTGTATGACGTGGGCGATAGCCTGAGGTCGTATTGCAATGAGAAAGGCTTCCCTCTCTGGACACTGAAATATGCCCCAGGTGTCGATAGCGAAGAGCTTAAGAAGCTGATTGACAGCTTGTCAAGTATTATGGGCAAGCCTGTGTGCGATTCCGAAATGGTAGCCGGCACGGCGGGACTTATCAATGATTGCCGTGAGGCTCTGACGAAAGTCCTTTCCGACGGTGACAGCTTCCGACATGGGTTCGACGCTTTTGTCAAGAACATTGACGGCGTTAATATCACCCCCGACGAGGTCGATTCGGTCTACGATTACGTCAAGGCTAACTTGCAGCCTGAGACTTGTGACTGGGATCCTACTTCTGTGGAAAACAAGGTTCTAAAGTGGCGTATGCCCCCGACCCCGCTGCCCATTCCGTCCGATGATCGCAAGCAGAAGGCTGTCAAAAAGCTCGATTCGCTCTCTGACGAGGTGTTGCGCTCTCTTCTTACCCAGATGTGCAAGCAAGGTGACGCCACGGCCATAGATTTAATCCTCAAAAGCTGATGCCTATGCCCACCGATAAAGTCGTGAAAGTCAGTAGTCTCGACTCCCTGTTGGAACTCGTGAGGCGCGACCTTGAGGGCGAGGGCGTCGGCTCCGCGACGCGCGACCGCTACCCGGCGCGTTTCGTCCTCTTCGACACGTTCGACGACTCTATGGTTTTCGTCCAGAGGATGATCAATGAGTTCCACTTCCCTGTCTACAATGCCGACAAATGGATGGACTCCGACCCCTCTTTCGCCGATGTCCTCTTGTCGCGGAGTGAACTCGTCGGCGGAATCCGCAGGTGCGCCCGCGAGAATGAAAAGTCCTTCATCGTGACGCCATTCTCCGAGCTGGCGCGTTTCTACGACAACACCCGCTACAAGGAGTTCGATTCGACCCTTACAACCATCAAGGACATTGAGTCTCTCCACCCGGGCTCCCATCAGCGCATCTACATCCCTGTCATCGGGCTTGAGGAGAAGATGATGTCTTTTCATCAGAATCCGAACATCGTAATCTGGCAACTCTTGCGCGGCGGGCATACAGAAGCCGACGCAAAGTCCGACGAGCACAACGAAAGCGGCGCAGAGCAAGGCGTTAAGACGAAAAACTATCGTCTCACCCTTACCAATGGCAGCACATACGGAGTCAAGCAACTTGTGTCGCGTTTCCAGGTCGTGAACAGCGTCAGGGAGTGGCTGCAGTTCTGGCAGAGGCACAAAGCTTCTACCGACCCCGACGAGCAGCTGTTATGCACATCGCCCGCCATATTCGCCAACTCCGGCAATGCCCGTCCCGATAATGCGTTCAGCTATACAATCTGCCGCAATGTCAAGGAGTTCCTCTCCGACGGGCTTCACTTCGGAACTTCCGATATTCCCTTTGGCGACGACTCTTTGGAATATTGGGATCGCTTGGCGGCCGACATCGACATCAGTAGCCAGTCCTCTTTCGCCCAATATGCCGAGCGTCTGCTCGATGTCAAGCCGACTATTGACGACGACGGCTTCCTAAAGGTCTGGTTCAGCTGCGCCAAGCTCGACGACGTGGCGTTCCGCCGATGGGTTCTCTGCCAATACTACGAACTTCATTCCGACGGATATTTGGCCGCGGCGCTCAAATCCGTCTCGGCCTACGACGACAACTATCTGTGCCGCACTATAGCCTTTATGCCTTTTTCCACCGAAGGTGACAATGTCCGCACCCAGTGCCTCAATCTGCTTAAGGAGAATGGTGCCTCGCTCGGCGACGACGATGCCCGCCATCTGGTGGAGCGTATATGCGACTTCGCCGCGAAGCATGGAGAGCGCGCAGCTATGGTCCACGTCAGCCGCATGACTTGGCAGGAGCAGTTCCTCGTTCTCCAGTGGGTGGCCAAAGGTCTTGTCGGCCTCGATGAGGCTGGCTCTGTTTTCCCCGACCTTGTCGCCTACCTTGGTCAAATGAGCATCTCCGATGAGCTGGACAGGCATGCCGGGTGGGTGCCGGATTATGTCGAAGTCTACAAGCGGGCGAGGCTCCTCGCCGCGTCTTTCTATGGGCAAGAAATCGATGACGAGCGCAAAAAGAGAATTACGGAGGGCGTCGAGGCTGTTATAGCTGAGCGAAATGCGAGTGCGGTAAACTTCTCAAAGTGGTATGAGTCGTTCAGTGCTGTGAGCAATGTCCTTTTCGGTCATGATGAGATTGACTCATTTTTCTGGATTGATGGCCTCGGCATCGACTGGATCCCATTCGTTGCAAATGTCATCAAGGGCAGGGAGTCGAAGGGCTTCTATCTCAACGAGGTGCATATAGCCAAGGCGCAACTGCCGTCCGTCACGAGCGTGAACAAGAAGGAACTCCAGAGGCTGTCCGCCACCATTGTCGACAATAAGGTGGGCGACCTCGACCATATGGCTCACGAGCATAAGGCCACCGACCGCCCCAAGCTCATGGAGGAGATGGTTGCCGTGCGTCAAGCCGTTGAGAAGGCTCTTGACAAGCATTCCGGTAAGAAGATAGCCATTGTGTCGGATCACGGTCTGACCTATATGTCCCAATTCTTCCCGGGCCTCGGGCTTCATAATTTCGACGATGACCACCATGGGCGCACCGCGCGCAGCGCAGACGGCCCCGCCCCCAAGGACGATGAGGTCTATAAAGTCCTGTCCGATGGTGTCACTGTGTGCGCCCTTCGCCATGCGTCGCTCTTCTCTAAAGTGCCTATGGGCGAGGGCACCCACGGAGGGTTGACCCCAGAGGAGTGCCTCGTGCCGATATTCATTGTGTCGCCAAGCAAGAAGGGGGCGTCGTGGCAAGCAGTCTTGCTCAGCCATGCTGACATCGGGAACAACCCCGTGGTGAAGTTCAGGGTCAAAGGTCTTACCTCGGGAGCGATGCCCAAGCTCACCTACAATGGCAAGCAATACGCCGTCTCGCGCCAAGGGGATGTCTACACGTCCGAAATGCTCGACCTCGACCTGGCATGCCGGAAGGTCGTCGTCTCAATCGACGGTGACGAGCAGGCTCTCGACATTGACTTCACTCTCGGGGCTGAGGAGGATGACCTCTTCGGATAAACGGATCATTTAGGTAAATATCGCAAGAAGAACATATGGATGCCGAATTAAACGACAAGCTCCGTCAGGCTTTCAGCCAGATGGTCATATATAAGGACTCTCAGAAGACAGAGTCGCTCTTCTCGGGGCGGACGCTCCCGTCCTTCGTCAAGGATTTTTTGCTCAAGAGGTTCATAAGCTCCGAGGGGGAGGTCGACTCCCAGGGACTCTCCGCCTTTTTGGATAAGGTGATGCCGCAGGACTCCGTCAAGGCGCGGCTGCAAAGCGGAGACTCCGTCACGCTGCTCACGCGTTTCGAGGTCAACATCGACCTCGTCCGGAACGTGCGCCGCTTCTCCATACCCGATTTGGGCATCAAGATGAGCGAGGCCCAGATCCCGCCCCACGTCTACAGCCAGCATGCCGACGACCTTGTCGACGGCGAGCGGTGGGGCGTTATAACCCTTTGCCTGTCGCCCGACCCCTCGGGCCGTGATACCAATGTCGTCGAGATGACTGAGTACAAGCCTTTCAAGCCCTACCGCACTGTCGATGTCGACTACTATCGGCGGGCGCGCTCCCGCTTCACGACATGGGAATGGCTCGATGTCCTCCTCTCCGCCATGGAGTATGACGCGGCCGGTTTCAAGAGCATCGGTGAGAAACTCGAGTTCCTCACGCGTCTGCTCATCTTCATCGAGCCGAGGCTCAATGTCATCGAGCTTGCGCCCAAGGGCACGGGCAAGAGCTATGTCTTTGGCAACATATCGAAATACGGCTGGCTGGTCAGCGGCGGCAAGGTCACCCGCGCCAAGCTCTTCTACGACAAGAACCGCAGGAGCTTCGGGCTTATGTACAATCATGACTTCCTCGCCTTCGACGAGGTCTCTTCCATCACGTTTCAAGAGCCGTCCGAGATCCAGTCCGCCCTGAAAGGCTATCTTGAGAACGGCGTCACTACCATCGACAATAACACGTTCACGTCGCAGTGCGGTCTTATGCTGATGGGCAACATTCCCCTTACGGCGGACAGGAAGCCGCAGAGCCCAAGGTACTTCGAAACTCTGTCGTCCATATTCAGTACTGACAAAAAGGACAAAGATTCAGCTCTCCTCGACCGCTTCCACGGTTTCATTGAGGGATGGAAGCTCCCGCGCATAAGCACGGGCATGTATTTCCGGGGCTGGACGCTCAATATCGAGTACTTCTCCGAAATCCTCCACGCCATGCGTACCGAGAGTGTCTACGCCACCCTCTTCGACCAGCTCGTTGAGCGTCGCGACACCGACTCGCGCGACTACAATGCCGTGAAGCGTCTCACGACGGCCTATGTCAAGCTCCTCTTCCCACATTGGACCTCGCCCGATGTAGTCGACAAGGAGGAGTTCCGGACTTACTGCCTTGAGCCGGCTGTCAGGCGGAGGGGGATAATTAAGGCGCAATGCCATCTCATGGATTCCGAGTTCAAGGCCGAAATGCCCGAGTTCAGCCTCAATGCCTAAGGACATGGCAAATATAGACCTTAGCTCGCTCAGCGCGGCCGAGACGTGCGCTCTCGTTCGTCTGCTCCTTGCCGCCATGTTCGTCGACGGCGAGGCTCATCCGTCCGAGAAGGCTCTCTTCGACACAGTTTTGCGCAAGGCCGCCATCTCGCCCGATGCATTCGAGTCCGCAAAGTCGATGACGCTCGATTCCGCCATCGAGGTCTACCGCCGTGCCGCTCCTCCGGTAGCGCAAGCCATGGGCGATGTCCTGCGGCAAATGGTCAAGGCCGACGGAGTATTGGCCGATGAGGAAATCAGGCTCGAACGGTTGCTCGGTATTGACAACTGACCTGGCTCTGTCCTCTTTTTGGGAAGGGGCTTTCTTGCCGGTTCCCCCCTGTTCCACTGTCTCCAAAGGGAAATAATAAACCGCCCCTGTGCTTGTGTCACAGGGGCGGTTCGCTGATTTCGGCCGAAAGGGAGCGACTATTCGCACACGGCGGTCGTGTCCGCTGGGGCGACTCCCGAAATCTCGTTTATGTACCCCGACAAGCCTGAGCCTTCATAGGGCAGGCCGACAATCCGCAGGAAGTTGTTGAAGTAGAGTAGGGCGAACACGATGGCGAGAATCACCACTATCGCCACAGCTATTTTCCACTTGGCGACGCCCTTGTCCGCAAACGGGTCGGCAATAGCGATCATCGGGAAGGCCGCCATCTTGGTCAGCGTGGCGCCGAAGACTATGTTGACGTACGCCTGCGCGTTCACAGCCCATCCGTTGGCGTTAAGCAGCGGCGACAGGTTGCGCTTCCTTAGGCTCATCCACGCCAGCAGCATCGACGGCCCGGAGATGACGAGTACTATGCCTATCAGAGCCAGAATCATGCCTATGGGCGAGAGTTTCATAAACTCGTTCCACAGGCTCGTCAGGAATCCGCCTATCGACCCTATGGCCAGGCCTACGGCCGCCAAGATGCCGCAGAACTTGGCAATGTCGAACATCTGTTGCTTCTTAGTGTCCGCCGAGGCCGGGTCGGCCGTTAGTTTAGCTCCACTCTCTGAAATCTTGGCCATGGCGTCGTCTGTCATCTTCTGATCCTTCTCCTGGGCGAACTTGCTTATCTGGTCGTTGATGAACTTGCCGAACTTGCGGTAGGGCGACCAGAACGCCTGGCGGATGCTTATGGGGTTGTCGATAATCTTCGTCACTGTCGCGTCCCAGTCATTGCCATCCCTGTCGTAGAATATCGCATTCTTGCCCACCCTGAGGCTGTCCACGTCGCCGTCCGTCATGACGGCCACAATTTTCATCGCCTTGTTAAGCGACTTCGACGTGCAGTCGCAGTAGATGAGGAACATCCCGCTGGCGGCAGCCGTCGCGTCGTGCTTGCCCATGTCCGACACCTTTATGCAGAGGTCGCAACTGCGCTGGTCGATGTACAGCGTTCCGGCTTGGAAAATGGCCCTGACGCTCCTGTCGCTCGAATAGAAGTCCGAGAACGTGACGAAGTTCCTCAGGAAAAGGAAAAAATTCTTGTAAAGGTGAAGCAACTTGTCCACTTGCGCAATCTCGTTGGCCTCGTCGGACAATGCCTCGTCTTGCGACACGAGGGCGAGAAGCTCGGCTTTCCTGTCGCCCTCCACAATCTTCTTCACAGTGTCTGCGCCAAGCGCCTCAACCTCGGCTCCTGCCTTCTCTCCAAGCCACGCCTTGTATGCGTCGAACGATTTGCCAATCGCTGTCCATTCGCTCTCCGTCATCACGCAACCGTTGAGCTTTTCGCCCACGAGGCTGCGGAACGAGGCTATCTTACCCTGCCAGGCAGGGTTAATCTTGTCGTCGAACACGAGCTCGCATTTGTCTGAGACGCGCGCCACGGGATACTTCGCCAGCTCCCCTATGTTCGTGGCCAGGTTCTGGCCGCTGATGGCCAGCAGCTGGTCCTCCGTCATCTCGAGCGCGCCCTTCTGCTCTTCGTTGAAAGCGGCGAGCTTGCAGCGGACGAAATAGTCGTCCACCTTGTCTTTTATTGTCGTGTAGGCAGCGAATGCCTCTCCGGTCTTGTCCCCATATGGCATAACGGAGCTGTCGGCTTTGCCCATCCAGGCGGCGAAGTCGGCCGCCGATTTGTAAAAGCTCTCAACCTTCTCGGCGTTGATGCCGGGTCCGCCGCTGCGGTCGACGACCGTGCCTGTGGTCTCGCCTATCGTTTTTATCAGGCCGGCAAGCTCTGCGTCGTCTGTGCTCTTCTCGGTTATGATTCCGTCGCCGTTGAGTTTTGTGTCGGCGAAAATCTTGGTGCTGTCGGACGTGTCGGCGAGCGAGATGCTGTCTTTTTGCAAGCCGAGGTTGCCAAGGATTTGCTTCGCGCTGTTGTACAGCTTTTTGCCATCCTCGTTGTCCTGGTTTAGCTCGCCGAGGGGAAGCTCGTCGCACGGCTTTATCAGGATGTCTGGGTTCTTCAGGACTGACGTTATCCATTTTGCGGCGCCGACGACTTCGTGGACTCTTATCTTGCCATCGTTGTCCGTGTCCATCATCTTCAGTGTCTGCTCATCGAACTCCAGTCCCGTCGTCGGGCAACTCAGCACGGTCCACATCTTTTGGTCGAGTTCATCGAGGTGGGCTATGTCGGCCCCGCTCTCTATGCTTATGCGCGTCACGCCGCCTACCTTGGTGAATTTCCAGTTGTAAGGTGTCTTCTTTTCCATTTGAGGTAATCAAAACTTTTTCCGGGCTAATATACGGAAATGGCGCGTCTTTTGTTTTTTATGGAGTTCTCCCCCCCACTCAAAAACTCCGTGTAGATTGCGAATCTATTAGGGTTTTGTTTATATGGAATTGAATGTCAGTTTAATATGGCAACTCTTTCTTACCTTTGGAGTAAAATGCTCAAACAAACAAAAAGATAAGGAATCCTATGTCAGCGCAAGACGATTATGCTTATGGCATCAAATTCTACTTCCTTGTGATTCGCGAACTACACGAGATGGGGTATGAGCAAATTCGTGTTTGCCCATGCGTCTCGCCCAACGGAATGGCATGGAGGTGCGCAACCACAGTCAAAAAATATACTCTCAAAACATGTGGGGCTGTATATCGCGGCCCGGAGCACACGGCCGCCGACACTCATAGTGGACAGTTTAAATGGGATGGATGGCAGGGAAAAACGCCCTATGAGGTTGCCCTGCAATTTATTGAGCACTATCCGCACATAGCGAAATGGGGCAAAAACCCAGACCCCGAATACAAAGAGTGGTTTAAGAAGGCCTGCGACCTTGCTCAACGCGGCTATATTTTCTACGCCTTTGGTGATCGGGTGTCATGCTTTCACAACAATCATCATATGCTGCTCTCGTCGGAGCCTCAAACGGGTGAATACTTAGAGTTCCCACCCGCGGGAGAAGTGGAGAACGGCTGAATTGTCTTTTGATAACCCGTTGGGTTGTGCGCCCACACGGGGCGCGACAAATACTCCTGGTGCCGCCTCTCGATTTTGTCGGAGTTTCAATCCACGCGCCCACACGGGGCGCGACTAGCGAGTGTAGTGCCGAGCCTGGCCGCGGAACGGTTTCAATCCACGCGCCCACACGGGGCGCGACCAACGTCGAGGGTCCGCAGTACCAGAC
>JBJEGU010000020.1:0-72990 GCA_051875415.1 Marinilabiliaceae bacterium
TTATACGGATCATGCTTAACAAGATTATCTAATCATTTCAAAACAGCTTCTAAGTGTGGCTATAAAACTGTCTGTTTGAGCCACATTGACCATATCCATATACATCAGGTTGCTTGCGTTGTTGTCGCTCAGAACAAGCGTATAGCGCAGCAAGTCTCTCACAGTCAATGATATGACTATCTCGGGATAGTCTTTCATCATAGGGCTCCACGTCTTGGGGTCTAATTTATTCCTGTCTATCTTGACTAAGGTATCAAGCGAAATTCCCTTGTTGTCAAAGTCTGAGCAAAGAGCCAATGCCTGATGCAGCTTAAATACACTCATCAAAGGATACACACTAATGTCATTGACCCTGACCGTATCCGTATTATTAATAATAACAGCCACTCCTATTTCACCGGGACAGGCAGATGTTATTCTCATAATGCTGTCTGCCAACACATCTTTCAAAGGAGGGTTCGCACAACCTTTATCAGAGGACTTGAACGACAAGAAAACCGAAGCCACCATACAGGTAATGGCAGCGTACAAGATCACAACGCTTTTCCTTCTTTCCATATTATCGCCCTTAGCTTCCCTTTATCTGAACACCTTGAACATAGTCTTGTCCGCGCCTGCAAGACGAGCAAAAAGGTAAGCTCTTAAAATCAACTGACTTCAATTTCTCTGCAGGAATCACGATTTCTCCCTTGTTTACCTCGGCGTGAAGAATCTTTGCCAACTTTTCCATTGGTCTCGGACCGTGTTTTTCTTTCACCTTTGCCATATCGAGCATTTACGACTATTTTGCTATCATATGCAACTATTTTCACCCTCCAAAGGTCAATATCTTTGCAAAAGAAACAAAAACATCGAACATAATGAAGGGGGGGGAAAACCGCACTCGTGGTAACCTGCCTCTTCGCATCGGCAGCAGCATTTGCGCAAACTGTCAACGACAGCATCAGTTATGACCTGACGCTCTCTGAAGTCGTGGTGAAATCATCCCTGCCCAAGGGAAAGACCATCACGGGTGGGAAATCCACTCGCATCGTAGAAACAACGCTCGCCAAAGTGGGAACCGCCAAACAAGTGATTGGACATCTTTCGGGCGTGTATAAAGGATGGCAGCATTGAGGTGTCTGGCAAAGGTACGCCTATCATATACATAAACGACAAGCAACTGAGAGACCCTCAAGAGTTGGAACGCCTCAAGTCGGAAGACGTGCAGAAAGTAGAGGTTCTCACTTCGCCAGGCCGGAATATGATGCCAACACCTCCTCTGTCATCCGAATCTTCACCTTGAAAAACAAAGAGGATGAATGGACTCTGGACGTGATGTCGAAGGACGGATACGCCGAGAGAACGGACATAAGCCAACAAATCAGCTGGGGCTATAAGCGCAACAAGATAGAAACGATGGCAAGCATCAGATACGACATAACCCACAAGTTGTCAGAGAGTTATTACGACATTGCCACCCACGTAGACTCCCTCTGGCAGCAGCACGCCACCACAAGCGACTACGACAAGAACCATACGTTATCTGGAAACTTGGCTTTCAATTACAACTTCTCCCACTCCACTTCCATCGGAGCGCAATACGACATCAAGCTTCAGCCTAAAGCCAAAACGCATAGCCACAACCTTACTGAGGTCTTTGCCAACCAAGAGTATTATGACTGTTGGAACACAAGCGAGGACGTGGATTCGCACCAGCAGCAAACCTCAATCCGCCATCTCTGAGCAAAGCGAGCGTTATCAAGACTACACGGCTGCCACCCATGAGCGCACCACCAGCCGCCTATGGGCATTCAAGTACCTGATGAGCAGGAACTTCGACATGGGCGAATTGACTCTGGGGGCAGAACACACAGCCACCCGTCGCCACACGACATTCTCAGGCTACGCAGGCGTATTGGATGGTACGGACGACAAAATCCACGACTATAATCTTGCCGGCTTAGCCGATTGGGAGATGAAACTGAGCGAGCACACAAAATGGGCATCGGACTCAGATGCGAGCACGTAATATATGATTTCTTAGAAGACCAAACCAAGAGCGACCTGGAGAGCAAGGTTTACAACAATATCTTCCCGACCCTCTCGTTCTCTTCAGCCATCGGGCAAGTGAACTATGGCTTCGATTATCACATTCGCACGATCCGTCCTGCTTACGAGATGCTCAAGAGTGCAGTAAACTATGGCAGCCGACTCACCTATATGAGTGGCACGCCATCATTGCAACCCACCTACATCCATGAGGGAGGGGGGAATAGATGGTCTCTTCATGCCAGCTGGCAAGCGTCAGAACATATGCACGAAATCTTCAGGAGCAGTAAACATGAGCATTTACAAAGAATGGATGAACGGCAAGTTTAGTTGCCTCCTGGAATCCGCCGACTTGTTTCACACGCAGAAGGAGGCCTTCACCTTATATCTCAACCAGACCAAGGAATACAGATCCTCATCCTCTAACACACGTAGTGTCAGCCTCACTCTCCGCTATAGCCTGAACGGCAAGAGTGCCAAATACGAAGGCACAGGAGCGGGAGAAGAAGAGTTGAGAAGATTGTAAATACACGAATGACTTATTGTGATTAGCATCTTCAAGACAAAGAAGACTATAAATAAAGTGGCACTCGGTTTTGCCGGGTACCACTTTATTTTTGAACTTTATGCCGAACTTTCGTCGCTTTGCGAAAATTCTGCTTTTCAAGTTATCCCATTGCTCCTTGAACCATTCAGCTATCGGCTGTCTACTGACAGTCAATATCAAGAGATTAGGTTTTGCTGATGTTGGGAATACTTTTATTTCAGCATCATCCACATTGAATTGCCGCCTGCTAATCAGAACTTCTCGATGATGATGGCCAAGTTGCTGGTGAACATCTTGATGGCCATGGCCAAAAGGATGACGCTGAAGAACTTCTTCATGATGTAGATTCCGTTCCGGCCGATGAGATTGTGGATGAACGGCGCGCCCTTGAGCACGATAAAGATGAAAACGACGTTCAGCACAAGGGCGATGATGACATTAATAAGCGAATATTCGGCCTGAAGCGAAAGGATGGTCGAGAAGGAGCCTGGCCCCGCAAGGAGCGGGAAAGCCAGCGGCACGATAGAGGCCGACTTCGGCCCGTCCTGCTTAAAGAAGTCGGCGCCGAGCAGCATCTCAAGGCCAATGATGAACAGCACTATGGCGCCAGCGAGCGCGAACGAATTGATATCCACCCCGTAGAGCGACAGCATCGCAGGGCCGCCAAGCATGAAAACCAGCATAAACGCCAAGACGACGACCGAAATCTGGAAGGCATTTATCTTGATGCCTTTCTCTTTCATGGAGAGGACGATGGGCAGCGAACCCAGGATATCCATGACGGCCATCAGGACGAATGTGGCCGAAAGAGTCTCACGGAAATTGAAGTACATATCTGTCTGTTGTTATTTTCAAATACAAAGATATGCGATTTAACTATTAAATATAACACATCAGGCTTATAAAGCTAAGAAAAAAAGCGCCCCCGCCGAGACGAGACGCTTTGAAGGGAAACGAACTGTCGACAGCAAGCCTACAGGACACCCACCTTTACGAAAAGGAAGAGAAGCAGATAGCCGACAATGATGCCGAAGACGCCAATGACTACGCCGCTTCGAGCCATCTGGCTCTGCCTCATTACACCCGTGGCGTAGGCGAGCGCATTGGGCGGAGTGGAGATAGGTAGCGCCATGGCGAGCGAAGCGCAAAGAGCTACGCCTATGAGCATGGTCTCGGCACCGCCGAAAGTGCCAAGGACGTCGCCCATGCCCGTGGCGATGGCGGCAAGGATAGGGATAAGGAGGGCGGCGGAGGCCGTATTGCTCATGAAGGTCGACATCAGGTAGCAGATGAAGCCCGAGCCGAGGAGCACGACGAATGGAGGCCAAGCGTCGAACGGGATGGAGGCCACCATGTGCTTGGCGAGGCCACTCTCATTGAGGCCCACGCCAAGGGCGAAACCGCCAGCCACGAGCCAAAGGACATCCCAATTAATCTCCTGCAACTCCTTGCGCCCCATGACGCCCGTGACGGTGAAGACGGCCAAAGGAATCATGGCCACGCAGTTGCTGTTGATGCCGGTGACGCTATCGAGCAGCCAGAGCGCGACTGTGATGGCGAAGGTGAAGTAGACGATGAGGGCCTGCGTATCGGTACGGAACTTGCCCTCGATGTCTATGGAGATGGCCTTCTTCTTGAACGGGAACATCTTGAGAAGGAGGAACCACGAGAAGAAAAGAATGACAAGCATGACGGGCACCATGGCGACCATCCACTGGCCGAAGCCGATATGGACACCGAGCTCGTGATGCTCAGTGAGGTAGCGGATGGCGATAGCGTTGGGTGGCGTGCCAATGGGAGTGCCGATGCCACCAACGTTGGCAGCGATGGGGATTCCGAGAGCCATCGCGACGCGGCCCTTACCCTCGGCGGGCAGCTGGGCAAGGACGGCGGCCACGATGGCGAGCATCATTGCCGCGGTGGCCGTATTGCTCATAAACATGGAGAAGACGGCGGTCACGAGCATGAAGCCAAGGAGCACAATCTCGCTCCTGTTGCCGAAGGGCTTCAGCAGGACACGGGCGAGGTTGACATCGAGCCCCACCTTGGTCGCGCCTATGGCAAGGGCGAAGCCGCCCATGAAGAGCATGATGATAGGGTCGGCGAAAGACGCCATGATGCTGCGATGGCTGATGAGATGGCCAAAGAGAGGGTTGTCGAGGTCCTTGAGCGGCAGGAACATGCTGTCGGACACTGTGACAATCATCATGACGATGAGGGCTATGGAGGTTGTCCAGATGGGTATGGGCTCAAGAATCCACATCAGCGCGCCAAAGACGAAGAGCGCGATGACGCGGTGCTCAACAACCGTGAGGTCGTCGATACCGAAAAAGGCGTCCGGCAGAAACCACAGTACGAGCATAGCCGCTATGGCTATCAATAGCTTTACAAGTTTGCTTTTATCCATTATCACTGTTTGTTACTCGGGGTCGGAAGACGGCTATCGAAAACAACGAAAGCAACTCTCCTCGACTCATCACAAAATTAACAATCTTTTCGAATTATGATATAGCTTACAGAAGAACATGACGAGACACGCAGATTGCCGGCAGACCACGCCGTCAGAATATCAAAGCTGGATATTAGCTCATTAACGCCCCATACACAGGGGGATAGAGTTGAATAGGAGTTAAATGGCATTTGAACGCCATTTTAACGATTACTATCATTCAAATAAGCGATGACATGCACAGAAAAAGCCCGGCACGAGCATTCGCGCCAGGCTTAGGATTATGAAGAAAATAGGTCTGCCTACTTCACCGTTTCGCTCAAAATGGCACTCGTAGCTCCGAGCATGCTCTGGCAGTAATCGCCCGCAGCCTTACCTGCAGCCTTTTTCGCGGCCTCGTCGGAAAGCAAAGAACCCACCACTTCGTTAAAGTCGTCCTTAGAGGCGATAGAGAAGCCGCCACCGCACCCGATGAGGTCGACAGCCTCCTTGAACTTCTTGTAGTTAGGCCCGAAGATGACGGGCAGGCCATAGATGGCGGGTTCAAGGGTGTTGTGGATGCCGACGCCAAATCCGCCACCGACGTAGGTGATTGTCCCGTAACGATAGATGGAAGAGAGGACGCCTATGGTGTTGACGACGAAGACTTTCGCGGAGGCGAGGTCGCCCTGAGGCTCGTCCGTGAAGCGCACGTAAGGCACTTTGAGCTTGGCGCAGAGCGAGTCGACCCGCGCCTTGTCAATCTCATGAGGAGCGACGACGAGCTTGACATTGTTCTCGGGGCGGTTAATGAAATCGAAAAGGATGTCCTCGTCGGGCGGCCATGAGCTGCCGGCCACGATGACGTTCGGCGCGCCCTCGACGAACCGGCGCACGCTCTCGACCTCCTTGGCGTTGTCGGCAATCTGCCTTACGCGGTCGAAACGGGTGTCGCCCACGACACTGTAGTTCTTGATGTTGATAGAGTCGAGAAGCTCGCCCGACACCTTGTCCTGCACATAGATGTGCGTGAAGAAAGTGAGCATCTGGCGGAACCAGTCGCCCCAGGCAGAGAAGAAAGGCTGCTGCTTGCGGAAAATCATCGAGACGCCATAGAGCGGGATGTCGCGCCTCCTGACCTCCTTGAGGAAGAAGTGCCAGAACTCGTACTTGACGAAGTAGACGGCCGTAGGGTTTATCGCGTCAATAAAACGCTTTGCGTTGCCGGGGCCGTCGGCCGGGAGGTAGCATACGAGGTCGGCCATTGCGTAATTCTTCCGCACCTCATAGCCCGAAGGAGAATAGAACGAGAGGACTATCTTCTGCTCAGGATGACGGGCCTTGATGGCCTCGATGAGCGGACGTCCTTGCTCAAACTCGCCAAGCGACGCGGCATGGACCCACACGCAGCCGCCGCGGGAGTCGAACGAACTAAGCTTGCTCCAAGTCTCCTTGCGCCCGGCGCACAGCAACTTGGCCTTCTCGTTGAAGAGCGACGCTATGCGGACACAAAGACCGTAGGCCCACATACCCAGAAGGTAGACGGCCGACACGATTTTCATAACCTTACTTAATGATTTTATTTACTGAAACTTACAAAGACTCAATACGGGATGCCACAAAGGGCGCGCCACTAGCCGTCACGACCATGGCTCGAAGCCGACGATGGATATATCGTCGGTCTGCTCTACGTTGCCCATCCACTCCACGAGCTTCTGCCCGAGGAGCTGCCGCTGGTCGTTGGCGGGCAGCTTATGGACGTTGAGGAGGAGGTTCTTGAACCTGCGCGACTTGAACTTCTTGTGCTCAGGCCCGCCGAACTGGTCGCAATAGCCGTCGGAGAACATGTAGAGCATATCGCCCGGCTGCCCGCTGAACGTGACGCTGTTGAACGCCTTTGATTCGTCGGCTCGCCCGAAGACGTTGGCTCCTATGGACATTCGGTCGCCGTGGTAGACTGTCACCTCATTGTTCCGGATGAGGTACAGGTCGTTCATCGCGCCCGCGAAGTTAATCTTCTTCTCGGTATGGTAGACGACGCACACCGTTATATCCATTCCGTCGTTCACCTCCGCCGAGCCTATCTTGGTGACGGCGGAGCGCAACTCGCTCTGCAGCCTGGTGAGAATCTCGCCGGCGTCGTCAATCTTCTGCTGCATGATGATGTTGCCAATGTGGTCGATGCCAAGGATGGAGACGAAGGCGCCGGGCACGCCGTGGCCGGTGCAGTCCGCCGCTATGACGAACGTCTTGTCGTCGCGATGGTAGAAGGTGTAGAAGTCGCCGCTTACGATCTCCTTCGGCTTGTAGAAGACGAAGAACTTGGAGAAATACCGCTCAATGCTGTCGACCTTGGGCATCAGCGCGTCCTGGATGCGCTTGGCGTAGTTGAAGCTCGCGTGCTGCTCATTGATGGCGTGGACGAGCCTGTTGCGCTGATCCTCGACAAGGCTCTTGGACTTGGCCTCGGCCTCGGCGAGCCTCATCCGCTTGTTTATCTTACGGAAGCGGAAATTGAATATGAGCCAGACGATGGCCATGAGCCATATGGCGTAGAACAGCACGGCGGGGCGCGAGAGCCAAAGGGGGGACTCGAGGCGGATGTATACGGTCTTGATGTCGTAGCTCCACGTGTTGTCGGCGTTCGACGAGCGGAGGAGCACGCGATAGGTGCCGGGGAGGAGGCCCGAGACGAGAATCTCGTTCGTGCCGCTGAGGCGTTGCCACTCGCCGTCGTTCATCCGGAACATGAAGTTGTTGCGCGCGGGGTCCGTGTAGTCCGACGAGGCGACGTGAATCTTGGTGGAGGCGTTGACGACGTAGAGCTGCGAGAAAGTGGTGTCGTTGGCCATCGGCATGATGCTCTCATTGCCGCTCGAACCGTAGATGACCTCGGAGACGAACGTGCTCGGCATCCGGGTGTTGAACGAGACGTTCTTCGTGTCGATGGTGTTGAGGGCGGAGACCTGCCCGAAGTAGATGACATCGCCACAGAGGGCGAACTTGTGGCACTCGTTGCCCTGATTGCCAAGCCCGTCGCGATGGCCGAAGGCGTAGACGTTGCCGTAGTTGATGTCGACATACCCGACCTCGGAGCTGGTACTGAGCCAGACGACGTCGTTGCGGTCGCGGACTATGCTGAGTATTGAGCGGTTCTCGAACTTGTCGAAAACGGCGTTCGGCTCGGGTTCAAGAGTCCGGCGGTCATATACCTGCACCCCCTCGGATGTGCCGACAAGCATCTTCTGCTTGTACTCCGCAAGGCTGACCACGCCATCGAACTCCCTGCCGCTCCACAGGCGACCCACACGCTTGAAAATCTTCTCTCCCACCCCCCTGACGAAAAGGCCGGAGCAAGAGCCCGCCCAGATTCGCCCGTCGGAGTCCTCCGCGACGGCATTGAACGAATGGGACGCGCCGTCGAGAGTCTCCATCCTCTCGAAGTCGACGCCATTGTAGCGGAAGAGGCCCGACTGAGTCGAGATCCACAAGTTGCCAAGGCAGTCCTCATCGAGCCCCCTGACCTCTACGGACGACGAGTCGGACGACAAAAGCGGCAGATGCGACAAGCGGCGAGCGTCGTCCTCGTAACGCCACAGGCCGTCAGACGAGCCGACGAACACGACCCCGTTGCGACGGGCGAGGACGCACGACGCCTCTACTCCCGCAGCCAACGGGATGGCCGCGGACGTGCGGGCATTGAGGTCGACGCGCACAAGGCCGTCCTCGCCACATGCCGCCCAAAGGATTTTGCCGTCGGCGACGGAGACATCCTTGGTCACGTAGGAGTCCGGCAGATCGTTGGCTATATAGCAAGTGCTGATTTTGGGCTTCTTGGTGTCTATTTTCAGCACTCCGGCATTGCTCGTAGCGAGCCAAAGAAGCCCGTTGTCGTCCTCGAATATGTCATTGACGCGCGTCTGGACGTTAAGCAGACCCTCAATACCGACGACCGGAATGGCGACGTTCTGCGAGGGTATCCACTTCATCAGCCTGTTGCCGGCGTAGGCGACCCAGAAGTCGCCGTCCTGATTTCGGCAGATGGCCTGCACGGCCTGACCCTTAAGCATGTTGACAGCCCCGAACGCCTTGGCGCGGAGGTCGAACCCGAAAATACCGTTGGACGTGGCCAGGAGAAGGTGCTCGGCATCGAGCGGACAGATGTCGGAGATGCGCCCCTGGGAAAAGTGGAACTCGGAGAGGTTCTCATATTTGGTGTCGAGAATCCCGACAGTATGGGAAGAGACGAGCAGAGCCACCTTGCCGCCCACGCCGGGCATAGGGCAGACCTGGACTCTGCCACTGCCGCCCGGGCCAAGAGACTCCTTCGTGGGGCGGTCTATGAAATGGGAGGCGCCTTTCTCCCGCCCGAAATTTCGCTTGGCGATGAACGAGGGGAAGACCCCATAGGCGAAGCCGCCCTGCTTACAGAGACCAAGCGCACACCCGAACTCCGGCGCGACGCCAGGCCCATAGGGCGAGCGGATGAAGACCCGCGCACCCTTGTCGTAGACGTTGACGCCGCAGTCCGCCATGGCGAGCGTTATCTTGTTGGGCTCGAACTCGCAGATGTCGCACACGCGCTTGCCGCCGATGGAGTTGGTGTCGCGGAGGGCGGGCGTGAATGACCTGACGATGTAACCGTCGTAAGCACTGAGCCCCTCGTCAGTGCCGAACCACATGAGCCCGGCAGCGTCGCGGTAGATGACGTTGACCCTGTCGCTGCTCAACCCGTCGTCCATGCGAAGCCGCAAATAGTTCGACACGACGATTGCCTCATCGCCATTCTGCGCAGCGGACATTCGCGGCCAGACCAGAAGAACGAGCGTAAGAAGCAGCCCCAAGACTCCCCCGCGGCCCCCGAGGGAGAGCCGCGCTGCGGAGAGCGACACTGACGCAGCCACACGGCTGGCGACGCTCCTATGTCCGAAGCCTTGGAATATCAAACTGGAGGTTATGTGTAATAATAGTGAGAAGGCGGCGCACTACGGCGAAGCCTCAATCGGCGCACTCAGAGTGCGTGAGAGCGGCACGCCTCGGACGCCTTGCGGCGCGCCTCGACATCGCTCGCGAGGAGCTGCTCCATAGTGGGCGAACCTACAAAGTCGCACTTCGCAAGGGCATCCTCGACGACGTCCGTCATTGCCGTGAAACCAATCGTGCCGCTCAGGAACGCCGCCACTGCGACCTCGTTGGCCCCGTTCATCACGCACGGGGCGTTACCACCCTTGGCGAGGCAGTCGAGAGCCACTCTCAGGTTACGGAAAACGTCGAGGTCGGGTTTCTCGAACGTCAACTCGTGCCAGCGCGAGAAGTCGAGAGGCTCGACGGGCGACGGCAGACGGTCGGGGTAAGTCAGGGCGTACTGGATGGGGAGGCGCATATCGGCCACTCCGAGCTGCGCCTTGATGGCGCCGTCGGGGAACTCCACCATCGAGTGGACGATGCTCTGCGGGTGTACGAGTATGTCTATCTTCGAGCCGGGCATGTCGAACAGCCAATGGGCCTCGATGGCCTCAAGCCCCTTGTTCATCATCGACGCGGAGTCTATGGTCACTTTCGCGCCCATGCTCCAGTTGGGGTGTTTGAGGGCCATGGCGGGAGTGGCCGTCTCCAGAAACTCGCGGCTCTTGCCGCGGAACGGGCCTCCGCTGGCCGTCAGTATTATCTTGCGAGGGTTGACATGCCGCTCGCCGTTGAGGCATTGGAAGATGGCCGAGTGCTCCGAGTCGACCGGCAGCACCTTGACTCCCCTTTGCGCCGCGGCAGCCATGACGATGGCCCCGGCCACGACAAGGGTCTCCTTGTTGGCCAGCGCGATGTCCTTACCCGCTCCTATGGCGGCCATTGTCGGCATGAAGCCGCTGAAGCCTACCATCGCAGCGACCACGACATCGACGCTGTCGCGCGTCACGACCTCCTCTATGGCGCTCGCGCCGGAGAGGACCTCGATGCCCGAGCCGGAGAGCCTCTGCCGCAGGTCGGCCTTTTTCCCCTCGTCGGCTATCACGACGCACTCGGGCCTGAGGACTAAGGCCTGCTCCGCCAAGAGGTCGACGCTCCTGTTGGCCACGAGGACTGTCGCCCGCATGATGTCGGAGTGCATCTTGATGACGTCTACCGTCTGACGTCCTATGGAGCCAGTGCTGCCGAGAATGGCTATGCGTTTCGGGGGGCGTTGACTGCCTGTAGCCATATGCTTGCTAATATGCATTTTGAGTATTGCCGCCGAGGTCAGTTGGCTATTACGCGGCCCGGGTCGAAATTAATGTAGTTCTCAGGATTGAGCGGCGCGCCCATGTACCACAACTCGAAGTGGAGGTGGGGTCCGGTGGACAGCTCGCCCGAGTTGCCCGTGAGGGCTATGGCCTCGCCGGCGCTGACTCGCGAGCCGGCGAACTTGAGGATGCGCGCGTTGTGCTTGTAGACCGAGACGAGCTGATTGTCATGCTGGATCATGACCACGTAGCCCGTCTGCACCGTCCACTCCGAGAAGATGACCGTGCCGGCGAGAGTGCTCATGACGGGCGTACCCTCCTTGGCCGAGACGTCGACACCAAGGTGCCCGTTCCTCATTCCGAAGCCGTCGGTCACGAGGCCCTTGACGGGCGTGAAGAAGAACGTGGCCTCAAGGCTCTCGTCGAGGCCGTCGGCCTCATCGGCTCCGGAGTCGTCTACATCGTACTTCTCGGCGGCCTCGACCTCCGAGA
This sequence comes from Marinilabiliaceae bacterium, assembly GCA_051875415.1. Taxonomy (GTDB): domain Bacteria; phylum Bacteroidota; class Bacteroidia; order Bacteroidales; family Marinilabiliaceae; genus W3P20-009. The sequence goes on from JBJEGU010000020.1 coordinate 11,717, forward strand.
TGAAGGAGTCCTCCTCGGGGCTCTTGGCCTTGTTGAGGTTGGCGAGGCTCTGCTGCGTCACAGAGGCCGCGGAGGTCGAGAGGGTGTCGCCGGCCGCTCCTTTGAGCAGCACCTTGTCGTCGCCACTGAGGACGGCGCGCAGGTTGCGCAGCATATTGTCGCGCATGGCGAGCTCGCTCGACAGGGAGTCGGCCCGCTGGAGATTTTGCATAATCTGAATGCGCTCCTCGCCCGTTGGGTAGCCGGGGATGTACTCCCTGAGGCCAGTGAAAGCGATGAGGACCGTCACTCCCGCAATGAGGAGGATGGCGAAAGCCCCGATGCCGATGGCGAGAACCACAGGCGTGAACCTCAGAGTGAAAATAGGCTCGAGGGACTTGTCGACGAAGACGGTCATCCGCAGGAGGCGGCTGAGCTTGCTTTCTTTCCTGACCTTATCTGACATAATGCCCAAAAATAATCATTCTTTAGCAAATGGCAATTGGGTTAGGGCATTAACAACAGCCGTGAGAAAGAGCGCGCGGATATGCGACATAATCGCAAGGCGCACTTAAATTATGCATATGGTCGTTAGACAAATGCAATATTATTTGGCTATTTTTGCACATATAGTAAAAAATACGCAGGATACGATGCTAAGGGTCCTCTTCACGTTTTTAGTCCTCCTTCTCGCGGCAACGCGCCCTGCCTGGGGGCATGAAAGCCTTCAGGACGGCGACGTGAACCAGACCGTCGGCGGGCAGAAGCAAGGCCACTGGCTGGAGAAAAAGGGCAACGGCAAGACGGAGGAGGGCGACTACGCCAACGGCAAGAGGAGCGGCATATGGACAACACGCGCCGCCGACGGCACCGTGCGCTCAGAGATAACATTCACGAACGGTATGGCCAAAGGCCCCGCCAAAATCTACTTCGCCGACGGCACCCTGATGGAGAGCGGGACATGGAACGTGGACCACTGGGAGGGCGGCTACACGCGCTACAATGAGAGCGGGGCGAAGGCATGCGACTTCACCTACAATGCGAAAGGCCGACGCGAAGGCCGACAGGTGTACTACCACGAGAACGGCAAGGTGATGTACGACGGCGAATGGAGCGACGGCAAAATAACCGGCACCGTGACAATGTACGACGAGACCGGGCGAAAGACCGGCGAGAGGAAATACGACGCCGCTGGCAACTTCTGCGGCAGCACGACCACCGCCCAAGCCGACACGGGCAGGCAGACCTCGCCAAAGCCAAAGAACGCCGACGCCAACGGCAACGTGACGATTTTCGACAGCGAAGGCCGCAAGTCGCAGGCCGGCAAGTTCGTCGACGGCAAACTAATCGACGGCGAAAGGTTCTACTACGGGAAGAACGGCAAACTGAGCCGGATAGACAAAGTGAAGAACGGCAAAGTGGTGTCGCACATCGACAAATAGGAAGCGGACTGTCACACAACTAAAAAAACTCCGGGAGAACAGGATGCAATACAACAACAGGCGCGCATCAAGCATAGCGAGAGCCGTGATAAAGACGACATTGGCGGTGCTGAGCATGAGCATAATTGTAGCCTTCCTCAGCAGCGACGGCACGTTAGCCGGCGCACAATGGGCCCTAATAGGCGTGCTGCTTATTACAATCCTCGTCACCTCGTCGGGCGGGCTGTACGAGATGACCCTCCAGGGCGACAACACTTTCCTGGACATCACGTGCAACCCCGTCCTCCAGCCCAAAGGACGGAGCCAGACTTACTCTATCCAGGGCGACAATGTGCTGAGCGTGAGCCACCTCAACCTGCTCTTCATCCACAAGCTGACGGTCGATTACATAGGTCACCACGGCAAGCACAAGACGGCCCGCGTCGGCCTGACACTTATGGACTCGCGGCAACGCGACAAGCTGCTGCACCTTGTGGACAAGCTTTCCGCGCATAAGTCGGAGGACAAAAAACACATGACAGAACAAACAACAGCATAGATGAACATCATATCTGACGACTGCCACGTCTATGGCACGGCCGACGTCGCAGCCGACCTGCGCTCCATCCTCTCAGGGCGCGACCCCAAGCAGACTTTCCTACTTACCGACAAAGGCTCAGCCGAACACTGCCTGGCCACCATCGTCGGGGCGGCCGACCTGATTCCCGAGGGCAACAGGATCACAATAGACGCAGGCGACGACGCGAAGGACTACCGCACGGCCCTCAAGGTATGGGAGTTCCTCAGCTCACACGGGGCCACACGCAAGGCCCTGCTCATAAACCTCGGCGGCGGAATGCCGTGCGACCTCGGCGGATTCTGCGCCGCGACATTCAAGCGCGGCATCGAGTTCATCAACATCCCTACAACCCTCCTGTCCCAGGTCGACGCTTCGCTCGGTGGCAAGACGGGTATGAACCTCGGCTCGCTGAAGAACGAGATAGGCGTATTCGCCAAGGCGAGCCACGTGCTGATAAGCCCCGACTTCCTCAAGTCGCTCGACAAGGACAACCTGCTCTCCGGCTTCGCCGAGATGATAAAGCACGCCCTGATCCACGACGAGGGCGAGCTCGACTCCCTGACTGGCTTCGACTTCGACCACGCCGACTACGCCGTGCTGCACGGGATGGTGGAGAGGTCGATAATGATAAAAGACTTCTTCGTAAAGGCCGACCCGAAAGAGAAAGGGCTGCGCAAGGCCCTTAACTTCGGCCACACCTTCGGCCACGCCTTCGAGACCTTCAGCATGCGCCACGGCCACCCCATACTCCACGGCTACGCCGTAGCCTACGGAATGGCTTGCGAGCTGAGCCTGAGCGCAAGCCGCGCGGGCCTGCCGGCCGACAAGGCGGCGGCGATAGCCAAGCGCATCGGCGAACTATACGGCAAGCCCAAGGCAAGCCCCGCCGACGCCGACGAACTCGTCGAACTCATGAGGCACGACAAGAAGAACGACACGACAGGCATCAACTTCACGCTGCTGCCCAAGGTGGGCGAAGTGATTGTGAACCAGATTGCGACACCAGAGGAGATAAAGCAGATTCTCAACGCGTACCTGTCATAAGATAACGTAAAAATGTCAACATACTTCATTAAGGCCCCGCAGCAACTGAGCGGCGAGGTGAATCTGCCCACGTCGAAGAGCATCAGCAACAGGCTGCTCATTCTCTCCGCCCTGAGCGGGTCGCGGATGTTGCCGGACAACCTGTCAGACTCCGACGACACGCGCGTGATGATAGAGGCCATGAACTCCGACATGCGCCACGTGGACGTGGGGGCGGCTGGCACGTCAATGCGCTTCCTGACGGCTTTCCTCGCGACGCGCGACGGCGAACACGTGATAACAGGCTCGGAGAGGATGAAGAAGAGGCCCATAGCCCTGCTCGTTGACGCCCTGCGGATCCTCGGGGCAGAGATTGAGTATGAGGGTGAACTCGGATTCCCGCCGCTCAGGATAAGGGGCGGGAAAGTATCCGGCGGCCACATAACGCTGCCGGGCGGAGTCAGCAGCCAATACATATCGGCCCTCATGATGATTGGCCCCACGCTCAGGGGCGGCTTGCGCCTGACGCTCGAAGGGGACATCGTGTCGCTGCCCTACATCCTTATGACCAAGAGGCTTATGGAGCTTTTCGGCGCCGAGGTGGCTCGCACAGGTGGCGTGATAGCCATAAAGGAGAAGCCCTACGAATATAGGCAGATGAGGGTGGAGGCCGATTGGAGCGCGGCATCGTACTGGTACTCCATGGCCGCCTTGCGCCCCGGCACGACTCTGCGCCTCCTGGGCCTGGAGCGAGAGAGCACACAGGGCGACTCGGAGGTGGCACGCATAGCCGAGCCGCTGGGCGTGAGGACGGACTACGCCAAGGACGGCGTGACGATAACGTCGGTGGCCGACCACGTGGACGAGTACTCCTATTGCTTTGTCAATCAGCCCGACCTGGCTCAGACCTTTGTGGTGCTTTGCTGCCTTATGGGCGTGAAGTTCAATTTCACGGGCTTGCAGTCGCTCCGCATAAAAGAGACCGACAGGATATCGGCACTCGTGGCTGAGACCCGCAAACTGGGCTATGTGATAGAGGCCGTGGGCGACGACTGCCTGAAGTGGGACGGCACTCGCTGCGCGCCATCGCATAGTCCCATCGCCACGTATAAGGACCACCGCATGGCCATGGCGTTCGCCCCCGCGGCTCTCACCACAGAGGGCGCTGCCATAAGCGAGCCGTCGGTCGTGAGCAAGTCATACCCCGGCTTCTGGGACGACCTCCGCAAGTCCGGCTTTACCATCGACGAGATTTGACAGACATCATAAAACTCTACCATATGAAATCAACATTCGCCCTCCCTATCATTCTCACGGTCGGCCAATGCGCCCTGGCGCAGGTCGGGCCGGTGACGACATCGAGCCCTGACGGCCGCCTCGCCGTAAGCATAAGCGTCGACGGCGGAAAGCCCGCCTACGGCGTGACATACGACGGGCGGCAAGTCATAGAGCTCTCGCGCCTCGGCCTCGTGGCGGACTTCGGCGACATGTCGGAGGGCATGACGCTGGACAGCGCGAGCAGGGCGGACTTCGCGGCGAGCTACAGCCTGAGCAAGATTAAGACCGGCAAAGTTGAGGCAAAAGGCAATGAGTCCACATCGTGGTTCAGCACGAAAGAGGGGTTGCGGCTCGGCATCGAGGTCGTTGTTGAGAACAACTCCGTCGGGCTGCGCTACCGTGTTCCCCGTCAGGGCGAGACAGGCAGCATCAGGGTTATGAGCGAGGCGACGGAGTTCCGCCTCCCCTCCGGCACGACGACATTCCTGACCCCGCAAAGCGAGGCTATGATAGGATGGAAACGCACCAAGCCATCGTACGAAGAGGAGTATGACCTCGACGCCCCGATGGACAGGGTGTCGAAATTCGGCAAAGGCTTCACATTCCCGTGCCTCTTCAAAGTCGACGGCGGCGCGGCGTGGGCACTCGTGTCGGAGACGGGCGTGACAGGCCAATATTGCGCGTCGCACCTCTCCGACTATAAGGACGGCGCTTACAGGGTGGCCTACCCTATGCCCGAGGAGAACAACGGCAACGGCACGACCGAGCCGGCCATGAGCCTGCCGGGCGACACGCCGTGGCGCACAATATCGGTAGGCGCGACTCCCGCCGCGGCGGCCGAAGAGACCATAACGTGGGATCTCGTGAGTCCGCAATATGAGACCGAGTGGGAGCCCGCCTTCGGCAAAGGCACATGGAGCTGGATCCTGTGGCAGGACGGCAGCATCAACAAAGAGGACCAGAAGACTTTCATCAACCTCGCCAAGAGCATGGGCTACAGCTACACCCTCGTGGACAACTGGTGGGACACGAACATAGGCCGCAAAGGCGTCGAGGAGCTTGTGGAGTATGCCAAGGCGCAAGGGGTCGGGATTGTAATGTGGTACTCGTCGTCGGGCTACTGGAACGACATAGTGCAAGGGCCGACCAACAAGATGGACCGTGCGATAACCCGCAAGGCCGAGATGCGGTGGCTAAGCCGAATAGGGGTGAAAGGAATCAAGGTGGACTTCTTTGGCGGCGACAAGCAGGAGACCATGCGCCTCTACGAGGACATATTGTCCGACGCAGCCGACGCGGGCCTCTTCGTGATATTCCACGGGGCCACGCTTCCGCGCGGGTGGGAGCGGATGTACCCCAACTATGTCGGCTCCGAGGCCGTACTCGCATCGGAGAACCTCATTTTCGACCAGCATCACTGCGACATCGAGGCCATGAGCGCGACACTTCACCCCTTCATTCGCAACGCCGTGGGCTGCATGGAGTACGGCGGCTCATTCCTCAACCGCCATATGAGCCGCGACAACAAGAGCGGCAACCTCAGGCTCACGAGCCAGGCGTTCTCACTCGCCACGGCTGTCCTCTTCCAGAACCCTATGCAGTTCTTCGCCCTCGCCCCCAACAACCTCACAGAGGCTCCCGCCGAGTGCATAGAATTCCTAAAAAACGTCCCGACAACATGGGACGAGACGCGAATTCTGGACGGCTACCCTGGGCGATATGTAGCTCTGGCAAGGCGCAAGGGAGACAAGTGGTACGTGGCCGCAGTAAACGGAACTGACAAGACTATAAGACTCGACATCGCGCTACCCTTCACGGGCAATGGCGAGGTGAGCCTCTATCAGGACGGCAAGACGAAGGACGACGTGCGCCTCACGTCGCTCACGGCCAAAAAGCTCGCCAGGGCAAAACTCACCATAGCCCCGAACGGCGGACTGGTGATGGTGGGCGAATAGGCAGCCAGACCAACGCAAAAACAAAAAAACCGCGGGAGGCACTACGCTTCCCGCGGTTTCTTTATTCTCGCCCAAAGGCTAAATCAGTCAAGCCCGGCGAACCGCCGCCAAAGACGGGCGACTGCACTGCCCCCGCTAACGAGGAGCAGATGCACGTAGCTGCCAAGCATGGCGCCGGCGACATCGGCACACCAGTCGAAAAGCGAGCAGCTGCGCCCAGGCGTGAAGCTCTGATGAAATTCATCCACAGCCCCATAGAGGGCCACAAAAAGCACAGGGGCAAGCCACAGCCAGACCCTGCTGCCTGCACGCCAACGGGCCACAGGCCGGCTAAAGCCGAACGCCAGCCAAAAAGCGAGACCGCCAAAGCAGACGAGGTGGACAAGCTTGTCGGCATTCCAGAATGTCGGCATGGCCTCTATCCGTGGCAATGACGACAATACGCAGCTCGTGGCAAGTATGGCGGCCGCCGGCACAAGACGGAGTATCTGCAGCATGACGACCGCGCTACTTCTGCCCCTCGAAAGTGAGGGACATGGTGACGGGCATCGTCTCGTGCGCCTTTACGTCGTCGAGCTTAAGCGCGAACTTGCCATCCTTCAGGGTGGCGGACGTGAACTTGCCAGTCACCGTCTGCGCCGACTTCACCCCCTGAAGTGTGACATTGACGTTCTTCACGGCGAAGTTGTTCTTGCGCGTGAGGGTGTAATCGTCAGCGGAGCCGGCGACGACGCAGCTGTCGATAGAGAACGCGTCCATCTCCACTTCCATCGCTCCGAGGACGTTCATCTTGCGCGCGGCGAACTGCACTTCCACCATCTCGGGGTTGGAACCCGTCATGGGGATGACAGAGACGATGTCGTTATCCATCTCGATGTTCATACCCATCACGCTGGCAGTGGAAGTACCCTTGTATTCGGCAGTGGATGTGATGATTTGCGAATCGTCGTCGTCATCATCGCTGCACGCGGCGAAAAGGCATGCGCCGGCCAAAGCCAGCATAAGAGCGAAACTCTTTTTCATCTTGGAAAAATGTTTTTGTCCTAAAAAAGGAATTGATTAGTGCGGCAAATATACGTCATTGAGGACAAGTAGCCGCCCGAAAAATGGGGCATTGGTGTTATTTTTACAGTTGTGAAGACTTTAGCCAAATATGTCAGGCCGCTTTGGCCACTGGCGTTGCTGTCGCCCCTTTGCGTCCTCGTCGAGACGTGGTCCGAGCTGTCGCAGCCCGCCCTCATGGCGCGTATTGTGGACGACGGGATTCTGGCCGGGCAAGGCGGCGTAATCCCGACGACGGGGGCGGTCATGGCGGGCATAATGGTGCTTGGCGTCGCGTGCGGAATCATGTCGATATACGCGGCGGGGCGTGTGGCCTATGGCCTCGGGGCGAGCCTCAGATCGGACATATACCGTAAGGTGTCGCGCCTGGCCTTCGCCGACATCGACAGGCTCGAGCAGCCGAGCCTCATCACGCGGCTGGGCGACGATGTGGGGCGCGTGCAGTCGATGGTTCAGCAGTCCATGCGCCTGCTTTTCCGCGCGCCGCTCATGTTCTTCGGGTCGGTGGCCATGGCGCTTATGATAGACACGGGCATCTCGTTGATAATAGTGGGCGCGATGGCCGTGGCCCTGGGGCTTGTGACAATCATAATGAGCAGGACGTACGCCATATTCAAGCTTGTGCAGACATGCCGCGACAAGTTCACCGGCATGGTGCAGGAGATTCTTCTGGGAATACGAGTGGTGAAGACCTACACCAACGAAAGTCTCGAGACGGCGCGATACGGCGAGGCCAACAGCCAACTCACGGAAAAGTCAATAAGCGTCGGGAAGACGATGGCCGGGATGATGCCCGCTATCTCGTTCGCGCTCAACGCCGGCACGATACTCGTGATCTACGTCGGAGCGGGCGAAGTGGAGACGGGCGGAATGAAGGTGGGCGGAATAATGGCCGCGATAAATTACATAGCCCAGATTCAGATTGCCATTATGATGGCCCAGCACGTGATAATGGGCATAACGCAGGCGAGGGCGTCGATGGAGAGGATTAAAGAGGTTCTCAATACCCCCACGGAGGACGAGCTTGACGAAAAGGCATGCCACTCGACCGAGCTCATGCCTTTCACAAACGGCGACATCGAGCTTCGCGACGTGTCGTTCTCCTACACAAAAGACGGCAATAGGCAGCTGCGCGGCATATCACTGCAAATAGCCAAAGGCAGCACCGTGGCCATCATGGGCGAGACAGGCTCTGGCAAGACAACACTCGCTTACATCATGGCCCGCCTCTACGAACCCGACAGCGGGACGGTGACAATAGGCGGGACGGACATCCGCCGGATAGGGCGCGCCGACCTGCAACGCCACGTGGGGATGGTGTTGCAGACCCCGCAGCTCTTCAGCGGGACTCTGCGCGAGAACCTTGGCTACGGACGGCCCGACGTGACAGAAGAGGAGATAATGGAGGCCGCGCGTATTGCCGACATCGCCGACTTCATTGGCCAACAGCCCAACGGTCTCGACTACATGGTCTCGCAAGGAGGGCAAAACCTCTCGGGTGGGCAGAGACAGAGGCTGTGCATAGCACGGATGATAGTGATGCGCCCCGACATCATAATACTTGACGACAGCCTGTCGGCACTGGACAGCGAGACGGAGAAGAGAGTCCGCCAACGCCTCGTACACATAGAGGCCACAAAAATCATCATCTCGCAACGCGTCTCCACAATAAGGAACGCAGACTGCATAGTGGTCATCAAGTCGGGACGCATTGAGGCTCAAGGCTCTCACGACACCCTGATGAGCATATGCCCGACGTATCGTGAGACGTTCGAGTCACAGACCAGATAACAGAATAGGAATGCCAGGTCCCATGCCTCACAGGCCCCGCATGGCGGGAGGCGAAAAAGTCAAGATAAAAGATTGGCGCAAGACGGTGGTGCGGCTGGCGCCATACTGGGCGAGCCATTGGCGCGCCCTGTGCGGCATCGCGCTTTGCTCCCTCCTGACAGCGGCGGCTTCAATAGCCTCGCCCCTTGTCATAGCCGACACCATCGACGAGTGCATCAAACTGGCCGGAGGCCATGCCCTGGCCGACTTCGCGGGGCAATATGCCGAGGCCGGCAGCGTGGCGACCATAGACCGCGGGTTGCTGATAAGCCGGCTCTTGCTGCTCGGCGCGATATACGCCGTCGGCTTGGCCGCAAGCTGGATGCAGGATTATGGGATGACCGTCGTTTCGCAGCGCGTGGTGCGCCAACTGCGAGGCGACATGATGCACCATCTGCTCAGGCTCGACATAGCCTATTTCGACTCCAACAGCCGCGGCGACTTGCTTAGCCGCTTCACGAACGACGTGGAGATGATCCGCGACGGCATAGGGCAAACTCTTGTGCACATCGTCACTACCGCCGCCACGATGATTGGAATGACGGCATGCATGGTGTCGCTCTCGGGCGGACTGACTCTCGTCGTCTGCGCCAGCATCCCAATCGTCATTCTTCTCACTAAAGTCGTCGCCTCGCGCTCACGCACCCTCTTTCGCAACCAGCAGGACTCAACCGGCCGGCTGAACTCAACAATTGAGGAGAGCGTCGGCGCTCTGCGCACCATACGCACCCTCGGGGCAGAGGACGAGTGGCTCCGAAAATTCGACGAGGCGAACGAGGCCGTGAGAGCCGCCGGACTGAAGGCGCAAGTGAACAGCGGAATCCTCATGCCTCTGCTCAGGCTCGCCGACAACGCGGCCTACATGTCAGTGGCCGTCGTCGGCGGCATGCTCGCCATGGGCGGCAGCGTCACCGTCGGCACCGTGCAAGCTTTCCTGCTCTACACGAGGCAGTTCCTGCGGCCCGTGAATATGATAGCGACAGAGATTAACACATTGCAGAGCGCCATCGCGGGGGCTGAGCGGATTTTCGAGATGATGGACGAGCAGCCGAAAGTGGAGATAGAGGCCGTGGCTGACGACGGCGCAAAAGTCGGTGGCCGCATCGTGTTTGACAATGTCAGCTTCGGCTACAAGGAGGGCGAGGAGGTCCTGCACGGCGTGTCTTTCTCAGCCTCGCCTGGCGAGACCATAGCCATTGTGGGTGGCACAGGGGCCGGCAAGACCACAATGATGAGCCTGCTGACGCGACTCTACGACATCGGCGGAGGACAAATAACGATTGACGGAAGGGACATCCGATCGATGAACCTCAAGCAGTTGCGCTCATCAATCGCCATCGTGCTTCAGAGTCCCGTGCTGTTCGGCGACACGGTGGCATATAATATCGCCTATGGCGACCCGTCACGCGCGTCGGCCGATGAGATTCGCCGTAGCGCACGCCTTGCTTTGGCCGACACGTTCATCGAGAACCTGCCGCAAGGCTACGCCACCCTGCTCTCATCCATGGGCGGCAACCTGAGCAACGGCCAGCGGCAGCTGCTCACAATCGCGAGGGCCATCCACCGTCAGGCCCCCATCCTCATCCTCGATGAGGCCACGAGCAACATCGACTCCATCACCGAATCGGTACTCCAAAGAGCCATAGCCAACCTCGCCAACGGGCGCACATGCCTCGTCATTGCCCACCGCCTCAGCACCGTCCGCAACGCAACAAGAATCGTCGTACTCGACGAAGGTCGCATCGCCGAAGTCGGGTCGCACGAGGAGCTGATGAATAAAAATGGCGTCTACAAGAGGCTGTTCCACAGCCAGTTCGACGGATAGCCAACATTCACATTACCGCGCAAAAAGGCAGTCCCTTTCCGTACATCCGGTCTCCAGACAACAGCGTCCGTTTAGCGGCCTTGAAAAAAAAAGGCTCCGCCGACTTTGCGTCAGCGGAGTCCTTATGAGAAAATTCTGTGCGAAGCCAGAGTTAAGGCCGGGCCTATTTATTCTGCGTATTCTCTTTGCCCTTGAAACAGAAGAAGAAAGCTACGGCCACAATAAGCGAGTATGCCGCGAAAACAACCCATGAGTGCCGCCAACCGTCCATCTGGGCCTCGGCGACGGTCTGGCTGTAGACAAAATGGTTGACCACGGCCTGCGCCGCCATAGTCCCAATAGCCGCGCCGAGCCCGTTCGTCACGAGCATAAAGAGTCCCTGGGCGCTCGACCGCATGGACGAGTCGACCTCGCCATCGACGAATAGGGAACCTGAAATATTAAAGAAGTCGAACGCGACACCATAGACAATCATCGAAAGGAGGAGCGCTATAATGCCCGGAAACTCAGGCGATCCGATGCCGAAAAAGCCGAACCTCAGCACCCATGCCGTCATCGATATGAGCATCACGACCTTTATGCCATAACGCTTGAGGAAAAACGGGATGAGTAGAATGCACAGGGTCTCGGAGACCTGCGAGAGCGAGATGAGCAGGTTCGCATGGTTGGCGAAATACGCGTCGGCGAACTCAGGCAGGCTGGCGAAGGAGGTTATGAACGGATTGGCGTAGCCGTTGGTAATCTGGAGCGCCATGCCAAGCATCATAGAGAAAATGAAGAACATGAGCATCCGCGGCGACCTCAGGAGGCGGAACGCGTCGAGACCCATCCTCTCGCTAAGGCTCTTCGCCTCGCCCGACCGGTTCACAGGGCATGGCGGCATGAAGAATGAGTATATGCCGAGCGCGCAGCCCCACAGTCCGCTCACGTAGAACTGCTTCGGCGTCTGCTGAAAGCCCAAGAGGTCCACCGTCCACATGGCAACAATAAAACCAACCGTGCCAAAAATCCTAATCTTCGGGAAGTCGGACACTTTATCAAGCCCCGAACCCTGCATCGCGGAATACGAGACTGAGTTGGCCAGCCCAAGGGTAGGCATGTAGAACGCTACCGACAGTGCATAGAGGGGGAACGCCGTCCAGAAACCCACCTCGTCAGAAAAACTGCATAGGAGGCACTCGGCGAACATGAGCAGCCCCGCCACAATGTGCGAGAAGCCAAGAAGACGCTGCGCCTCAATCCGCCGGTCGGCAAGGATGCCGAAGAGCGTGGGCATGAAAATGGAGACTATCCCCTGGATTGAATAGAAATAGCCAATAGAGTCGCCAAGGCCGACGGAGGCGAGGTAGTTCCCCATCGACGTCAGGTACGAGCCCCACGTCGCGAACTGGAGGAAAAAGAGTATGCTAAGCCTTGTTTTGAGAGACACTGACGTACAGGAATTACCAGACGGGAATACCGCCCGCATTAATGAATCAGAAGTAACACAAATGTAAACAAAAATCGGATTGCAAGGCGACATCAGACTCAAAAGAGGAGCCGCATGGCAAGAGGACGAGGCGCCGGCTCGTCGCCAAAGAAGCCATATGCGAGCGGCGAATGCGAAGGCGGCGCAGCCCTGAAAAATGAGATTTTGGACGACCATTTCTAATCATTCGGGCGAGAATCAGCACCTTAGAGGCCATTCGCACTGTTAACAAAGAAGGGTATTGACTGACAGTAGGTTAAATTCACGAATTAACATTCGGGAGTGCGCCTCAGGGCATTTTTTTCTCGCTAAAGTTTGAATATTCATAAGGCTTTTATTTTCTTTGCGGTGCTATTCGCGCCGAATAATGACTTCGGCGGCAAAGCCGGGCAGCCCGATTATTTCGGGGCGGCCGATTGGCATCCGCCCGCTGGGGGGGAAGTCTGAGGACGAAAAACAGAGCCCGGCGAACCTATCAAGGAACAAACAAACAATTAACCAAAACAAGTAACAATGTCAGAGCAGGCAGAAAAAGTAAAGGCAATTATCGTCGACAAGCTCGGTGTAGACGAGGCACAGGTCACCAACGAGGCAAGCTTCACCAACGACCTCGGCGCAGACTCTCTCGACACCGTCGAGCTCATCATGGAGCTCGAGAAGCAGTTCAGCATCACCATCCCCGACGAGGAGTCTCAGAACATCCAGACCGTCGGCGACGCTATCGCTTACATCGAGCAGCACACAAAGTAAACCACTGACTTCTAAGAAGAATTTATGGAGCTGAAAAGAGTAGTAGTTACGGGCTTAGGGGCTTTGACGCCACTGGGCAACAACCTCGCCGACACCTGGCAAGGCCTCGTCTCCGGCGTGAGTGGTGCCGCGCCCATAACACACTTCGACGCCACTAAATTCAAGACCAGGTTCGCCTGCGAAGTCAAGAATTTCGACGGAACAAAGCTTATTGGCAAGGAGGCCCGCAAGATGGACCTCTTTGCGCAATACGCTATCGTGGCGTCAGAGGAGGCCATCAAGGACTCGAATCTCGACCTGCCAAACGAGGATCGCAACAAGATTGGCGTGGTTTGGGGAACCGGCATAGGCGGTATCAAGACGTACTTCGACGAGGCGAGAGATTTCGTCCTCGGCGACGGAACGCCACGCTTCAGCCCGTTCTTCATCCCCAAGATTATCGCAGACATCGCCCCGGGCTACATCTCAATCCGCAACGGCTTGGGTGGACCCAACTTCGGCACAGTCTCGGCCTGCGCATCGTCGACATCGGCTCTCGTCGTAGCTTTCGATCTTATCCGCCTCGGTCGCGCGACGGCCGTCGTCAGTGGTGGTTCTGAGGCTCCGATAACAGTGTCGGGCGTAGGCGGCTTCACCTCAATGAAGGCTCTATCGAGCCGAAACGATGACCCGCAGACCGCTTCAAGACCCTTCGACAAGGATCGCGACGGCTTCGTCATCGGCGAAGGCGCGGCCTGCCTCGTCCTCGAAGAGTACGAGCACGCCGTAAAGCGCGGCGCGCACATTTACTGCGAACTCGCTGGCGGTGGACACTCGGGCGACGCATACCACATCACAGCCCCCCACCCGGAGGGCGATGGCGCGGCGCGCGTCATGGCCGAGGCTCTTAGGGACGCCAACCTGACCCCTGCGGATATTGATTACATCAACGTCCACGGCACGTCGACCCCTCTCGGCGACAAGGGCGAGCTGATAGCCATAGGCAAAGTCTTCGGCGAAGACGCTTATCGCCTCAACATCAGCTCCACCAAGTCCATGACAGGCCACCTCCTCGGAGCCACCGGCGCCCTCGAGGCCATCGCCTGCGTCAAGACTATCGAGCAGGGAGTCATCCCGCCGACCATCAACCACTTCACAGACGACCCCGAAATCGACTCAAGGCTCAACCTCACGTTCAACGAGGCTCAGACCCGCAAGGTCAGGGCTGCAATGTCCAACACCTTCGGCTTCGGCGGACACAACGGCACTGTCGTGTTCAAAGCCATCTGATTTTGATAGTGGCATTTCCAGACATAATAAAACTTTTTACCCGAGAGGGTAGAAAGTTTTATTTTTTTTTGGCCAAAACCGCCGGCTACTGGCCACGGAACACCGACCTGTTCCGCACAGCGTTCATCCACAAGTCCGCCGGCAAAAGACAGGAGGGCAAAGACTGCCCTTACAATAACGAGAGACTCGAATACCTCGGCGACGCCGTCATTGAGACCGTAGTCTCCGACATCCTCTACCACAAATACCCCGACGCCGACGAGGGCTACATGTCCCACCTGCGCTCCAACATGGTGTGCAGGGCGCGGCTCAACTCCATATCATTCTCCCTGGGTCTCGACAGATACGTCGTCCTGGCCTCGCGTAAGGACATGGAGCACAGCCACATATCCGGCGACGTGCTCGAAGCATTCGTGGCCGCCATATACCTCGACGGAGGGATGCGGAGGGCGTTCAAATTCATAGAAAGAGCCATTGCCAACCCGGCGCGGATAGAGGAGGCTCTTCACGAATCGAGCCAGACAAACTACAAGAGCATGCTCGTCAACCTCGGCGAGCAGAGCGCGGTTGAGGTCATTTTCGAAACACGCCGGACGGACAGCGCCCGCCGGACAGACGAAGAGGCTATGAACTTCGTGTGCGACATCCGTATAGCGGACGCCGTCGTAGGCCAAGGCTTCGGACGCTCGAAGAAACAAGCTGAGCAAAGGGCGGCAGAGGTCGTCTACAAAAACATTAAGAGCGGCGAGATAGACCTGCAAAAAATAAAGGCTGGCTGCGACAGGAGAGAGGACTCGGCAGAATGCGCAGCTGAAAAGGAGATTACACCAGAAACTGCGGACGGGTCAGCTATCCCGAGTCAACACTCCGAGGTCGGAGTCGCTGAGATATTGGACTGTCTCGCCAACGAGACAATCAACTTTGCAGAAAAGGCGTTAACATGGGAGGAGGACGGGGGCCAAAGCCGCACGCCATACCCATCCCACTTCAAGGAGTACGTCAAGATGACAAAGGAGGAAATCGGGGCGACGACCACACCAGACAATCTCCAGCCGACGTGGCAGGCGCGTTTTAGTACTCGCCCTCTACATTAATTCCGTGAGCCTCTGACTGGTTGAGGAATTGCTCGTAGAAAATGACGAGCTCGCGGTATTGGAGGCGGACAAGAGTGGGGCGCATCAGGATTTTGCGCATGTCACTGTCGTTGAACGAGTTCATGTCTATCATCTGCAGCCCCTTTATTTTCAGGTAATAGTCGAGCATCTCATCCTCGGTAAACCTGTTATGGGTCAAGGCCATCATCCGCTTTATCACCCTACCCCGCATGAGCCCGTCCCTATCGCCCGGGAAGAGATAGGCGCAAAGTTTGTCTATCGCGCGTTTCTGCCTTTCCTGCTTCCAAAACTTGAAGACGTGGAACGATAGCGGAATCAGGACGCAAAGCGCTATCACTGAGACTATGAAAGGTAGTGTTACTTCTGCCATCACGAGATAATTTGCCGCAAAGGTATCATTTTAAGGCATCAGTTGAGGCCCGGAACGCATTACATTTCTTCACGCTCTGGACTGAAGCATATCCAGATGGCCATATCTGATGGCGATAAGAGTCGCGTTCATCGCTAACGCCGCCCGCTAAGCCAGCCACAGGCCTGTGAAAGAGGGTCGGCAAGAAGCCCCTCAGCGAACCTGCGCGCCAAGTAAACCTGCTCGGCCTGCCCCGCCGTAGGGATAAACTCAACCCGCGAGTCAAGCACACCAAGCGCGGCAAGATCCAAAACGGTGGTATAACCCGAGCGGCAGACAATATGGCCAGCGCCAAGCATCAGCCCACTGAGAGTTGCGGCATCGGCCATAGGGACGACCTCCACTCCGCCCGCCGACACGTGAGGCTTTCCGTCCGCGACACCGCACACCACGACACGCCGACCGCCAAGCCCCTCAAAGCGAGAGACAAGGTAGGCGACAAACTCCGACCTCTGAGGCTCAGGACCGGAAGCAATGCCCAGGAAGTCCACAGACACCACGCTCGCCCCCTCCGCCAAAGCAAGGCGCGACAACAGCCCGACACAATGAACCCGCATCCCATGGGGAATAGGAAGCGACATGTCGCCACTCAGCCCGCCGAGCCTTACATCAGGCACCAGACAAGCGTCGAAACGCCTGACGAGTCGGCAAAGGATGGAGGATACGCACCTCTCGACCCATCTGGGAGCGCCGGGCGACACGTGCGGATGAAGCTGATGAGTGACGAAAACGCTTGCGCACGAGTGCGACCAGACGCCGTAGCGATTATCGGAAACTATAAGGTCGGGCGACAAGCTGCGGACAAGAGCCTGGGTCTCACGGTGTTCCATGAAAATAGACCATAAGAACGACGGCACTTGAAGCATAATCTCCACCCAGAGCCAACGTATCCTGCCAAGCCGGGGCGAGAACGACCGCAACGGCTCGACATCAAGGTCAGGGAACTCCGACGACAAGAGGGACAGCGATCGCCCGCTACCCGCCAACGTCACCCTGCACCCCCTCGCCACGAGGGTCCGGACTATAACCGACGAGCGCCCGGCATGGCCAAGCCCCCAGTCGAGAACGCTGACAATAACCCTCGAACCCCTGCTCAAAATCATAGGCGGCAAGATAGCAATAAAGCCCGAAAGTAGCGGTAAAAATCTTAAATTCGCGCCCAAAAGAGCAGACGCATTGACGCACAGCGGCAAACGCCTGCCAACACGAAAGCCAATGCCAATAAGAATACCGGACAGCCTCCCCGCAAAACAGGTGCTCGAGTCGGAGCGCGTCTTCATAATGGGCGAGCAGCGCGCCATGACGCAGGACATCCGAACCCTCCGCATTCTCATCCTCAACCTGATGCCGAACAAGGTGGCCACAGAGACGCAACTTCTGCGCGCGCTCTCCAACTCCCCCCTGCAAGTGAGCCCCGAGCTGCTGATGGTCAAGAGCCACAACGCGAAGAACACGTCCGCCGAGCACCTCAGCTCTTTCTACAAGACTTTCGACGACGTGAAAGACAAGCGGTTCGACGGACTAATAATAACCGGCGCACCCGTCGAGCAAATGCCGTTCGAAGAGGTCGACTACTGGGCGGAGCTGTGCGAGATAATGGACTGGAGCCGCCAGCACGTCACGAGCACGCTCCACATCTGCTGGGGCGCTCAGGCTGGCCTCTACCACCACTACGGAATCGACAAGTACGCCCTGCCGGAGAAGATGTTCGGCATCTTCCGCCACAAGGTAATGGACCTGCGCGTGCCCCTCGTCCGCGGCTTCGACGACGTTTTCTGCGCGCCCCACTCACGCCACACCGGCACCCGCCGCGAGGACATCGAAAAATGCCACGAGCTGCTCATGCTCGCCTACTCCGAGATGGCCGGCCCCTACATCGTAATGTCGCGCGACGGCAAGCAAGTCTTCGTCATGGGACACTCGGAGTACGACCGCGACACGCTCAAGAACGAGTATCTGCGCGACCTTTCCAAAGGACTGCCCATCAAGCTGCCCTACAACTACTTCCCCGACGACGACCCGAGCAAGACGCCCGAGAAGAGCTGGCGCGCCCACTGCCACCTCCTCTTCACCAACTGGCTCAACTACTACGTCTACCAGCAGACGCCGTACGAGCTGTAAGGAGCAGAAAAGAGAAAAATAGGGCTCGGCTATTGTTTTATAAAAGAAATGCCCTAATTTTGCACTCGGATTAGCCGAAGAGGCTTCCGACAAGAGGTAGATCCGTTAGCTCAGTTGGTAGAGCACAACACTTTTAATGTTGGGGTCCTGGGTTCGAGCCCCAGACGGATCACAGCGACAACCCTCGTGGGCGTTCGCCCGCGGGGGCTTTTTTTTTGCACCCTATAATTATTCGCCCGCACCGCGACACGGAGCGTCATCGCCACTCTCAGAGGCTCCGCCTATGCACGGGTTGCCCCACTATTCGAAAAAAAGACGCATTTTTTTGCTCCAAATTGTCAATGTTCTTAACTTTGTTAGTATGAGCAAAAAAATTATAACGTGGGTCTGCATTGTCCTGCCTTTCGCTTTCATAGGGCTCGTCTTTATGCAAGTGAGGTGGATAGTGGAGGCGTGCAAGCTCAGGGACAGCATGTTCGACCAGACTGTCGTCCGCTGCATAGACAACGTTATAACCCGCCTCGAGACCGATGAGCTTGTAGAGTCGCGGACGGGGGTGCAGAGTTCGTCGCGCAACTTCACCTCTTTCTCTAAAAACAGGCACGAGACCGGGGCCGGTAAAGTGTCGGACGAGATGTGCCTCACTTTCCGGCTCGACAAATTCGGCTTCTATAAGCTCGACGTGACCAAGGGCGGCACGCTCGCCTCTATTGAGACCGGCGTGGTCGACGCGAGCAGCATCATGGGCAACGACATGATGGCCAACTCGTTCACCGCCCTCAACAGCGTCCTGTCGCGCAAGCTGAGGCTGCTCAACATCCAGGCCAGCAAGAGCGTATTCGAGGAGAGCCCCATAGAGGTGCGCGTGAACCCGCAACGCCTCGACGCCCTCCTCATGCAGCAGTTCACCGACAATGGCATAAACTCGCCATACGAGTTCGCCGTCTACAACTCGGCGGGGGTCAAGGCGTTCTCAAGCCCGGCGTACGACAGCGACTTTAGCGGCGACACGTTCTACAAGAGGCTCTACCCTAACGACGTGCACTCAAAGGAGCACTACGTGAAGGTCTACTTCCCCAACCGCCCGAACGTGGCGAAGGGCCTGATGGTGCAGATTGTCCCCACTACTTTCTTCTGCCTCGTGGCGATGATTCTCTCGGCCTACACGGTCATCATAATCTTCCGCCAAAAGAAGCTCGACGTCATAAAGAACGACTTCATAAGCAACATGACGCACGAGTTCAAGACCCCCATATCCACCATGTCGCTCTCGGCACAGATGCTCCGCGACCTCGCCGACACCGTGAAGCCCGACTTCATAAGGAGGAACACGGGCATCATAATAGACGAGGCCAAGAGGCTCACCATCCAGGTGGAGAAAATCCTCCAGATGTCGACATTCGACCGTGGCAAGGGCCGGCTGAAGCTCGAAGAGAGGAACATCAACGAGATTGTGGACAAGGTGGTCAACACCTTCCGCGTTAAGGTGGAGAGCGCCAACGGCGAGATAAACGAGCGGCTCGACGCTGCCGACCCGATAGCGATGGTGGACAACGTCCACTTCACGAACGTCATATACAACCTGCTCGACAACGCTTTCAAATACAGGCGCGACGCACCCATGCTCCACGTCTGGACCAGAAACGCCAACGGCGGCATCATAATATCGATCAAGGACAACGGGCTCGGAATCTCGAAAGAGGATCAGAAGAGAATCTTCGAGAAGTTCTACAGGGTGTCGACGGGCGACAAGCACGACATCAAGGGCTTCGGGCTCGGCCTGGCCTACGTGAAAAAGATAGTGGAAGACCACGGCGGGCAGATCTCTGTTGAGAGCGAGCTGAACGTCGGAACGAAATTTGACATATATTTGCCTTTAATAAAGTAATAAGATATGGACGACAAGAAGAAGCACAAGATTCTTTTAGCCGAGGATGACAGCAACCTGGGCGTCTTGCTGTGCGAATACCTTCAAGCTAAGGACTACTCGGCGGATTTGGCTCACGACGGTGAGGAGGCTTACACTATGTTCATCAACGACAAGTATGACCTCTGCATCTTCGACGTCATGATGCCCAAGAAAGACGGTTTCACCCTCGCCAAGGAGGTGAGGATGGCCAATGTCGAGGTGCCTATCATATTCCTGACTGCCCGCAACGTCAAGGAGGACATCCTCCAGGGCTTCAAGATTGGCGCCGACGACTACCTCACCAAGCCCTTCTCAATGGAGGAGCTGACCATGCGCATCGAGGCCATCCTCCGCCGCACAAGCGGAGAAAGCCCCGTACTCGACACATATAAGCTCGGACGCTTCAAGTTCGACACCCAGAAGCAGCAGCTCATCGACGGCGAGAACGTGATAAAGCTCACCACGAAGGAGAGCGAGCTACTGAAGCTCCTCTGCTCCAACGCCAACAAGGTGCTGGAGCGCAATGTGGCTCTGAAAACCATATGGGTTGACGACAATTACTTCAATGCCCGCAGTATGGACGTCTACATCACCAAGTTGCGCAAGCACTTGAAAGACGACCCGTCTGTGGAAATTATAAACGTACACGGCAAGGGTTATAAGCTCGTCATGTAACAGAGGCCGGACATTCCCGCCATCAGGTTGCCGTCGGAATTATGAGAAACGACAGGCACGCCTCCCACGCGCGACGCGGAGGAGGCAGGTATGACAAAATAGAGAGTTGACGCAAGCCCAGCCCCGATGAGAATCGAGGCGACAAGATGAGGGCCAAGAGAAAAGACAGGGCGGGAAGGCTTAAGACGCTACGGACTCCTCGTCCGCATAAAAATGACGAGCCGCCACCCGAGCGACTTCTTTCAAATCGGCGACGCCCGCCACACTTATCGTGTGGCGGGCGTCGCCTTTTAATTGCCGTCCAAACGGCGTTTAATTACCATTTAAACGCCGTTTAAGTGCCGTTCAAACGCGTTTGAAAGCCTTTTAATGCATCTTTTAATGCATCTTCCGCCCGATGATGTTGAAGAACTCCTCGCGCGTGGCCTCGCGATTGAGGAACGCGCCAGAGAAGTCGGACGTGGTGGTGACGGCGTTCTGCTTCTGCACGCCCCTCATCTGCATGCACATATGGCGCGCCTCGATGACGACGGCGACGCCGAGCGGGTTGAGCGTTCGCTGGATGCACTCCTTAATCTGGGTCGTGAGCCGCTCCTGCACCTGGAGGCGGCGGGCGAAGGCGTCGACGACGCGCGGGAGCTTGGAGAGGCCAGTGATATAGTCGCGGGGGATGTAACCAACGTGGGCCTTGCCAAAGAAAGGCAGCATGTGGTGCTCGCACATTGAGTATATCTCAATGTCCTTGACCACAACCATCTGCTGATACTGCTCACGGAACATTGCCTGCTTGAGGATGGCCTCGGGGTCCTCTCGGTAGCCCTTGAGCAGGAACTGCATGGCCTTGGCGACGCGCTCTGGGGTCTTCTGCAACCCTTCGCGGTTCACGTCCTCGCCGAGTTCGGTTATGATGCCAGTGTAGTAGCCGGCAAGGCGCGAGGTGCGGACCTCGTCATATACGTTAGGGTCATCCTGAAGTTGAGATGCGCTTATTACCTGTGCCATTTGGTCAGTTATTCTGATGTTTAGATATTTACGGGCGCAAAGTTACGAAAAACGTGTCGTAAGAGATGGCGACGCCGCATTTTTGAGACAGGGCGACAATGCCGCCTGACGGACAAGATATGGACGCCCCGCAACACGGTTTGCAATTTTTCGTAGTTTTGGAATGACAAACGACTGACATATCAACATAAACATAAAGCAGAAAGAATCAATTATGGAGAGCAACAGCTTGACAATCAGGTATGACGTGACGGCCGACATCACAGCCGAGAAGATGGGTTCGGGCGACATGCCGGTACTCGCCACTCCCGCCATGGTGGCGATGATGGAGAACGCGGCCATGAATCTGGCCAAGCCCCTTTGCAAAGAGGGCGACACGACCGTTGGCTGCATGATAAACACAACCCACGTCCGCCCGTCGGCCATCGGGGCGACAATATCAGTCACTGCCACGCTGACCGCGCAAGAGGGTCGCAAGCTCACTTTCAGCATCGAGGCCAAGGACGGCGACAACGTGATAGGCACGGCGACTCACGAGAGGGTGATCGTGACGCGCGACAGGTTTCTCGCTAAGCTTGGCAAATAAATCAGGTGGCATGGGCATCAGGGGCTTGATTGCCGCGGCACTTTTGGCTTTCTCCTCACTGGGCTGCGACGGCGGGCACAAGGCCATGGCGTCGGACAAGCCATCGGCACAGGACGTGGTGAAAATCCTCAGGAAAGGAGGAAGCGTCGCAATGGAGGGCAAGCACATAACGGGCGACCTCGACCTCACAAAAGCCGGCGCCACGGCGCAAGGGCTGCCTGAGACGCGGTCGGCTGTAAGTGGCGAGATAGTGTTCGTCAACTGCGTGTTCGAAGGGAGCGTCAGCGGCCGGCTGCTGACAGAAAATGGGCTTGTGACGGCCGACTTCGCCAAGGACGTGAGCTTCGTCGGATGCGTGTTTGAGAAGGATATAGACCTCGGGCAATGCACGTTCCGCGGGCGGCTGCGCCTGGAGAGGTGCGCCGTGAAAGGCGAGGCGAGGCTCGACGGCGCGGTGGCACGGTGCGGGGCCGTGCTCAACCACACGGAGTTCGATGGGAGAGCCATGCTCGACGGGATGAGGTTCGGCGGGCAATCGGGCTTCGCCGGGCTGAAATTCCGCCAGACGGCCGTTTTGCAGAACATAAGGGCGGAGTGCGACGTAATGATGGTCGACTGCGAATTTGGCGGGGCCTGCGACATGTCGCACATACGCATAGACGGCGACCTCAACCTCTCCAATAGCGAGTTCGCTGGCCGGACGGAATGCCGCGACGCGCGCATATACGGCAACGCCACCATTGCCGGCGCAATATTCGGCGGCAACGTGATATGCGAGAACACCCTCATCGACGGCCTCGTCCGTCTCAACGGAAGCGAGTTCGGCAAGGACATAGAAGTGACGCACTGCACATTCGCTGAACTCCCCGACACTCAGGCAATAAAGGTATCAGAAGGAACAAGAGTGAAGGCGAGCGACAACAGAATCTCGACTCAACCTTTGAACACTACACTATGAAAAAAGCGAGCGTTTGGGCGGCATTGGCCGCCTCAGTGGTCAGCGGCACGACTCTTACGGCGTGCGACGAGGACACAATGAACCTCATACTGGGTATCGTATCGGTCGTCGCAGGTGACGACGACGAGGAGGTGGCGGTGGAAGTCGACGGGAAGGGTCTCGGCTACATGGAGCCCGACGAGGATACCAGCACCATCGAGGACGACATCCGCATAAACACCGACGGCGGCAACGGCACCGTGACGTCGAACCTGCCCGACAAGGTTGACCTCACGGCCTACCTGCCTCCCATCGGCAACCAGGGAAACTACGGCACCTGCGTGGCCTGGGCCACGGCCTACAACTGCCGCACATGGCTCGACGCCCACAAGAACGGTAAGAAGACGAGCCAGCTGACAAACAATGACATATACAGCCCCGCCGACATCTGGAAGGGAATCCCAGCAAGCCAGAAGAACACGGGCTGCCAAGGCACGTCGTTCCAGCCCGCCTTCAACTCGATGATAAGCAGGGGCGTGGCCACCCTTGCCGAGTCGCCCTACTTCAGCAAGAAAGGCGACTGCGACTGCTCAAGCTCGCAGAGCGAGACTACAAACGCCGCCAAGCACAAGATTAAATCGTACAGGGAAATCGACGTCCACGACATCACGACCGTCAAACGCTACTTGGCCGAGGGACACCCCGTCGTCATCGGCGCATGCCTCGGCGACAACTATATGAACGCCTCCGGCAGCTCGGTCATATACAGCAAAGGCACGACCAACCAGACCGGCATGCACGCCTACCACGCCATGATGTGCGTGGGCTACGACAACAACAGGGGCGGAAGTGACGGCGCATTCCGCATTGTCAACTCATGGGGCGAAACGTGGGGCGACAACGGCTATGTGTGGATCGACGCCCAATACATGTGCAGCAACAGCTTCGCCTACACCGGCCTCGTAGCCTACCTCGATGGCGACGACACGACAAGCTACGGCGACACTGACAGCGACGTGGACTTGCAGCCCAGCACCGTCACCGACGAGGACTATGACGAGGCGGGCGACGCCGACGCCTCCGACCCCAGATGGCGCACTCTGACCTACGACGTGTACAACGCTGGCGAAGGTACCGTGAAAGCCTCATCGACATGGGGCAACGCCTATGTGCTCTACAACGCGTATGACGCCAACGAGATGACGGTGGTCCTTGTAGACGTGTACACCGACCAGCTCGGGCTCGGCAAGAACGAGGTCAACTTCAACTGGGACGCCACCGAGGCCAAGGCTACCCTCGGGCTCGACGCGCAAGGCTACTCGCTGACCAATATGGACTTCCCCGGCAACACGTCGATAGCCACCTACGTGACGAAAAAGACCGACGCCACGGCCACAGCCAGCCAATACTGCTTCTCGTGGACATACAAGATGCCCAACATCACGGGCAAATACTACCTCGTGATGATCGCCGACGCCTTCAGCTCCGTCAGCGAGAGCAACGAGAACAACAACTACTACTTCCTGACGAGCAGCGACGGCGGCCCGCTGACCTTCTCGGACGGGATTCTGCAGAGCAAGATATCGAACAACAAATCAGCCAGCACGGCCAAGCCCAAGAAGAACGCCGACCACCCGCGCCAGACCGCAGTGACCGGGCAGGCCCTCAACACATATTCGCCTGCCGAAATATCGAAAGTGATAACCGAGATGCGCAAGAACGGCGAACTCCACAACAAGGCCGCCCAGTGGGTGGAGGACAACGAGAAAGCCGGAATGGCTAAACCCAAGAGGACAATAATAAGATAGGCACAAGCATGAAGACAACATTCAACCCGAAAGCCGCACTGACGGCCCTATCCGCCGCCATTGTGGCACTGACGCTCAGCTCATGCGCCGGACTCGCCACGGCAAGCACGCCGAAGAAGACCACGCCCGCCGCCAAGCAGACCACCACGGCGACGTCGACCAAGACATCCGCATCGGCCACGGCGACGTCGGCAAGCTCCACGAGCGGCCAGACGACCACGGCCGGCAAGGCGAAAGCCGACGGCAGCACATCGAAAGGCCGCAAGACCGTGGCCAGATAATTTAACGCCCAACGCCCGATGTGTGCAGAACACGGGTTCGGACGATAGGTGAAACACTGAACAGAGCCACCCACCCCATCATGCGAGGGGGTGGGTTTTTGTTTCTGCCAATTATTAAGTAATTTTACCCGAAAGGGTGCATGGCACACCCGGCCTCCAGCATAGAGCGATGTCGATAAGCATAAAAAACGTCACTAAACGGTATGGCGCGCAAACCGCGCTTGACGACGTCTCGTTAGAGATTGGCGACGGCCAGATTTTGGGACTGCTGGGTCCCAACGGGGCGGGCAAATCGACCTTGATGAGGGTCGTGACGGGCTTCGTGAAGGCCGACGCCGGCACGGTGACGGTATGCGGCCACGACATAGACAAAGAGCCTCTGGCCATACGCAGCCTGACGGGCTATCTGCCCGAGAGCAACCCGCTGAACGTCGACATGTACGTACGCGAGTACCTGACAATGATGGCCTCGCTGAGCGGGGTGAAAGACAAAGAACGGGTGGTGGAGGAGCTGGTGGAGCTGACCGGCCTCACCCCCGAAGCCCACAAACGCATCGGCTCACTATCCAAGGGATATAAGCAGAGGGTGGGCATATCGCAAGCCCTCATAGGCGACCCGAAGGTCGTGATACTCGACGAGCCCACAACCGGCCTCGACCCCAACCAGATAATAGAAATACGAGAGCTCATCCGAAGCCTCTCGGCCAACCGCACGGTGATCCTCTCTACCCACATAATGCAAGAGGTCGAGGCCACGTGCGACCACATCGTCATAATAGACCACGGCAAGATAAAGGCCAGCGGCCCGGTGGCGGAAGTCCTTGGCCTCGCCGCAGAAGGGTGCCAGACTGTCGACGTGGAGTTCGAGTCGGACATCGACCCGGAGAGACTCGGACACGAGCTTCAGGCGAAAGTGGAGAAGACGGGCGAGCGCAGATTTCGCCTGACGGCCCCCTCGACCGACGACGACCTGCGCATAACGCTGTTCCGCTTCGCCACACGCCACAACAACCCTCTGCTCCACCTCTCGGCCAAGAGCGAGGACATGGAGGACGTGTTCCACAGGCTGACGGCCGACTCCGACACGCAAGAAGGGACGAAGAAAGAGACAAAATAGAAAACCATATATGAAAGCCGCATGGCGAACTTTCCGACGGTCAGAGACGACGAAAGTGAAGCCCAGCGGCGGACTGACAAAAAATCATTAAACAGCAATAACGATATGGCAGACAAATTGATCGTGAAAGAGCTTGACAATGTAGCCGTACGTTTCTCGGGCGACTCGGGCGACGGCATGCAGCTGGCAGGCAACATCTTTTCCACAGTGTCGGCTACAGTAGGAAACAGCATCAGCACTTTCCCCGACTACCCGGCCGACATCCGCGCCCCGCAGGGCTCCCCTACGGGCGTGTCGGGTTTCCAAGTGCACATTGGCGCGGGGGTCGTATACACCCCGGGCGACCAGTGCGACGTGCTTGTCGCCATGAACGCGGCTGCGCTCAAGACGCAGTACCGCTACGCCAAGCCCGGCGCCACGATCATTATAGACACTGACGCGTTCAAGGCCGCCGACCTCAAAAAGGCCGCCTTCGAAACGGAGGACCCCATCGCAGAGATGGGCATCGACCCGGACCGTGTGATAGCCTGCCCTATAACCCAGATGGTCAAGGACTGCCTGGCCGACACGGGCATGGACGTCAAGAGCATCGTGAAGTGCCGCAACATGTTCGCCCTGGGCCTCGTCTGCTGGCTCTTCGACCGCGACCTCGACATCGCGTTCAACTTCCTGCGCGAGAAGTTCGCCAAGAAGCCCGGCGTGGCCGACGCCAACATCAAGGTGATTCAGGCTGGCTACGACTACGGCCACAATACGCACTCGTCGGCCATGAACGTCTACCGCATCGAGAGCAAGGTCAAGGTCCCCGGCCGATATATGGACATCACCGGCAACAAGGCCACGGCCTACGGCCTCATTGCCGCAGCTGAGAAGGCCGGCCTCCGCCTGTACCTCGGCTCCTACCCCATCACCCCGGCCACGGACATCCTCCACGAACTGTCGAAGCACAAGAGCTGCGGCGTGATCACCGTGCAGTGCGAGGACGAGCTTGCGGGCTGCGCCTCGGCTCTCGGCGCGTCGTTCGCCGGCGCCATGGCCGTCACCTCGACATCCGGACCGGGCATATGCCTCAAGAGCGAGGCTATGAACCTGGCCGTCATAATGGAGCTCCCGCTCGTCGTCATCGACGTGCAGCGCGGCGGTCCAGCCACGGGTCTCCCCACCAAGAGCGAGCAGACGGACCTTCTCCAGGTCCTCTTCGGCCGCAATGGCGAGACCCCTATGCCCGTCATCGCCGCCACGTCGCCCGTCGACTGCTTCGACGCCGCGTACCAGGCATCGAAAATCGCTCTTGAGCACATGACCCCGGTCGTCCTCCTCACCGACGCGTACGTGGCCAACGGCTCGGGCGCATTCCGCCTGCCGGACCTCGCCAAGGCTCCCGCCATCAACCCGCCCTACGTGCCTGAGGATCTCAAGGGCAAGTGGGCGCCATACCTCCGCAACGAGGAGACGGGCGTACGCTACTGGGCGGTGCCGGGGCGTGAGGGCTTCCAGCACATCCTTGGCGGCCTTGAGAAGGACAACAAGACCGGCGCAATCTCCACTAACCCGGAGAACCACGACCTCATGTGCCGCCTGCGCCAAGCCAAGATTGACAAAATCAAGGTGCCCGACGTGGAGGTGCTTGGCGACAAGGACGACGCCGACCTCCTCATCGTGGGCTTTGGCGGAACCTTCGGCCACCTGCACGCCGCGATGGACGAGATGCGCGCCGCCGGCAAAAAAGTGGCCCTCGCGCACTTCAAGTACATCAACCCGCTGCCCGCCAACACGGCCGAGGTCATGAAGAAGTACAAGAAAGTTGTCGTAGCCGAGCAGAACCTCGGGCAGTTCGCCGCCTTCCTGCGCATGAAGGTTGACTGCTTCGCGCCGTACCAGTTCAACCAGGTGAAGGGCCAGCCCTTCGTGGTGAACGAGCTGGTCGAGGCGTTCGACAAAATTCTCAACGCATAGCAGCGACAGCCCCGCCGCCCGTGGCGCATGACCGAGGCGGCAAGCACAAATGGCGGCAAGGCGGCAGCCAAGCCACCCGTAAACATAAAACATAAGGAACATCATGAGCGAATTCACCATAAACGACTATAAGAAAGGGCAGCCCCGCTGGTGCCCGGGTTGCGGCGACCACTTCTTCCTGGCGTCGCTCCACAAGGCTATGGCCGAACTTGGCGTAGCCCCGTGGGACACGGCGGTCATCTCGGGCATCGGCTGCTCCAGCCGACTCCCGCACTACATGGCGACCTACGGAATGAACACCATCCACGGCCGCGCGGCAGCCATCGCCACCGGCACCAAGGTAGCCAACCCAAACCTGACCGTATGGCAGGTGAGCGGCGACGGCGACGGCCTTGCCATTGGCGGCAACCACTTCATCCATGCCAACAGGCGCAACATTGACCTCAACATGATCTTGCTGAACAACCGCATCTACGGCCTCACGAAGGGACAGTACAGCCCGACGTCGCCCCGCGGCTTCGTCTCCAAGTCGTCGCCCTACGGCACTGTTGAGGATCCGTTCCGCCCCGCCGAGCTCTGCTTCGGCGCCCGCGGACACTTCTTCGCCCGCGCCGTGGCCACCGACGCCGCCGGCACAGTGGACATCCTGAAAGCCGCATACAGGCACAAGGGGGCGTCGGTATGCGAGATTCTCCAGAACTGCGTCATATTCAACAACGGCACCCACGACTCCGTCTACAGCCGCGAGGGCCGCGAAGTCAACGCCATCTACGTTGAGCACGGCAAGCCCCTGGTCTTCGGCAAGGACAAGGAGTTCGGCCTCGTACAGGA
This sequence comes from Marinilabiliaceae bacterium, assembly GCA_051875415.1. Lineage (GTDB taxonomy): Bacteria > Bacteroidota > Bacteroidia > Bacteroidales > Marinilabiliaceae > W3P20-009. Next base: position 40,904 of record JBJEGU010000020.1, read on the forward strand.
CGGCTTTGGCCTCAAAGTGGTCAAGATTGGCGAGAACGGCGTGACGCTGGACGACATTCTCGTCCACGACGCTCATTGCCAGGACAACACCCTTCAGCTGAAACTCGCCCTCATGGAGGGTCCAGACTTCCCCATCGCCCTTGGCGTGATTCGCGACGTGGAGGCTCCGACCTACAATGACGCCGTCTGGGCCCAGCTCGATGAGGTCTCCGGGCAGAAGAAGTACCACAACTTCGCCGAACTTCTGGAGACAAACGACATCTGGGAGGTGAAGTAACCCTCTTCAGAAAACTGGTAAAAGTCTTGCGCCCCCTCACCCGCCAAATCAGCGGGCGAGGGGGCGCAACTGTTTTGCCAATGGCGGCAGACTGGCCGCCTGAGAGATGGCGAGGCCGAGGATGCGATGGGGAAAAAGAGACACCGATAGGGTCATCGGCAAGAAAACTCACGAGCTGAGTCACAAAATGAAGCAATAAGGACATAGAAAAGTGACGATCCACTCCTACTGGGACAAACTTTTTGCATATATTAGCACGAAGAAAAGCTATGACAAAGTAAGATGGATTTTTTTGACTCGGCGTATAACTATGTCATTTCAGCCGTTGTAGGGATGCTCGTGACCCTCTGCGCGATACTCAAGACGCAGCGGGTCCCACAAGGGCGTAAGTACGCGTCGTACAACAAGTCACGCACACTTCTCATTCACCTCTTCAGCATCATCGCCGTGGACCTCGTCCTGAGCCTGGCCGTCTACCGGCTTGGCGGAATGCAGCACGCCGACACTATCGTCGACATTTTGTGCTACACGCCCGTGGCCTTGCTATTCCTGCTGCTGACCCAGACGCTTATGGAGTACAAGCCTGAGAGCCGGACGGCAGTAGGGGCGTTCATCGTCGTATGGATATTGCTCGTGGCCGTGGGCATTGCCAATGAGTCGCTGTACGTTTGCGACATGATTGACGCCTCCGCTTATAGGGCGGTCTTCGCAGTGGATGCGGCAGTATGGGTGGCCCTCATCCTGAGCATCGCCCTTTGCATCGCCATAACATTCAGAAAGGCCAAGCGCAAGCTCTCGAACTTCTATTCGGACGACGTGACGAGGCGCATGGAGTGGCTTCACAAAAGCTTCGCCATATTCCTTCTGTGGGGACTGGCGAGCCCCCTTGCCGCCATAGGGCCAAGCTGGCTCAACACGATATACGCCGGGCTGGGCAGCGCGGTATACCTCTACCTTGGCATCTCATTCTTGAACTATAACTCCGTATATGTCAGACAGAAAGCGAACGACACGGAGGAATCAGCCCCAGACGCGGCACAGCATGCCCCACGGGCAAACACCCCGCCATCGCCCGACTCTATAAAAGAGTGGGAGGATAAAAAAGGCTTCAGGACGCCCGGCGTGACGATAGAGATGATGGCGGAGTCGCTCTCCATGCCAGCAAACACCTTGGCCTCAATAATAAACGAGCAGCACAATTGCTCTTTCTGCGACTACGTGACCAACTTGCGCATACGCGACGCCCAGACCCTGCTCGTCCACTACGCCGACAAGGATCTCCAAGAGATCGCGGCGATGACCGGGTTCTCGTCGGCAAACGAGATGGAGAGAGCCTTCAAACAGACAGTCTACATCTCACCAGCCGAATGGCGCAAAGGGGTACTAAGCCTTATCAATTAGCCACGCAGCTCGGAATGAACAACATAAGCATAAGCGAGGAGGCACGGAGCCTCCCCGCCGCCGCCATTGCGGAGCAGGTGAACGAAAGCCTGCGCACGACCCCTCAACTCGTAATAACGGCCCCACCAGGAGCGGGCAAGTCGACACTGCTGCCACTGACCATAGCCCAGGGCATCGCCGACGGCGGACGGGTAGTGATGCTCGAGCCGCGCCGCCTCGCCACTCGCCAGATAGCGGAGCGGATGGCGCATCTGGCCGGCGACGCCGTGGGGCGCACAGTCGGTTATAGCATAAGATTCGAGAGCCGCACCTCGGACTCCACACGGGTGGAGGTCGTAACGGAGGGCATATTGACCCGCCGGCTCATTGCCGACCCCACCCTTGAGGGCGTGTCGGTTATAATATTCGACGAGTTCCACGAACGCAGCATATTCGCCGACACGGCACTCGCCCTTGCCCGCGAGGCTCAACAGGTTGTGCGGCCCGACCTGAGGATTGTCATAATGTCGGCGACAATCGACACGACGTCGATATGCGGCCTGCTCGGCGCACCCCTTATAGAGAGCAGCGGGCGGATGTTCCCCGTCGACATACGTCGGGGCGAGGAGTGCGACGCCACGAATTGCGCCGAGGCCGTGGCATCGGCAGTCCGCAAAGCCCACGACGAGTGCGAGGGGGACATCCTGGCCTTTTTGCCCGGCGAGGGGGAGATACGCCGAGCGGCGAGCCTACTGAACGGGCGACTGGGCGGGACGGCCGTCATGCCGCTGTACGGGATGCTGCCACAAAACGAGCAGAGGCGAGCCATCGCGCCAAGCATGCCGGGAGAGCGTAAAGTTGTGCTGGCCACGCCGATAGCCGAGACCTCGCTGACAATAGAGGGGGTAAGGGTCGTAGTTGACTCCGGGCTATGCAGGCAGATGGTGTTCGACCCGTCGAACGGGCTAAGCCACTTGGAGACCGTGAGGATATCAAGAGACATGGCCGACCAGCGGGCAGGCCGCGCAGGCCGCCTCGCCCCGGGAACATGCTACAGGCTGTGGAGCCTCGCCACGGAACACAGGATGGCGGCCGTGCGCAAACCTGAGATTGAGGTGGCCGACCTCGCCCCGCTGACGCTCGACATCGCCGCATGGGGCGAACGTGAGCCTGAGAAACTGACGTGGCTCACACCCCCACCCCGCGGCCACGTGGAGCAGGCACGCACGCTGCTGCGGATGCTCGACGCCATAGACGACAACAACCGCCTCACGAAACACGGCGAGGCTCTGAGCAAAATGCCCTGCCACCCCCGAATGGCGCAGATGATGATAACGGCCACGACACCCGCCATGCGCCGACTGGCCGCCGACATCGCCGCCCTGCTTGAGGAGAAAGACCCTCTGAGCAAGCAAGGACAGGGCGAGGCGGGGACCGACATCAACATCAGAATCGAGAGCCTGCGCCGCTACCGGGCAAACGGCAGGAGCGGCGGCAAAGCGTGGGACAGGATCGACAAAATTGCCGACCAGTACCGCCGCATAGGCAACGCCGGCGACGCGGACAACGGCCCGTTCAGCTCTGCGGACAGCGGGCTGCTGCTCGCATCGGCCTACCCCGAGCGGATAGCCTCGGCTCGTGAGGGACGGCAAGGACTCTTCATGCTGAGCAGCGGCGACCTCGCCCAGATGCCCAAAGACGACGATTTGGCCCACGAGCCATGGATTGTGGCGGCCAACGTGAACGCACGCGAAGGCACGGGCAGGATATTCCTCGCCTCGCCACTCGACCCCACCGACCTGAAGCCCATGATCCGTGAGCGCGACAACGTGATGTGGGACATGAAGCGCGGATGCATAGTGGCGCAGCGCGAATACAGGATAGGCAGCCTGACCCTTGGCACAAAACAGATAAAAGAGGAGAACCGCGGCCTCATAGCCGAGACCATATGCCGCGCCGCGAAAAAAGACGGGGAGCGGATGCTCGACTTCAACGACGACGTGAAGGCTCTGCAACAGAGGGTCGCGATTGTGAGCGAATGGCACCCGGATCTGGGGCTGCCCGACCTCTCGACGGCCGCAGTCCTTGAGCGGAGCGGTGAGTGGCTGCCAATGTACGTGGGCAAGGCCTCGACTCTGGCGGAGCTGAAGAAGATAGACGTGGAGCAAGCCCTGCGGTCAATGCTGACCTACGAGCAGCAGCAGGCCGTAGACCGCCTCGCCCCCGAGCGGATAGAGGTCCCGACGGGGAGCAAGATAAGGGTGGAATACCGTGCGGCGGCCGAAGCCCCGGTGCTGAGGGTGAGGCTGCAAGAGGTGTTCGGGATGGAGCGCACCCCGATGGTGGATGGCGGACGCCGCCCCGTGCTGATGGAGCTGCTCTCGCCCGGCTATAAGCCCGTGCAGCTCACGCAGGACCTGGCCAACTTCTGGAAAGAGACATATTTCGAAGTGCGCAAAGAGCTGAGACGCAGATACCCCAAGCACTCGTGGCCAGACAACCCGTTGGAGGCCGAAGCCGTCAGGGGCGTGAGGCGCAAGCCAAATTAAGCCTGGAACGAAGAGCAGAGAGAGCGGGAATAGAGTATCTTTGCAAGCGTAATAAAAAACCGCCCCACAGGGCAAAAAGACTAAACGATTTTGAAAAAGACAAGCTACGCCATAGGCATGCACATCGGCTCGAACCTGAAGAGGGAGGGCGCAAGCAATATCGACTTCGAGCAGCTGGTCAACGGTCTCAAGGCCGTCATGACAGGCCTGCCGACAGAGGTGACCGCAGAGGAGGCTAACGAACTCCTCCAGAAGTACTTCACCGAGATCGAGGAGAACAAGATCAAGGCCGTGATGGAAGAGGGCAAATCGTTCCTCGCAGCCAACTCGCTCCGCCCCGAGGTCACTACCCTGCCAAGCGGCCTGCAATACGAGGTGCTCGTGGAGGGCAAGGGTGCGAAGCCCAAGGCGTCGGACACCGTCCGCTGCCACTACGTAGGCACACTTGTCGACGGCACGGAGTTCGACTCGTCAATACGCCGCGGCGAGCCTGCCACATTCCCCGTCGGAGGAGTCATAGCCGGGTGGGTTGAGGCTCTCCAGCTCATGCCCGTAGGCTCGAAGTGGAAGCTCTTCATACCCTACAACCTCGGCTACGGCGCGCGCGGAGCGGGTCAGGACATACCGCCCTACGCCACCCTCATTTTTGAGGTCGAGCTTCTCGACATAGTGAAATAGAACAAAAACACTTATAAAAACGCAATGAAAAAGGCATTCATCCTTATGGGCGGCGCAATGTGCGTCATGACCTCGTGCCAATGCGGCATAAGCCAGACCGCCAACCTCAAGACCGAGCAGGACTCGGTAAGCTACTCTCTCGGCGTGACATTCGGCAACTACCTCCGCGAGCAGTACAAGCAGCTGCCCGTCGACACCATCGACTACGTGGCCTACGCCAAGGCTCTCTGCGACAGCAAGCTCGACACGAACTACGCCAAGAACGTCAAGGCTCAGCTCGACGAGATTGACGGCAATCTCTTCATGGCTGCAGCCCGCGCACAGCTGGCGTACGGCAAGGCTGCCATCGACATGGACATGGCCCAAGGCATCCTGAACAAGAAGTCGACCGCCAAGCGCGCAGAGATGCAGGCCAAGCGCGAGGCTGAGGCCGCCGCAAACGAGGCCGCCGGCCGCTCGTTCCTTGAGAGCAACATCAAGGCCGAAGGCGTCGACTCTACCGCCACCGGCCTCCAGTACAAAGTCCTCGTAGCCGGCAATGGTCCTAAGCCGACCGCCACCGACCGCGTGAAGGTGAACTACCGCGGCACTCTGATTGACGGCACGGAGTTCGACGCCAGCCCTGAAGGAGCGCCTTCGACATTCGGCGTAAGCGCAGTCATCAAGGGCTGGACTGAAGCTCTCCAGATGATGCCCGTCGGCTCGAAGTGGGAAATCTACGTGCCTTCGAACCTCGCATACGGCAAGCGCGGCGCAGGCGAGAAGATTGGACCCAACGCCACCCTTATCTTCGAGATTGAGCTTGTCGAGATTGTGAAGTAAAAAACATCACGGCGACCAAACAACAGTCCGCCCCCGCAGGCCATATGGCACTTGCGGGGGCGGACTTCTTTATTATTGAGAAAAGCCCGGCCTCATAAAGGTCGGGCTTTAGACGTCTGTACTGACTTGGAGGGTTATTTCCTGCGACGGCCAAGGTCGACACCTACGCGGAAGACGAAGGTGTTGATTGTGCCATCTGACTCGCTATCGCCAAAGCCTAAATCGTCGATAGAGTAATTGGCGAGCATATTCTCGTAGCCGACCGACAGATTGAGACGGCGGAGACGCACACCGAAGTTGACATTGAGGTAGGAGCCGCCCAGCGACTCATAGTCCTCTGTGGAGAGGCCGACGAAGCCACCGACACGGGCTGACGCAAAAGGAGACACCTTACGGTCGGAGAAATCGAAACGAAATGCGGCGTAGATAGGCATAAGCGTATTGAACGCCTCGACGAGGTTGTCGCCGGTCTGGAATTGGAAGCCGAAGCCGCCGCCAACAAAGATGTGCCTGTTAATCTGCGCTCCGTGGGTGGTAGTGAACCCAATCCTTGTGTAGGATGCGCTTTCGCCATCGCTGACACAGCCGCCAGCATAAAGGCCTCCGTCGACGAAGCCGCGGTAGCCGCGGACGAGGTAGCGTTGAGAGGAAGGGAAGGACGATGAAGAGGAGTACCCCTCTGAATCTGCCTCCTGAGCGAGAGAAGCGGACGGGAAGGAGAGGCCGAGGCTGATGGCCATTGCGCTCAGGATAGAGAAAGCTGATGTTTTCATAAAAGGAAGTTGTTTTTGATTATCTGACGCAAAGAAAAGCTCTTGCTGTGCCAAACTTTGAAACACCTCCCCAAAACATCAGCGAATTTTACTGACAAAGGAGCAGACGAGATGATGAATCATACAGAGATAAGGATCGGAGGCACGGGTAAAAAAAAGCAGTGGTCACAACGGAAGAGAACTGGACACCCGCGACTTTTAAGAAAACTCACACCGCAACTCAAATTGACTTGACTATCATCACTTTACTCTCTACATTTGAAGAAAAAAGAACAATATGGGGAAAACGAAAATAGATGCCAACGACATCATAAGCTTGGTTCAGCAAGCCCGAAAGGCCAATGCCGCCTTGTCGCGCAACGACCTGGCATGGCAGCTCGGAGTCGCCGACGACCTCGATTTCGTCCAAGGCGTCTACAAAGCCTACAAGAGGACGAAAGACAACTCCCTTATGGAGATTCGCACAAATGACGGCGGATCCAGCCTAATCGACTCCGCCACACCTATGATGCAGGCCTTAGATGGCGACAACGGCGAGCTTGGCAATGCTGCATCCGTGACAAGCCGGAAGATGCAGGAGAGCTTGAGTACGGCATCAGAGTCCGCGAGCCAAGTGGACAAAATCCTGACGGGTGGCGCAGAAGGCTCCGCTGACTTTTTGGACTACCTCAAGGGGCAGGGACGGGCGAAGAATATAAACAACGAGGCGAGCCAGCTCCAGGACAGGCTGCGCCGCCTCGTCACGGACTACGGCACTCTCGTCGAACTGATACGCACCCTCTCCGGCGACTTCGTCATGCTTCGCGACCAGGTCGAAGTCACCTACCGCAAGTTCGCGGCAATCCTCGTCGACGTCTACGGCGAGCGCGTCAAGCAGATACAGCCCGAACTTTTCGATTTCGACTCCATACAGTTCCTCGATGCAGAGCAGATGCTGCAAGGCATCCTCGAAGGCCTTGACAACATCATAGGACAGAGCGAGACCACGGCGAAGACCATCGGAAGCAGCTTCCGCAGTACCGCCGATAGCGTCATAAACCGTTTCTCCCAATCGAAGGACACGACGAAATCCGTCATCCTGGGCGCACTCGACGCATTCGACCACTATTCGGCCGCAGCCTCAATGACCAACGAACTCGAACGCAGCTACTCCGCCTTGCGTGAAAGCGTCGCCAAGAGTGTGGGTGACATCGAGACCGACATCCTGCGCATCGGGCAGATGGACGCGACGCTCAATTCCGTCTTCATCCCACACGCATTGCTCTTCTGCCGCTACGCTAATGACCTGATGGACGAAGAGCTGCGAAAACTTATCGATGCCATGTATGGCCAGCCGGAGGCGTCTAAGCTCGCAGAGCGGCGCAACAACCTGCTCAGCGACTACCTTGCGCTCCAGCTCAGCATAGCCGACCACCTTGTCAACGCCCGCATCTGCAAAGGCAATGCCGAACAACTTTTCCCGCAAATCAACGAACTTAGGGCGAAGTTCGACGCCGATAACGCCAGATGGAAAGAGGGCGACAGAGACTTCAACGAAGGATACGCCAAAAGGCTCAAGGAACGCATAGATAAGATATACAGAGTCGAAGCGCAGTGCGGCATCAGCTTCAACGCCGGGGCAGACCACGAGAAAATGGCCGAGAAGGACATGGCAAAACTCGACGAAACGCGCCGAATGCTGGCCGAGAGCTCCAGCCAGATGGCCGGCAAGCTGACCCTGTCAGATGCCGACTACGCCACCATGGCGCGTCACCTTGCCGACATTCTCCGCCTCCTGACGCAGGCCAAGAGCATCCTCCAATCCGGCTTCGGCGACGACCTGCTCGCTCCTTCGTTCCTACAACCCGCCGTCACATTGCCCGAGCTCTCGGCCAAGACGCAGGACAGAATATCTAATTTCATAATCGAGAAGACCGCCGAACTCAAGGTTGAGACAGCGTCCCCAATGATCGAAGGACCCGACGGCCGGCAAACACCGCGCGAGCTGACGCAGGAGGAACTCGACGAGGCTGAAATTGACAGCCGCACAAACCAGTCGCTCGACAATGCGGCCGAACTCATTCGCTCGTCGGTCATGCTCAGCTACCAGTTGGCCAAAGAGCAACTCGCCGTAGAGGACTACAAGCGGCAGATGGCCCTGAACAGACAAAAATTCGCTTCCGCCATGGCAAAAGTGGGCGACCGCGCCGCCCTCATCCGCACCGTGGCGCACAAGGCCGGCGCGGCGGCGGACGACAAGGCGATAAAGGATGCCCTCCTCCTGCTCACCGACATCGACCCCGAGACGGTAAGCGACGAGAAGATGATCAGCTTCGTAAAGGGCAACGGCACCATAACCATTTAACAGCAAACGATATGGTAGAACTAAAAGACAGGGTGCAGGACTATATGAACCACGACCCGAACTACGCCAGGGAACTCAAGGCCATCGACGATAAGAAAAACTCGCTCAACGGGTCGCACGTCAAAGGCATCATCGTCGGCATCATAGTTGTGGCGGCAATCATTGTGGCGCTTTTCTTCGGCCTCAAGTTCATCCTTGCCCACCTCGTGGCGATTCTTGTACTCATTGGACTCATAATCCTCGCCTTCGTATTCCCGGTAGTTGGCATTATTGGTCTCATAATCTACGCAATATGGCTAATCTTCTAAACAACGGCAACCACGACGATTTCGACATCTCCATCTCCCGCAACGAGCCAGAGGAACGCACCTATAAGTCGCAGCGCAGGTTCGAGAAAGTCCGCAACTCAGGGAGCTACGCCTTGTCAAAATTCGCTGCCGAGTACTTCGACGACCTCATCAACATCGGTCCCATCCACATCGGACTCGACCCTATCATCGGCTTCATCTTCCCCGCCTTTGGCGACACCCTGACCCAGGTGACGTCAGTCCCCGCCATCTACTGCGCCCTCTTCGAGCTGCACTCCATCCCGCTCACCTTGGCGTGCATATACAATTCGCTCAAGGACTGGCTGGTCGGACTCTTCCCCTTCCTGGGCGACATCCTCGACTGCTTCGTTCGCTCCAATCGTGCCAACTTCCGCCTCCTGACAGGCTTCGTCGACGACGACCCCGCCATCAAGGAAGAGGTGAACGGCAAGGCCGCCGTCACGGCGGTGCTGATCATCATACTTGGACTGCTCATCTACGGTGTCATCTGCCTCATTGGCAGCGTCTTCGATTTCATCGGCGGCCTGTTCTGAGCCTGCGTCAGTCGCCCCACGGACAAGCCGCCCCGAGGTCTTAAAGCCTTGGGGCGGCTGTTTTTCGTTTGGGCAGCGGGACCTTCTCAGCCCGCCTCGTCGGCACCACCTTCGCTTTCCTCGTCATTGGCATTGTCGGCATAGTAAAGTCGAAGTTCATCGGCAAGTGAGCGGCTCGTGTTGACTAACGCAACTTATTTTCAGTTAACTTTGCTGATGCTTCCTTGCCTTTGCGGGCTCAGCTGCGCGAATTTCAAGGACGACAAAGGCAAATTGTCCGCATCTCTTTGGCTTCCATTGCATTGGCCAATACGAATAATGAAAAAACAACTTATAATATGATAGCAATAGTAGTCGTGACCTACAACAGGCGCGACATGTTGAGCGACCTCATCACGACCCTGCGTAGCCAGACCTACGCCGACCGACGGATTGTCGTAGTCAACAACGGCTCTACCGACGGAACGACAGAGTGGCTGGCCTCACAGAACGACCTGACAGTCATCAACCAGGGAAACGTAGGCGGCGCGGGCGGTTTCTTCACAGGAATGAAATACGCGGCCGAGAACGGGTTCGACTACTGCTGGGTGATGGACGACGACGTCCTCTGCCCGCCCGACGCTCTCCAGTCACTTGTCGACGCTTTCACCGTTCGCCCCGGAGCCGGCTTCATCTGCAGCCGCATTGTCGACCCGCAAGGCGAGGCGGCCAACACACCAGGGCCCGACATGCGGCCAGGAGCCGACGGCTCATATGCCGACACATTCAACCTCGTCGCCTCAGAGGCCATGGTCAAGATCAGCGCATGCTCCTTCGTCTCTGTTCTCATCCCGATAAGCAAAATACGGGAGGTGGGCCTCCCCTACCGCCAATTCTTCATCTGGGGCGACGACACGGAGTACACCTACCGCCTCTCCAGCACCGCCCCGTGCTATATGGCGTGCCGAAGCGTCGTCACGCACCGCAGGGTGGTCAAGGGCGGCCTCGACATCCGTAGGGAGACGAACCCCGCGCGCATACGCAACTACTTCTACCTCACCCGCAACAGCTACGTCTACCGCCGTCGCTACGAGGGCAAAAAGGAGGTCCTCTGGGCTCAGATAAACGACATCAAGAGGATCCTCGGCTTCCTTCTCAGGTTCGACTTCCTCCGCCTCGGCACCGTCTGGCGCGGCTTCTGGGCGAGCCTGTGGTTCAACCCCAAGCCAGAGTTCCCTGCCGCGAAAGAGCGGGAAAGCAAGTAGCGACGACCCCGCTCAGCGATCGATTCCGTAAAATAGGTAGTCCACCGTAGTCGCGTTTAGGCTTATCTTCGCGTGAAGATTTCAATGCGGCCTCGCCCCCTTTGTGAAAATCGGGCGAGGCCGCTCCGTTTGCCGACTGTTTCTATTTCATGTCTTCACTTTTCCGCACCTCAACCACCGACCATCTGCTCTTCCTCCTTCGTGGCGGGCAAGCTCTGACGCTCAGGGAGCAGATTCTGCTCACCGCGCTACTTAGCGTGCCGTCAATGCTCGCTCAGCTGTCCCACGTCGTCATGGAGTACATCGACGCGTCGATGGTTGGCAGTCTTGGAGCCGAGGCATCGGCCTCGGTGGGCATTGTGGCCTCAAGCGCATGGATGATATGGGGGCTCTGCAATGCCGCGGCGGCCGGTTTCAGCGTCCAGGTGGCCCACCTCGTCGGCGCGCAGAACTACCATGCTGCGCGCGCCGTCGTGCGGCAGGCCCTCGTGGCCACGCTCTTTTTCAGCCTCATCGTCATGTCTGTTGCCCTCTCACTCAGCGGCGGACTGCCGCATTGGCTTGGCGGCGGTGACGACATCTGCGCCGGCGCGTCCGACTATTTCATGATTGTAGCTCTCACCCTGCCCTTTTCGCAAATCGTAATGCTCTGCAGCGGCGTGCTGCGCAGCAGCGGCAACGTTGTCGTCCCCAGCCTCTCTAACGTGGCTCTGTGCGCGCTCGACGTCGTGTTCAACTTCATCTTCATCTTTCCATCGCGCGAGGTTTCTGTCCTCGGCTGCGGACTCTTCGTCCCCGGACTCGGACTCGGAGTCCGAGGCGCGGCCCTTGGCACCATGGTGTCCGAGGTCGTGATAACGGCTTTCCTCTTGTGGTATGTCTTGCGGCGTTCCCCCGTCCTGCGGCTCTGCCATGAGAGCGGCTCTTTCGTCCCAAGGCGCGCATGCCTTGCCCGCGCCGTACGCATCTCACTTCCCATGGGCGTGCAGCACCTCGTCATGACCGGGGCCCAGGTTGTCGGCACAACCATCGTGGCGCCCCTTGGCAAGATGTCGATAGCCGCCAACTCGTTCGGCGTCACGGCCGAGAGCATCTGCTATATGCCGGGCTATGGCATTGCCGATGCCGCGCAGACTCTTGTCGGGCAGAGCCTTGGCGCCGGCCGCAAGCATCTCATGAGGGGGTTCGCCCGTGTGGCCGTAATTATGGGAATGGTTGTCATGGGGCTTATGGGTGTCGTACTCTATGCCGGCGCACCGTTCATGATGAGCCTCCTGACGCCTGTCGACGAGATTCGCGTCCTTGGAGTCGAGGCTCTGCGCATCGAGGCCTGGGCCGAGCCTATGTTCGCCGCGTCCATCGTCTGCTACGGCGTCTTCGTCGGGGCGGGCGACACACTTAAGCCTTGCGCCATGAACCTGGTGAGCATGTGGCTCGTGCGCCTCACTCTCGCCTGGGCGTTGGCGCCGCATATGGGGCTTGCGGGCGTATGGACCGCCATGTGCGTCGAACTCTGTTTCCGCGGGCTCATCTTCCTCGCGAGACTTCGCTGGGGAGCCTGGGAGCGGGCTTACACACCCGGGCATATTAAGTAAAACGGGTATCGGCTGTTACGCCATGCCTGCCTATCTTTGCCCACGTTATTCATCAGAACAAAAAAATCAACAATATGCAGGTCATTAAGAATCAGGAATATCAAGGAGAGAGGCCGCTTTACCGCGCCGCAGACCTCCGTCTTGAGAATGTAACCATCCATGCGGGCGAGAGCAGCCTCAAGGAGACGCGCAACATAGAGGCCGAAGGATGCCGTTTCGAGGGCAAATACCCTTTCTGGTGCTGCGACGGGTTCAAGATTAACGACTGCTTCTTCTCCGATGGCGGGCGAGCCGCTTTGTGGTATTCGCGCAACCTCATCATGACTAACACCATTGTCGAGGCCCCTAAGATGTTCCGCGAGATGGACGGCATCGAACTCCGCAACGTCAAGCTCCTCCATGCGGCCGAGACCCTATGGCACTGCAAGAACATCAAGATCAGCGACGTAGAGGTGGACGAGGGCGACTATATCTTCATGCACTGCGAGAACATCGAGGTTGACAACCTCACCCTCAATGGCAACTACTCATTCCAGTACTGCAAGAACGTCGTCATCCGCAACTCGACCCTCAACACCAAGGACGCCTTCTGGAACACCGAGAACGTCACCGTCATCGACTCCACCCTCAACGGCGAGTACCTCGCATGGTACTCCAACCGGCTGACGCTCATCAATTGCAAGATTATCGAGACCCAGCCCCTCTGCTACGCGGACAACCTCCGTCTCGTCAATTGCGAGATGGCTCCCGATGCCGACCTCGCGTTCGAGTATTCCGAAGTCGATGCCGACATCCGCGGAGCTGTGACCTCCGTCAAGAATCCGAGGTCGGGTCATATCGTGGCCGACTCGTTCGGCGAAGTCATCATAGACGAGAACATCAAAGCGCCCGCCAACTGCCTCGTCGAGACGCGTAATTAACTATATTTGCGGCAGATGAACTGGCCGCCCGCAAGGTTCGTCTTGCGGGCGGCTTTTTATTCCCACCACCCATCGTCATCTTTATGAGCTACAATTTCGTCGAGCGCGTCTCGCGCCACAATACCAATTGCTACAAGTGGGATGTCGACGCACCAGAGCAGGATGTCATCCCGCTCTGGGTGGCCGACATGGACTTCCAAGTCGCCCCGCGCATCATCAGCGCCCTCCAAAGCAGGGTGGCCCACGGCATCTTCGGCTACACTAAAGTGCCGCAGAGCTTCTACGACGCCATTGTCGGTTGGTATTCACGCCGCTACGGCTGCCAAGTCGACCCTTCGTCCATCATCTACACGTCGGGCGTCGTGCCGGCCGTCTCCGCCATCATCAAGGCCATCGCCGGCAACGACGGATGCGGAGTCCTCATGCAGACACCCGCCTACAACTGCTTCTTCTCCAGCATCGCCAACAACAAGTGCCATGTCGTTGAGAACAAGCTCGTCCCCCATGGCGACACGTACGACATCGACTTCGACGACTTCGAGGCCAAGGCCAAGCTCCCCGACACCAAGATTTTCCTCCTCTGCAGCCCTCACAACCCCGTCGGCCGCATATGGAGCCCCGATGAGCTCCGCCGCATGGCCGACATATGCCTCGCCAACAACGTCGCCATCGTGGCCGATGAGATCCACAGCGGCATCGTCATGCCAGGCAACGTCTTCACGCCCTTCGGCACCATCGGCGACAAATATCAGGACAATTGCGTGATAACCGCCTCATGCACAAAGAGCTTCAACACCGCTGGTCTGCAAATAAGCTACATCATAGCCCGCAACGGCAAACTCCGCCGGGCGGTCGACAAAGCCATCAACGTCAACGAGGTGTGCGACGTCAACCCGTTCGGAGTCATAGCCTTGCAAGTGGCATTCAATGAATGTGAGGATTGGCTGAGCGAGATGTGCGCCTACGTCTGGACCAACTTCGAGTTCCTCTCCTCCTTCCTCGCCAAGCGACTGCCGGCAGTGCGGCTCACGAGGCTCCAGGCCACATATCTCGCCTGGCTCGACTGCCGCGCGTCCGGCCTCTCATCGCAGGAGCTGGGCGAGATTCTCCTCCGCGAAGCCAAAGTCCGCGTCTCGCCAGGCAACATATACGGCGCGCCCGAGGGCTTCATCCGCCTCAACCTCGCCTGCCCGCGGACGCAACTCGCAGAGGGGCTTGAGCGGATGGCGCATTGCCTCGAAAGTAGAAACCTCAAATAAGACAGGCCATGACACTTGAAGACGAAAACATCTTGTTGCCCTATGCCCTCACAGCCGCAGTCAAGGCGGCAAGGGTCATAATGGACATATACAAAAGCTCCGACTTCGATGTCGTCGAGAAGCCCGACCACACTCCCGTGACGCGCGCCGACATGGCAAGCAACGCCGTGATTGTCGAGACCCTCAAAAAAAGCGGCACGCCAATCCTTAGCGAGGAGTCGGCCCACGAGCCGTACGAGACTCGCCAGCACCACAGAGAGATGTGGGTCGTCGACCCCCTCGACGGCACCAAGGAGTTCATAAAGGGGAACGACATGTTCTCCGTCTGCATAGCCCTCGTGGAAGACCACAAGCCCGCCCTGGGTGTCATCATCCTGCCGGCTCAAAGCCTCATCTACTTCACCCATGGCGGGGTCGCCTGGCGAGCCGAAGTGGGCAAGGATGGCTTCCTGCGAAAGGAGGCGAGGCTGCCCGTCCATTTCGGGCCTCTCCCCCACGTCGTCCTCGGCAGCGTCAGCCATCCGTCAAGCGCTACCACAAAAGTCGTAGAGTCGCTCAAAGGTGTCGACGGCTGGGCCGACGTGTCGCTCCTCGGGGTCGGCAGCAGCATCAAGCAGTGCATGATTGCGGAGGGCGTGGCGGCCCTCTACCCTCGCTCCGGCACCACCATGGAGTGGGACACGGCGGCGGGGCAGGCGCTAATAGAGGCAGCCGGCGGCCGGCTCATTCGCGTGTCCGACGGCCTGCCGATGGACTACAACCGGCCCGAGCTCAAAAATCCGGACTTCCTCGCCGTCGCCCCCAGCGTGGAGGACGAAGTCGTGCAAGCCGCTATGGCGGCTATACGAGAGGGCGAGAAATAATCCGTATAATATTGAACCACATGTGTAAATTACCCCCCCGCATTCAGAAAGGCTAACTTGGGTTGACAGTCTAAAGGGCTTCGCGATCCTGTGCGTTGTGATAGGTCACGTTGTCGATGGCTATATTGAGGCCGGCTCCTTCCCAGACTGTTTGAGCATTGAGTTTTTCATATGGCAAGTGCTCTATGCGTTCCATATGCCACTGTTCTTCATTGTCAGCGGTTTCGTCTTCTCTAAGGCATATGGCAATCCCGATGGCAGTGTCAAGACGGCGAAATTGCGAGCCCAGCTGCTTGACATAGCAGCGGTCTACATCTTCTTCTCCTTTGTCCTTTGCGCGTTCAAAGTGCTGTTTTCTGGCCACGTTAACTCGCCACTTGGCTTTACGGACATGCTCGGCATATGGAAATCGCCAATCTCCCTATACTGGTATCTCTACGTTCTCGCCGCTTTCTATGTCATCTGCGTGCCGTTGCTCAGGTCGGGTCGGCGTCTTTTCATCGGCTCTTTGGTTGTCACGTTAGCCGTAAGTCTTGCTTCGGGATGGCTGCGCCCCCCTTCGCTGTTCTGTATCGACCAGATGGCGTTCCTGCTCGTCTTCTTTCTTTTCGGGGCGGCAGTCCAGCGAGGCTATGTGAAGATTGATCTGCCTCTCGCCTCGGCGGGCTTAGGGCTTTCCGCCGTCCTCTTCTGCGTTTTCTACGACTCGCATACTCCTCCTTTCGACATGGCGGTGAACTACCGGCCCTTCATCAACACTATCGTGGCCGCAGGCGTCAGCATCTTCGTTTTCAAGGCGTTCTCAGCCTTCTCTTGGCTCGACAAGCCTTTTCTCCGCTTATGCGGCAAATATTGTCTCGGCATATATGTGATTCATTGTTTCTTCACGGCCGGCTTCCGGACTCTCCTACCGATAGCCGGCGTAACAGCCTTCTGGCCAAGCTTTATTCTCAACGTATTCCTCTCCACAGCCATCTCACTCCTCATCCCGATGGCCTTGGCGCGAATCGGCCTCCACGACGCCGTCTTCCGCCCCGCCCATTGGCTCACAAAGAGGCGTGAGACCAAGCGCAAAGAGCCGGCGCCCGCCCGTCATTAATTTAATCTGCCTCTCTTGCAAATCTTATCAAGCGTAGCTAATTTTGGACTGGTCATAAACGCATGGCCGCACCCGCCCGGCACGCATTGCCGAACGGGGGTAGTGAACCGAAAAAATTTTTCAATCATAAAGTCATGATTAAGATCGACGATTTCAATTTCAAAGGCTTGAAGGCCATCATCCGTGTGGACTTCAACGTGCCCCTCAACAAGGAGACTGGCGAGGTTAGCGACGACACCCGTATCCGTGGAGCCCTCCCCACCATCAAGAAGGTCATCACTGACGGCGGTGCAGCCATCCTCATGAGCCACATGGGCAAGCCGAAGAACAACCCGGAGCCCAAGTACTCCCTCAAGCAGATCATCCCTGCCATCGAGAAGTACCTCGGCAAGATCCAGTTCGCTGAGGATTGCAACAAGGCCGACGAGGCCGCAAAGAGCCTCAAGCCCGGCGAGATCCTCCTGCTCGAGAACCTCCGCTTCTACGCTGAGGAGGAGGGCAAGCCCCGCGGAATTGAGAAGGACGATCCCAAGTACGACGAGGCCAAGAAGGCTCTCAAGTCCGCACAGAAGGAGTTCGCAAAGCACCTTGCCTCCTACGCCGACGTCTACGTCAACGACGCCTTCGGCACGGCTCACCGTAAGCACGCCTCTACGGCCGTCATCGCAGACTTCTTCCCTGAGGACAAGAAGATGTTCGGCTTCCTCATCAACAAGGAGGTCGAGGCTATGGATCGCGTACTCAACAACGCTGAGAGGCCCTTCACTGCCATCATGGGCGGCGCTAAGGTCTCCGACAAGATCAACATCATCAAGAACCTCCTCAACCGCGTCGACAACCTCATCATCGGCGGCGGCATGACCTACACCTTCATCAAGGCCATGGGCGGCAAGATCGGCGCTTCTCTCTGCGAGGAGGACAAGCTCGACCTCGCTAAGGAGATTCTCGCCGAGGCCAAGGAGAAGGGCGTAAAGGTCTACCTCCCGAAGGACGGCCTCAACGCCGACAAGTTCGACAAGGACGCCAACACCAACGTCTCCAAGATTGACGAGACTCCCGACGGCTGGATGGGCCTCGACATCGCCGACCAGACCATCGCCGAGTACAGCGAGGTCATCGCCAAGAGCAAGACCGTCATCTGGAACGGCCCGATGGGCGTCTTCGAGTTCGACAAGTTCGCCAAGGGCACCTCTGCCGTAGCGCAGGCCGTAGCTAAGGCTACTCAGGAGAACGGCGCCTTCACCCTCATCGGCGGTGGCGACTCTGTCGCAGCCATCAACAAGAACAAGCTCGCAGACAAGGTCTCTTACGTTTCGACCGGCGGCGGCGCTATGCTCGAGTACATGGAGGGCAAGGTTCTCCCAGGCATCGCAGCCATCCGTGGTGACAAGTAGCCCACTTCTGCTTTAGCAGGATACATAAGCAAGCGGCCTCCGAAGGTTATGCCCCCGGAGGCCGCTCTTTTATTACCCATACGTTATGACCGCCACTCTTCCGCCTTGCCGTTGCCACTGGTGCAACCTCGCCAACCCGCTCTACGTCAGTTACCATGACCACGAGTGGGGCGTCCCCCTTCACGACGACCGGCGCCTCTTCGAACTGCTCCTCCTTGAGACTTTCCAAGCGGGCCTCTCATGGGAGTGCGTCCTCAACAAGCGCGAAGCCTTCCGCACGGCTTTCGACGGCTTCGACTACCACCGCATAGCGGCATACGACAGCACTAAGCTCGAGAGCCTCGCCGCCGACCATTCTATCATCCGCAACCGCCTCAAGATAAAGGCGGCAGTCACCAATGCGCAAGCCTTCATCGGCATACGCCGTGAGTTCGGGTCGTTCGACTCTTACATCTGGGGTTTCACCTCAGGGCTCACGCTTCGCGAGCTGGGCGTCGTCTCCTCCCCCCTCTCCGACAGGATCTCTGCCGACCTCCGCCGGCGGGGCATGAAGTTTGTCGGCACGGTCATCATATACTCATTCCTCCAGGCCGCAGGCGTCATCAATGCGCACGAAGAAGGCTGCTACCTTGCCCCGCGACCTGATGGCGAGGCCAAGTAGCAGCCTTGGCTGTGAATGTTGTCTTTTCAGTTGAGGCCGTTATGCCTGTTCGGCCGCCTGTTTGATATCAGCAAGAAGGTCCTCGGCGTCCTCCAGACCCACGGACACGCGGATGGTCTTCTGCGAGACGTCCATATCCTCCAGCTCCTCGGGCGTGAAAGGGCCGAAAATGGTGCTTGCCGGGTGGATGGCGAGGGTCTTGTTCTCGAAGAGGTTCGTGGCTCGCTTTATCTGCTTGAGGTTGTTGAGCAGTTTGAAGCACGCCTCGCGGCCTCCGGCGAGGTCGAATGTCAGCACAGCCCCCTGCGCCTGCCCGAACTGGCTTGTCGCGAGGGCGTGGAACGGGTTGTCGGCGAGGCCAGTGTAGTTGACCCTCTCCACGAAAGGCTGACTTTTCAGCAGCTCGGCGAGGCGGAGGGCGGTGCCCGACTGGCGCAGGAAGCGCAGTCGCAGGGTCTCAAGACCCAGGCTATGCATATAGGCCACCTGCGGGGTCATTATCAGACCGATGTTGCGAGCCACGTGACCGCGCAATGTCGACGTGAATGCGAACGCCCCCGCCTTCTTGGCTTGATCCGCCAACCTGTAGTGGCTCTTCCAGCTGAAGCTGCCGTAGTCGATTATCACGCCGCCAAGGCTCGTGCCGCCACCCGAAATGTATTTTGTGCTTGAGAATATCTCTATCGCCACGCCAAGACCCTTCGCGTCGAACTCGGTGAAGGGAATAACGGTCGTGTCGGCCACCAGAGGCGCGCCGTGACGCTTGCCTATCTCGCTCAGGGCCTTGAGGTCGGCCACTTCGAGCTGAGGGTTGGTTATAATCTCCAGGAATATGGCGCATGTCTTGTCGTCAACCGCGGCCTCAACTTCGCTGAGGTTGGTCAGATCCACCAGGCGAAGCTCGATGCCGAAGGGACCGAGGGTGTCGCGCATAAGGCTTATGGTGTTGCCGAAAAGGTGCTTGCTCGAGACTATGTTGCCGCCCGCACGGCCCAGGCTTATCAGCGCGCCGGCAATTGAGCTCATGCCCGTGTTGACGGCCGTGACGCTCATGGCCCTCTTCACGGTCTGGATCCTCCGCTCGAAGTTCGAGACGGTCGGGTTCGTTATGCGCGAGTAGGCGTGGCCGCCGCTTTTGCCGGTGAAGGCGCGCTCCATCTCTTCGGCGTTGGCGAATTCGAACGCGACGTTCTGGTATATCGGCATCGTCAACGCTCCATGAGCGTCGGGCGACTCAAAAGGCACGTGGCTTACCACGGTTTCGTAGCTTTGCGACATCTTGTTTATTTCGTTTAGTATTTTTGACCTTTGTCCTAATTAATAGGTGCGCCGAGGCGGCATTGCAGACCACCTCAACCAACATTGCAAAGTTAGCCCGGCTCGCCCGGCCTTCTCATCCCACATTTATGGTAACTATTTTGCCACACGCTTGCTATTCGCACGCCCGGGACGGGGTGCTAACTTTGCATTGTTCAGATGAACGAACAACTGACTGACAATTACACTGACAAAAAACATTACTACAAAAATGGCAAAGATTACAGTTAACGGCAACCAGCAAGAGGTCCAGACCCCCATCACCGTCGCCGAGCTCATCAAGCTCAACAACGTCCTCCAGCCCGAGATGGTCTCCGTCCAGGTCAACGAGGAGTTCGTCGACAGGGAGGATTTCGACACCAAGACCCTCAACGAGGGCGACTCCATCGACTTCCTCTACTTCATGGGCGGCGGCCAGTTCTAAGCCCCTCCCCTTTGTCCCACTAACACGACTTTTACGCTTATGTACGATTTTAGCGAAGAGGAGATCGAAAGATACAGCAGGCACATCCTGCTTGCCGATGTCGGCATCGAGGGCCAGGAGAAGATTCACGATGCCAAGGTGCTGATTGTCGGAGCGGGCGGACTGGGCGCCCCCGTGTCCCTCTACCTTGCGGCCGCAGGCATCGGCACCATCGGACTCATTGATTTCGACGTGGTCGACGTCTCCAACCTCCAGAGGCAGATTTGCCACTTCACGCAGGATGTCGGGCATCCGAAAGTGGAGAGCGCCGCCGCCAAGATAAAGGCCATCAATCCGCACGTCAACGTCATTACCTATAATGACCTCTTCCGTGCCGACAATGCGCTCGACATCATCAAGGACTACGACTTCGTAGTCGACGGGACGGACAACTTCCCCGTCAAGTTCCTCATCAACGACGCCTGCGTCATGGCGGGCAAGCCATTCAGCCACGGCGGAATACTCCGTTTCGAGGGACAGACCATGACCTACGTCCCGGGTCACGCTTGCTACCGTTGCGTCTTCAACGCTCCGCCCCCTCCAGGTCTCGTACCCACATGCTCACAGGCCGGAGTCCTTGGCGCCATTGCCGGAATGCTCGGCACCATCCAGGCCGCCGAGACCCTCAAGTACTTCACGGGCGTAGGCGAACTCCTTACCGACAAGCTCCTGAGCTTCAACGCCAAGACGATGGACTTCCGCAAGATTAATGTACATCGCACCGACAAGTGCCCCATCTGCGGCTCCCACCCGACAGTGACCAAGCTTATCGACTACGAGCAGGCCGTCTGCGACCTCCACAAGAAATAAACGTCTCTCGCCATGCGTATCAAACGTTCTGCATACAATGCGCTCCTTGCGCAAGCCAAGGCCGAGCTGCCCAACGAGAGCTGCGGCTACCTGTTCGGCGACGCAGCCGACCCCGACCTTGCGCTCGAGCACTACCCGATGACCAATGCCGACCACAGCAATGAGCACTTCTCGTTCGTCCCAGCCGAGCAGTTCGCCGCACTCAAGGCGAGCCGTGCCAAGGGGCTGAGGATTGTGGCCAATTGGCACAGCCATCCCGAGAGTCCCTCGCGCCCGAGTCAGGAGGATATCCGCCTTGCGCTCGACCCAAACATCCTCTACTGCATCCTCTCCCTTCAGGAGGAGACACCAGTCTTCAACGCCTTCCGCATTGTGGCCGGGGCTGTGGAGAAGTTCCCCGTCGAGGTCGTCGACGACTAAGCCCGTCGCGGCCGTCTGCCGCCTTTTTGGGTGAATATGGCTAACTTTGCGCCGATAGGTTATCATCAGTAACATTAATTCGGTTCATATGCCATCAGCCATCAACGACCGTATGCAGGCGGCCGTCCTCGCCCTCTCCGAGGTCTCCATGGGCGAGGAGAATATCGCCGCGACTGGTGGAGCGTCGCTCCCTTCCGTCGAGGCGTTGCGCAATATCGTGGCTCTCGTCAAGGATATTGTCTTCCCAGGTTTCTTCGACAAGCGCAGGCCCGAGGGTAATATCCGCAAGTGCGTCATAGGGGTGGCGGTCGAGCAGCTCGCCCAGCTGCTCAAGGTGCAGATAGCCCGCGGGCTGGCCTTTGGCTCCGACCTCACGGAGGAGGCCATGGCCGAGCAGGCCGAAGCCCTCTCAGCCGATTTCATCGACCGTCTGCCCGGCATAAAGAGGCTGCTCTACACCGATGTCGACGCCATGCTCCACAACGACCCTGCCGTCAAGAGCGCGGGCGAGGTCATCTTCTGCTACCCCATGGTCTCGGCCATGGCGCACTACCGTCTGGCCCACGAGCTACTCGTCATGGGCGTGCCGGTCATCCCGCGCATCATCTCGGAGCTCGCCCACTCCCAGACTGGCATCGACATCCACCCGGGTGCGCAGATTGGCGACCACTTCTGCATCGACCACGGCACGGGCATCGTCATCGGCGAGACGTGCATCATAGGCAGCCACGTCATGCTCTATCAGGGAGTCACGCTCGGAGCCAAGAGTTTTTCGCGAGGCGACGACGGGATGCTGCTCAACGTCCCACGACATCCTATCATAGAGGACAATGTCACCATCTACTCCAACGCTTCCATCCTTGGCCGGATAACCATAGGACGCGACACAGTCGTGGGCGGAAACGTATGGGTCACGCACAGCGTGCCGCCAGGGTCCGTCATCCTCCAGAGCCGTGCGCTCAACATGAGCTTTACCGACGGCGCGGGCATCTGACGCCGCTGCGGCGGACCTCGCATTCAACCGATTATTACAAAGCATCATGTCTCCATCCTTTGGCGTGCCGCGGCGCGCTGTCGCGGGCGCACACCCGAAGGAGAGAGTCGTGTTAGTGTAATTTTTGTCAGTCGCCCTCCCCGACGCCGATGTCGGGGAGGGCTGATTGGCGTTTTGATTATTTGTAGACGTACAGGGCTTCTCTTTTGCAAAAAAGAGTCCCCAAATCGTAAAAAACTTTCACCAAGATGGCGGCCGCGTGTTGCCTTTATTGACAACTTTTGACTAATTTCACGCATCGAAACCGCAGACTTGTCTGATGACTAATTTTTTGCGCAAAACTATCACTATCTCGGTCGCCCTCTTAGCTTTAGCCGAGAATCTCACTCTCGCCCAGGACAAGATGACGCCTGACGACAGTAAGAGCTTCCATACGGCCCTCAAGCTGGCCGACAAGTCCAACAACAGGGCTGCGATAGGCATCCTCCGGTCGCTCTATGAGAAGTACCCGGACAATATGGGCGTCGCCTATAATCTTGGCGTCTGCTATATCAACGCGAGCGGCAACCCCGACTCCACACTCTTTTTCCTCAACAAAGTCAAGCAGCTCGACACGAACGACTCGTGGGACGACGCTCGCATCGAGCTCCATCTCGCCATAGCCAGGGCCCAGCAGCTGTGCGGCAGGCCACAAGAGGCGCTCAAAGTCTACGACGAGGTCGAGAAGGCCGATTCGCTCAAGGCGTACGCCGACATCATCCGGCGCGAGCGCGCCATATGCGAGAATGCGGTCGTGCTGACAGCCAAGCCCGTCCACCTCGTCCTGAAGAGCATGGGCAGGGGCGTGAACTCGAATGAGAATGACTACCGCCCTGTCCTCACCGCAGGCGAGGATACGGTATACTTCACTTCACGCCGCCCGAAGAAGGATGCCGACAAGAAAGTCATCTTCGACGACGGTCAATATGAGGAGGGAGTATACTTCTCTGTCCGTCAGGGCAATAAGTGGGATGGAGCCAATTGGGGCGAAGCAAAGCCCGTGCGTGGCCTCGTGCGCGACGAGAACGGCAAGGCCGGTCAGGAGACCGCCACATCCATATCCTCCGACGGCCGCGAGCTCTACGTCTGCCACAATGGCGACATCTACGTCTCCCACAAAGACGAGAAGACTAACGAGTGGCTCCCCGCCACTCCGCTTCCCGAGCCTGTCAACACTGTTTTCAACGAGGACTTCGCTTTCATAACGCCCGACGGTCAGGAGCTTTACATCTCCTCCGACTGCCCGGGTGGCTTCGGCGGCAAGGATATCTACAGGTCGCGCCGTCTGCCCAACGGACAGTGGGGCGAGCCACTCAACCTCGGGCCCGGCGTCAACACGGAGGAGGACGAGGACGCGCCTTTCTTCCACGAGCCTACGGGAATACTCTATTTCAGCTCTCGCGGGCATAACACCATGGGCGGCTACGACATTTTCTTCGCCCCGCAGAACGACAAGGGCGAATATGAGGTGGCCACCAACATAGGCTACCCTATCAATTCACCCGACGACGACCTATTCTTCTCCCCCTCCATCGACCGCGACAGGGCGTTCTACGCCTCAATCCGCTGGAATGACGAGGGCGAGGCACCATCCTACAATCTCTACGAGGCGGAGTTCGACCAGCCTGAGCAAAACCGAATGGCCGTGGTTGCCGCCGTCGTCAAGGCGGACGATCTGGAGGACGTCTCCGTCGTCACGCTTCAAAATGGCGAGATTGTCGGCATCGGCCGCCCTAACGTCAACAGCGGCCACTTCATTACCATAGTAGAGGCGGGCGGAGAATACGACATCAGGGCTTATTGCGGCTCCGACTCGCTGTCGCAGCACGTCGCCACGCTCAAGAGCCAGAGCTACTACGCCTCCCACGCTCCTGTGGAAATTGCGCCCTTCGAGTTCTCACTTAACGGCAACGTCAGCAAACAGCACGACATTTCGGCAGAGCCTCAGAAAAACGATGCCGACGACAAGCAAAGTGGCAAGCCTGACGACGACAGGCCCTACACGGTGCAGCTCATGAGCCTCCGCGCCCCGCTCGATATGAACCGACTCAGCCCGGCGCTCGACTCAACGCTCGTCTCCGAGTACCGTTACCGCGACGGTTGGTTCGTCTACTGCTACGGCGCATACAGGACTTTCCGCGAAGCGTTCAATGCGCAGAAGGAGATCCGCCGCACCACTCGCTACGACGACGCTTTCGCCCGCAACTCCAAGCAGTACAGCAGGTTTGTCATAAAGTCCGAGTCGGCAGACACGTCCCGAAAGGGCTTGGCGGACTACGCCGTCGAGCGGTAATCGGCAGCCTCGGGTCTCATAGCCATGCAAGGACTTAAAGTGCGGCTCCGCGCTCTGGAGCCTGCCGATGCCGACATCCTCTACGACTGGGAGAACGACCCGCGGACATGGGAGGCGAGCAGCCGCAAGTGGCCAGTATCGCTCGCCGACGTCAGGGCTCTCATTGAGCATTCGGACCTCGACATCTGGCAGACGAGGCAGGCGCGGTTTATGATCGAGTCGGTCGACACGGCCCACACTGTCGGCTGCATCGACATCTTCGACTTCGACCCTCTCAATATGCACTGCTCGCTTGGCGTCTTCATAGAGCCGGTCAGCCGCGGCGCGGGCTTCGCCTCCGAGGCCGTCATGCTCATCGAGAGTTTTGCCCGCAACGTCCTTATGGTTCATTCTGTCAATGTCACCATAGCTGCCGACAATCCCTCCAGCATCGCCCTCTTCTCCTCCGCCGGCTACGTCAGGGCGGGAGTCATGAGGCAGAACATCCGCAGGGCCAGAACCTTTGTGGATGAGGTGCTTATGCAAAAAGTCTTCGCCGAGTAAGCTGCGGCGGAGACTCTTCTTTTTTATCCTATACTTCAAGCAATGAACTATCTCTCAGTCGAGGATCTCCACTTCCGTTGGGGCGACATAACTCTTTTCGATGGAATCTCATTCGGCATAAGCGAGGGGCAGAAAGTCGCCCTCGTGGCCCGAAACGGGGCGGGCAAGAGCACCCTCCTAAGTATGCTCGCAGGCGCGCGTAGCGGCGCGCATGGCGACCACGAGGTGCCCGATTCGGGCAAAATAACTTGGAATGAGCAGATAAGGGTCGGCTGGCTTCAGCAGGATCCGGACTTGGACCCCGAGAAGACCGTCCTGGAGCAGGTGTTCGCATCCGACAACCCCGCCGCCAGAGTCACCCGCGACTACGAGGAGGCCGTCGCCCGCCACGATGACGAAGCCCTCCCGGGGCTAATAGAGAAGATGGACGCCCTGAAGGCCTGGGACTATGAGAACCGCGCCAAGCAGATGCTCGGCAAGCTCTACATTTCCGATTTCGACAAGAAGGTCGGGCAGCTCTCCGGCGGCCAGCGCAAGCGGATAGCCATAGCCAACCTCCTCCTTTCGGAACCCGACTTCCTCATCCTCGACGAGCCGACCAACCACCTCGATGTAGAGATTATCGAATGGCTCGAGGAGTATCTGAGCCGCTCCACGGCGACGCTGCTCATGGTCACGCACGACCGCTATTTCCTCGACCGCGTCTGCACACGCATTATCGAGCTCGACAACCATCAGGTCTACGCCTACGATGGCAACTACGCCTATTACCTCCAGAAGCGTCAGGAGCGGATGGACTCGCGCCAGGCCGAGGTGGCGAGGGCGCGCAACCTTCTCCGCCGCGAGCAGGAGTGGATCAACCGCATGCCACAGGCGCGCGGCACAAAAGCCCAATTCCGTATCGACGCTTTCGAGAAATTGCAGGAGCGGGCACAAAAGATTCGCGACGAGCGTAGTTTCGCCCTCGAGTTCGGCAGCGCGAGGCTCGGCCGCAAGGTCGTCGACGCATACGACTTGCACAAGGAGTTCGCAGGCCGCACGGTCATAAGCGACTTCAGCTACAAGTTCGCACGCGGCGAGAGGGTGGCCATAGTCGGCCCTAATGGCAGTGGCAAGTCCACGATGCTCAATATGCTCACTGGCAACCTGGCCCCCGACTCGGGGTATATAGAGACGGGCGACACCGTCGTCACAGGCTATTACCGCCAGGGCGGCATAACCGTGGCGCCTCACAAGACGGTGATCGAGGTCATTGAGGATATTGCGGATCAGATAGAGAAGGAGGGCGGACACACAGTCCCCGCCGCCCAGTTCCTCCGCCAGTTCCTTTTCCCCAACGAGATGCACCACGTCCGCGTCGAGAGCCTGTCGGGCGGCGAGCGAAAGAGGCTCTACCTCGTCACGGTCCTGATGCGTCAGCCAAACTTCCTCCTCCTCGACGAGCCTACCAACGACCTTGACATCCTCTCACTCAACATCCTCGAAGATTATCTGACCTCCTTTGGCGGCACCGTGATTATAGTCTCCCACGACCGTTTCTTCGTAGACAAGGTGGCCGACCACCTTTTCGTCCTCGATGGCCACGGCGGCGTCAAGGATTTCCCGGGCAACTACAGCGAGTACCTCCTCTGGAGCCGAGAGCAGGAGAGGCAGCGCAAGGACGAGGCGCAAACCCGCCCCGAGGCGCAGCCGCGCCCCGACGACTCGCGCAGGCAGGAGGCCAAGGAGCGCCGGCCCGCCCGCCTCTCCTACGCTCAAAAGAAAGAGCTCGAAAAGATTGACACGGAACTTCCTAAGCTCAACAAGCGTAAAGACGAGATAGAAGCCTTGCTTGCGGGCGGCGAGACTGACCCGGCAAAAATCATGAGCCTCTCGGACGAGTATGGCGACATCAAGTCGCAAATAGACGAGATGGAGATGCGATGGCTGGAGCTTCAAGAGATTATAGGTGGATAAACATCTAAACCGTTTCACATTATGACAAAGGTAGTTGGCGTGGGCGAAACCGTCCTCGACATAGTGTTCGACTCCAGCCGCAAGCCACTGAGCGCCAAGCCTGGCGGCTCGGTCTACAATGCCATCATATCCATAGCCCGCGCCGGCTTCAGCGCTTCTATGATAACCGAGATGGGCGACGACGCCGTGGGCGGCCTCATACTCTCGTTCTTGCGCGACAACGGAGTGGACGACTCGCTCGTCACGGTCAACGCTGGCTGCCAAAGCCACCTGGCCCTCGCATTCCTCGACGAGCAGAAAAAGGCCGACTACGAGTTCTATAAGGACTATAAGTCGCAGCGGGTCTCTTTCGCCGTGCCAGCGTTCGCCAGTGGCGACATTCTGCTTTTCGGCTCCTACTTCGCCATCAACCCACTGTTGCGCCCTCAGCTGCTCCCGCTCTTCCAGTCCGCCCGCAGTCAGGGCGCCTTGCTTTTCTACGATGTCAATTTCCGAGCCTCGCACAAGAAGGAGGCCGCTGAGCTTTGGCCGTCCATAGCCGACAATATGCGGCTCGCCCACGTTGTCAAAGGTTCCGACGAGGACATCAGCATCATGCTCGGCTATGACGATTGGCGCAAGGCGTACCACGAGGTCATACGCCCCCTGTGCCCCTACTTCATATGCACTCAGGGCGGTGGCGGGGCCACGCTCCTCACTCCGAGCGGCGAACGCCACGTCGAGGCCCCGCATATAGAGCCCGTATCCACCATCGGGGCGGGCGACAGCTTCAACGCCGGCACGGTCTGCGGACTCCTCGAAGCGCGGCTTTCGGCGGCCGACACGCTGAGCGCCTCATTCCCCGAGGCGTTGACCACTGCAATGCGCACGGGGGTCGACTTCGCCACGGAAGTATGCCTCAGCCTCGATAATTACATAGCGAAGAAGTGATCACATTCATTTGCCATGTCAAAAGTCACAGACCCTACGGGTCGCCAGGCGGAGTCCTTCGACCTCATCATGCGCAAGGAGTTCGCCTTGCAAATCGTAGAAGGCGTAAAGAAACTCGAGTTCCGCTCAGTGTCCGAGTTCTATTTCTCGCGCTTTCTCCGAAGGCTGCCCGACGGCTCGGCCGAGTACAAACGCGAGATCGAGTATCTCCATTTCCATGACTACAACAACTCGTGGTTTCTCGACGTCCACATCAAGCCCGTCACTCACATGCCCATCCACCCGGCGAGTGCCGACTTCTTCCACTCTTACGGGCACACCGACTTTGACGAGGACATGAAGGAGTTCGCCCATCTCAAAGCGGACGACGACAACGTCCCGCTCGTCTTCTGCATCCCTATCGACGCCATCGTCAACACGAACCTCGTAGACCTTGACGAGATAAAGGCGGCCGGCGACGTCCCTCTTCGCACCATCTCTGAGATTGAGGCGGAGTCGGCAGCCGCAAAAGCATAATTCGTATACAAAACACAGCACAGTATTATGAAATCTCTACGACTGCTGGCCCTTTCGCTGGCCCTCTCCCTGTCCGCCGCGGCTTTTTCGCAGCAGGCACAGGATGTCGTCTATCTGAAGAATGGAACCATAATCCATGGCAGCATCCTCGAGTTCCAGCCGAGTGGCAATGTCAAGGTGAAAAACAATGTTGGCGACATTTTCGTCTATCCGGCCGACCAGGTAGAGAGGATGACTAAGGAGTCGGCATCGGGCGACGGGATAAAGTACACATCGTCATCGTCGTCCTATTCAAACCCGTCGTCCTCCCGTTCGCTCATCCGCGGCTACCGCGGCTTTGTTGACGGCGGTGTCTACGTCGGCCGCGTCGTTGACGACGGCTATGGCACGACCTACACGCGCATAGGCTTTACGACCACCCACGGCTTCCAGTTCAACCCCCACATATTCCTTGGCGGCGGAATTGGCTGGCAGATTCAGGCGGGCGACGACCTGATTGAGGATTTTGACGTCCTCTTCCCGATCTACGCGGCTTTCCGCTATGACATTATCGACGGCAAGATTTCTCCTTTCGCCTCGGCGAGGGTCGGCGGCTACGCGAGCCTCTCGTGCGACTACGACAACACCCTCGCGGGTGGCTATTTCAACGTCAACTTTGGCGTGCGAATCCGTCGCCTCAACATGTCGGTCGGCTATGAGGCCATGCCCGGCACATTCTCGGAGGACGACTATTACGGGCACGGCAAGGACTACGACTTCGGGCTTAACTCGTTCGTATTCCGTGTCGGTGTCGATGTCGGTCGTCGCGCACATTAGCGCATTGATAACCTGAATGATATGCGCCCAGCCTCACGTCGATGAGGTTGGGCTTCTTTGTGCCGTGGGGACTCTGAAAAGTATGTTGATGGACTGTTTAGGGTCAGAATATTCTTCAATACGACTGACGGTACGCTCATCGAGGTGAGAAGGAAAACCGCGCACATGCAGGGCAAAAACGGAGCAAGAGTCGCGATAATTGACTCGGACGTTTCAATTGGCAAAAAAGTTGTCTCGGCACGGGCGGCGGGGCTATATCTTAGCGGTATAATTTTAAAAGCATTAGAAAAAATGAGAGCAAAAGAGATTACGGCCAGCGCACTTCTGGCAAAGCAGAACGCCCTCCACGGGCAGATAGACAAAGTGGCAAAAGAGAATGGACTCACAGGCCGCAGCCTGCAGCCAATCTATGACGGCATCTACGTGCCGGCCGCGGATGCGGCGGACACGAGTCACATTGAGCGGTACGTGGGCGGGCTGCGCGTGATGTGGATTCTGAAAGAGTCGTATGACGGAACGGACGGCGAAGTGAACGGTGGCGGCTGGTGCATATACCATGCCCTGGACGACACGGGAGCCGCAAGCATCAGGACTTGGCAGGTCATGGCGTACGTGACCTACGGCATCAGGACTGGGACGGGTTACAACGACATGCCGACGGTGGACGCCAAGATGATAGACTTGCTGAAAGACGTGGCCTACATCAACGTGAGCAAGATGCCGGGCCGGACGCAGTCGAACGACAGCTATATGGCCAACGCCTACAGGGTATGGGAGGAGACGCTAAAGGCTCAAGTGGAGACCTACGCCCCCGACGTGGTGATACTTGGCGGCACTTCCGCCTGGGTACTTGACGGGCTGTTCGCAAGCCGTGAGCCATTCGCCGGACACAAGGACTGCTACGTCAGCGGCGGCCGCCTCGTCATAGCGGCCTACCACCCCAACCAGAAGAGCGTGAAGCACGAGGTGTACGTCGACGGCATCGCCAGCGCGGCTCGTGACTTCCAGAGGCTCATGGGAATCCGTTAGCCGCAGCGCACTGGGAAAGCCCGCCCCCGCAAGACGACGAACATCTTGCGGGGGCGGACTTTTTGTTATTTACAGTATCGGGCGTGGCTACAAGTCGTCGATAGCGCGCTGACGGACGGAGGCGGAGTTCTGACGGTCGGCATAGGTGAGGCGGACGAAGCACTTCGTAACGGAGTGATGGTCAAGTTTGAGGGTGACGGTGCCATTGGCGGGGCGGAAGACGGTCTCGTAGGTACACTTGTCAAGCTCAAGTTTGAGCTTTTTATCGTAGTCGCTAAGCCCGCCAATGTGAATATCCCTTGCAAACTTCTCCACACAAGATGCGGGCTTGCCGTACTTCTCTGTGAGCAAATCTTTTAGAGCAGTATAGTCGTCAAAAAGCTCACCCCACTTGTCGCGGCTGGGGAAACGAACCGAGATGCCGGCCACGAGGTCCTGCCCGTCGAGCGTGGAGACTCCGACCACGCACTCCTTGAAGCCTGCGAAGTCTCCGACAAGCACCGCATAGCCGTCAGCAGAGCTTTCGATTGCGAAGCCCTTGGCTTTCATGTTACGCACGAAAGCAGTGAGCGAACCGTCGATAGGGACTCCCTTGAAGCACAGGTGGTCCGAAGCCGCCTCGGGCGAACCGTCAGCGACTGCGCTACACTGAGCATCCTCGTCAGAATCGGGTAAATTTGCTGACTCGTCATCTGAGTCGTCAGATTCCTCCATCGGCTCATCGTCTGAGGAGAGGGAAGAGAAGCCTTGACCGTCGGTCAGATAGTAGACGACGAAAAAGAGGACGCAGCAGATGGCCGCCACCTTAAAAATCACCTTTAGCATAATGGGATAAACTTGCGATGCGGCAATTATAGTCAATTTCACCGTGAACATAATCATAGGGTTGGAGAAACTTATGTCTTGGGTTTCACCCTTCGTTTTTCTCGCTCGGCAGATCAAACGAGCTTGCTCTGCCCTCGCTTAACCAAAACGTTCCCATTCCCGACCAGCCCTTAAAGGGCTCAGGCACGCCGCCATATCGGGAGAAAAAAGCTATATTTGGACGGCGCACAAAATGCGCCGCAGAGACCAGATGAAATACCCCATAGGAATACAGACTTTCGAGCAGATCATAACCGACGGCTACGCGTATGTTGACAAGACCGACATGGTCTACTCGCTCGCCACGCAAGGCAAAATATACTTCCTCAGCCGCCCGCGCCGCTTCGGCAAGAGCCTGCTCGTCTCGACCCTGGAGA
>JBJEGU010000021.1:0-71298 GCA_051875415.1 Marinilabiliaceae bacterium
TCTTTCACTAAGTGTGCGTCACTTCCAGTATTTCAATGTGCTGATGCTTCGTTAGACTCTTTCGTCTGGCGTTTGGCCGGTGGGCTTCCCGTCCGAAAGCGAGTGCAAAGGTAGGGGCTTTTTCCGGAACTGCAAGGGGCGGGGGTGAAGTTTTTTCGCGAGGTCGGGCGGCGATGGGGCTGGAGGGGGTGGGTGTCAGGGGGTTGGGGATGGATGTTAAGGGAGGTTAAAGAGGAGAATGTCGAAATTACTGGTAGTAGATGTAGCCCCCATACAAATCAGCACTACGGTGTTTGCAGGAGATATATGATTCAATTTTGTCCAATTTCGAATTCAAGTATGACTTAGCCATTTCATTGTATTTGCCACTGGGGTCGACCATTTTTGAATAGAATTCATTTATTTCGTTTCTCAGGTTATCTGCCCAAAATTGGAAGCTACAGCATCCAAACTTTTTGTAGGTTCGCTGCAAATCTTGAATCGGCTTGTTGGCATAATCCTCAAAGGATTTGCGGACTCCATTTATTGACTTTTTGATTTCGGCATCAAGGGTTGATAGTTTTCTTAGACGTCGGTTGTTGTAGAAAGTGCGAGCTTTGGAACTGACTTCCTCCACTTGCTGGATGGACTTGTACTTCGTGTCCCACGAGTAGTCTCGCAGCTCATTATATTCCTCAACCGTACTTTTCACGTCGTAAAGTGAATACGGAACGCCTAACTTCTCATGATCGGCTTCGAGTTGTTTAATTCGGTATCTGATGAAATCGATTTTTCGTATACGCCCATCAAAAATAAGGATTTCATCCCAGTCGTCAAGACCGAAAAAGGCATCGCAATCGAACTCAAACCGCGAGACATAACTGCGCGCCAGAGCGTAAGACATTCTGGCTTTGACATGTGGCTTAAGCAAACCTTCCTCATCGAGGCGATAAATCTTGTAGCGCAGAGCGGCATAAGGATACTCGTACTTTTCGATGGGGAGGGAATCGGGAAGTTGGGCGAAAAGCTGAAGCTCACAGAGGGCACTATCGGAATTGGAGTTGACATCCTGAATGGCGAGGATATCATAGCGCGTCTCCTTCTTGGCAAGCAAGACGGAAATGACGAGCCAGATAGGCAAGCATGCCGCGATAACGGCCTTTATGTGCTTTTCTTTTATACGCACCGCAGAGAAAGACTAATAGGAAAAGTTAAAGCAATAGGATGGTTTGAGCTGGTGGAGGTCGGACTTAGAACCAGGATAATTTTGGGCATACCCCAATATGGTGTAGTACAAATCTTTACTGCATTGAGACTGCTTGTTTATAGCGTAAATATACGCATTAAGAAATGCGCAGGCAGGGCTTAGGAGTTCATTTACCTCGGAATATGGAGACAAACCTTTCCACAGACTGCGGAACTCTGAGACTTTTTCGAGGTAGGACTCGTAATCAGGTTGGAAACTTCTTATCTGATTTGCCATAATAGACCTCTTATGGGAACTGCGGATTCTGTCGGGTAGCGAGTTCAAGTCATTGACCAGTGCACTGTTATTACACAAGTACTCATTTTTGAGGAAAGTATCGCGCTTTTTGAGTATCTCCACAGTCCGCACTCTGCCTTGGAAATATGACTCACGGACCAAATTTTTCGCCTCGAGATAGTCTCTGATTGTAGAGCTGACCACATCGAAATTTTCATATGTCGACACTTTGATATCGTACTTATTGTTAGCCAATTTGCCGAGCTCAACTCTGATAAAATCTGTCAACTTTGTGTCGTCATTGGGGACTGGCGACCATTCCCAATCCAGCTTATCGAATTCGCCAAGGGAAAAACCCACAAACTTGGGAACATAGATAGAGAATGACCGCAGTACATTATCATCTCTTTCCTCAGCGGAAATGAAGCCCTCCTCTGCCGAACGGTCGACCTCATAGAGAACCTTATCGAACCACCTGCGCCACAGCCTAACACCAGATTTCTCTGGGAAATTACGGATCTCATTACTGAGATAGCCAGAGAACACTTTGTCAGCGACAGGCATCGACGGCGGGTTCGGAACACGGGACTGGGCGAAAAAGATTAAGGCTGACAAAGCGAAGCAGAAAATGGCGAACAGAATTAGAGTCAGCTTAAGAAGGGTATTCATAATGAATGGACAAATAACAGGTTAGCTGGATAGGGAGACTCGGGATTACCTTTTTCGCCAACTTATTTTGCGGCCTCGGCGCTGCATTTGGCTGCGGCATCTTGTGATTGAGCCGTCCCAGAGGCATCGGGAGAATTCCCCTTCTCCTTTTGCGGCTCTTTGGCTTGGTCGGGGACAAGGTGACCGACGGGTTCAGAGGCACTTTCAGAGCCTGAGGCTTCGTCCTTTTGGAGACGGTCAGAAGATGGAGACTTGTCTGCCTTTGTCTTTCCGCCATAGGAACCGGCCCCATGCTTTACTGACTCGGTGGCAGCCTTGCCAAACGGAAGATTGCCATCGAAGAATGCGTACTCGACGGCCAAGGTTGCCGCCACTCCGAGTGAGAATGCAATAACTATCTCCAAAGCGACTTTGAGGATGGAGGCGAAGCGGCGGCGGGGCTTCTGCGGAATGGCGGTCGGAGCGGCACGCCGAACATCGATATTAGCCACAAGAGGTTTGTATGTGAGAACCGTGGTTCCGTCGGGCTTGCTCTTTTTGACATCATAGCCGCGGAGCGGGGAGCATAAGTCTATACGCGCATCGCGCGGCAGCGTGAACTTGATATTCGTTCCATCTATCTCAAACGCACGGGTCGCATCGTCCAATGGTATTCGGAGCGGGGGCTTGGTTAAACGATCTAAAAGGTTGCACTTATAAGGGGAACCGGAGTAGCCAGTGCAAGTAGCCTTGACTACGGCGGACTTTAGCTCTTTTTCGGAGAAAGAGCTAATCCCGTCCACCTCGCGGCTATTGACAAAAACCTTCGCGTTTTGCAACTCACGGCCTTTATTGGAGGTCACGACTTGGAACATGTCCCTACGCAATGTCAATTTCCAGTCACGATCTTTCGCATCCTGGATGCATAAGACATCTTCATTGAGATCGAGATCCGCTCGACAGCTTATAAAAGGAGGCCTCTCGTAGATGACGGAGACTTTAGAGTGACGAACAAAGGGCAGCACGTCGCCAGGGTTGAAAACCTGACGAGATCCATCCTTGGCTAAGACACAGACCGCAATGCCGACGTTAGTATGCGGTGCGAACTTCAAGTTGACATACTCTTTGATTTCCTCTTTCGTCAGCGAAACGACCTGAGCACCCGCATCGCCACCCGCCACAGGCGACTTCTCGGTCAGAAAGATAGCGCGGTAGCCGTAGTAGTAAGGCTGGAAAAGCTTGTCAAGGATTTCGGGCAATGAGTATGGAGTTCCACCAAATTGGCGATAAGCAAACTTAGTGGATGCGGATGGCTTCACGCCCGACCGGAATTGGAACTCCCTATCCGGGTAGTCTTTTACGAATAAACTGTTTAATGTCTGAGTTAAGGCAGTAGACGAATTTTTGCCCAAGGCATCCTTAATATTGGACACCAGCTCTTTCAGCTCAACGCCACTCACTTTGACATTTGAGGGGACGACAGTCATGACCGAGATGCAATCGCCTGCCCTTGAACTCTTTAACGGCATGGCGACATAGAGGTAGGCCTCATCATCGCCGAACATGAGGTACTCGTAGAAATCGGAACCAGCGCCGAAAGCCTGATCGAACTCACTGCAGACGACCCTGCTATCGACTATTTTTCTCTTGTACTTGTCGTCGCTGAAGGCCAATGGCTCAAAACCTTGTCTGCTCTGCGCGAGGACATACCCTAACCTACTCATATGCTAAGACTTGAAAAATGATACTAAACGTGAGACAAGGCCGGAGTTGCCGTTACCGTGGCTGCGATGGAGGATGAGCCGGACAATGGACTCCGCACTCTCCGGATTGTAAATGAAAAAGTCGCGGAAGCAGACTTTGCCGATGGAGAACCCCAAGACGGGCAGTTCGCCACCATTTATCTGGTTCTGTCGGCAAATCTGCCTCAAGCTCTCGTAGAAAGAGCCGTACTTCTCCGCTACATACTGGCGCAGTTTGGCATCCCTTGTGAGCCCCCTCCTCTTATCGTCGGGCGACAGCCTCATCTTGTCGACTTTTGTTACAATGAGATATATGGCATCGGTCGAGCTGCTGAATATGCCTGTCTTGTCGACATAGCCCATGGCAGCCCTTAGGACATTCTTCTGTGGCAAGCCGACACTTCGGACCTCACGATCCTCAGCACCGTACTCTACGACGAAGAAATGTATCTTGCGATTGCCTGTGCGATTGGAGATCAACACGTTGGTCAGCGTGTCAAGAGAGGTCTTCTCCTCATCCCTCATCGCGTCGGGGTCGGCATAGTACTTGTACATGGTGGCAATCAGCTCGCCGGCGAAATCGACAAACGTGATAGGGTGGACGGAATCGGCCTGATCGGTGAGTTCGAGACCCATGGCATAAGAGGCCGACACATCCGTACTGCCAGGGAAGAGGCAGACTTTGCCGCCGCGCTTGAAGAACCTGGGCAACTCATTCATATAGCCGTAGCCTTGGCTCTCCTCGTAGGCTCGGAAAGACTTGGCGACGTTGCCGTTGTCGGCGGCCTCGAGGATGGCGCCAAGCGCACAGGTCTTCCCTGACGACGGAATGCCCCAGAAATAGACCTCCGTAAGTGCGATTTCACGACCTTTGGAATCGAGGCGCGAGACACTATCGAGTTCACGGAAGGCCTTCCTTATAGTCCTCTTCGAATCGCCATCCTCGGCCGTGCCTTTCCTAAGCTCTTTGACGAAAGCGCTATCGATGCCGCAGCCCTCAATGTCGGCGTAGGTTAAGCGTCCGGCATCGATGAGCGACTTGACAGTAGCTGCGGCGAGCCAGTTATTGTCCCTGTCTATCTCGTCGAGCAATTGATCAACGGTAACGAGACGGGAATCGAGAGCCTCCCTGATAGTGTCGTAGGGTTCCCAAGAGTCGTCCACCTTGACTTTGAGGTTCTCCATAGCGTCCTCCTGTGCGTAGGCGAAGTCGCGAAGTTGGCGGAGACGAGCCTTGGCATCGCCCACAAACCGGCTGTCGGGGTGGGCGGCGACAAAACCTTCAAGTTCATCTGGGTTCGACTTGTCAACCCTTTGCCACAGGTCCGCCATCGCAGTCTCGGCCTTATTATCGTCCAGACGCCTAAGGGCGGCACGCGCCTCGTCGCGGTGGCAGCCATTGACGAAATCCCTAAGGTAGGAAGAGTAGCCATCCTCTGTATCTGCCAACGAAGCTGCGTTCCAAGCCAATTCATCCGCATTCTTCTCCTGGGCCTGCCTTTCCTGAAGCGTTTTCTCGACAGATTTGCGGACTTTGAAGTTGAGACCGTTCTCTCGCAGATCCTGCATGGTCAGAATGCCACTGGCCAAGAAGTCCACAATCTCCGGGACGTCATCCTCTCCAAAATCCTGAATGCGATCCAATATTTCGTCTCTTGTCATAACCAAGAATATATTTACTTAATAATCAAGGATTAAAGCTATAGCAGCAATCTCCTATCGCTCAGAGCGAGCCTCGTTCCGCACGCCGTTTGCGACGTCTTTCCTCACGAGCCTTCTCCTCGTCGTCGAAATCCGAGTCTTCACAGTCCGAAAGCTCCTCTGGTTCTGAAGCCGGCTCTGGGTCACTGTCCGGCAAGCGATCCTCATCAGCACGTTCAATATATCTTCGGCCGAGAAGACTGTAAGTGCTGACCCCGTTCCTTTCCTGTACCCAATAAGGGAGACTGAGCAGGGCGAGCGAGATTATGTAGTAGACAACGGTGCTGAGCGACAGACTGTCCTTATCGACGGACACGAGGTTGTTGAGGTTTTGATTTATCTGGTGGACGAAAGAGTCCCCATTGAAAGCGTAGGCATCCGGACTCTCGTACTTAAGCTTCTTGGATGACAAACCGGACAAGGTCTCGCTCCAAGACTGGATAGCCTCCTTGACCTTATAGATGTTGGTAAGGATGAAAGGGTTCCAACCGGACATGGCATCCGTGCCAGAATTACTTTTCCAATCGTCGAGCCAGCTGATGGTCTGAAGCTTAAATGTTTCATATTCGCTATTTTTGAGTTGCAACCTAAGTAGTTGCTGCTCAACGTCGACTTTCATAGCTCCGAATGCAGACTGCTCAAGTCTTGACTTATATGCATTGACCCTATTATCGACATATCCCTCGTAGGCGGAGAACATATCATCGGTGGTGGAAACAACCATCGACGTAGTTTTGCCAGCATCGTCAGAAATATGCCGGATTATGTTAAACGTATGATTGACAGGCATCATACACAAAAGGAGGGCTATTGGCGAGGCGAAGAAAAGCAGCCTCTCGGCCCAGATGCATTTCCTGAAGCTCAGGCTATTGTCCACACCTTTGAGTTGCTGCGCGCCGACAAACAGAACGGCGACCGCCAGACACCAGAGCAAGGCGCGCCAAAGAGCCGTGCTGTTCACGTCACCCTGCTCTGAGACGGGGCTATCGGACAGGAAGATGAGGACGCCGATTGATATGAGTGCGACAAGGGCGATGATGTGCGCCCAAGAGAACTTTAGGTTTTTGTACATTGGGTTTTATTTTTGGGGCAGCAGACGCTCCAATTCTTTAATCTTTTCCTGATACTCAGCGATTAGACGCCTGATGGCATCGTAATCCGTCTCGTCAGGTGTTTGCGGGGCGGCATCTGGCGTTTTTTTGCCTCCGTCGCCAATGCGTGGCGATGGCGCGCCGCCCTCGTCTTGCGCACAGGGGTTGTCGCCCACTGAATCGGAGAAGTCGCCGGACATGACACCTTTGAGGGCGTTGTCGACCACGACCATTGGCGGCACAGGACCGCTTGACTTCCGACCTGTATTGCGGAGGCAGTTGCGCGCCTGCTTTGTCGTGAGATCCCTTTTAATGGACTTCATCAGGGCGATTGTTCCGGTTACGATAGGTGCAGCCATACTTGTCCCGTCGAGCATCTTGAAGCCCCCGTGCGAGTAGGCACTGTAGATATCCACGCCAGGGGCAGAAATATCGGCTCCTCTACCAAAATTGGAAAAAGCGGCCTTTTTCACATCAGAGCCGACGGCGGACACGGAGATGGCAGAGTTGTTCCTATTTTCGGGCATGACACAAGAGAGAATGTTATCGTTTCCGGCGGCAAAGACAAGAATACAGTTTTTCCTCTCCGCGATTTCGCACACACGCCTCCATAGAGCCTCGACATTTTTGAACATCGAAGCGGCGATCTCACTCTGTTCCTCCACGGGCAAGTTGTCAAGCCCCTCATAATGAGGGCCGATGGATATGTTGACGACATCCGCCCCGCGGTGTATGGAATACATCACACCGGACACTAAGGCAGAAAGAGGACACATGCCGTTATCAAACACCTGAACAGGCATAATCTGGCTGTTAGGGGCCACGCCCGAGACGCCATTTTGCAAGAAGGCATCGGAGCCGCACGCAAGCGCAGCCACGTGGGTCCCATGTCCGCTGCCGACACTCAACTGGTTGTCCTGCCTGAACACGTTGTAGGCTTGTGCAATCCGGCCGTGAAACATTGGGTGAGAGGCATCAATGCCGTCGTCAACTATCCCAACCTTAATATCGGGATCGCCCTTAGTGACAGCCCACCCCTGACGCAGGTTAATCGCCACCAGATGCCAACCGGCCTTGTTTGAGTTTTGCCGACCCTCCTGTCCGTCCTGCTCATAGAACTCCTCGTCGAAGGCGATAAACTTATGCCCAGGAATCTTACCATTGATCGTACTGCGTATATGGTCACGCTCGTCCTCCGGAATCTGGATAACTATGTAGTTTACATTACGGTCATAGGCTATCACCGCGTACTTTTCGTCAGGATATGCCGCCTTGAAGTCCGCCGCCAAGGCGTCGACAGAGTCATCATCCTCCTCCAGAAAAAGGACAAGCCTGTTCGCTATGATGCCTGGCGCTCCCGGCCGCTTTATGACAGGGGCGGGAGTGCCGTCGCCACCTGTGACCGGGGCGACTACGGCATCACCTACTGGCAGAGAGCCATCATCGCCCACGACAGGGCAGACACGACCGTTATCGTCGGCCAGGCTACCGTCTGGCCTCGAGACGGAGTCGACGGACACGACGCCGTTGACCTCCCGATGCCCGTCATGGCAAGACCGCAGAAGCCAGACCAAAAGCCAGAAAATCAGAATGGCGGCGAGAATCCACAGTAAGACCCGGAGACACCCTTTGCCGTTGAAGGAATCCCACAATGAGATTAGCCAAGGTTTCTTGGCCTCATATCGGGCCTCGAAGGCGACATCGCCATAGACCATGCGGACCGCAGCCGGCGGGTTCCATCCCGTAAACCTGTAGCCATCGGAGGCCGTGACTTCCGGAATCTCGTCATCCTCTATGCTCTCGCCCGACTTCTTGAATATGACTCCCGCCCCTTTGCTTATGCGGCCATGCTCGCCGGCGTTGAATGTGCAGGAGTATTCTGGCTCGGGCTGCGGCTCTCGTTCCTCTTCCACGGGGTCAGGAGCTGAGTATGCGTCAGCCTCTGGAGCCACCTCAACCGCAGCGCTCTCCTCATAGAGCGCAATAAAACGCTGCTTTCCCTTTACGACGAAGCCTACCGGCTCTGGAGACCAGCCGACGAGCCTCCAACCGTCATCAGTCTTCACGATCGGCACGTCGTCGGCCGAAAGGGCGTAGCCTTTCCGTCTTGATACCGTCCCATCCAACTTGGACGAGAACGCCCCATGCTCGCCGGGGTCAAACGACAGCCGGAACTTCTCGACGAGGTCGAAATCATGGATGACAGAACCTATGACCTTGTGCCTACGCAAGTCCGGCGTCATACCCCAAGCGACAGCGTAGACTTTCCCGTCGGCACAGAAGACTCGGTCCTCGTCGATGAATTTTATGGCGCCCGACAGAATTTCAAAATCATCGCCCTGAAGATGCGTTAGCGCCTGCCTGTAGGCCGTCAATGTCGCATGCAAGATGGCGGCATACCGCTCTTTTCCCTCTCCATCGAGACAGGAAAGCCGCTCAGGGCAATCGAGCCATTTGCCGACATGCCAGTGGATCAGATTTGTCGCCTCGACGTACTCTGGAGCGGCGAGAAAGCCTGAGTACTCGCCGGGTACGGACTTGCGGACAATGCTCATGACACTGTCGTAGCGCAGATAGAGGGGGTCATGGCCTATGCCCTGAAAATCGGTAAAATCCGACAGATCCGTATAGCAGAGCCTTTGCTTCCCGAGGAATGTATGTTGTTCCATAAGCGTTCTAAGCGCAGTACAAAGATTCGCACTCCTCAATAATCGCCTTCATCTTCGCATTGGCTACGGGATCGACATTTGAGATGTCGGAACTGAAGAGCATCCCTATGGTCAGAAGGTTCTCCCAACGCCGCAGATTTCCCCAGAATGGCAATTGCATAAGTGACTCCTGAGACACTCCGTTGATGTCCGTAGCCTTGTCGAAAACGGCGAGCGTCTCCTCAAGCGGCATTGCCTTTCTTTCCTGCTCGCATGCCATAATATCGAAATCGATGTGTATGTCGCATTTCTCCGCTTTTGCCTTCACCTCGGAGATATCGTGGTCGGCGAGATATTCCCTGCCAACATTGCAGACGAAACCGTTCAATATGAGCGAGGCGCAGTCCGCCACCGCATTGGGCTGTTCCTTCTTGTCCAAGATTGAGCAATAGCTCTCAACACGTTCTGTAAGCACTTTGCGCAAATCGAGTTTTCGGAAGATGAGGGTCAGCCTGTGGACAATCTCATCGGCATGCGGGAGAATTGGGGACAGGAGCTTCACTTGATTGTTCATATACTCATTCCAGTAGGCGACGATACGCTTGACGACAACTTCGGCCACAGTGGTAGGGATGTCGCGGCTACCCCGGACTACGCTGTCAAGACTGCAGCCGCGCTCTTGCAGCTTAGCTCTCAAATCAGCCTTGTCATTGCAAGAGAGGGTTTTGCACAATTTGTCGACGCAGACATCCACGGTGTCTGACTCGCCGATATCAGCCCATTTCCTGATGAAGCCAACCTCGTCGAACTGTACAGGCATCTCGGAATGGCGGACTATGACGTCATAGGCTATGTCGCGCAGCGCCCCCACGGGCGCCATAAGGGTGTCAACTATTTTACCGAAAGTCTCGGGATGACTACCGATTTTAAGCAGGAGCGAAGTTTTGACGTCACTGACAATCTGCTTCACTTTCCTATTCCTGTCCTCTTGCGCATCGGGTTCGAAGTAGGGACTTAGGGTTCGGAGCATGTCCTCCTTAATCTCCGTGAGCTTTGCGGCGCACCTTGTCAACCGTGCGGAATCGAGGACACCGGCTATGACATTGAGGCT
Organism: Marinilabiliaceae bacterium; assembly: GCA_051875415.1. Classification (GTDB taxonomy): domain Bacteria; phylum Bacteroidota; class Bacteroidia; order Bacteroidales; family Marinilabiliaceae; genus W3P20-009. The sequence goes on from JBJEGU010000021.1 coordinate 10,404, forward strand.
CCCGATGATGGCCTTGGAACCGTCGTTGTTTGGGGTGGCCACGTCGTCCCACGTTTGCGAAGGGTTGGCGAAATGCCTCTTGACAAAGTCGTTATTCAGAAAACTGTCTTTCAGCGAGTCGATGTAGTCAGGGTAATCATCGAAAGAGTGGACGGACGTCTCGCCCGACTTTCCCTCGACATATCCGTCGAAGACACCGTTCTTTGCCGACCAGAAGAAGTCGCGGAGCGGATATATGTTCTGAAAAGCAGAGCTTCGCCCACTATTGTCATAGCTCCAATCATAGAGCCAACGGCTTGGCTTAATGATTTCGGGCAGGACATCCTTGAACCTCTTCCAGTGCTCCGTCAGGTTCTCCTTGTTCGACGGTTTGTCTGTCTTCGCCCTCTCAAGGTCGAGATTGAACTTCGTGGCCACGAGGAAAAGTGGCGCGACACCACAGGTCGACCGGAGCGAGTCCGCCCGTTCCTGAGGCGTAGAGCCTATGTTTTCCTCGACCCACGAATTAATGGCGCCGCCTATCGGCGCAGCTTTCTGATCGTTGTGGAAGCAGAACAGCACGCTGCCGATACGCAGCGACCGCGAATACTTTTTGAAGAGGTAGGCCACCTTGCCGCGGCGGAGGAGCGTAGGCAAGACGGAGTGGATGTCCGCCTCGGCGTACTCCTCGTTGCCTCGGGCACCCGGGAAGTCGAGCAAATCCATCTTGCGGAGGAACGGCCTGTCGGCGGCGATTTGCTCAGGCAAGACGAATGTGACCTCGGCAATCAGGGCGGAGAGGTAACCCTTGCCTAAGCCACGGGCTATCACGTCGCCCGCAGGGCTATAGACATCCGTGAACAGCTCGTCGCGCCCCGTATCGACTTGCGCCCCGCAAACGGTGTCGAGCCATTGGACTTTCAAGATTGTCCCCTTCTCCCTCAAGACGGCATCGAAAGGAATGTAGACGACTGTCCGGAAGCCAATCTTCCTGTACTCACTAATCAGCACGCTGAACATATGGCTGATTTCCACATTCCTGTTCCAAAGTAAGCTAAAGACATCCACCCACTTGTCGTACGGCACACGCTGGATTATGGGGCTGACGGCGCGACAGAAATTCGACTGGTTGACCATTGCGGCGGCATTGCCGATGACGTCTTTCATATAGTCGGAGATGTCGCGGATATCGTCCTCCGTTATCTCACGCTGCACGGCCTCGCCCTCCGCCCACGAGCCAGACATCTCGCTGAGGCATTGGTTTATTTGGTCGAACCTCAGGGCCTTGTCCTGGTCGATTTTTATGTCGTTGTAGTATGAGTTGGCGAGCAGGAGGATGATGTCGACGACTGAGAGGTTACGCACCCTGACGAAGCCCACCATCGCATCGGCACCCGCAGACAGAGTGAAACGCGTCACGACGCCGGTCGACTCGATTTTCGCGTTGTTTCCTCCGCTCGGGTTCAAATCGTCGATGAAGCTGTACTCCTTACCGCCATGCATTATCACGAACGGACTTTGGGGAGAGGAGAGGAGGCTGCTCATAAGGTACGACTTGCCGACCTGGCTTTCGCCGTAGGCCGCTGCGGAGCTTTTCTCTTCAAGAGCAGCCCCAATCTTCTTAAGCCTTCGCCTGTAGTCTTTCAACTTCTCGTAGGGGAAGGACTCGCTCCCGCAGTTTATCGCCCAAGCTACGGCCTCATCAGCCAACTCAATGTGCCTGCGGATATCTTGCAACATATTAGCCATTTTAAAAATCGAAAGCTCCGTTATCCAGCCAATACTCATCGGCCGCACCCATACTCTGGATATTCACCTCAAGGTTGCTGTCTGTCACATCGTCGCCGTTCTTATCGGACACGGACAAGATGGAGAGAGTCTCCTTGTCTTCCCCCTCGCGGCCTATAGCCACCCTTAACGGCATCCGCCTTTTGAGAGCCTCGACCGAGTCGTCAACTTGCGACGCGATTTGCGAATCTGTGACCGACTCGCCGCTAATGGCAGCCTTCTTTCTTAGCCTCTCAGCCATCTTGCGCGTGTTAAAGTCGACTGAGTATAGCTCACGGCCAGGATATGACGCCATGCCTATCTGCCTAACGGTCAACCTCGCAGGCAGACTGCTGACAATCAGCTCACCCTGACACTTGCCGGGCGAGAGAAGGAAGTCTGTTTGCCGCCTGTCCTGCTGCGTGGACACATAGTTCGCCGTAGAGGCAAGCCCCTCGTTGAGCTTGCTCAAATCCAGGACAAAATTGTCAAGCACTGGCAAGCTCGAAGCGTAGAAGCCGATGGCGGCCCCGACGGCGACGATGGTCTTACTGTTAGTCACGTAGCCCGTGTTGTCGCCGAACGGGTACCAGTCGCCGACATAATAGTCGTTGAGAAGAAGCAGCCTGTTTGGCGAAACTGGGTAGTATTTGAGGAATATCTCGCGGATTATGGGTAATGATGCCGGCCTGCCGGACAAAAGAATTACGTCGCACGCATAGGAGTACATGACCGTCGCAATCTTCTTGAGCATGGGCTCAAACTCCTTACGGACAATGGCCGCCACGTCGTCGGCAACGAATTGCCACTGAAGTGTCATGACGTCGATGCCCGTACGCTCCATAAAGCCAGACAGCACGGACGGGCTCGGCCGACAATCGGCGAAGACGTCGTCATAGCTAACAATACAGTCACCACTCCTATTCTTAAGCAGCTCGAGGAAGTGGCACATCAGGGGAACGGAGTACTGGAGGTTGAAGTCGCGCCTGAGTCGCCTGTCGGCGTACGTTTGCCCATTATAGTCCTCGCCGAAGAAGTCCTTCATTCTCTGCCTATAAGCGGATGGCGATATGCCACTCATCTCGCGCCGGAAAGCGCTTTTATCGCCAAGAATCATAGCGTTCTTGACGAGCGCGTAGAGAATGTCATCGCCAGCGAAATAGAAGCTGTCGTAGAATTTCGGGTCGGGTGTTATTGTCGCGACACTGTTAATGTCGTAGGAATACTTGCAAACCATCAGGTCGGAAGTCCCCGCCCCTATGTCGACAGAGCCGACGGTAATCGATGGGCGCTCATCGCCATCAGCCTTCTTGCCATACAGGTTGAAGAACTCGTCGCAGCACCCCTTGTACTTATTGCCAGCCTCGCCAAACATGTACACAAGCTGCGAGCACGTAGCCTCGTCGTAGTACCAGCCGCCCGACGAGCCGCCCCTTGACGAAACAGACGGAACGACCTCAACCTCAGTCGCCAACCCTTTGCCGCCGCGGATGAAGTTGCCCAAGAGAACCGCCGCATCATGCGCGCACCCGACAAGAGCCTCACGCTCAACCTTTGACATGGCAGTAGGGCACGTGACAATGACCCTCTTGAGCCTACGAGGCACATCAGGCTCGCCCCGGCCTACCCTATACTCCTCACTATTGATTTGCGCGACGGCCTGGGCGAACATCTCAAGGAAAGAGAAGGTCATAAGCGAGCGGCGCGAATAGCGGGAGGTGCTACCGCCATTGCCGTCAGGGTCTATAGTGCCGTCGGCATTCAGCTGATTCGTTATACCTTGAAGCTTAAGGATATGGGAACTCGGATTTTCGCCTTCCAAGACGAGGAACTCCCATTCGCCCTTGCTGACATGGGAATCCCACAAGTACCTCTTCGGGCTTGAATAGGTCGAGAGCGACCGCTGGTTGCCCACGCTCCCGACAGACTGGCGAATCAGCCTATTAGCCTCGTCGCCAAGCCTTACAAGGCTCGGGTAGACAAACTGCCTGCTATCCTTGATGCCAAAACCGCCAAAGTCAACTTTGCGGAATGCGAGACGCATGTCGAAAGGGCGGTTGTGCCTGTTCACGGACACACATCCGCCCGACTCATTGGTCAGTTCGGTGAAATCGACAAGCCCAAGCTGGCAAACTTGATTAAAGTTCGAGTTGTCCTCAACGAGCAACGCGGTCGTACGGCTATTGCCAATGTCGACAATCATGTCAATACTTTTCGCGGCGACACCACTGTCGCGGAAAAGCCTGATTTTTGGGGAAAGCCCGCGCTTCGCCAAATAGCCTATAAGGTAGACGTAGGTGGCGACATACGCCATGCGCCTCTCCTTCGAGCCGACAATCTTGTCGAGCCCGTCGAGTCCGGGGTATGCCAGGTGGAACAGGTAGTCGTCTATATAGCTCCAGCTCTGGCCCGACGTGCAATAATCCATAAGTTTGAACTCGTCACCGCACAGGGCGAAATCCAAATGGCCGGTATACCTGCTTGGGAAGAACGGGCACTCCATATACTCGTCGGCGGCCTCATACTCAGCCCTTGTGTCGAAAGCAAGCACAACGTCATAACTCCTCCTGCCGTCAGCCTCGGCCTTAGGGACGAGCTTCATCCGCGCCCAATTCATCGGGGCGAAGTCGAATTTCCGCTCTGTCCGTTTGGTAAAATATGGCACAGGTAGCCAGACATTCTCGAAAGCCTTAATTTTGCAATTGCGATCAGCGAAGCCCATAGGGAAGAAACACCCATCCACCCCATCCATATTGACGTCGTCGACCCTGAGAGGGAGGATGCCGTCATCCTTCAAGTCGCTTTCGCTGAACTCTATCGAGGGGTCGTTCAAATAGCCGCCTTTGAACAGGTCCTTTTTGGTGTAGTAGAAGATGGAATCGTCCGACCTCAATTCATAAACCAAATCCAACAGCCATTTTTTCGAGTCCTCATCGAACCGCTCGTAGAACCATAGCTTCTCCCGTTCCTGCAGGTTCAGAGTGAGGGGAAAGGTGAATATCTGGATACCAGAATTTGCGATTAACGAATGCTCTTCTTGCATAACTTAATAGATGCGGACGGGGAGGTGGCTTCCCCACAGGGACACAAATGATAGTTTCTTTTTAATGAACCCGACGATTGAACAGACGGGTGACGCTGTGGTTGAATACCGCCCCCCAAAAAAGGCTCAACCTCGCGATAAACAAATTTAGCAATTAACATTACCCCCCCGAAATTAATATTCTTTAACAGCTAACGACGAATTACACCCAATCAGCTCCGCCGCAAGTGCGACAGCAAGAAAAAAGCAGCGGGCGGCAGGCCGTATGCCTACCGCCCGCCGGGGCGAAAATTATAAGATCCGTTTTAAGCTTTACTCCTCAGTAGGCGAAGCCGAGTTCGCAAACTTTATCGGACACGCAAGGGGGACGTAAAACAGCCCCACCTAAATGAAGACCATGTCCTTTCTCGCCTCGAAGTCCGCTATCGTCCGGATTATGCCACGGGATATCTCCTCGGAGACGTAGGAAAAGTCCTTACCCGTTCGGATTGCCTTGAGGAACGACAGCAGCTCATAGCGCAACCCTTCACCGTCAAGTTGGTAGAAATAGCGCTTATTGTTCTGCGGGTTCTCGAAGCGGAGTTCGAAGTAATCAGTCTTCCACCATGGGGCAGGCACGTAGAAGTAGCCCTTTGTTCCTGAGATAATCAGCTCACCTTCCGACTTCGCGCCTTGCCCGACCTTGAGCGAGGCCACGGCATGGGGGTAGACGAAAGAAATCTTTGAGAACGAATCGTATTGCTTAACGTCGTCGATAAAGTGCGTGACGATCTGCTTGCTTGAGTAGTCAGTGCCAAGAAGTTGGAATATTGGGAGGAGGGCTGTAGGCCCCCAGGAGCATATGCTGTTCCATCCGTAGAGGCTTTGCGCCGAGGCGAAATCGACAAGGCTGGTGCATGTGGCGTCGACCGACACGATGTCGCCTATGACACCGCCCTTAGCCAGAAGCTGCAAGCGATAAAACGCAGTGGAATAGGCCGTCTTGATGGCATCCATCAGCACCAGATTGCGTTCCTTTGCAATGCGCCTCAACTCATCCCACTGCTCGACGCTCATGGCGACTGGCGATTCGCACAGAACGTGCTTGCCGCACTCCAACGCCTCCCTTATCTGGCCATAGTGCTTATCCGGGGCGGAGATGACATAGAGGGCATCACACTCACCGAGCAGACCGCGGAAAGAGTCCGCTTTGCGCTCTTCGTCCCTAAGACTTTCGTCAAGGTTAGCGTCATTGAGGCTGAAGACCTTCCCGACCTCCAGGCCGTTGACATATTTGCTTTCCCGCTCTATCTTGTTGAGGATAGGCGATTCGCCGACGAGCCCCAGACGGACTGCTTGTTGCTCACTCCGGATATCCGAACTGGAGATGCCAGTGGTGCGATCGAGGTAAACAACTTGGCAATAGGCGTTCAGGTAGTCGAACTTACCTTTCCAGTCGGAGCCGACGGTAAAAATGTCGACATTGAGCCGCTTGATGTCATCTATCTTCTGACCATCGTACTCCTCGACGACAATCTCGTCGGCAAGGCCAGTAGCCCTGACGGCCTGCACACGCTCCACGAGCGATTGTTGCACATTGATTTTACCCCGCTCGCGGTCGAACGTGTCGGATGTTACGCCGACGATAAGATAGTCGCCCAAAGCCTTGGCGCGTTCCAAGAGACGGATGTGGCCATAGTGCAACAAATCGTACGTGCCGTAAGTGATGACTTTTACCATGTCATTTACCTCAAGAGCCTCCCTATATTGATGATTGCCCTGCCATACACTTACAATAACCCCTTGGCCTGCATGTCTTTCAACGCGTTGACAAGGGTTGCGTTGTCGTCCGGCGTCAGGTTGCCCAGATGGCCGACGCGGAACACCGTCTTGGCCAGGTCGCCGCCATTGGGGCAGACCCATATCCCGTACTCGTCCTTAAGACGAAGGAAGACATCGTAGGCGGAGACGTTGAGAGGATGAAGCGGCGTGACGGCGTTGGACAGGGACTTGGAGACGATTGTTAACGGCAAATCCTTTATTTTAGAGCGGAAGTCCTCAGCGAGCGACCTCATCCGGCGGTTCTCGCTATCCACGCCGCCATTGCGCTCTATCTCGCGAAGGCGGGCGTTGATTTGCAACAGGGTCCCCACAGCCGGGGTGAAAGGGGTCTGCCCCCGCTCCCCGTTCTTCAGGGCATCCTTAAGGTCGAAGTACATTGACTTGACATGGCTGGCCTCGACCCTCTTAAGTCCCTCCGCGTCAAGTATTATGATGGAGACGCCAGGAGGGCATGCCAAAGCCTTTTGGGAACCTGTAATCATGACGTTGACACCAAGCTCCTCCATGTCGAACGGGTCGGCAAGGAACGAGCTTATAGAGTCGACAGCCAGGAACATGCGGTTGCGCCGGCAGAAGTCGCTTATCATCCGAATGTCATATAGCACGCCGGTGGACGTCTCGTGCAAGTTGACAAGGAAACCGGTGTACCCCTGCCCATCGTAGGGGCGGAGGTCGTCGGCAGTCAGCGGATTGCCAGTCTCGAGCTTAATCTCTGTGCAGGGGACATCGTGAATTTCGCACAGTCGCACAAAGCGATGACCGAAGCTGCCACCGTTCACGACGAGCACCCTGTCGGCCGAGGTGAAGCAATTCATCACGACAGCCTCCATCGACGCCGTGCCGGAACCAGTGATGAAGACGGCACGGGCATCGGCCGGTGCCTTGGCGAACCTCTTCATGAGCCGCTCGTTCTCCTTCATAGTCTCAGAGAACTCGGCCGTCCGGAAGTAAGGCACTTGCTCGGCGCCGATGGCTCTTACCTCGTCGCTTGACATGACGGGGCCAACAGTAAAGTTAATCATACCTCTGTACGTGATGGAAATATGGATTTCTGTAGATTTCTAATTATTCCTCTTTATTCTTCCGAACGTCTTGATGCTCGTGTACTTGCGCCATATGTTCAAGTGGCGCATGGTCGGGACGCCATGACGGCGGATGTAGTCCTCGGCGCCGTCCAGCATACGCTGGCACACGTTGCCATCGAGATAGGGATCGTAGTTGTCGACAACCCATTGGCGCTTAGCGATGGCGGACGGGTCGTTGAGGGCGTGGTCGTAGGCGGCCAACAGGTCTGACGCATTCGTGATGTTCTCCCAGTAGATATCCTTGGAAATGGTGCCAAGGGTGATGACAGGGCGGGAGAGCAGCAGGAACTCGTATATGGTGGAAGACGTGTCGCTTATGAGCGCATCGGCCATAAGCTGGTATTGGGTCACATTTTCGCCCTTTTCGATAAAGATGACGTCGTCCTTATCCTTAGCCCAATCGCGATATTCGTCGACCCACTCTTGGCGGGTGAGCGGGTGGAACTTCATCAGGACAAGCGCATTTCTCTCTTTGGCGAGCCTGCCGAGTTCTTCCTTGATAAAAGGCAACGAAGTGAGCATGGGGGAGAACGTAGGGGCGTAGAGTATGATGGCCTGCTTGCCACTCATATTCAGAAGCCGCTGACGCTCAGCGTCATACTTATGCATATTAGCCTTTATCCAGTCCTGCTTGGGCCATCCTGTCTCAAGGACCTCGAAGTCGCCATATTTCTTAGAGAGGGCCTTGAAATGGGAAGTGAAGTAAGGTCCCTGCGTAAAGTAGGTGTCGAAGTAGCGACGTATGACCCAATGATCCTTCTTCTCCGCGGCATACCCGTGGAAGACTTGTATCTTGACGCCGGGGAGGTAGTAAGGGACAATGTTGCCCGGAACGAAGATGGCTTCGGGGGAGAAATCGTAGACTTCTTGCATCGAGCCAGTCCACGCCACCTTGTCAGCGTATGGGAAGTTGTCAATCTTGGGCTGGTGGATATACCACAGAACCTTATGCGGCAAATGGAGATTCGCTATATGCTCCTGGATGGGGTTTAGAATGTCAATGGCATACTTGTTCTCGCAAAAAAGAACTATTCTCATGAGGCCAATATATGTTATATCTTCTTGTTGTTTTCTGTCTACGCCTGTTGCCAAACTCCACGGTGTTGCGCTCGTACGTTTGCCAATGTGTTTCCCGCCGTATACTGAAATCAAAATTACAGAATTAAACCCACATAAGGGGCAGACGACCTTTCCAAATAGTATTTCCAAGCGCACTTATCCTCCACACAAGAGATCCGGACGCCTGCCAATACTTGCGTTCTGCTACAGCTTATGGTGTGGAATGACATAAAAAATGCCGGCACCCCGAGAGACATACCTCAGAGCGCCGGCGCAGGAAATCTATTAGTCGCAGTCTCAGAACGAGAAATCGACCCCCAGACCAAAGGTCTTGTTAGTCCTGGTGAATGAGTCGGAACCGGATAGTGCGCCGCTCTGGACCAGAGCCGTGCCGGACTGGCTGCTGGTCATCGTGTTGACTAATGTGGAGATATTATTATAGTCCGACGTTGAGCGGTCGTAGTCCTTATAATTTGTCTGGAAGTATGCGACATTGATTTTGACACGGTCGGAGACGCGGACACATGCGCCGCAGCCTATGGTGTAGGAGCTGACGCTGAAGCTAATGTCGTTCATATAGTCGTCGGTGAACTGGTAGTTGGTGCTTTGAATGCCGACGCTGAGCATAAGGGGTTTGCAGACGTCGTACTCGACTCCGGCGAGGTACTCGTTGGTGCCGCCGTCGAGCTTTTTCTGAATGTCGGCATACGCCTTGGCCTGCTTATCGAAAAAGTGGTGATAGCCGACAGAGAAACGAAGCGGCTCAATAATCCGCCAAGAGGCTCCCGCGGTGAGCAGGGCCGGGTTGTCCTCACGAATCCTATTGCCATCGGCGAATTTCCTCAACGAGGAGAGATTCTGCGCACTCTCGCTGTTGGCGGAGACGTTCTTGAGGGACATCTTAGTACGGAAGTCATATTTAACGGCGAAATCGAGATTCCAGACCTTGTAGTGGACACCGAGGGTTGGAGCAGCCCCGAAGCCTGTCTGGTCGCAGTTAAGCGTGACATCGGAAGTCGCCTTTGACATTGCTCCTGCCGCCTCGCCCTGAGTTTGCAGTGCAGCCGCTTTTGCTTCGAGCTGAGCGGCGGTCGCCTCATCGCCGGCATTGCGGTAGGAGGCGGCGGCATCCCTATATTGCTGCGCGCCAGCTATTATGTTCTCAAAAAGCTGATTGAAATAGGGAGAAGCTCCGACATACTGCCCGCCCACGTCCACACGGATGTCACGCAGGTAGCCGTGATAGTTGCACGAGCCGTAGGTAAGGCGGACTCCCGCATAGAGGGAAAGGTTGTCAGTGACCTTATAGGCCGACCCGAGCTGAAGGCCGAAATAATACTGACGCCCCTTGAGATAGCTGTCATAGTCGTAGCCCTTAATGTCCAACCCCAGAGAGGGCGCGAGCATAGGAAGGAGGCTCACGATGCTCTCGAAAGAGCCTAACCCCTTATCGAATACGCACTTGCCGCCGCCACCAGTAACGGCGAAGCCAGCCTGCCAACTCCACCTGCCCCTGTTGAGCGCGGCCTGAACTGAAGGTACGACAGGCGCATGGGCCTCGCCCTCGAAGACTTTACGCTTCTGGCCGTCATTGCCAGCCCCATAGGCGAAGCCCGCGAAAGTGGAAGTCACCGTGCGCGTCTGGTGGGCACTCTGGATATTGAGCGAGAGATGAAAACCCTCGGGCATGAAAATGACACCAGCGGGGTTGCTATAAACACCATCGATACCGACGGCGGCGTCGCGGCAGGGGTTGCGCAGGAACGCAACATTCTGATTGGTGTTGGTAAGGAGTCCGCCGGCGAGAGCGGAAGAGAGGGAGCAAGCCGAAAGGCCGAATGCGAGAACGAATCGCTTCACGTTTTTTGGAGCTATTAATGTTATAATTGGCGCAAAGCTACACAAACGAGCCGACTTATCGGCTTTTTCTCCAAAAAACAATCGAATATTTCTAAGCTCTCACAAAGTGACAGTGCAGAATTGAGAGTCTTCCGACCCGACGGACAAAAGGCCGCACCGCATTTACTTGTCGAATAATATTAACTTTGTGAGTAAAAGAAATCAGAATGACGCGATGAAGAATAGAAAGTCGAAAAACGTCTCACTCGTCCTGGCCAGTGGGGGCGCCAAGGGTTACGCCCACATAGGCGCAATAGAGACACTATTGAGCCGCGGCTACAACATAAAGTCCGTCACAGGCTGCTCAATGGGTTCGCTCGTGGGCGGGATGTTCGCTGCGGGCAAGCTGGAAGAGACTCGCGAGATGATGCTATCCGTCGACTTTGCCAAGTATTTCGAACTGTTGGACTTCAACCTGTTTAATTGGGACGGCGTACTCAAGGGAGACAAGATCATAGCGCACCTCCGCTCCATTGCCACTGAAAGCAAAATAGAGAGCCTGCCAATCGCATTCAAGGCGGTGGCCACCGACATAACGCACGGACGAGAGGCTGTTTTCGACAGAGGCGACATGTTCGACGCAATTCGAGCGTCAATCTCAATGCCTGGAGTCTTCAAGCCAATGCGCATTGACGACATTGAGTATATAGACGGCGGCGTCATGGACCCACTACCCTTGTCGCACGCCATCCGCTCAGAAGGCGACATCCTTGTGGCTATTGATATCAACGGGCACGCCGACTCATATGATACCGGACTTACCGTGTCGGACTCGCTCCTGGGCAACATAGCCACCCTGCGGAACCACGTCCCACCCCGTTGGGCATCCAAGTTGGACAATTTCATAGACAAGGCCAAAGACATCTCCAGGGAAATGGAAGAGAATGCGACTCACAAAAAATCGCACATTCCCAAAATCCTTACGCAGTACACCAACCTCTCAATCGTTGCCCTGACAGACATGGCACTCCGCATAACGCCACCTGACATACACGTCGCCATTCCGCACAACCTGTTCTCGACTTTCGACTTCGCAAACGCATCCGAAATAATCGACGAAGGCCGCAAACGGATGGAGGCCGCCCTCGACGCTTACGAGCAAGAATGAGCAAAAGAAAAGCCCGCCGACGAATCTCGCCGGCGGGCTTTTACGATATAGCGACACGTTGCTATTTACACTGACTACTTGACCAGGTGCAAGTCGTGACCCATACGCACCTTCTTGGTGTGCATATAGTACTCATTGTACCTGTTAGGCTGAATCTCGATGGGGACATTCTCAACGATCTCGAGACCATAGGACTCAAGCCCCACCCTCTTTACGGGGTTGTTCGTCATAAGCCTCATCCGATGGACGCCAAGCTCCTTGAGGATTGACGCACCGACCCCGTAGTCCCTCTCATCGGGATCGAAGCCGAGGTGGACATTGGCGTCGACGGTGTCAAGCCCCTCTTCCTGAAGCTTATACGCCTCGATTTTTGCCATGAGGCCAATGCCCCTACCCTCTTGATTGAGGTAGACGACAACGCCCTTGCCCTCCTTCTCGATTGTCTGCATAGCCTTGTGGAGCTGCTCTCCGCACTCGCAGCGCATTGAGCCGAAGATGTCGCCCGTCATGCAGGAGGAGTGAACCCTGACGAGTATAGGTTCGTCGGCCTCCCACTTGCCTTTGATAAGGGCGATGTGCTCCTTTCCATTGCTTTGCTGACGGAAAGGAATGAGACGGAAATCGCCATACTGGGTTGGAAGATGAACCTCCGACCCACGGGAGACAAGCGTCTCAGTCTTAAGGCGATAGGCAATAAGATCCTTTATGGATATGAGCCTCATGTTATGTTCCTTGGCCACTTCGCGGAGCTGCGGCAGACGAGCCATTGTACCATCCTCATTCATTATCTCGATGAGCGCGGCGGCGGGCTGCAACCCTGCGAGACGGGCAAGGTCGATAGCGGCCTCAGTATGGCCTGCGCGGCGAATGACACCGCGGTTCTGGGCGTAGAGGGGGTTGATGTGGCCAGGGCGGCCGAAGTCCGTCGGCTTGCGGGTAGGGTCGGCGAGAGCTTTGATGGTGGCCGCGCGGTCGTGGATGGAGACCCCCGTTGTGCAACCCTCAAGAAGGTCGACGGAGACAGTGAATGGAGTGCCGAGGATAGAGGTGTTGTCAGACACCATGTGCGGAAGTTCGAGTTGCTCGCAACGGTCTATTGAGAGTGGGGCGCAAAGTACGCCACGTCCGTTTTTGAGCATGAAGTTCACCTTCTCGGGCGTAATGAGCTCGGCCGCCGTTATGAAGTCGCCCTCGTTCTCGCGATCCTCATCGTCGACGACGATAACGAACTCACCGCGCTTGAATGCCTCGATGGCATCCTCAATTTTATCGAGACGCTCACGTGCGTCGGGATTATAATTATCCATTTATGAAAATGTGTTTTTTCGTGATTTGAGACGTGGGAAAGTGAAGTTTTAGAACGCCATGGGGTCACCCTCTTCGCGCCGCTTCCTCAGTTTCGCCAATCGCCGCTTCCTTATGAGGTCTTTAATCTTATCGGCCACGCGTCCGTAGGCCTCGGAACGGAAGAGGGCGGAGTCGGTAGCCGACTTGTAGGTAAGGAAAGATCCGATGAGGGCGAGGACTCCCGTGGAGAGCCACATTCCGCACCATACGGGCCAGACATCCTCACGCGCCATCTTGGCTCCGAAGGTGTCGATGACGTAGTAGAAGATGAAGAAGAGGATGGATATGACAATGGGGGTGCCGAGCCCGCCCTTACGGATGATGGCGCCAAGGGGTGCGCCAATAAAGAAGAAGACGAGGCAAGCCACAGGGAGCGAGAACTTGCGGTGCATCTCCATAAGGTGACGGTTGACCTTTATCTTCTCACTTTCGTAGTTCAGCACGCGCTCGTCGACAAGCTGCTTATTGTTCTTGGCGAGGCGTAGCGCATTCTGGAGGGCGGTATGCACCTTGCGCGGAGTGAGCGACTGGGCGACGCTGTCGACATTGATAGCCACAGCAGTATCGAGAGCGAGAGCCATCAGCGAGTCGTTCTTAAAGCGGAAATTCGCTTTCTTAAGAGTGAAGCCCTTGACATCCTGACGCAGCGAGGCTGAGAGCGAGTCGCACCTGTGCCAAAGGGAATCGCCGTCCTGACTGAGCTGGGCGAGGTTCTTCATACGGTCGTTGGACTTGAAGACATCCTCGTTCGTGCGGGAGAAGTCGAGACCATCAACCTTGATTTGGAAGACCTCCTGCGAGAACTCGTCGTGACGGTAGAACTGCTTGTCGCGGTCGGTCATACGCTTGTTGGACATGGTCACCTTCTCGTCGTACGTGACACCGCTGTATAGGACGAGGCGGATCATGCCGGCCTTGTTGTCGATGTCCATCTTGCCGGAGTCCGCCATAGTGACGTTGACATTGCGGTTGATGCGGTCGCGGTGGTCGTGGATGATGAGTTCGTAGAGCATTCCCGTCTTACGATCCTTATGACCGACCTTGATGCGGAAACCGTCGACGCCGTCGTAATAGACTCTCTCCTTCAGCTCGAGCTCAGGCCTCTGCTGCCTGACACTGTAGAGCAGCGTGTAGAACTTGAGATTGGCTACGGGGAGGACATTATTGGAGAACCAGAAAGCGAGGACGGAGACCACGGCCGTGATGGTGATGAGCGGCTTCATAATCCGGAAGAGCGAAATGCCGCTCGCCTTCATTGCCGTAAGCTCATAGTTCTCGCCGAGATTGCCGAACGTCATCAGCGAGGCGAGAAGAATGGCGAGCGGGAGGGCCATTGGCACCACCTGAAGAGCCACATAGAAGAGAAGCTCGGCCATAACGCTAATCTCCAGGCCTTTGCCCACGATGTCGTCCACATATCTCCAGAGACCTTGCATGACAAGGATGAAGAGGGAGATAAAGAAAGTCATCGCGAGCGGCCCGGCGTAGTTGCCAAGGACGAACTTGTGGAGCTTTTTCATATTAGCATAAACCGCCTCAAAGGTAATGAAAAATGGCCTACGCTGATTAGCATGGCAAGGCCTTCTTTAGAATGAGTAGCCGCAACCGCGGTCCGTGCTCAGCGCAGCGCAGAATGGAGGAAATCGGCATAGGCGTGGGCATCCTCATCGTAGGAGCGCGACGGGGACAGTGGATTGCCAAGCGAATCGACCACGACATAGAAAGGCTGGGTGTTGGCGCCAAACTTATGCGCCTGGAGGAAACTCCACTTGTCGCCGACGGTTCGGAGCGTCCTTATCCCACTGGCATCGGGGACGAGAGCCGGCTGCGCGAGCGGAGTCTTATCGTCGACGAAAAGCGAGACGACAATGAAGTCGTCATTCAAGAGCCCGGAAACCGTAGGGTCGGCGAAGACAGTCGCCTCCATCTTGCGACAGTTGACACAGCCAAAGCCGGTGAAGTCGACGAGGACTGGCTTGCCAGTGGCAGCCGACTCGCGCAACGCCGCGTCATAGTCCGTATAGTCAGCCTCGAAGCCTTTTTGCCCAAGACGGAAATCCTGAGTGCTGGCAGGAGGGAGGAAAGCCCCCACAGCCTTGAGCGGAGCTCCCCACAAGCCCGGCACCATATATATGGCGAACGCCAGGGAAGCTAAGCCGACGAAGAAACTGCCGACTCCGACGGAACGGTCGGGATCATCGGACTTGAAGCGCAGCCACCCGAAATGGTAAGCTCCGAGCAGACCGAATATTGCCACCCACAACGCAATGAACACCTCACGGTCGAGCAGACGCCAACCGTATGCCATATCGGCCACCGAAAGGAACTTCAGGGCGAAAGCCAACTCCACGAAACCGAGAGTGACCTTGATGGCGTTCATCCATCCGCCGGAGCGCGGAGCCTTTTGCAGGAGGCTCGGGAAAAGAGCGAAAAGCGTGAACGGCACAGCGAGGGCTATGGCAAAGCCGAGCATCCCGACAGCGGGGGCAAGAACAGACCCTTGCGTGGAGACAGCGACAAGAAGGAAACCGATGATTGGCCCCGTGCAAGAGAACGAGACGAGCGCGAGAGTGAACGCCATAAGGAAAATGGCGAGAAGCCCCGACGCCTTACCCTTGCGGCTCTCCACCTTGTCAGTCCACGACGAGGGGAGCGTGATCTCGAACGCACCGAAGAAAGAGGCCGCGAAAGTGAGCAGAAGCGCGCAGAAGAAGATGTTGAACACGGCATTGGTAGCCAACTCGTTGAGCTGGTTCGCCCCCCATATGGCCGTCACTATAAGCCCGAGAGCCACATATATGACAACAATGGCGCCGCCATAAGTGAGCGCGTCGCGGACTGCCCTACCCTTCTCTTTGCTCCTCTTGAGGAAGAAGCTGACGGTGAGAGGAATGATGGGCCACACGCACGGGGTGAAAATGGCGAGTAGGCCTCCGAGCAGCCCCTCAATCAGAATCTGCCACAGTGGCATGGCATCTGTGGCTGAGAGGGCATCGGAATGCTCACGGAGCTTGTCGGTCACGGGAGCCCACGACGACGGGAGGGAGTCGGCCTGCGCGGCCTTTGCGGGTCTGCGGATGGCTGTGGCAGTGCCTTCGGCCGTTGAATCGGAGGAAGAAGGCTGCGCGTCATTCAAATCGCAATGGCCAGACCGGTGAAAATCGACCGTAGTGGGAGGGAGACAGTTCTGGTCGTTACAAGCCCCGTACTCAAGGCTAATGTCGACGAGATAATCAGGTGCTACAAAGCGAATGGGCTGAGTGAAAGACACTTGCCCCTCGAAGTAGCGAAGCTCCATCCCGAACATGCTGTCGAACTTCTTGATTTCCTTTCCAGCGGGAGCTAGAGGGCCGTCGAGTTCGACCCCTTGAAGTTGATTGACAAGAAGGGATGCCGAGATAGGGCCATCGCTGCCAAGGTTGGTAGAGTAGACGTGCCACCCGTCATCGATAGTTGCGGAGAAGACGACTTCGGCTGTCGCCGGCCCCGTCTCGCGCATCGAAGTAGAGAAGTGGACAGGCTGCACCATCTGTGCCGAGGCTAACGCCGCGACGGCGCAGAATGAGAATATAAAAGAAAGGACTCTGACCATTTGCAGAAAAGGAAGGATGGAAATCCGAGTATACAATTTAAGGTACAATCATTCAAAATTAGAACAAAAGTGCCTCAAAACACAGGCGGAAGCCGTTCGCTTATTGATTGTTAACACATTTTGCAATATGCAGATTACAAAAGGGCTTAACTTAGCACCGTCAAAAAACGCATTGACGAACTAAACATAAGACAGACGTAATGTTACAAAACTTACTGGAAGGCAAGCGCGGTATAATCTTCGGCGCATTGAACGACAAGTCCATCGCATGGAAGGTAGCCGAGAAGGCCAAGGAGCAGGGCGCGATTTTCACCCTGTCGAACACCCCGGCCGCCTGCCGTATGGGCGAGGTCATCGACCTGAGCAAGAAGACTGGCGCAGAACTGATCCCCGCCGATGCCACCAATGTCGACGACCTGAAGAACGTCTTCGAGCGTTCGCAGGAGGTCCTTGGAGGCAAGATAGACTTCGTACTCCACTCTATCGGTATGAGCCTGAACGTCCGCAAGAAGCGCGAATACACGAACCTCGACTATAACTTCCTGGACAAGACGCTTGACATATCGGCAATCTCGTTCCACAAGATGCTGCAAGTGGCCTACCAGATGGATGCAATCAGCGAGTGGGGTTCTGTAGTCGCCCTCTCGTATGTGGCAGCCCAGCGCACGTTCGACGGATATAACGACATGGCGGACGCCAAGGCACTGCTTGAGAGCATAGGCCGCAGCTTCGGCTACATCTACGGACACGAGCGTCACGTCCGCATAAACACTGTGTCGCAGTCGCCTACGGCGACGACGGCAGGCTCGGGCATCCAGGGATTTGGCGGCCTGATGGACTTCTCGGACAGGATGAGCCCCCTTGGCAATGCGACGGCTGAGGAGTGCGCTAACTTCGTTGTCACGATGTTCTCAGACCTGACGAAGAAGATAACGATGCAGAACCTGTACCACGACGGCGGCTTCTCATCTATGGGCATGAGCGCACGCGCCATGGAGCAGTACAACAAGAGCTTCGAGGGCAAGGAGTAGAACAACATCCGCTCCCATTCGGCTGAATATTAAGGATTGAGCCGCCATCAGTCAGCGTACTGATGGCGGCTTTTTTGTGAATGGCGACAGGTTACTTGACTGAGAAATCCCATTCAACAATGCGCTCGTTGCCACAGGCGTCGGAGACTTTGGCTTGAAGATGATGGCGACCTTTGGCGATGCGCAGATATTCGGGCGTGGCCTTGAGCCTGTTGTTCTTATAGTCGTATTCGAAAACCTGCCACTGGCCGTCGATGTAGACTGAATAGTCGGCTATGCCACTTTGAGAGTCAAAGACCCCGATAGAGATTAAGCTGGACAAGCCCAGCGCGCTATTCGCGTTGCGGACTTTGACCGTGGGAGGAAGGGTGTCGACACAGACTGTATAGTCACCGAAAGAAAGGACGTCGGCACTAACTGTATAGACGGACGAAGATCCCGGATCCGGTCGCATCTCGCTTTCGCAATATGCGACACCGGATGATGTCACCCTGCCGACGAAAACCTTACGGCCGAGCGACCGCCATTCGCCGGGGACAGCCATGGTGAGCGTCACTGGCTTTTGCAGGGGGACTGTCCTGTCTCCGACAGAGAAGACTGGACACTGCGACTTAGGCGACTTAGACCGCTTTATGGCGACCCACTCGTCGTCATAAAGGGCCTCGCGTGGGATGAGGACGTCGATGCCGGCAGAATCCTTGACCCACGTCTTGCTACGCTCGACCAAATCGCCAATAGGTCTGCTTCTACGCTTCGCTCCAGGATTTTTGACTCCGCGGAGTGAGAAAGAGACGCAGCTCTCGTTTCCCGCAAAATCCTTTACCACATACTTAATCTTGTGGACTTCGCCCTCCGACACTGTTATAGGAGTGGAGACGGACTGGTAGATGGGCAGCTTGTTGCCAGACGCTACGAAACTGCGCTGGATGAAACGATGATTGACGAGGCTCTCCTTAAAATCGATAAGGGAGTTGACGTGACGGTTGAGGGCAAAGGGGAAATGGTCGACACGCGACTTGAAGACGAGCCTCTCATTATCGAAAAGACAGACCTCAATGACACCGCAGGGTCGCCCGCCGACGGCGAAAAAGTCGGTGCAGTGGATGCCAAGCCCAACTTGCCCGAGGCAATCGACGGTGCGGCCAGATATTGACTTCAGGATGAAATACTTGTCGGAGGCCGCCCCTGCGACCTGGGCGTCTGGCGAAAGCGCATAGAGCTTCACTCCGTAGAGGGTCGGCGGGCAGACATCATGGACCTTAGGGAGGAAGCGGAGCGGGTTGAGAGGCTCCTCAGTCTTAGAGTCGCGGACCTCGAAATGCAGATGCGGACCGCCCGACCCGCCCGTATTGCCGGAAAAAGCTACCACCTCGTCTCGCAAGACTGGCAGCTTGCCCTCGGGCAGGAATAGTTCGACGGAGAAAGAGCGATCATCGTACTGACGCTTCCGGACCAATTCGTCGATTTTAGGGGCGAAACCGTTGAGATGGCCATATACCGTAGTGTGGCCGTCGGGGTGGCTGATGTAGAGCGCACGCCCATAGCCATAGGGACCTACCTTTACCCGGCTCACCCAACCATCGGCTGCCGCATGGACTTCGACATTCTCAACTCCCGCCGTTCCCATATCGAGCCCTGCGTGGAAATGGTTGCCGCGCAACTCGGCGTAGGAGCCGCTTATGCGATAGTCGATTTTGAGAGGGACGGCGTAGACCGGGTCGGAAATGGCTTGTGACGCGGCCGTGTTTTGCGCGCCCGACATCAAACAGCCCACGCTGTTCGGGAAGAGGGACGAAAAAAGCAAAAGCAGACGCTTGAGAGAGTCCGCTTTTGCTATAAAAGCCTTATTAACCATTAGAGGTTGCTGAAGAAATTTTCCGCCTCTTGCAGCTTAGCCGGAGTACCGACATCGAACCAACGCTCATCGGATGGCAAGAGCCAACGGCTTATGCGGCGTGAACTTGCCGCACTGAGATAGGCGTCGACAATGGGGAGGGGACGAGGCTCGCCAGAAGGGATGAACGACCTGACAAGATCCTGCTCAATGACGTGGATGCCATTGAACGCCTCGCGGAAGGCGGGCTCGACATTGCGTGCCATACGCTTCTCACCCTTCTCGACATTCTCCCAACCGCAAAGGTTGCCATCGGCGCCGAAAAGAAGGTGGCGTGTGGACTGACGGGCGGACGTCATAAGAGTGGCGTCGGCATGGCTCGCCTTATGAGCCTCGATAAGCGAGGAAAGGTCGGCAGTGCAGAGGACGTCGACGTTGCAAGCCACGATAAAACTGTCGTCGGGAAAGAGCGGCAGAGCTTTCACGAGGCCACCGCCCGTTTCGAGCAGAAGGCCGCTCTCGTCAGAAATGGCAATGGAGGCATCCCAATTATCCCTATTGCGATTGATAAAATCGACAATCTGACTTGCAAAGTGGTGGACGTTGACCACAATATTGTCGACACCGGCCTCGATGAGGTTGTCGATTGCCCCGTCGAGAAGAGTCTGCCCGCCGACCTCGATAAGAGCCTTGGGTTTGGAGTCGGTAAGGGGCGCGAGCCTCGAACCGAGGCCGGCTGCGAAAATCATTCCGTTCATTGCTGCTCAATATGTTTAAGTTCAACATCGACCTCCGGCCAAGCGTCCTTAGCCCAACGGGCGATGGACTCGGCGCAGAAGACTGACCTGTGCTGACCGCCTGTACAGCCGAAGCTGACCATGAGATTATTAAAACCGCGCGCAAGGTAGTTCTCGACACTAATGCTGACGATAGACCTGGCCGCGGAAAGGAAAGACTCCATAGATTCCTTGTGACGCTCGAAATAAGCAATGACATCGGCGTCACGCCCCGTGCTGTGCTTATACCTCTCCTCACGGCCGGGGTTGGGGAGTGCCCGACAATCGAACACATGCCCGCCCCCGTTGCCTGAGACGTCGACAGGGATCCCGTGCTTATAGGAGAAAGAGAACACCCTAAGCTTGAGCGACTTGCTGGCTGAGATATTGCGCAACCGCTGGGAGGAAGCGACAGACTCGAGGACTCGGAAAAGCTCAGGGGCATTGATATCAGGCCTATGATGCTCAAGGATGTCCTTAACATTATCGAGCGCGAAGGGTATGCTCTTTAGGAAATGCGCCTTGCGCTCAAAATAGCCGCGGTAGCCGTAGGCTCCCATGGCCTGCATTATACGGATCAGGCAGAAGCCGTAGAAGTAACGCAAGAAGGCGTTGACCTCCGTGGGGCGGAGCCTGGAGACGTAGAAAGCCAGCAGCTCATTACGGACATTGTTGGGGATATCGGCCTTTGCATCGTAGAGAAGAGAAGCGACATCGTATTGCCTTGCGCCACGCCGTCCGCCCTGAAAATCGACGAACCAGGGCGTGAAATCGGCATCGAGCATAACGTTGCGGCTCTGCATGTCGCGATAGAGGAAGTAGTTGGAATTGGCCTCGAGCAGATATGCGACAAGCTTATTGAAATCGGCCTCGAGCCTCTCCTCGTCGAATGCGGCGCCAGCCAGACGGAGGAAATAATACTTGAAGTACTGGAGATCCCACATCATGCTCTGAGTATCGAAATCCGACCTTGGATAGCAGAGAGAGAAATCGATGCACTTGCGGCCCTTGACTTGAATGTCGACGAGCGACGCGAGTACCTTCTTATAGACCTCCTTGAGCTTCGGGGTGAACTGGCCGCCGGCCGCCTTGCGCTCGGACTGGATGAGGTCGAAGAGTGACGTAGAGCCAAGATCCTGCTGGATGTAGACTCCCAAATCCTCGTCCGCCGCAAAAACTCTCGGAACATTCAGACCAGCCTTTGCGAAAGCTTTGCTGAACGAGATGAAAGCCGCGTTCTCGCGATTGTTCTCGCCAACAACCCCTATGGCAGTCCGGCCGTCAGCAGCCGCCAGCCTATAATACACCCTGTTGGAACCAGAAGGGGGCAGCTTCTCAAATTTGTCGGCTTGGCACTCCGCCCATGAGGCGAAAAGCTCAAGAAGTCGCGACTCGCGGGGCGGGAGCTGTAAGGAGCCTGTTAACATATAGGGATGACGGAATAAGTTGGCCAGCTGATGCGCAACGGGCCACTAAATCAGTTAATTGCAGCAAGCTCGGCAAAAAGCCTCTGCGTGGGGAGACCCATCACGTTCTGATAAGACCCCTCGATATAGTCTATGCCAACGAGACCTATCCACTCCTGTATTCCATAAGCCCCGGCCTTGTCGAGGGGCTTGAAAGCCGCCACATAATGGTCGATGACATCGGCCGAGAGGGAGCGGAAAGTCACTTTAGTCTTCACAGCGAACGAAGAGACGCCAGCCGTAGTGGCAATGGCGACGCCCGTTATAACCCTATGGTCGCGTCCGCTGAGGAGCTTAAGCATCTTGCGAGCGTCGGCCTCGTCGTGCGGCTTGCCGAGAATCTGCTTGTCGACCACGACGACGGTGTCGGCCGTTATGAGCAGGTCGCCGTCCTTCAGGTCGGCGACATAGGCGTTGGCCTTCTGCCTCGCTATGAATTCCGGCACATCCTTGACGTTCAGCGACTCCGGATAGACCTCGCTAACCCCGGGCTTGGTGACGACATCAAAATCAACACCCATCTCACGGAGCAGCTCTTGGCGTCTGGGGGAGCCGCTCGCCAGCATGACATGGCGGCCGGAAAGGTTATTCAGCATAGTATATTATAATGTACTGCGATAAAATAGAAGCCTGCAAAAAGTATCGAACCGCGAATTTATGCAATTAAGCGCATAAAATAATGAGCGGCAAACGGCTGTAACGTAATTGACAAAGAGGGTCGGAGTCCTACTCATCGACAGTAGGCATGAGCCTGTCCTCGATCATCCGCTCCATATATTGCTGGATGATGGCCTTCAGCTCGCGGAGCATAGGTTCCTGCCCAGGGACCTTGCCAAGCAAATTGTCCGTCAAGAGCCAATCGTCCTTGATATTGTAGACGGCTCGTGGAGAATTACCATCGAACTGGAGGAGGTAGTCGCCCTTGACGTATTGATAGATGCCGTTGTTGTAATTGACGGCCCACGTCGCGGAGTCGGGAGTCGCGAAAAGGTTCTGACCAAAGGAGACGAAAGGCTCATCGTAGCCAAGGAGACCAAGGACTGAGGGCATGATATCAATCTGCTGAGCGATGCAGTGGCGACGGGCGGGTTGCACATCACCCGAGGCATCGAAAAAGAGAATTGGCGAGCCGAAGCTGCCGAGATCGGTCTGATACTCAGGGTGGTCGCTAATATTAGTATGGTCGCTCGTGAAGACGAAGAGCGTATTCTTGAACCAAGGCTGACGGCTAGCCGTCTCGAAGAAGCGGCGGAGCGAGTGATCCGTGTAGCGGATGCACTTATGGATGACGTTGGCGCCCTCCTCGGGGAAAGTGTCGCGGTAAGCCTCGGGGACGACAAACGGATGGTGGCTCGAAGCCGTGAAGACGGCCGTCATGAAAGGCTCTTTCATCTCCGACATCTTGGTGGCGTAGAACTGGAGGAAAGGCTCGTCCCATATGGCCCAAGTGCCGTCGAAATCAGCCTCTCCGCCAAAGCGGTCGTCGGCATCGTACTCCGTGCGCCCGAAGTATGCATCGAAACCCGTGGCCCGGGCGAAGGCCTGAAAACCCATGCTGCCATTCTGCGCCCCGTGGAAAAAGGCCGTCTCATAGCCCTTCCTTGACAGCTCGCCGGCGAGTCCGCTCACGTGGTTGAGCGAGGACGGCGTAAGGAAGAAAGGCTCGACGAACATCGGGATGCCGCAGAGGACACTCGGCATGCCGTCGATACTCTTGCGGCCGTTGCAGAACGTGAAGTCGAAACTGAGGCTCCGGGAATAGAGCGAATCGACGAAAGGCGTATAGCCCTTGTAATGGCCATCCTCAAGTTTTTCGTTGTATGCGCCAATATATTCACGGCCAAAGCTTTCTACAATGAGGACGACGACATTCTTCGGCTTGAAGACTGCTGAGTCGGCTGGGAGATGGAGCGGCGAATAGATGGAATCGAGTTCCACGCGCTGAAAGTAGGCAGGGTCGGAAAATGTCTTCTTGCCTATGGTACGGATGAGAGCGAACGGCGTGTTGAGGATGAGGGCCGCGTCGGCAGGGCGGTCGACATACTGGTTGGCATTGCTGATGGTAATGGGGCGCGTGGCGGTGGTGAAACCTCCCCTCATGCCGGCAACCATAAGCGGGACATAGACGGCGAAGCAGACCACGGCCACAGCATAGTAACGCAGCCAAGCGGCAGGTGTGGCGGGGCGGGCGAAACCCGAAGGGCGCACATAGGCGAAGACGAGGAGCGCAACGATGGCGATGCCGAACAGGACGAGATACCAATGGTTGACAATCTCCGCCCCGAAGATGGAGAGAATGTTGCCCTCGTTGCTAAACTCCTGAAAGACACTGCACGTCGTGCGCCTACCCGTAAAACGGAAATAGACGGCATCGCCCAAATTGATGAAAGCGCAGAGCGAATTGACGACAACGAACACCCACTTGGCTACAGACTGCCAAGCCGATGTCTCGCGCAGATGGCACGGGACGAGCATAAGGACGGCGTAGAGGGCGTTGACGTAGAGCAGGGCCGACGTATCGAACAGGAGGCAGCCTCGCAGGACTTCGCACAAATCGGCTGACTCCAGGCCCGGCATCAGGATCTCACTATTCTCGAAAAGGTAGGCCAAGCGGCATAGGAAGCAGACCACGTAGGCGAGAACCATGTTCGCCACGAAGGCGACGACAGGCGATTTGACTTTCAGACTAAAGGCCATAGATGGTTAGCGACGTAAGGTTATGACTAATAATTTCTTTATATATCCGCTAAAAAGAGGGGTAAGGCGAAGGCCTCCCCCCTCTTTTAAAGTTACAATCCGATTTTCACAAACAACCTCTTTTCACTGAGGGTTCACCCCTGCTAAAGCAGCTGTTTCTTGAGGAACTCGGCCACAGTGGTCGCCACCTCGTCCTGCTTGGAGGGGTCGCCCTCTTTATAGAAACAGTGTCCAATTCCGTCAAAGAGCTTGAGGGTGGAATTGGGCAGAAGGAGGTCGAGGTACTCGCCGTAAGTGTAGAGTACGGCGGGATCATCGGTACTGAAGAGGATAAGCGTCTCACCCTTATACTCCGTGGCGGCCTTGAGGAAATTGGTCTCACGCGCCGCCTCAATGAAGTCGCGGCCTATGACAAGGTCGCCGATATTGAGTTTTCGGGGGATGTCGAAGGGGTTGAAGCCAGCGCCGAGCATTGAGCCGCGGAAAGCGTCCTCCCTCATGCTGACTGCCGGGGCGAGCATGACGAGCGACTTGACGGAGCGCCGCCCCTCATCGGCCGCGGCGAGAAGGGAGACGGCACCGCCCATAGAATGGCCGGTGAGGGCGACATCGCTCACGAATGGTAGTTTCCTGGCGTACTTGATGACAGCCTCAAGATCTTTCATCTCGGTCTTGACGGTCATATCGCAAAACTCCATCTTAGAGACGCTCGCACCGCTGCCGGCGAAGTCGAAAGAGAGAGTAGCCATGCCGTACTGCTCAAGTTTTGCCGCGACCTGACGTAAGAGCGCATCCTGCCTATTGCTGCCGAAGCCGTGGCAGAGGATGACGATAGGGCACTTCCTCCCCTCGGCAAGAGAGGCGGGCTTGTGGTATTCGGCACTGAGCGGTCCGTTGGGACCTTTAATGGAGACCGACTCCCCCTGGGCGAAGATGGACACAGGGAGCAAGAACGCGCAAATTGCGAGTATTAGTTTCTTCATATCTTCAGATGCGGGTTTTACCTCAATATGAACGTTACTTTGTATTCTTCATCTCAAGGCGCGACATACGAATCATCCCCTTTATTTTCCTTGACTCGCGGAGCGACCTTGACAGAGCCCACACATGGGCGATAGCCTCCTTGTCGGCATCGGAAAGGAAGGTTATGAAATGAGCCTTGGGACCTTGAAAATCGACGGCTATCCGCTGATTCTGCCTGCTCTCGATAAACTTAGCGGCCTCGGCGGCCTCGTGGCCAGCGTAGCGGAGCGTCTCCCAGACGTATTCATCGTCGGAGAACTCGTTGCGGTAGGCGGCATCGACGACCTGCGACATCTCGACCGACTCGTTGCCCACGGAAAGGGTGAAACGGTCATGGTGGAGAGCCTTCTCGCCAGTGAAGACACTTATGAGCGAGAACGCGCCGTTGACATCGGTCGCGGCCTTGACGTAGGAACGGTTGAAAGTCCGATAAGCCTGTTGCGACTTGGCGATATAGCGAGGCGACGGAGCGTCGGGGTCGTCAATGACCATCAGCTTAAGGAGAATCTGCTGCTCTGCATCGCAAGCGAACAGCATACTGTCGAGAAAGGCTATTGTGCGCTCGCTCTCATACCGAGCCACGGCCTTTGACAGCTCCCTCGCATTGCGATAGACATCGGGGACGTCGACATAGTAGTTGTGGATGCTGTCGAGCAACAACTTGGCCGCTCCTATCTTCTTGGCGGAGAAGGCATCGACCGCCTTGGCGTAGACTTCCTCGGCCTGCTGCTGCTTGCTCGGAGCGCACCCCGCAACGGAGAGCGACACCAGAGCGGCACAAGCGAAGCAAAGCGTTGAAAGCGAATTGCAGCGGAACATATAGGTAATCAAAGTCCTGAGTTTCTCTTTGTGCTAAGCATGCCGCAAGCGGCATCGATATCCTGGCCCTTAGAGAGGCGGATGGTAGCCGTGAGGCCCTTCTCGTTGAGCGCATCGCGGAACCACTCCATACGCTTGCGCTGGCAACCGCGGAGGTCAGAGTCGGGAATCGCATTGAAAGCGATGAGATTGACACGGCACCACTTAAGCGGGGCGAGCAACTTGACGAGCGCATTGACATCCGCCGCCGAATCGTTTACGCCTTGGAAAAGCGTATACTCAAAAGTGAGGCGGCGTTGCCCTGTCCAATCGTACTGGGCGAGCAGACTAAGTGTGTCGGCAATTGGGAAGCCCTTCTGAACCGGCATGAGTTCAGCCCTCTTGTCGGCGAAAGGCGAGTGGAGGCTTATGGCCACGTGGACATCGCTCTCGTCGATGAGCCTCCTGAGGGCGGATGGAATCCCGATGGAGGATACTGTGATGCGCCTCGGGCTCCATGCGTAGCCCCAAGGAGAGGTAAGAATCTGCAGGGCTTTGAGAACCTCGTCGATGTTATCCATCGGCTCGCCCATCCCCATGAAGACCATATTGGTCAGATCCTCATGCCCCTCGGTTGAGGCCATCTGGTTGAGAATCTCGCCCGCGGTAAGGTTGGCGGCGAAACCCTGACGGCCTGTCATGCAGAAGCGGCAGGCCATTTTGCAGCCGACCTGGGAAGAGACGCAGAGCGTGTTGCGCTCCTCGTGGCCGTCGGGGATGAAAGCCGTCTCGACCGACTTGCCGGCGTAGTCGAACAGCATCTTGCGAGTGCCGTCGGCGGAGGTGAGCGTGAGCGTAGGGCTGACGCGCCCGACCTCGTAAGCCTCGGCGAGAGCCTCGCGCCCCTTGACGGAGATGTTGGTCATCTGCGCGATGTCCGACACGTTCTTCTTGTAAAGCCAATCAGCCATTTGCTTGGCAGCGAACTTTGGCAGTCCTACACTGGCAGCCACCTCTTGCAACTCGGCGAGATTGAGGCCGAAAAGATTAGCCTTGCTCATTTCCTTTTAGTGTTGCCGGCCTTGGAGTCGACCAGCCTGATGCCTCGCGGCGTTATTTCAATGACACCTTTCTTATAGAGATTGCCGATAGCCATCTTGAAACTCTTCTTGCTGCACTCGAAGAGATTCTTTATAAGCTCGGGGTTCGACTTGTCGCCCACAGCCAGCTCGCCGCCGCTGTTGCGGAGCATCTCGACGACCCGATCTGCCACATCGAACGACTTGGCGAAGCCTATGGGGTTGGGCGTCACGTCGAGCTTATCGTCCTCGCGTATTTTCTTAATATAGACTTTGAGAGCGTCGCCGACGGCGAGAGGGCGGAAGACATCGCTCTCATAGATGAGGCCGGTGAAAAGGTTGTCGACAGCGACCTTGTAGCCAAGCGGGGTGAGGTCGGTAACGATGGCATGGGCCTCATCGCCCTCATTGTAGCGCGGCATGACATTGTCGAGGAAACGCGCGAACTTCTGGGTAGCGGCGATGCGCCCTGAGTACTCATCTTGATAGACATAGACGACATAGGACCGGCCGGCCACCATAACGTCTCTCTGCTCACTGCGGGGGACGAGCAAATCTTTGAGCAGTCCCCAGTCGAGGAACGCACCCGGGGCCGCCACCTCCTTGACTGTCAGGCAGGCCACCTGGCCGACCTCGGCGAGAGGGGTCTCGGTTGTCGCGACAAGACGGTCCTCGGAATCGAAATAGACGAAGCCGCGGACTTCATCGCCCACGGCCAGCCCCTCGGGCATATACTTGGCGGGCATAAGAATCTCGCCATCCTCACCGCCGTCGAGGTAGCATCCGAAGCCTACAAGTTTTACGACTTGAAGGGTGTTGAAATGCCCAATCCGGACACCTTCGTGCTCGAAGTTTTTAATCATGCCGCGAAGATAATCATTTTTTGTTCATACGGTTACGTAACGGCGGGGGCGGCTTGGAAGGCCGTCCCCGCCACCATTGAGGCTACATATTTTAGAGTGCCACGACCTCGGCGATGCGAGCGACGACCTCGGCGGCCTTTCGCAGGCTCGGGACGGGAAGGAACTCGTAGCGACCGTGGAAATTCTCGCCGCCCGCAAAGATGTTTGGGGCCGGCAAGCCCATGAAGGAAAGGCGGCTGCCATCGGTGCCACCGCG
Organism: Marinilabiliaceae bacterium; assembly: GCA_051875415.1. Taxonomy (GTDB): domain Bacteria; phylum Bacteroidota; class Bacteroidia; order Bacteroidales; family Marinilabiliaceae; genus W3P20-009. The sequence goes on from JBJEGU010000021.1 coordinate 38,927, forward strand.
CACGGGCTGCACGCGGCACTCAACTCCGCAGTCGGACATGGCGCGGCGCGCATAGTCGACGACATACATCACCGGCTCGATTTTCTCTCGCATATTATAATACTGGTCGCGGATGGTGAGCGTAACCGCGCCGTCGCCATATTGCGCATTGAACTTGTTGACGAGATGCTCCATCTCCTTCTTGCGATCCTCGAAACGGTCGCGGCGGAAGTCGCGGATGATGTATTTGAGCGTCGACTTCTCCACCTCGCCCTCAAAATGAGTGAGGTGGAAGAAGCCCTCGTAGCCCTGCGTATGCTCAGGGGTCTGGAAACTCGGCAGGTTGACCACGAACTGGCTCGCCACGCGCATAGAGTTCCTCATCTTGTGATAAGCGGAGCCCGGATGGACATTACGGCCTGTGAAGACGAGCGTGGCCTCGGCGGCGTTGAAAGTCTCGTACTCCAATTCGCCTATGGCGCCGCCATCGACAGTATAGGCGAAATCGGCGCCAAAGGCCTCGACATCGAAGTGGTCGGCGCCCTCGCCTATCTCCTCGTCGGGCGTGAAGCAGACACGAATCTTGCCATGCTTGGCGGACGGGTTGGCCATCAGGCTCTCCATGGCCCCAAAGATGGCGGCTATGCCGGCCTTGTCGTCGGCACCGAGGAGCGTGGTGCCGTCGGTGACGACAATGTCCTGCCCGACATAGCGCAGGAGCTCGGGGAACTCGGCCGTGGAGAGCGTGATGCCCTGCTCGGCATTGAGGACGATGTCCTTTCCATCGTACGCCTTGACGATGCGCGGCTTTACGCCTTGCGCCGAGAAGTCGGGACTGGTGTCCATATGGGCGATGAAGCCGACAGTAGGGAGCTCGGCGGCCGTATTGGCTGGCAAGGTTGCTGTCACATAGCCGCAGGGGCTGACCTCGACATCGCTCATGCCGATGGCCAGAAGGTCGGCTGCGAGGCGTTTCGCGAAATCGAGCTGAGGGAGAGTTGAGGGCGTGAGGCCGGTAGTCTCATCGCTCTGCGTGTTGACCTTGACGTAGGTCAGGAAACGATCGAGAATATCCACTTAGTGGTATGTGTTTTAATAACTTGAAGACTTTAAAAAGAAGAATGGCGTCTATCTGACATCATCGGCATTGAAGCCGAAGCCGAGCCTCTTGGCCGTCTTGGTCTTCGAGGCGAGGATGTAGCCCTTGAGGGTCGCCATATCGGCCTGAACGAGCATCTCGTAGGGCGGGACGAGCGGGTCGCTCTCGACTGCGTATTTGAGGGCCGTCTCGGCGAAGCGCCTCCAGGCATCGGCATCGGCCTTCTGCTCGCCGAAATGATCCACGCCTACGCCGCGCTGCCTCTTGCCCTCGACGAAGAACGCCGACTCGGAGTTGACAAAGATGCGGGCCACGAGATAGCCAAGATCCTCGTCGCGGTCATATTTGAACGAGTCGGACATGAAGTTATAGACATTGACAATGCCGACAGCCGCACGGCTCGCGTCCTCCTTGACGTAGGGAGTCTTAAGGGCCTGGTTGTCGCGGTCGAAATAGAACTGGTCGGTCAGCTGGACGAAGACGAGGACATCGGCATCGAGCGTGAAGAGGGCCACGTGGCTCGCCCTTCGCTCAAAGCGGACGACGACGTCGGGGCCGAGAGCCTCGCTATATTCATCGGCCATCTGCTGAAGGACGGAGCAGAGGGTCTCGAACCCCTCCGTAACGCACTTCTCGACCTGCTTATGGAGTTTTGCCTTGGGCCCGACTATCGAGACGATGGCGTTGCGCATTCTCTTGTTAACCATAGGCGCTATTTTGTTTCCTGGTTATATCTATCGAGTGTATTTAATCTCAAGAATATTAGTCGTCTGAGGGGAGACCTTGACCCTGTCGTCGATGCGCATCCCGAGGACGCAGACAATCTTCCCGCCGGCCTCCGCCACCCAAGCCGACTCCTTTTGCGGGCGGCTCAGCTTGCAATCTACGAAAAAATCGCTGAGTTTCTTCTCACCCTTCATCCCGAGCGGACGGAAGGCGTCGCCACGCCTCCACCGGCGGAAAGTGAGCGGCAAGGCTACTTTGTCGGCATCGAGATGCATCACGAAAGGGTCGCGCGAAAAGGCGTAGCCCTCCGGCTTTGGCCAGATTGCCACCTCGACACGAAGCGGAGAGGATAGTTGCGCCGGGCAGGACTCGACAACAACCGACTCGTCGACTACGCCCTCGGTCAACGGACATGCCAAAATGCCGGAACGGTCGACCACGACCCGCCACCCCGGTGCGAAGAAAAGCCGCCCGAAACGCCGCTCCGCGAAACAACGAGCGACATCGTGGATGGATTTCGGCGAGAAGCCGAGCGGCGCGAGAATCTCGAAGACGAAAGGCTCAGGCTCGCTCAGGCTCGAGAGGCCGTCGGCCGATATGGCAAGGCCGCCGTCGGACTGAGACACACTCGCTTGGCGGAAAGAGTCGACCTGCGCCTCGAAGAACGTGAGGACCTGAGAGAGATGCGCCATATTCCGCCCCATGGTCGTGAGGAATGAAGGGTTGAGGGCTTTCAGCTCGGAGATGACGTGGTGGCGGATGCGGTTGCGGGCGTAGTCATCGGAATTGTTGGTGCAATCGGTGACGAACGAGAGTCCATGGGTCTGACAATAGAGCTCGACCTCGCGGCGCGAGACTCCGAGCATGGGCCTGACGACCCGCCCTTGCACGGTCTTCATGCCAGCCAGGCCGCGGAGGCCAGTGCCGCGGGTGAGGTTGAGGAGGAAAGTCTCGGCGGCATCGTCGGCGTGGTGGGCTACTGCCACGACGGGGATGTCCGTCTCGTCGAGGATGGAGAAAAACCAGTCGTAGCGCAACTCGCGCGCAGCCATCTCAATTGAGACCTTGCGCCGGGCGGCGTAGGCGAGGGTGTCGAACTGCGCCACGCGCAGCGGCACGCCCAGACCGCCACAGAACGTACGGACGAAGGACTCGTCGGAATCGGAGTCCGCCCCGCGCAAATGGAAATTGCAATGCGCGGCCACGCAGTCGTAGCCGGCCGTGACGAGAATATGGAGCAGGGCGACGCTATCAGCGCCACCGCTTATGGCCACAAGCACCGGCCTGCCTCGGTCTATGACACCCGTGTTGATTTTCATCGGATGTAAAGGTATGGATTTTTTGCGTCGCTTTTCAAGCTTAAGCTTCATCATATTCCGCAGGCGGGCTACGGGCTGAAGGCGCGAGACGTGGCATGGCGGCGGGGGGGTGAATAATACGGCCGTTTTGCCATTGCTTTAAAATGTTATAAATTTATGATGCGCACAGTGCGGCATTCGCATATGCGGAATTTTACTTTAACAGATTACATCAATGGAACAGAAATCAATGCCGACGGAACGGAGCAAGAAGACGCTCAACGTGAAATCAATAAAAAAAGGCTACAACTCATGGTACTTCATAGTCGAATACGCAAGCAAAGAATATGAGCTCAAGATGTTCGACTTCCAAAAAGAGACGAGCAGCACGAAAGACTCAATCCCCTGCCTGATAGAGAAATATCCTAACGGGACGGTGGTAGTGAAGCAAGATCAGGCGCCTCTGATAGCCGAGCGGTACAAGGTGGGCGGCGTCTACCGCTTTAAAGTAAGGAGAGATGAGAAAAACCCATTCCAGTATAACGTTGTGACCCCCGAGGGCGTCCGATTCTTCCTATACAACCCTAAGAACAAGAGCTATGCCGACAGAAGTGAGATTGCGGGCCGCATAAAATCGATTGCGGAGATAAAGGTAATTGTAGAGGAGGTGGAAGTGCCGAAAGAAGGCATCGACACGATAGGCAAATACGTCGAGCCGGGCATTCTGCTGCAGCTTGCGCAGAACGTTGGAGTCAGCGAGGCCGCGATAAGGTGGGCGACACGGGCAGTGAGCGAGAACGAAGAGTTTATTGAGACGCGCGAGTTGCTCGCCGCAAAATCGGCGGACTGGCTGTGCGAGGCCGTGAGGGTCATACGCGAGAAGATGCCGTGGTGGGTGGAAGGCATAGGGAAACGCCGCCACCAGATAGAGATACTGCGCGGCCTGCGCAGCGTTGGCATAGCGATCTTGGAGCAGAGCAACCTTGCCACGGGTTCGACAGCGGATGCCGAGGCCTTGCGGAACGAGATTTCAGCTTGCGTCAACAAGGCCGACGAATACAACTCGGCCCTGAACAAGATGCAGGACGACAGCATGGGCCAGTACATCCAGAACGCCATCAACAGCCTTGAACGCACGGGCTACATATATGAGCCGGTCCACAGGCTGAACGTCATAGCCGGCGCGCTCTCAATCGACCGCGGACTCATAGGCCAGTGGATGCCGCAGATGCTCGGCGCCCTCTCGTCGCACAACAACTCCGACCTTAAGCGCGAGCCGCTACGGCTCGCACTGGTCAGCATGCTTGGCACCTACGTCGACTTAGGCGCGGCGGAGGCCGACAGGGTGATAGACATAAAGCTCGGCAACAACAGGTCGCTCGTATCGGACGTGGTGAGGGCGCTGGCCATGCTATTGCTGCTCACTACGGACGAGGATGACATCGACCGCCGCGAACTCATGGCCCAGCTTTGCCGCTACTCATCGCTCTACGGTGTGAACGAAGCCACCCGCCAGAGGCTCAACAGCATGGCCTACGGCTACCTGCTGACCAAGGCTCCCACCACCCTACCCTTCAGCTGGGTTGACGTGAAGAACGGCACAGCCGACATTCTGAGCGTGAAGACCAACACGGCGCCGCTCATCAATGGCCCGGCGGAGACTGTAAGATACGACGGACGAAAGGCAGAGATAGAGATAAAGGGAGGCGACATAACGATCCGCCAGACAAGCGGGTTCGGGAGGCTGCGCGACGTGGTGCCGGAAGGGCTTACGGGATGGAACAACTTCCACGTCGAGCTTCACGGCAAAAGCCTGATGAACAGCGTAAAAGGCGACACTGACAACATTGACCAGCTGCGCAGGATGTGGCGCGAGATTGAGGACAGCCTGTTCGACACCAAGTCCGCCACCCTTACACCTGCCGCGCAGACGGAAAAGAAGCCGAAGCCTTGCGCGGGCGACGAGGTGATGATCCGCATTAGCGGCAGCTTAGGCACGGCTGCGAACAAAAGCCCGATGTTCCGCGCCGTGATAACCGACGACAACTACGAGGGCGAGGGGACGATATCGACCCACGACATTGTCTACTACAACGTGATGCGCTGCCAGGAGTCCGACTTCATGGACTCCGAGGGCCGTCCGTTCATCCTCCGGGCCAAGGTGGCGAGAGAGCTGCCGAACGGCAAGTTTGAGTTCAGCCTGAAGGAACTCTTAGGGCGATTCGTGAGCGAGACTGTCAGGGAGGGCGACGAGGTGATGTGCCGAATGGCCACAAATACGAACTACAGTTCATACCTTATGATAAGCGACCGCGGCTACTCCATAAGGGTGGCGCAGGACGAGGACATGCCAGAGATTGCGAAAGGCGACGTAATCATGGCCGAGGTCACAAGGGTATACCCCGACGGCAACCTTGAGGGCGTGTTCGTCGAAAAAATGCCGAACGAGTACCTGCTCAACAACGAGTGCATGCACAACCTGCTCGACGACTATGCGGAGAGCGTATATGAACCGGAGGACGAGGAGACCGAGGAGGAAGACAGCGACGATGATGACTACGCATCGCAGGCCAAGGACGACATTACGCGCAGCGAGCTGCACGAACTCCTGAGCATAATAGACCGCCAAAGCACGCTTGCCCCCAAAAGGGCACAGTCGTTCAACCTGCTCGCCATAGCCCGAATCATAGCCCTCTCGATGGATGAAATCCGGAAAGCCGAGGAGTACCACGACAGGATGACATTCATCCACCTCATGCAGCAGTACGCGGTGAACCAATGGATTGACACAAACGAGTTCGAGGAACACTACAAGAACAGCAAAGCACTGATTGCCTGCAACCCCGACATACAGGACCAGGTGATGAGGTTGTTCTGCATCTCGCGGATGGACAAGGACGGAAGCATTGGCGAACTCGCGAAGCTGGCAGAGAGCCGCAGCGGGACACTCACCGCCGAAGTGGCAAGCCTCGTGATGGCGTATAACGCACTGAAGGCCTATGAGATGGACGCAGAGCGCAAGAGCATCCGCAACAAGATAAACGAGCTGCTCGGCATTGAGACCCGCGACGTGTCGCACCTCGACTTTATGGGCGAGGAGGGGCCGCTGCTCGAGTTCAAGACGAGCCTCGTCTTCCCACCCGACAACAACCAGAGGCCCAACAAGGAGGCGCAGTGCAAGAACCTGCTTACGGAGGTTTGCGGAATGATGAACAGCAAGGGCGGCCGCCTGCTCGTGGGCGTGAACGACCTTGGCTATGCCGTGGGACTCGCCACCGACTTCAAGGAACTTTCCGGAGCGAGGGTGTACGACGAGCAGAAGGCGCGCGACCTGATGAGGAACTTCTTCGTGAACACGATGAGGCAGTGCATGCCTCACCATGCCGACATGTATCTGGACATGGACTTCGAAGACCACAAGGGCAAGACTGTCTTCGCCATCGACGTGAAACCGTCGAAAGAGACTATGAGCGTAGACGGCATCTACTACCGGCGCGTCGGCTCCACCAACCAAAAAATGGACGACAAGGAGCGCAAAGACGTTGAGGCCTTGAAGTCGAGCAAGTAAGGACTTTACAGACAGACGACGCCTTGCGGAGAAAGGGGAACGGTAATCCGCAGGGCGTCGTCCTTTAATATCATTGCAAACGACTTTACGACAGTCTGTTTATGGACGAAAGCATTTTGATTGACATTGTGAGGATGGAGATGCCCTACGGCAAATATAAAGGCGTGCCACTCTACCGGCTGCCGGAACCCTACCTCGTCTGGTACAAAGGCAAAGGGTTTCCGAAAGGGAGGCTGGGGATGCTGCTCGAAACGCTATACGAAATCAAGCTCAACGGGCTTGAGTATCTGCTGACGCCACTGATAAAGCGGTGACGGGCAAAGGGCTATGGGAGAAGCACAGTGGCGCACCGCTAAAAACAAAACCACGCCGAGCTAAGAGAAAGCCCGGCGTGGAAAACATAAAACGCAAACTGGCAGAGTAGCCTATTTCTTTACGAAGAAGCTCCAGCCCGAGCCTTGGCATGCCACGGTATAGCCTGCCGGGGCGGAAGTAGGAGCAGCAGAGCCTATGCGGCAAACGAGCGTACCGCGACGGCCGACCGCCTCAGCCTCGTAGTAGCGGGCCTTGGCCGTGACCTTGACATCGCTTACGTTAGTGAGGCCTACGCTCTTGCGAGCGGAAATCATGCTCTCGATGCTCTTCTGGTAGTTCTTGTTGACCCAGTGGGGCCAGAATACGCACGGCACTCCCGGTGAAGACATAATGAACGCATAGGCCTGGAGGATGTCGCCGGTGTACTTACTGTCATCGCGGTAGGTGTCATGGTTGTCGACAAAAGTGACGGCGTAGGCCTTGGTGGAGGAGTGGTGAATGAGGCCGGCGGGACGCCACGTCGACCCGTCCTCCTGCCATGTCATCTTGGAGAAGTCCTTCTTGGCGAGGCCGTTGTTGAGGGCGTCGTACTTCGACGGGAAATCGAATGCCATGCTCTTATATCCTGTCGCCTCAATCCACGCCTTGACGGCATCGTAGGAGCCGTCCCAGAGCTCGCCCACTGAGAGGTAAGGGTCTGTGGCATCGTTGTAGATGCCGACATACTTGCCGTCGTAGCCCTTGCAATAGTCGTAACGCCAACCGTCGTAGCCGAAGTCGCCCTTGAGCCATGACAGGTAGGCTTCACAGTCGGACTGGACATACGCCGACGTGTGGTCGAGGTCGCGTGCGCCACCCCAGTTCTCGCCTGTGTCGGCCGCGCCTTTGGCCTTGCCGCACCATGCAGTGTCCTGACACTGTGTGGGGTCGTTCATCTCGTCGTCGCTGCATATGTTATCGGCAGTGAGCTGGAAAGAGCCATATTCGCCAAAATCGTCGGCGGTGAAATTGCCCCAGCCGGTATCGCCAGCGCGATGGTTGATGACAATATCGGCAATGACCTTCACGCCGTCGGAATGGAACGCGTTTATCAGCTTGCGCAAATCGTCCGCCGTACCCCAGCAGGAGGTCTGGTTCGTCCACTCCCTTGGGTGATAGCCGACGTTCGTGCCGCCGACAGCACCGCCTCCCTCCGCACTTGCCGAAGGCGGAAGCCACACGCACGAGAAGGATTTGGCTATATCGCCAGCTTGCGAAGTGAGCTTGGACCAGCCAGTCTCTTTCTGACTGTTCCAGTAGAACGCCTGGAGCATGACATCCTCGCGCCCTCCGTCGGAATATTCGACGGGAGCGGCCTGACGAATCGTCACAGTTACAGTCTTAACACCGCACGAAATCGTCACGAGAGCCTCACGAGCCGTGCCGGCGTTGCGAGACACCTTGATGGCGACCGTAGCGTCGCCCGCACCGCCCGCAGAGGGGTCGAGGGTAAGCCAATCGGCTTCGGACGACACGGTCGCCGTCCATGAGTCTGAGGCCGTAAATGAGAAAGAGCCGGACTCGTCTTCGGCAGCAAGAGCGACACTCTCTTGCCCGGCAGGCAAGACGATGCTCCCTCCGGAATTTTCTACTGGGTCGTCGCCGCCGTCGTCGGAGCATGACGTGAGATGCAGCGGCGACATCAGCGCGACGGCCACCAGCAGCATTAATGGGTAAACTCTCATTTTCAAGATTTTAATATGGTGAAAGATGGGTCGTCGGCGAAAAGCGCACCGGCGACCCATCGAGACTTGTTGCTCGGCCAAGCCAAATTCTTCTAATAGGCTGACAGACGAAGCTTGAGATTAGTTCTTTACAACCTTGGCTGACATCTTGGTCGAAGTGGTGCGGAAGATGTCGAGCGTGACTGTGTAGTTGCCATCCTCTGCCACTATGAGGTTGCCGCCGTCGATTGCGAGGTCATCTGCGGTAGAGCCTCCGAGGTTGATTTTCCAAGCGTCATTCGCACGGAACTTGAGTTCACCCTCCGTCAGATTGCCAGTCCAAGAGTAGACTCCATTCTCCTTGTCGTACGTCATATCGACATCCTTATCCCAACCTGTCTCAACAGCAGTGCCAATGACGCCGAAACTCTCAATGAGCATGGCGGCGAACTCATTGTTCGCCAAGTCGATAGAGATGTAGTAAACGCCAGGTACGGAACACTCGATGTTAGAGTCGTCGGCAGATGCGGCGCCAGCGAAGCCCTCAGGGAACGCCTTGAAGTCGTTCTTTGCGTACTCGCCGTTGTTCCAATCGCGAGCCTTGGTGAACTTGAAGCCACCGTCGAGGTAAGCGAAGCCAGTGTACTTGCCATCCATATTGGCAGAATGCAGGGCGGGAGCGACATCGGGCTTCCAGCCTTGGCCATTGCCCGGCACGTATACCCACTCGGGGAACGAAATAGGCTCGACAGTGAGCGTGTAGTTCATCATATCGAGAGTGAGCTTGTACTTGAGCGCGCCGTCAGTCTTTGGCTGGCACATGGCATTCGCATTCTCACTTACGAGGCTAACTTTCAGACCCTTGTCGCCATCGTTGGCTGAGCCGAGGCAAGCCTTGTCGAAATCATCTGCCGTAAAGGCGGAGAGAGGAGCAATTTTGAACCACTCGTCCACCCTTGCGCCAAGTTCATCGACGGAGGCCGAGATTGTGAGGGTGAAGATGGGGTCGTCGTAGAGACTGACTGACTCGTCGGCACGGGTGAACTTGAGGCTCTTGTCGTTCTTCGTCCAGCCCTGCGCAGTCCCGTAGTAGTAATACTCGCTCTCGATGACGGGGGCAGAGAGGGTGGCGACAACCGTGATATCACTCGTCTGACGGGAGACCACAGAGCCGAAATGTGTATAAGATACAACAGTGGCGGCGATAGTCCTCTCCGTCGGGGCTTTGCCAAAGTCGCGCTCGATGGCGGCACGGAGGTCAGCAGTGAGAATCTGGCCCTTGAAAGTAGCGTCGACCTCTGTCTCGTCATTGCCAAGAATGACCTTGTAGATGACAGTATCGGGCTGCGCGGCCGAGCTTGTGAGCGTCGGGGTGAAAACCGTCACGAGCGTGTCGACTTTCTCATCGATGTCGGCGAAGTTGATGGCGGAGACCGCGTCGGCCTTGAGAGAGACCGTGCCACGCTGATCTTCCGTCGTGTCAGGCGTAGACTGAGGCTGCGCCCAATCGTTGTAGCTGTCGTCGTCGCAAGCGGCAAAGGCGAGAGCCGCAAGGGCGAGCGAGGAATATAGTGCTTTCATTGTTTTTCGTAATAGTTTGTGCGGGAATACTTGCAAAAGGATGTGGAGGCGGGCTACGGGACATGAGCCTTACAGGCCCGCCTCCGTCCTTTTACTTACTAAACCATCAGACATTCATTACTTTGCGAAGAAGGCGTAAGAGCCATCGACATCGTTGAAAGTAACAGTGTATGAGCCGGCGGGGACTGAAATGTTGTCGCCGCCACTGACACCAACACCATATGGGAACTCCGTGCCGCCCCAGTTAGAGCCCCAGCCGGGAGTGGTGAACTTGAGCGTTGTGCCACCATCGGGAACTTCGAGTTCGTAAGTCCAGAGATGGTTGTGACCCTTGACCGACGCTACCGTGCTGAAAGCCGTCATTGCGCACTTGTCGTCCCAACCGTTGAATTCGCCGGCGATGCACATCGTCTCGTAGACAGCAGGAGTCTCATCAAGAGGCTCAATAACAAAGTCGCCATCAGCGAGAGCCGTCTTGTCAGTAGCACCGAAGGTTTTGCTTTCAGTGTCCATCGTCACCTTGTAGTAACCATTCTTGTCGACTGTGATGTTGCCTGAGCCACCATCGCGGAAGACGAAGCCACCGTCGCCAGAGCCAATCTGCTCATCCCAAGAGCCGATGGTCTTGATGACCTTGAAGCCATCGGTCGTGAGGTAGCCGTTGAAGACGATGGTGCCGACACCGGTGTTAGAATCGTACTTCGAGCCAGAGATGATAGAGAACGGGAAAGTCGAGACTCCGAAGCCATCCACGTTGATGGTCCAGTTGCCGTCGCCGATGCAAGCGCCGATGAGATACCAGAGCTGCGGGTCGGCATCCTTAAGAGCGACATATATGGGTCGCGTGTTGAACTTGAAGACATTGGAGATGGCTGTCATAGTGCCGCTGAGGTCGCTCTTAGAGCTGGGGCAAGCCCTGACCCTCACGTAGAGTTCCTGCTCGGCGGGGACGTCGGCCTCGCCCTCCCAAGAGCTAAGGGCGGCAATAGCGCGGCTGAAGTCACGCGCAGCGATGTTCTGAGTGCACTGCTGACTTGCATCGAAAGAGTAGTAGTCGGCCTTTGTCTCGCCGGTCTCGTCGGCGGTCTGCTGAGCATAAGATGTCGTGAACTCTCCGGTCTTAGACACCTCGACGTTGTAGTTGACCACAATAGGGAAGCCGTAAGAGGGCTGGTCCCACGAGAGGGTGAGGCTATCGGACAGTCCGAGGTCTACAAGCTGATTGACAAAGGTCGGCGTGTTGAGGTGGAACTCCGACACGGGCGCAAGGACAGGGTTGTCATCGCGATCATCGTCGCAGGCGGCAAGGAGAGCCGTGGCGGCGAGCGCTATGGCAGAGTATTTTATTGCTTTCATAGATTGAATGCTTTAATTGTGAGGCTCAGCCTCGGCCTCCGCGGGCAAAATCCCGCAGAGGCGGGCGGAGGCCTTTAAGATTTAGAAACCAGGGTTCTGAACGAGGTTAGCGTTGGCATTGAGGTCGGTGTCGGGGATGGGGAACAGGTTGTAGTTCACGCTGAAGTTCTGACCATCGTGCGAGCCACCCTTCCATTGCCAGGTGTAGCCGGTGTTGCCGCCATACCTGTTGAAGCGGATGAGCGTAGTGCGGCGGTAGCCCTCGAAATAGAACTCGCGGCTCCACTCGTCGCAAAGGACATCGAGGTTGGCGCTTGCGAGCTGCGTGGCGTGGGCTCGGCTGCGGAGAGTGTTGACAGCGGCAAGGCCGTCGGCTGAAGCAAGACCGCCATTGAGGCGAGCCGTGGCCTCGGCGTAGATGAGGTAGGCCTCAGCCTTGCGCATGAGAGGCCAGTCCATATCGGCGAACTTGGCATCGTGAGGAGCACCACCCGTAGCATAGAAATTGGAGAACTTGGTGGTAGAGTAGCCCTTGGTGAAGTCGTCGTTGGCCGCGATGTCGAGCTTACGGTCCTTGCTCCAGAAGAGAGCGCGGTCGTCGCCAGCCAGAGCCACCATAGCCTGAGCGTCGGTATCCATCTCCGCCTTCGACGCGTCGACGAATTTCTCTATGAGATCCTGACGGCAGCGGTTGCCGCTCCAAGCCTCAGAGCAGCCTGAGCCTTTTTTGCCAGCAGCCTTGTACATATCGTCTTTCCACGTTGCGGCGATAGCGAACTCAGAGGTGCAGTATGCGGCGGTTGTCGCGCCATCCTGAAGGAGAGGGAGGATAATCTCGTGGGCGGCGTCAGTCTCACCATTGTCACCCATAAAAAGAGTCTCGTAGGCGGAGAACTCGTTGATGGGGTTGGCCGCGAGGGCGTAGTCGGAGTCCATGACCTTCTTGGCGTAGGTCTCGGCATCAGCGTAACGATTCTCGCCGACATAAGCCTCGGCGTTGAGGTAGAGGCGCGCGAGGAGAAGCCAAGCGGCGGCCTTGTCGGCACGGCCGTAGCCCTCGTCGGAGCTGTTCTTTGCCTTAGGCTCGCTCATTCCTTTCTCACAATCGAGAAGCTCGCTCTCGACGAAGTCGAAAATCTGCTTGCGGGTGTACTGCGGGGCGGCATCGGTAGAGACAGACTCCTTGAAAGGCACATTGCCCCAACCGTCGAGCAGGTAGTAGTAATTGAGAGCGCGGAGGAAACGAATCTCGGCATCCATAGTCGCGTCGGACGTGAAGTTGGCGAGGTACTGGTTGCATATCGTCACTCCGAAGTAGAGGCGGTAATAGAGGCCCTTGAGCATCGGATGGTCGGCGCCCCACTGGTTATAGTTGTAGGCGGGGATGCCAGGGTCGCCCCAGCAGCAGATGCCCTCATCGGTAGTGATGACCTGCGAGTTGATGAGCTGACGTACGAAGCCGGTAGTGCCGCCGTCAAGTCCGTCGATGTCGCAATCGCCATCGGGTCCGCTGTTGCCAGCCAGCGCAAGGGCCGCATAGCACTTATTGAATACCTGGGCGGCCACGGGGTTAGTGTTGACGTTCGGGTCGATGTTCGTGACATCGAGATCGTCCACACACGAAGTTGCCGATAGAAGCACAGCCGCCGCAGCAAATGAATATATAGATTTCATCGTGGTTAGCAATTAGTGGTTAACGAGAGGTTAGAAATTGAGCGTCAGACCCACGAGACCCGTGAAAGGACGGGGGTAGATGTTGTTGTCGATACCGCCATCGACCTCAGGGTCGATGCCCTTGTAGTCCGTGATGGTGAAGACGTTAGACGCTGTGGCGTAGACGCGGCCTGAGAGCCTGGTGCCAAAGAGGTCGGCGAAGCTGTAGCCGAGCGTGATGTTGTCGCACTTGAGGAAAGAGGCGTTCTGGACGAAGTAGTCGGAGAGAACGCAATCCCAAGTCTGCCATGCCTTGCCGAGGACGTTCTTCGGACGGTTGGCGAGGTAGTCGTTGGTGTAGACACCGGCCTTGGATACATTGCTTGCGCCCGCCTCAAAGTCGTTGAAGACATAGTTGCCGACATTGGCGCGGAGCGAGAAGCTGAAGTCGACATTGCGCCACTGGAGGCGGCTTGCGAGGCCGAAAGTCCACGGTGCGGCCGGACTCTTGTAGTAGTAGCGGTCGGCGTCATTAATCACGCCATCGGCATTGCGGTCGACGAAGACGCCCTCAAGAGGCTTGCCGTCCTGACCGTAGACCTGCTGATAGACGTAGAAGCTGCTGGCAGCGTGGCCGACGGCATGCGCCTGGCAGTTGTTGCCCGTGCCGGAAGAGATGCCGCCCGTGAGGACCTTGTAGCCCTCCTCACCGATAAGTTCGGTAATCTCGTTCTTATTGTAGGCGGCATTGGCCGTGAGCTCCCAGTGCCAATCCTCAGTCTGGATGGGGCGGACAGTAAGTGCGAACTCAACACCCTTGTTCTCAAGCGAGCCGACGTTGCCAGTGACCTGGTTGCGGAAATTGGAGCCTGCCGCCACGTAGACCGTGTTGAGGAGGTCGGTAGTCTTACGATAGTAGTAGTCGCCTGTGAACGTGAGGCGGTCGCGGAAGAAGCTGAGGTCGAGACCGACGTTGTAGGTCTCAGTGGTCTCCCACGTGATGTCGGGGTTGTAGGCATCGGGGCGGGCGAGCGAGCCGTCGCCGATGAGGGGATAGTAGTTGTTGGTGCTCGTGTTGGCAGTGTAGGTGGGCAGGTATCCGTAGTCGCCGATGCCCTCCTGCTGACCCGTCTGGCCATAGCCGAGGCGTATCTTGGCATCGTTAATCCACTCTACGTCAGCGAGGAAAGCCTCCTGCTTTACCCTCCATCCGAGAGCGAACGACGGGAAGAGAGCCCAGTGGTCCGAGAAACGGCTGGAGCCATCGTAACGGACAGTGGCGGTAAGCATGTAACGGTCGAGAAGGCTGTAGTTGGCGCGTCCGAAGAACGAGACGATGAGGTTCTCGCCCTTGTAGGTCTTCTCGTCATACTGGTAGGGAGTGCCGGCGAGGCTGCTGTCGTTGTTGGTCGACGGATAGAGACCGCCGCCCTTGATGTTCTCCTCATGGTGGAACTTCTGGTACTCGTAGCCTGCCATGATATCGAAGTGGTTGGCCTCGTTGAAGTCCTTGAGATACTGTGCGTAGGCGTTGAACGAGAGGTTGTACTTGTCAATCTTGTCGTAGCCCGCGTAGCCGTAGTAGGGGTTGGTGGTAGAGCCGTGCTCGATGTCGGTCTTCTCCTTACCGGTAGAGACGTCGAAGCCGAAGTTGGCGTGGAGCTGGAGATCCTCGAAACCGTGAATCTTATAAGTGCCCTCGATGTTGCCAACGATGCTCTTGGAGGTCGCACGCTTGTCCTGCTGATTGAGGAGCGCTACGGGGTTCTTAGTGGCATTGGTGTTGAAGATGTAGGGCCACGAGGAGTCGTTGTAAGACGCGTCCTCCTTGAGCCACTGGTAGTAGCCGCCCCACTTCTCATACTTGGAGTCGGAGCTCTTGACAGGCTGCGTAGGGTCGAACCAGACGGCTGCGCCGACGGCGTCGGTGTTGGCATACTGGGTCTTGGCTATCATGCCCTTGCCGTTGATGTTGAAAGTCAGGTGCTTCTCAAGGAAGTTGGGCGAGAGGTTGAACGACACGGTCGTACGCTTGAAGTCCGAGGTCTTCAAGATACCCTCCTGACCGGTATAGCCGACAGAGGCGCGGTAGGTGAGGTGGTCCGTGCCACCCGAGACAGTGAGATTATGGTCAGTGCCTTTGGCAACGCGGTAAATCTCGTCCTGCCAATCGGTGTTAGCATCGCCAAGGAGAGCGGCGGCAGCAGAATCCTCGCCAAAGAGGTTCTTGACGAAAGAGCGGTACTCGTCGCCGTCCATCACGTCGACAGTCTTCTTCTTGGTGGAGACGCTGACGTTGCCAGAGTAGGCGATCTGCGGATGCTTACTCTTCACGCCCTTCTTGGTGGTGATGATGATGACGCCATTGGAGCCGCGCGAGCCGTAGATGGCTGTCGCCGAGGCGTCCTTGAGGACGGTGAATGACTCGATGTCCTGCGGATTGACCATAGAGAGGGGGTTGGAAAGACCCTTGACGCCCGAATTGTCCATTGCGAGGCCGTCGATGACGATGAGAGGGTCGTTCGAAGCGTTGAGCGACGAGCCGCCGCGGATGCGGATGGTGGCGCCGCCGCCCGGTGTACCGCTCTGGCTCGTGACGTTTACGCCGGCAATCTTGCCGGTAATCATGTCCTGAGCATTAGTGACGAGACCCTTGTTCTTCTCGTCGGGCTTGATAGCCGTGACGGAGCCCGTAAGGTCGTTCTTGCGAGCAACGCCGTAGCCTACGACCACGACATCCTCGAGCTCCTTAGAGTCGCTCTCGAGCGCGACCTGCATCGCGGAGGCGGCGGGAAGCTCGACCGTGGAATAGCCGATGAAGGAGAAGATAAGTTGCGCCCCCTGCTCGGCCTTGATGGCGAAATTGCCGTCGAAGTCGGTGACGGTGCCGACCGTCGTGCCTTTGACGACGACAGCCACACCTGGGATCGGCTGCTGATCGGCCGCATCGATCACCTTACCGTTGGCCTCGAAGCCCTGAGCCGAGACCGCGATTGAGGAGACGAGGCAGACAAGCATCAGCCAGAACTTTGATCTGAATGATTTGCTGTTCATACTTCCGTTTGTTGTTTAGTTTTAGTTTATTCCGTTTTATCCGATACCCGGAGGCCATAGCACTTATTATATGGTCGCCCCGAGTTATGGTTGGCACTTGATGAAAGATGAGAGAGAGAAGCCGGCAGACGGACGATTCTATAATCAGCCCCCCAAAAATTGCCTTTCAAACAGCCCTCTGCGCGGCTCTCTACCCCAATCTTCGAAGAAGTTCGGGCTGAAGCCGAAGCCCCATATCCGAGTCATCTTCAACAGCAAAGTTAAAGCGAACAGACTGAAATTAACACCGTTTAAGAAGGGCGAAGCGAACAAAGTTCCGCACACGTTTGCGAAGACGTTTGCGAAGACGTTTGCAATAAAAACGTATGCCGTACAACATATTTTATCTTTACGAAAACATAGCACGCTCGACAATTTTAACACTCGCGGGCGGCTTAGAGCAACCGTCACATGCGGATATTGGGCACATTAAGAGTCCGGCACTCGCACCGACGCCCAAAAGCAGACACAAGAATCGCGCAATTGCGCTAACGTGTGCAAAAGCGAAAGCAAGAGAAAGCGGCATCGCGCACTACTAACAGCCACGGCCGAACGGAACGGCATTGGAAAGAAATGCACGGAGTTCATTTTGGGCGACATGACGCATGAGATGTACTCGTCGGCAGAAGTGGCAAAGCGAACGCCCTACCATCCCAAAATTGGCCATTCGCCCCTCATAGCCAACCTCAAAAGTTTCACATATCGACAATTAAAGCTAATTTTGCGTATTAAGCATAAATTAGCTTTCGTCCACAATATTCATTTAACATACTCAGACGACAAATGGGATACAAGATTATCGTCCTGGCCAAGCAGGTGCCCGACACCCGCAACGTAGGCCCCGACGCCATGACCCCTGAAGGGACCGTCAACCGCGCCGCTCTGCCGGCCGTATTCAACCCCGAGGACCTCAACGCCCTGGAGCAGGCCCTCCGAATAAAAGACGCGCACCCGGGATCCACCATCACAATGATAACCATGGGCTTGCCCAAGGCCACCGACGTACTCCGCGAAGGACTCTTCCGCGGTGTGGACAACACGGTACTCCTGACCGACCGCGCCCTTGGCGGCGCCGACACCCTCGCCACGAGCTACACTCTCGCGCAAGGCATCAAGAAAGTAGGAGGCTACGACATAATCCTCTGCGGACGCCAGGCGATAGACGGCGACACAGCGCAGGTAGGCCCGCAGGTGGCCGAGAAGCTCGGCCTCACGCAGATAACCTACACCGAGGAGATTATCAAGCTTGAAGGCAAGACCATCACCGCCAAGCGCCACATCGACGGCGGCGTGGAGACCGTCGAGGCCCCGCTCCCCCTCGTCGTCACCGTCAACGGCTCGGCGGCCCCTTGCCGCACCCGCAACGCCAAGCTCGTAATGAAATTCAAGAAGGCCAAGCCCGCCCCCGAAATCGCCGCCCTCACCGACGAGGCCGACAAGGCGTTCTACGCGGCTCGCCCTTATCTCACCATAACCCAGTGGGGCGCCGCCGACATCGACGCCGACCCAGAGCAGATTGGCAAGGCCGGCTCTCCCACCAACGTCAAGGCCGTCAAGAGCATCGTCTTCACGGCCAAGGAGAGCAAGACGTTCACAGCCAGCGACGAGGATATCGACAGCCTCATGGCCGAGCTGATTGGCAGCAACACCATCGGATAGGCCGACGCCTCCAATCAACAAGACATAAGAAACTGGGCCAGGCGCAGCCCCCACAGGGCATCTGCCAAGCCCGCACACACAGCTTTTTATAGCCATTGAAATGAATAACGTATTCGTATACTGCGAACTCGAAGGCGCAAAAGTGGCCGACGTCAGCCTCGAGCTCCTCACCAAGGGTCGCAAGCTCGCCAACGAGCTGGGCGTAGCCCTCGAGTGCCTCTGCATAGGCCACAATCTTGACGGCGTGGAGAAGCAAGTACTCCCGTTCGGTGTCGACAAGGTTCACATTTTCGACGCCGAGGGCCTCTTCCCCTACACCTCACTGCCCCACACGTCGGCAGTCGTCAACCTCTTCAAGGAGGAGAAACCCCAGATTTGCCTCATGGGCGCGACCGTCATCGGCCGCGACCTCGGCCCTCGCGTATCGTCCGCGCTCCATTCCGGCCTGACCGCCGACTGCACTCAGCTTGAGATTGGCAGCTTCGACATGAAGGTGAAGGAGAACGGCCAGATGGTGGACAAGCACTACGAGAACCAGCTCTACCAGATCCGCCCGGCCTTCGGCGGCTCCATCATAGCTACCATTGTCAACCCTGAGCATCGCCCTCAGATGGCCACCGTCCGCGACGGCGTCATGAAGAAGGAGATTCTCGACCCGAACTATAAAGGAGAGGTGGTCCGCCACGATGTCGCGAAGTACGTGCCCACGACCGACTACATAGTAAAGGTCATCGACCGCCATGTCGAGGCAGCTAAGAACAACCTCAAGGGCGCGCCAATCGTCGTCGCCGGCGGCTATGGCGTAGGCAGCAAAGAGGGCTTCGACAAGCTCTTCGAGCTCGCCAAGGAGATTCACGCCGAGGTTGGCGCAAGCCGCGCAGCCGTCGACGCCGGATGGGTCGACCACGACAGGCAGATTGGCCAGACTGGCGTCACCGTTCGTCCGAAGCTCTACATAGCCTGCGGCATCTCCGGCCAGATTCAGCACATTGCCGGCATGCAGGACAGCTCGATGATCATCTCCATTAACTCCGACCCCGAGGCCCCCATCAACAAGATTGCCGACTACGTCATCACCGGCACCGTCGAGGAGGTCGTCCCCAAGATGATCAAGTATTACAAGAAGAACAGCAAGTAGCGAATGCGACGTGCCGGACGACTCGCCCGCCTGGGCGGCGGCACTACCAGAGTGAAAAGTTTTAACATGCGCAGACTCCGACACCCAAAGTGCGGATTGCGCCTGAAAAAGCAGACCAATGGCCAATTACTATACCGAGACGCCTGAGCTCAGATACCACCTCAGGCACCCCCTTATGAAGCGCATCGTCGAGCTCAAGGAGCGCGACTACGCCGACAAGGACAAGTTCGACTACGCCCCCCAGAACCTGGAGGACGCAATGGATAACTACGACCGCGTCCTCGACATCGTCGGCGAGATTTGCGGCGAGATAATAGGTCCCAACGCCGAGGGCGTCGACCACGACGGACCCAAGTGCGAGAACGGACGCGTGACCTACGCACCCGGCACATCGGTCAACCTCGACGCCACGCGCAAAGCCGGCCTCATGGGCATGGCAATGCCCCGCCGCTTCGGTGGCCTCAACTTCCCCATCGTCCCCTACATCATGGCTGCCGACATGGTCAGCAGCGCCGACGCCGGCTTCGAGAACCTCTGGGGACTCCAGGACTGCGCCGAGACCCTCTACGAGTTCGGCAACGAGGACCAGAAGCAGCGTTTCCTCACCAGGGTTTGCGCTGGAGAGACAATGTCGATGGACCTCACAGAGCCTGACGCAGGCTCCGACCTCCAGAGCGTGATGCTCAAGGCCACCTACAGCGAGGCCGACGGTTGCTGGCTTCTCAATGGAGTCAAGCGATTCATAACTAATGGCGATGCCGACATCCACCTCGTCCTCGCACGCTCTGAGGAGGGCACGAAAGACGGCCGCGGCCTCTCAATGTTCATCTATGACAAGCGCCAAGGCGGTGTGGACGTTCGCCGCATCGAGAACAAGATGGGCATCAAGGGTTCGCCCACTTGCGAGCTCGTATATAAGAATGCGCACGCCGAGCTCTGCGGCGACCGCAAGCTTGGCCTCATCAAGTACGTCATGGCCCTTATGAACGGCGCACGCCTCGGCATCGCGGCTCAGGGCGTCGGCATCAGCCAGGCGGCGTACAACGAGGCTCTCGCATACGCACGCGACCGTAAGCAGTTCGGCAAGGCGATTATCGAGTTCCCCGCTGTCGCCGACATGCTCTCCACCATCAAGGCAAAGCTCGACGCAAGCCGCGCACTCCTCTACGAGACGGCTCGTTTCGTAGACATCTACAAGGCTCTCGACGACATCAGCAAAGAGCGCAAGCTCACCCCCGAGGAACGTCAGGAGCAGAAGAAGTACGCCAAGCTGGCCGACGCGTTCACCCCGCTCGCCAAGGGCATGGGCAGTGAGTTCGCCAACCAGAACACATACGACTGCATCCAGATCCATGGCGGCTCGGGCTTCATGAAGGAGTACAAGTGTGAGCGCATCTATCGCGACGCGCGCATCACGAGCATCTACGAGGGCACCACGCAGCTCCAGACCGTAGCGGCAATCCGCTACGTGACGAGTGGCGCATACGCAGCCAAGATCGCAGAGTACGACCAGATTCCCGTGGCTCCGGAGCTTGACACATTCAAGAACAAGCTCAAGGACATGGCCGACAAGACCCAGATGGCCGTGAATCAGGTCAACGAAGCTAAGAATCAGGAATTCCACGACCTTGTGGCACGTCGCCTCTACGAGATGACAGCCTACACCGTCATGGGCTACCTCATCCTCCACGACGCATCGGAGGAGCCAGAGATGTTCGGCGTCTCAGCACGTAACTTCATCCGCTATGCGGAGGCTGAGGTTGAGAAGCACATGACCTTCATCCGCAAATTCCAAGAGGAGAGCCTTACGGACTACCGCAAGGCTTAACAATACGGAATAAGGGAAACACTTAACACCCGTCCCCGCCTGCGTCAGTTCGCAGGCGGGGATTTTTGATAAGCCGCAACGGAGAGGACGGCGGGAAAGACGCATAATTACGACTCATTCAGGCTCACAGAACTATTCGGCTACACCTAAACGAACTATAACGAACACGCTCTCATGGCAAATAAACATTGACATAATTTTGCGTATCTTTGTACTGATATGCCCCTCAACCCCCATAAACTTTCAAGCAGCAACCTATGAAATTGCACCAGATGACAATTAAGGACATTGCCAAGATATTGAACATCTCGGCAAGCACGGTAAGCCGTGCGCTCAAGAACCATCCGGACATAAGCGAGGAGACCAAGGCTGCAGTAAGAAGGGTTGCCGAAAGCGTGAACTACAGGCCGAACACTCTGGCTCTCAGCCTGCGCAAGGCGAAGACGAACATCATTGGCGTGGTTGTGCCAGAGATGACGCACCATTTCTTCTCATCCGTCCTGAGCGGAATGGACGAGACGGCTTTTAGCCGCGGCTACACTACCATGATATGCCAAAGCAGCGAGCGGGCCGACCGTGAGAAGGCATCAATACAGAGCCTTGTCGACAGCCGCGTGGATGGCATACTGCTCAGCGTGAGCAAGTCGACGACGGACAACACATTCATCAACGAGGTCGTGGATAACGGGATGCCACTCGTAATGTATGACAGAGTCCTCGACGGAGTCGATGTCAGCAGGGTCACGACGGACGACCATAATGGGGCATACGAGGCAGTGAGACTGATGACTGGTCACGGGCGCAAGAGGATAGCCCTGCTTTGCGGAGACTCGGGCCTTATGGTGTCCGACAACAGGCGGCTGGGCTATGAAGCCGCCCTGCGTGACAGCGGCATAGAGTTCGACAGCCGCCTTGTCATAGATGCCGACACTCCGGAAAAGCTGCAGACGAACATTGAACGCCTGAACAATATAGCGGGCGAGATAGATGGCCTTTTCGCAATAAACGACGACACGACAGTCGTGGCCATGAAGGCTTTGCGCAAAGCTGGGCGCAGGATTCCAGAAGACGTTGAGGTTGTCGGCTTTGGCGACGACCCGATAGCCGCGATTGTTGAGCCGAGCCTCACGAGCGTGAAGCAGAACGGTTACGAGATGGGGCGAGTCGCGATGAATCTGCTCATAGACCAGATAGAGAGCGGACTCGTCGTCAACAAGAGCATCGTGAAGACACTAAAGCCCGAGGTCAAAGAGAGAGAAAGTACTGGCGCAAAGCTTGAATGAGCGCTGCCCCTACCCTCGGAAGACGGCTGCTTTCCCTTGCTAATGCTTGTCGACCGATATTTTTGACTGGCGATGTTTGCGAGCATCGCCAGTATTTTTTTGCGCATCGCCCTCAAAACGCACTACGACGTGGTAGCCCATATCCCTCAAAGGAGCTGCAACAAGCTCAAGAGCGTCAGAAGCGTCATCCTGCGCCTGGTCAAGAAGTCCGGCAGAGATGGCCACTTTCTCAATACTATCCTGATGGGCAGCGCAAAATGATTGGAAGTCGGCAATCTTGATTGAAGAGAAGAGGCCATTATTCTGGTTGAGGATCTTGATGCTCGACGGGTCTACACTATGAGAGAGGATTTTGGGGCGAGGGAGAAAGAAAGTAACGACCGTGTCAGCGACGTCGACACGTGCGCTATGGAGGTCGATGCCAGCCTTTATCACGCCATCGTAGCGAAGAAGGATGGAACTTGTAGAGAAGGGTATCTTGAAGCCGTGAATCTTCTCGGACTTCGTGTGGGAGGAGACGTCAGTGTAGTTATATTGGACGGTAGCGAGCTCGCTTATCTTTTCGAGCCTGCTTTGCAGTATCGTGACATCGATTATTTTAAGGGGCGGTTTTGGGGCATCAGCAGAGGTATGTTTTCCGAGTAAAAAAGCAAGGATTGCCACAACGATTAAGCTTATGGTCAGAAGCTTGACATTACTGCTTTGAGATGTTGGCATATCGGGATGAGATATAAGGCGCGCCCCATTGCTCCGAAGCCTCATATGAGGACAGCCGCAGGACGCAGAAGTATACGGTTAATCACTTAGCGAATATACAACAAAGGGGCTACAAGGGAGATGCATTGGGGCAAGATAATCACATCATAATTGCAGAAGCAGATTGGAAGATAGAGTAATGGGAGAGACTAATTTGACAAAGAGGAATAGCAGCGGGGGAGTTCTCTGTGAATCGAGAAGAATAATAAAGCCCCGCCTGCAAAAAGCAAGCGGGGCTTATCAGATACTTTAGCAAGCTGCTTTAGCCACCGAAATTATCATACATAATGCTGGAATCCTCAACGCCGAGGTTCTCAAGCATATTGACGACGGCCTTGGACATCGGGCCAGGGCCACACATATAGTACTCGATATCCTCAGGAGCCTCATGATCCTTGAGGTAGGTCTCATACATGACATTGTGGACGAAGCCCGGGGTGTACTTGACACCGGCTGCATCGGCAGCGGGATCGGGACGGTCGAGCGCAAGGTGGAAGTGGAAGTTGGGATACTCCTTCTCAATTTCCATAAAGTCCTCAAGATAGAAGACCTCATTGAGCGCACGCGCACCATAGAAGTAGTGCATCTCGCGGTCAGTGGTATGGAGAGTCTTGGTCATATGCATAATCTGCGCACGGAGCGGAGCCATGCCGGCGCCGCCGCCGACCCAAATCATCTCCTTCTTGCTGTCGAAGTGCGGGTGGAAGTCGCCATAAGGGCCACTCATAATAACCTTGTCACCCGGCTTGAGCGAGAAGATGTAGGACGACGCGATGCCTGGGTTGACCTCCATAAAGCCGCTGCGATCGGGCTTGAAAGGCGGGGTTGCGATACGGACGGTAAGCATGAAGACGTTGCCCTCTGCAGGGTAGTTGGCCATAGAGTAAGCCCTGATGGTGTCATCGGGGTTCTTGCAGACGAGGTCGAACATCTTGAAACGCTCCCAAGAGGGGAGATACTCCTTGCCGATAAGCTCCTTATCGAAGTCAGCGTAGCGAATGGCGTCGAACTTCGGGATTCGGATCTGAGAGTAAGAGCCAGGGAGGAAGTCCATATGCGCGCCCTCGGGCAGCTGGACCTTGAACTCCTTGATGAATGTGGCGACGTTCTTGTTCGAGATGACGGTGCACTCGTACTCCTTGACGCCAAGGACGGACTCTGGAACCTTAATCCTGAGGTCGCCCTTCACCTTGACCTGGCAACCGAGACGCCAGTGGTCGAGCTGCTGCTTACGGCTGAAGTGACCTTTCTCTGAGGGAAGAATCTCACCGCCACCCTCAAGGACCTGACACTTGCACTGACCGCAAGAACCCTTGCCACCGCAGGCAGAGGGGAGGAAGACGCCGTTGGATGTGAGAGTAGAGAGCAGGGAGCTGCCCGACTCCACGTTGAGCGTAGTCTTGTCATTGATGGTGATGTTGACGTTGCCCGAAGAGACAAGGAAACGCTTGGCCACCAGCAGAATGACGACGAGCAGCATGATGATCACGAGGAACACCGCGATGCTCGACAATATAAGTGTTGTTGTATCCATATTGTTTTACCTGATTTGCCGTGAATTAGATTTCGAGGCCGGAGAAGCACATGAAAGACATGGCCATAAGACCCACCGTGATGAAGGCGATGCCGAGACCCTTGAGCGCGGCAGGCACATTGCTGTATGCCATCTTCTCACGAATTGCGGCGAAGCTGACAATGGCGACGAGCCAGCCAAGGCCGGAGCCAAGGGCGTAGACGACGGCAGAGCCGATGCCAGTGATAGCCTTAGGATCGGTCGCGGGGAGGCCGATGCGCTGCTGCATGAAGAGCGAGCCTCCCATGATGGCGCAGTTGACGGCAATGAGGGGCAAGAAGATGCCGAGCTGATTGTAGAGCGACGGACTGAACTTCTCGATGACCATCTCGACGAGCTGCACGATACCGGCAATGACGGCAATGAAGAGGATGAAACTGAGGAAAGTGAGGTCGACGCCGAGGAAAGAATCGTCAGAGAGGACCTTCGTCTGAAGCAGGTAGTTGATCGGGAGGGTGACGACGAGCACGAACGTGACTGCGACACCGAGACCGAGGGCTGTCTTCACGTTCTTCGAGACGGCAAGATAGGAGCACATGCCGAGGAAGGTCGCAAAGATCATGTTGTCCACGAAGATGGAGCGGACGAACAAGCTTATAAGATTTTCCATTATCTACACATTTGGACTTGGGCAGGGCGGCACGAGGCCGCCATCAGTCCGCAAGTCGGTGAATAGGGACTATTTTTCCTGAAGATCCTTGTTGTGCGCCCTCTCCCACCAGATGATGCACGCGATGACGATGAGCGCCATGGCCGGCATAATCATCATACCATTGTTCTGATAGCCAATGGCCTTGATGCAATCGTAGTTGAGGATGTTGAAACCGAAGAGCGTGCCGGAGCCGAGGAGCTCGCGGAAAAACGCCACGATGACGAGAATCTTAGCATAACCGAGACCGTTGCCGAGGCCGTCGAGGAAAGAGGGCCAGGGCTTGTTGGTCATGGCGAAAGCCTCGAGGCGACCCATCAGGATACAGTTCGTGATGATAAGTCCGACGTAGACCGAGAGGGCCTTGGACACGTCATAGGCGAAAGCCTGAAGGATCATGTTGACAATGGTCACAAGCGCAGCCACGACAACGAGCTGAACGATGATACGGATGCGCATAGGGATGGTATTGCGCATAAGTGAGATAATCACATTGGCGAAAGCCACGATGACAGTCACCGCGATGCCCATCACGATAGCCGGCTTAAGCTGCGCCGTGACGGCGAGAGCCGAGCAGATGCCGAGCACCTGGACGGTGACGGGGTTGTTGAGGGCTAACGGGTGAATGAAAGCCTCTTTATCCTGCTTTTTCATTTGTTTGTCCTCCTATGTTATTTAAGGTAGTTCTTATATTTCTCGAGGGCGACAGCGAGCATATCGTTTACACCGTTGGAGGTGAGAGTCGCGCCTGTGACAGCGTCGACCTGCTCCTTGCCCTCGGCAGTGTTGCCTTTCTTCAATACAGCCACAGAGACAATCTCGCCGGCGGCATTCTTGATGTGCTTGCCAATGAACTGCTTGGTGAAGTAGTCGGCAGTAATCTCAGCACCGAGACCTGGAGTCTCGCTCTCGTGAGTGAAGAATATGCCGTCGATGGTGTTCTTATCGCTCTTGAGGCCGATGTAGCCGGAGATGCCGCCCCAAAGGCCCTTACCGCTCATCGGGATGATGTACTTGGTTTCACCGTCCTTCTCGCAGATGTAGAGAGGCAGACCTTTCGAGGCATCCTTATCGAAGTCGGACTTGAAGCCGCCCTCTTGGCTAAGGACAGCGCCATTGGCGTCGATAAGGGCGTCGCTCTTAACATACTGGCTGAAAGCAGCCTCGACATCGTCGCTGCTGACATTGATAGCAGCGAGAATCTGCGATTTCTGATCAACCTTCTTGTTAGCCTCCTTCTTGTCGTTGAGGGCAGAGGAGACTGCCGAGAGGAGGAAAGCGACGATGACGACGAGGACCGCCGCGTAGATCAGCGTATAGGCGTTGCTGTTGGTAGACAAGCCTTTCTTTTGTTCGTTTGCCATTTTCGTCGTTAGTTATTTAGAGACAATTGCACGTTTCTTACGGCGGCTGATGTTGCGATCGACGATGATGTAGTCGATGAGCGGAGCCAAGGTGTTCATAAGCAGGATGGCGAGCATCATGCCCTCGGGGTAGCCCGGGTTGAGGACACGGATGACGATGGCCATGAAGCCGATGAGCAGGCCGTAGATATACTTACCGCACTCTGTACGGCAAGAAGTTACAGGGTCGGTAGCCAT
Source organism: Marinilabiliaceae bacterium (assembly GCA_051875415.1). Lineage (GTDB taxonomy): Bacteria > Bacteroidota > Bacteroidia > Bacteroidales > Marinilabiliaceae > W3P20-009. The sequence continues at coordinate 65,785 of JBJEGU010000021.1, forward strand.
GAAGACTGCGCCGAAGCAGAAGCCGCCGTAGAACAGGTGGTCATACCAGGGCAGCTGGGCGATGCCAGTGGCGGGGCCGAACTGGTTGAAGAGGAACGCCGTGACTGCGCCACCGACGAAGACGGAAATCATGGTCTTCCAGCTTGCGACACCCGTGAAGAGAAGGAAGAGGCCGCCGATGAGGATGCAGAGTGCGGAGGTCTCACCGATGGAGCCGGGGATGGTCCCGATGAAGGCGTCGAGGGTGCTGACGTAGTCGCCAGCCTGAGCCTTAGCGAGAGCCGTTGCGCCAGTCATGCCATCGATGCCGTCGCCATAGTACCACACTGAGTCGCCGGACATCTTGGAAGGATAGGCGAAGAAGAGGAACGCGCGGGCTATGAGCGCAGGGTTCCAGATGTTCATGCCCGTGCCGCCGAAGACCTCCTTGGCGAAGATGACGGAGAAGGCCGTAGCGACAGCCACCATCCAGAGGGGCACGCCAGCGGGGAGGACGAGCGGGATAAGCAGGCCGGTGGCGAGGAAGCCCTCGTTGACCTGCTCGCCGCGAATCTGCGCAGTGGCGAACTCAATGCCGAGGCCGACGACGTAGGAGACGATGACCATGGGCAGGAAGATGTAGAGGCCGTGGAGGAAGCAATCGAGAGTGGAAGCCTCCTGACCGAGCAGGTGGAAATACTGGTAGCCAGAATTCCAGATGCCGAAGATGGTGGCCGGGATGAGCGCGAGGATGACCATAGAGATGACCCTCTTGAGGTCTACGCCGTCGCGCACGTGAACGCCGCCCTGATTGGTGGTGGCAGGAGCGAACAAGAAACTCTCAAAGGCCTCGAAGGTCGAATGGAACTTCTCGTATTTGCCACCCTTCTCGAAGTTGGGCTTGACGTTATCCAGATAATTACGTAACGCTTTCAAAATACAAATAAGTTAATGGCCGCGGGCGGAGCCGGGCATATGTGTTTACAGTTGCAAACTTAAATGGCGGGAGCCCTACCCTACCTCCTCCATCATCAGCGCGAGGCCGTTGCGGAGAATCTTCTGTACGGGGAGCTTGGATGTCGAGACGAACTCGCAGAGGGCCATGTCCTCCTCAACGACCTCGTAGATGCCGAGGTCGATCATCTTGTCGATGTCCTTGGCAAGGATGGCCTTGATGAGGTGCTCGGGGTAGATGTCCATAGGCAGGACGGCCTCCATTTCACCACTCACGACGATGGCCCTTGGCTCACCGTGGGTGTTGGTGTCGAGCGTATACTCCTTCTTGGGCGAGAGCCAAGAGAAAAGAGTGCGGCTTGCGGAGAACTTGTTGAAGCTCGGGGTGATCCAGCCGAAGAACTCGGGCTTGTCGCCTTCGGGGATGACCGTCACCTGGCTGTCGTAGTAGCCGAGGAAGCCATCCTTCTCGACCTTAGTGCCGGTGAGGACGTTGCCCGAGACGATGCGGGTGTCGTTCTCGTTAATGTTGCCATCGAGGATGTTCTTGAGCTGCGCGCCGAGCGTGGTGCGGTAGTAGGCGGGCTTCTTCACCTCGGAGCCGTCGAGCACAATGACGCGGGAGAAGTCGATCTTGCCCTCGGCGAAAATCTTGCCGATGGCGACAACCTCCTGCGGCTGGATGGTGAGGACGGTCTCGCCGGCATTGATGGGCGCCACGTGGTTAATCTGAACGCCTACGCATCCTGCTGGATGCTTGCCCTCGAAAGAGGTGACAGTGGCGTTCTTAACACCGGTGAACGCCTTGGAGGCGCCTTTGGCGGAAGTGCCGACGAAGACGGGCGCAATCTTTGCGAGGACTGAGACGCCGGCCTGGAATGCATCCTCATTGCCACGGATGATGTGGTCGTAATCGGGAGCGAGGGGCGCGGTATCGAAAGTCGAGATGAAAATGGCCTTGTGGCTGGCCTGCGGGTTTGCCACGATATTATAGGGTCGCTGGCGGAAATATGTCCATGCGCCGGTGGCGAGCAGCTTCTCGATAACCTGCTCACGCGAGGCGGAGTTGACATCGAGCTTGCCCACCTCAACGGGGGCAGGGGCAGCGCTTGCCTTGACTACGACGGCCTGAATGGCACGCCTCTCGCCGCGGACGACAGCCGAGAGCTCGCCAGAGACTGGTGAGACGAATTTGATTTCGGGACGCTGCTTATCGAAGAAAAGCACATCCCCGGCCTGAACCTTGTCGCCCTCCTTGACCGCCATCTTGGGCTTGAGGCCCCAGAAGTCGGTAGGCTTGATGGCGTAAAGCTCGGGCTCCGCCGCCTGTCCATACACCGTTTCGGCTTTACCCTTCAGGCGTATGTCGAGGCCGTTCCTCAGTTTTATTACGTCAGACATTTTAAAGAGATGAATGTTTGTTTTTACGGTTACAAAAAACGGGGCGAGCCGTCACCGAGGCATATAAGCCACGGTGACGGCCCACTATATCTTCTCGACCAAAATCGTCACAACCACAAGCCGTGGGCAGTACCGCGAGGCAGTTGCATCCCACGGGCATAGTTCTTACATTTGCGACGCGCATCGTTTCTTTGGCTTTCATAGAGACTCCGGCATTGCGCGCAAGGTTCGAACGCCCCCTGCCAGAGGTGGTTTGTTCACCTTGCAAAGAAAACGATAATTGCAATGAAAACCGAATATTTAAAGAAAAATTTCTTTAATTGGGCGGTAAGCCTGGCGGCCTTGACAATCCCGTCAAAAGCCGTCAGCGCGCCGGCCGGCGAATTGAGCTATAGGGCGTCGGGCGTAGCCACAGTGGAGCTGCGCCACGCGGTGGCTCAGGACAGGCGTGAGACGACAGTGCCCGGATGCGTCATTTGCGCCATCGGCTCGGGCGAGACACTCTCCCTGTCGTTCGACATGATAGGCGGCGGAACAGAAAGCCTCTACTACAGCTTTGCGCATTTCAATGCGGACTGGCAGCCGAGCGACCTTATGGAGATGGAGTTCGTGGATGGCCTCAACAAGGAGTATGGGGCGGAAAACACGTCGCTCTCGTTCAACACGACCACCGCGTTCACCCACTACGAGATGACGATCGACACCTCGCCACTCCGGGTCTCGGGCAACTACACTGTCGAGGTCAGGCGCGCCGATGACGACGCGCTGCTTGTGCGCGAGCCGATATGGATGTCGGAAGAGGAGTGCGGCATCATGAGCCGCGTGGAGCGGGAGAAGAGTGAGCAGGCGCTTGAACTGAGCGTCAGGTGGCCGAGGCACGGGATATCGTCGCCAGAGACGCAGATGATGGTCTACGCATGGCAGAACAAAAGGACTGACGACATGCGGCTTGCCTCAGGACCTACCTTTGTAAGGCCAGACGAGATTGTGTACCAAGGGCTTCGTGAGTTCCGCTTCTGCGGCGGCCGCGAATGGCGCTGGATGGACACCCGGAGCGTGCGACTGCCGGGACTGTCGGACTCGCAAGTTGAGTACATCCCACACTTATACCACTTCACGTTGGCCACGGACTCTCCCGCCAAGGGCTACACTTTCCGTGAGGACTTTAACGGCGGCGGGTGGACCGAGACTCGCGACCGGCGGGATGGCGAAGCCGACGAAGTGGCGGACTACGTGATGGTCCACTTCACATTCGCGCCCGAAGACCCCACACTTCTCGACAAAGACGAGGTTTACGTGATAGGAGACGCCACAGGCTGGTGTCCATCGGCGGCGAACAGGCTACAGCCAGACGCCACAGACATAACTTTCAAGGGGCAGCACCTCGTGAAGCAAGGACTCGACAACTATCTGTATGTCGCCAGAGGGAAAAGGCTCGCCACCTATGCTCCTCAGATGACCGACACCGAGGGATGCTACGGGGAGACCGAAAACGACTATTACATAGCGGTATACGTTCGCAGGCCTGGCGACACATATGACCGCCTGGTGGCCGTAAAACGTCACAACACTCAGAAGACACGGAACGCCTTCATAATGTGACGGCAATCAATCGAACCGGACAGCCCCGATTTTGCGCATCAGCGACGCTATTTTCGCTTGGCGGCGGCACACATAGGCTGACGGGGCGGCGATTTTCAGACGGACGGGGTTCGGCATGACGGCGGCCATCAGCGCGGCCTCATTTGGCGTGATGCCTCGGGCCGAATGGTGAAAATACTTTCGCGAGGCGGCCTCTGCGCCATAGACTCCAGGGCCGAACTCAACGACATTGAGGTAAACCTCCATTATGCGCCGCTTGCCCCACACTGCCTCAATCATAACCGTCACGACGGCCTCGAAGCCTTTGCGCACCCACGAACGGTCGTTCCACAGGAACACGTTTTTGGCTGTCTGCTGGCTTATGGTGCTTGCGCCATGGATCCGTTTGCCTTTGGCGTTATTGCTCATAGCCGCCTCGATGGCCGTGAGGCTGAAGCCGTGGTGCCTGGTGAATAGATTGTCCTCCGACGAGACGACGGCCAAGGGAAGCGACTTTGATATCTTGTCGAGCGGGACCCACTTTTGACTCACCTCCACATTGTTCTTCTTGGCAAGGGTCTCCATGAACGGAGTATCGGTGACTGGCTGATACTTATAGACTACCACCTGCAGGAAAAGGCCGAGTAGTATGAGGCCGAGCGTCAGGAGTGAAAGCCGCACAACCACCCACAATCCAGACAGCAGTCTCCGAAAAGCACAGCTATTACTCTTCTTCATTCTCTTGCGAATCGTCGGGCTTCACGTCCTCGGACTTGCCCTCATCGGAATAGACGAAAGTCTCGTAATTCTCAAATTTTCCCCAACGGATGTCCTTCTTGAAGTTGGCCAGCTGGTCGGCATCGACGTGGATTGTGGTTTGCTTGCAATGGGGTTCGTTGAGGGAGCGGAACGCCAACTTAGGCACGCCGGCATAAAGAATGACGAGGTGCTGCAAATGGTAGCAGTTGTTGAACAGCGCATAGGGCAACTCTTTTATCTGCTCGCCGAGTGTTGCGGACTCGAGGCTATGGCACTCCTCAAAAACCCCGTCACAGATCTTCTTGAGGTTCACGGGCAAATCGGCAGAAAGGAGCGAGACGCAACCCTTGAACGCGAATTTGCCAATAGAGTCGAGCCGCTCATTGAAAGCGACGGACTTTAGCGAGGTGCACCCTGCGAAAGAGTAGCTCGCAATCCACTCAAGGTCTTCAGGGAACTCGACGCGTTCAATGCCCGAGCAGCCGTTGAACGCATAACTGCCGATATTCTTCAGATTGGCAGGGAGCGAAACCTTGCGGAGGCTTGAACAGTTGTAGAACGCATAGCCGCCGATGACCGAGAGAGAGTCGGGGAACGTCACAGAGCGCAAAGACGCGCACTCGGCGAAGGCATTGTTGCCAATGGTATCGACACCGGCGGGAATAGCCACCGACGTGAGGTTAGGGCAACGGCGGAAAGCACTGGTGCCGATGACCCGCAAGCTCTTAGGGAGCTTCACCTTGACGAGCTTCTTGTTCCCCTCAAAAGCTTTTGGTCCGATGACCTCCACGCCGTCGGGCACCGTCACAGTCTCCCTCTGCGTCCGCGAGGAGAGCATGG